>NZ_AZDP01000089.1:101702-113522 GCF_001435525.1 Levilactobacillus koreensis JCM 16448
CCTGACAGTCGGAGTGCGGCAATTTCACACTATCTTAATGGTGCGAATCCTTGCTGATACTGGGGCGAGACAGGTATTTCATCTTTCAACCTTCAGAAGCTAAGTAAAAATCGCGTAAAAAGGGCGGTAACCGCTATGAGTGGGTTGCCGTCTTTTACTGTGAAAAATTAGTCTTGTGGAGGCGTTGTCCTGAAAGTTAAGCGAACCGTAAACTGCCGATTGCCAGTCTTAATTGCCAGTTTTCCGCCTAAGGTGGTTACTAGAGATTGCACAATGTTTAGTCCCAAGCCAAGACTTTCTGTGGAGTGGTCGTCGGTGGTGTAGAACTGCTCAGTCGTCACAGAATTCCCTGGCGAAGTTACCGCAGTTTCGTTTTGAAATTCGAGACAGATATGCTGATCATCCAGAGGTGCTAAGCTAACGGTCGCCGAGTTTTGCGCATATTTCAGCCAATTACCCACAAGATTTTGAATGATTCGTTGGAGTAGTAATTGGTCGGTCGTCAACGTGATATTTGCGGTGATATTTGGTGTAACGGTAATCTGTTTAGCATTCAAATCATCAAAGAAGCCAAACAGTTCTTGCTCCAGAAAATGGGAGACGTTCACTGATTCCAGGTTTAAATGATTCGCCTTGGTGCGTACTAAATTAAAATCCATCAGGTAGCGTAAGTAGTAGTTGACGGACGCTAGGTTGTTCAGCACGCGTTGCAGGTTAGTTGGCGTGGCGGCGGTTGGCTTTTGCTGAATCAATTGAACATAACCCGTGGCCACGGTCAACGGCGTTTTAATGTCGTGCGTGAGGTTAAGGAGCATTTGTTCCAGGTGATGTTCGCGTTGGTATTCCGTTTGCTGGAGGTTTCGCGTCTGGCTGAGCATTTGATTCAGGGCCAAGGCCAGTCGTTGGATGCCGCCAAAGTGAAAATTACTCGTGACGCCAGCATTGGTGGTGTGGGTATTGATATAGGTGAGATCCGTTGTGATGTGATGTAGTGCGCTGATCAGCTGACTCAGGATAATCACAAGAACCAGGACTACCAAGACTAATACGCCGATAATAAAAGTTAACATGAGCCCCTCCTTATCAAACCAGTCGGACGCCGATGCCCCAGACGGAGACGATATAGTGTGGTTGTTCAGCCAATTCATTTAGTTTGATCCGTAGATTACTGAGATGAACGTTAAGGGTGTTCTCGGCATCTTGATAGGGTTCACCCCAGACCGCTTCATACAGCTGAGCCTTTTCAAAGACCTGGTGGGGTTCCTTGAGGAGCAGCTTCAGTAGGTTGAATTCTTTTTTGGGTAAAACTAAGGGCTGGCTGGCAACCGTGATATGATGGGTGTTGCTGTCCAAGCAAATTTCGTTAAACTTTAACACGTCATGCGTTGGCTGAATCGCCGATGGCAACGCGCGTAGTTGAACTTGAATACGGGCCAATAGTTCATCGATGTCGAACGGTTTGGTCAGGTAATCGTTGGCTCCTGCTTGAAGTAAGGCAACCGTTTTGGTCTTCGACTGAATGGCGGTCAGAACCAGGATGGGCACACTAGAGGTTTTACGAATCGTCTTAAGGACGCTTTCACCGGTAATGTTCGGCAACATCAGGTCTAGAATGATTAAGTCGGGTTGCTGATCGTTAAAAACTTGTAAGGCACTGATGCCATCTAAGGCAGTTAAAATTTGGTAGGTGGGGCTGAGGACATCGTGCAGGAGGTCCTGAATATCGGTATGGTCTTCCACGATTAGAATTTTGTGCATTGTTTTTAAAAGTCTCCTTAAGGTACGTTTCAATTATAGTCGAATTGGTTCATCGTCACAATTTAGGTTAAATTAAGGTTTATTTATACCGGGGCTTTAGAAAGCCGCCGTATATTAATCAGTGTTGAGAACGCTGAGGGGGGGAATTCATTATTAGCGAGAATGTTTTAGTCATCAAACATGTCAGCAAGCAATTTGGGGAATTTCAGGCGCTGGCTGACATTAGCATGACCGTCAAGGCAGGGGATATTTACGGTTTAATTGGCGAAAATGGGGCGGGGAAGACCACGCTGATGCGGTTGATCACTGGGCTATCTCATTTAACCGCGGGAAAAATCACCCTGTTGGGCGAATCAGTGGGTCACTATCGCCATGCCCTGCGACGAACGGGGGCCATCATTGAGAATCCCGTTGCCTTTCCCAATTTGACCGTTAACCAAAATTTGAAGCTGTGTGCGATTCAACATGGCCTTGCCGAACCGCAATTGATTCCGGAGGCACTAGAGTTTGTGAATCTTACAGCTAAACAGGCGACCAGGGCTAGCCAGTTATCACTGGGGCAACGACAACGACTGGGCCTTGCCCTGGCCATCTTACCCCGCCCAGACTTTTTGATCCTGGACGAGCCTATCAATGGCCTTGATCCAAACGGGATTATCGAATTCCGTCAATTAATTAAACGGCTGAATGAAGAGCGCCACACAACCATCTTGATGGCGAGTCATATTTTGTCGGAATTGTATCAGGTCGCTAACCGATTTGGGATTATTCGTCATGGTCAATTGATCAAGGAGCTGACCAAGGCAGAGTTGGACGTTGTCAATCAGTCTGGTCTGGAGATTACGGTAGATCAGGTGACACTCGCGGGGCAGGTCTTAGACCGTGAGGCTATCGGTGAGTTTGCGATTCTCGATGATCATCATCTCATCATTCACCATACTGCGCTGTCGGCCGCAGTGATTAACCGGACACTGGTCGAAAATAGGGTTGCCGTTTCGGCAGTCGTTCAGCGTGAGAGTTCGTTGGAACAGTACTATACCAGGTTGATTGCGGAGGAGGACCAAGCGGATGTTGAATCAGATTAAGGCAGATGCTTATCGTCAAATGCACAGTCGCGGGATTTATTTCACGCTCGCTGCCGCTATCTTCTTAGGTGGAGTGATTACGTTTAATGGGAGTTTCTACGGTATCATGGTCAGCTCGACCACCATGCGTCGACTGGGGGCAGCCAATTGGTCGGCGTTGACTGGTCTGAGAAGTGCCACGTTGTCAGCAACGACGCTGCTGTACCTAGCGATTGCCTTGCTTGTGCTGGTGATTGGTCAGGAATTTTCTAAGAAGGTTTATAAAAATACTTTAGTCTCGGGGATTTCACGACTAGCCTTTATGACCAGCAAGTTTATGACGCTGCTGGTCGATGTGTTTGTCCTGACACTTAGTTACTACGCGGTTGTTATTCTGGTTGGCAAATTAACCGGTTGGTCAGCAGGGGCACCACTGCTCACTCTGGTACAAACGCTAGGTATGATGTTGCTGACAATTTCTCTCTTTATTGACGCGATTCTCAGCATGGGCGTCATCATCTTGACTTTGACGGATTCAATCGTGACTGCGGCGCTATTTATAACGTTGTGGCCGGTTTTAGTTGCGACCTGTTCGGACATGTTGGGGTGGCAATGGCTGATGTACATTGATTTTACCGATGTTGTTCAGAAGATAGCTTTGGGAACGTTGAAGATTACCGAACTGGTTCCGTACCTGGTCGTTTGTCTGGTCATCATTATCGCTGCGGGTGGGGTTTCGGCGGTGATGTTACAGCGTAAAGAATTATAGGGGAGGTAGTAGTAGGTGAGTAAGCGTAAGGTGAAAGGGTTAATCGCCATTCTAATTGTTGTGTTTTTAGGTGTTGAAACCGTCAAGATAGCTCGAATACCACATCATTTAACGACTCAGCAAGTTTTGCAACGATTCAGTTGGCATGTAAACACGAAGCAGGGCTCTGCTGGAATTGCTAAGTTTTCTAAATCAACGATGGAAATTACTGGTGACCATTCTAGTCATCATTATCGCTACTCGGTTGATGATTATAATCAGGCGTTAAGCATCAGGAGTGGCAGTCTTAAGGGGCGGTACGCCATGAAAATGGATACGATTGATTATAAACTGGTTCCCCAAAAAGGTCAGCGGGGGCAGAAGGATATTCGATTGATTAGAATCGATTGATGGGGGCAGAGAAAATGCTGTTTTTGTTAGAATTACCTTTATTTCTGTTACGGATGGGATTACTGATGTTCAGATTACTTTTTCACTTATTTTGGATTGTTCTGATAGTGATTCTATTAGTTGGCGTCCTGGGTTGGAAGGTTATCTTACCAATTGTTTTTTAGCAGACGTTAGAACTTACAATATGAACTTTGGGTCTGGGATAAAAGTCCCAGATCCGTTTTGTGTTCCGAACGTATATGGTCGCAACGTGCGATGAAAGGCAGTCAACTCTGTCCCACTCCTTTTTGACTGGAATCTTTATCCTTTCTTTATGGTTACTGGTCATTCAATTTACACTTAATCGGTAAGCTATTATTTGTAGAAACGAAAAGGGGTAGTGAATATGCCAGAAACAATCTTAAAAATTCAAGATGTTGTCAAAACTTACGGACAACGCACGGTCATTGACCACGTCTCCTTGGAGATCAAGCGGGGAATGATCTACGGCCTGATTGGTGAAAATGGTGCGGGTAAGTCGACTATCATGCGGTTGATCATGGGATTGACTCACTATGATAGTGGTGAGATCACTCTATTTGGTCAGCATGATCCAGCCGGTCTGCGTGCGGGGCGGCGAAAGATTGGGCAGTCGATTGAGACGCCGGCACTCTATCCGGAGCTTAGTGCCTACCGCAACATGGCGGTCCAAGCTGCGAATGCTGGTGTTGGTGAACAGGAGATTCCGGACCTGTTAGATCAGATGGGATTGGCCGATACGGGTAAGAAAAAGGTCAAAAACTTTTCGTTAGGTATGCGGCAACGATTGGCCATTGCGCAAACCTTGATCAGCCATCCGGAGTTATTGATATTGGATGAACCTATCAACGGACTGGACCCAGCGGGAATTATTGAAATTCGCAACATTATCCAAAAATTAGCGACAGAACGCGGCATGACGGTGCTGATCTCAAGTCATATTTTGGATGAGCTTTCTCAGGTAGCCACGGATTACGGGATTCTGCATCACGGCCAATTGATTCAGGAGCTCTCGAAAGACCAATTACAGGAAAAAAGCCGCCGGTATATCGACTTGGAGGTTGCTGACACGCAACGAGCAGTTGTAGTTCTCGACCAAGCACAGATCAGGGATTACTCGGTGATCGATGACCGCCATTTGCAAATCTTCACGGTGGTTGATATTCCACAACTCAATCGGCAGTTGGTAGCGGCAGGAATCGATGTCTATCGGATAGGCATGACGAATCAGAAGCTAGAGGATTACTTTATGTCGATTACGGAGGGCTAAAACATGTTAAACTTATTGAGAGCGGATCGCATCAAGTTGCAGGGTGGTCGAAAGTTTTGGTCGGTTGCCATGATTATGTTGGTTTTACCATTCTTTCAGTTGTTAAATTCGATTTCGAAGGACCACTATCAGGGCGGCTTGCATTTGCAAGTTGACCAAGTCATTAATGGGGCAACTGGTGTGCTGATGCCATTGAAAAGTAATTTACTCATTCTATTAATCTTTTGTGCGTTTATCAGTTTTTATATCGGTGAAGAATTTCAAAGCGGGACGATTCGAAATGCACTATCGTTGGGCGTTAGTCGGCTGAAATATTACTCAACTAAACTGGTGATTGCCTGCGAACTAACGCTCGGGGCAGTGATTCTCGTCACCGGACTCAGTATGATTGGCTTTGGATCGGTTTACGGCTTCGGTGAGGTTGCCGGGGTGGACAACTACGGCCAGTACTTCTGGTTAGTTGCGTTGACACTGTTTCTCCTGATTTTTTCAGTGGTTGCGGTCTACGTGGAAATTAGTTTCATGCTACAATCGGTTGGCGTTGCCATGATGTGGTCATTTATTTTTACGATTGCTATGGGGTTCATCCCCGGTATTTTTCAGAAGTTTGACGGCTTGAAATCGTTGACTTGGTGGTTCTCAGAGAGTTACTTGTTCTATACAAGTTTTACGACACCGGATGTTTTGAATCTGGTGCCTAAGATGATCACTGTTAGTGTGGTGACGATTTTAATTGCGAGTGGTATTGGTTACGCCGTGTTTAACCGTTCCGATATCAAATAATTCAGGAGGTGATTGGTCGTGACAACTACTTTGTTAATTATTGAGGATGACGCGGCCGTTCATGCTCTATTAAAGGAAACGTTGACGTTGCAGCATTACCAGGTGCTGGACGCCTTTTCTGGAACAGAAGGACTCCTCCTATTTCAACAGCACGCCGTGGATTTGGTGCTATTGGATCTAATGTTACCAGGCCTGGCGGGTGAAGAGGTTATTCGGCGGATGCGTCAGGCCTCGGGAGTGCCGGTGATCACACTGTCTGCCAAGGTCGATCAAGCGACGAAATTAGACCTGTTGACGCATGGTGCCGATGATTACGTGACCAAGCCATTTGACATTGAGGAGCTACTGGCACGAATTTCAATTCAGTTACGTCATCACCAAGCAGATAGCAGCACTTCTCAGACGCTAACGTATCACACAATCGTGGCTAATTTAGAAACACGCGTCGTGACGGTGGCGGGACAACCGATTCATTTGACGAGCCGGGAGTTCGCGATTTTAGTCTTGCTGTTACGCCACCCGCAAAAAGTGTTCAGCCGGACTAATCTATATGAAAGCGTCTGGCAGGAGCCTTACCTGGCCAGCGACAAGACGGTCAACGTGCACGTCAGTAATTTACGGTTGAAGCTGAATCGTAACGGCGGGCAGTACATTCAGACGGTGTGGGGCATTGGGTTTAAGCTGGCGTAGGAGGCGGAAGTGATGTGGGTGGTCGTGATAGTCATACTGATGGTAAGTTTAGGCCTTGGCGGCTACTTGTTTTTCTTAAAACGTCAAATTCGGCAGCTGACCCTAAAAGTTCGCTCGTTACCCAAGTCGGCAGGATACGGTGGCCGGCTCTTTGTCGACTTCCGGGAAGACAACTTGATTGACCTGGTCACGGCCCTTAACGCGATGGTCGATGATTTTGAACGTGAAAATAGTCGTAACCGGCGCGCAGAAAAACAACTGCAATTGTCTATTACGGGCTTGTCGCACGATTTACGGACACCCTTAACGGCAATCAACGGTTACGTTCAACTGCTCCAGCAGGTCGACGACCCGGACAAGCGAGCACAGTACCTCACTAGCATTCAGCAGGCTGTGTCCCGGTTGATGACGATGACGGATGGGTTTTACGACCTCACGCGCTTAGATGCACAGCAGAAGCGGGCAACTTTAAAACCAGTTGCCTTGAGTGACCGGGTGGAAACGGAATTCCTCGGCTTTTTTGAACAATTTGAGGCCAAACAGATTCAGGTCGCGTTTGACCCAAGCACAGCACCAGTTATGGTCCAGGCCGACGACCAGTTACTCACGCGAGTTTTGCAGAACATCATTCAAAATGCGCTGCGATATGCACAGAACACGGTGACCATTAGCTATCAACCAGCGGACGATTGGGGCGTGGTCTGCGTGAGCAATGACGTCGCTCCCGATAGTCACCTCGCCATTCAGCGAGTCTTCGATCAATTTTACACGGCGTCGGCCAGTCGCACCAATCCCGAATCAACTGGATTAGGATTGTACCTTTCGCGCCAATTGGTGCTGGCAATGGGCGGTAAGTTGACCGCGGAGTTGGTAGCTGGCCAGTTTACAATTCGATTGGCGTTGGCGAAGGTTGCGGACTGAGTAACAAGCTACATTGGTGGGGTATTGTTTTTTGCGGATATTGGAAAATAAACAAGATCGAAACAATGGTTCAGTCAGTGGGATAGGTCATTGACTGAACCATTTGTGATTTTTGAGGCTTAGAATTTTTCACTTCTCAACGGTGTAGGTTAGACTAAGTAATTGATTTGAAGGAGGGAATCTCTATGGACAAGCGGGCCGAAATCATCCGCAGATATTTTGAGCTTTCGGATTTAGCATCAAATGATGAGCGCGCTCTGAATGAAATAATGACGCTCTTTTCAGATACAGCCGTCGTTAAGGGCGCAAATGGGCTTGTTGCCGATACACCAGCAAAGATGACAAGTTTCTTTGTGCATTTTTTTCAAGACAATCAGAAGCTGCGTCATCTTTGTCAGGTTACTGTGGTTAATGGTACCTACAAAGCCGAATGGGCCGTGGCTGGCCGCAAAAGTAGTGGGAAGCTGTTTGCCTTTCACGGCTTTGACACGTATCAATTTGACCAAAGCAATCACATCACTTACCTGCAAGTTGAAATTCGAGAGTAGAAATTGAATCAGGTTGGTTATCAGTAAAAAATGGTTCTAGAAATCAGCAGGTGATTCTAGAACTGTTTTTTAGTTAGTGAGGTATAACGGCATCAAGGGTACGACTGTTTAATTGGGAAATTATGCTGGCGAAAGTTGCGGACTGAGTAACAAGCTAGCTTTTGGTGGGTTAGCTTGCCGATTGTTTTTTTGCGTCCCCCAAGGATAGCCGTTCCGGATGCCACTGCTTAATTTAGTCCAATTTCAGGTCCTTTTGCGGTAAACTTAAGATAGTAAGCAAATTATGCTAAGGAAATCGAGGGAGCCGTATGTTAAAAGATAAGCAGATTGTGTGGGCTATTCACCAAATGGAAGCAGATATTGGACCAGTGGGACCGTCGCTGGATTCACGCACGCCCTTTCAGTATTTGATTTCAGTGATTCTCAGTGCCCAGGCAACGGATGTGTCGGTAAACAAGGTCACGCCGATCTTATTTGCCAAGTATCCCGAACCAAAAGACTTGATGGTCGCCAATGTAACCGACGTTGAGCTGATCATTAAGAGCGTCGGTCTATTTCACAACAAGGCGCGTAATATCATCAAGACGGCGAGAATCGTCCATGAAGAGCTCAACGATGTGGTTCCGACTGACAGGAAGGGGATTATGGCATTACCGGGGGCCGGACGAAAGACGGCCAACGTGGTCTTGAGCGATGTCTTTGAGCAGCCGACCTTTGCGGTGGACACGCACGTTTCGGCAATCTCCAAGCGGCTGCATTTTGTCGGCCAGTCGGCATCCCCCTTGCAGGTCGAGAATAAAATCGTCAGTGTTCTCCAACCAGAGGAGCTCCACCAAGCGCATCACACCATGATCGAATACGGCCGGAAATATTCGATGAAGCTGACGCCCGAAAAAGAGGTCTGCCAGTTGATTATCGACTGTGACAAGCTGAATGAGGAGAACGAAGCTGAAGTATAGAATTAGCAATGTGTTTCAAATGTTGTGGCGTTATTGAATACACCAAAAAGCGCCCCGATTTAAGACTCAAGCATCCGGTTAAGTTCGTCGCAACTATGGGCCACGTTTTCAGGGGCCTTGTTTCCACTGACGACATCGGTCATTTCAAGGATAGATGCAACTACATCCTCAGATGGTTGTGCACAGCGTGTTGGTAGGGCATTCTTAGTGAGTTCACTTTGAACATGAATCTTAATATCATGATCAATTCGGTCGGTTTCTTTACCCTTGGTTTGCATGAGCAATCGCCTCCAAGAACTATTGTACATCATATGACGTACCAATTAACTAAAGCACTTTTGAAGAAAGTGTCTAGTCAAAATTACGACAGGTTTATTGTGCAGTGTATTCAGCTCAAAGTTTTTAGAGACTTGCGGTCCCCAATACGCTATGATAGAGAGTGAGCAAAAGATCCCTGAAGGAGGCCATCGACATGGCAGATGTCTTACTAGTCATTGATCTTCAAAATGGCGTTTGTTACGGCGAACAAACCGCAGCGAATATGCCACAAGTCATTGCGGGTGTTAACGCACGCATTGCAGCGTACCGCAAAGCAAAGAAACCAATTGTTTTTGTCCAGCATACGGATGAAGACTTGGTGAAAGGAACCCATGATTGGGAGCTGATTCCCGAACTGGATTACCGCGACACGGACCCCCTCGTATCCAAGACCCATGCGAACGCCTTTTACCATACCAATTTACGGCGGGTGTTGACCAGTTTTGCCACCGAATCACTAGAAATCTGTGGCGCGCAGGTCGAGTACTGTGTCGACACGACCGTTAAAGTGGCCCACGGTATCGGCTACGATTTGCAAATGACTCGCGGGTTAGCAACCACAGTAGACAATAAATTTATGACCGCTGAACAAACGATTGCCTTTTTCGAGGGCATCTGGAATCATCGCTTTGTGACGATGCTAGAACCTTAGTCGGCACTATAAAGACGCTCTGAGCTGAATTATCGGCCTAGAGCGTCTTTTGGTTTACCGTGTTCGTCTAAACAGCCAGAACAGAGTGGCGACAATAAAAACAACTAATAAAGCACGCAGTCCCCAACCAATCAACCACAGGGTAAGTAGCTGCGGTAGAAGTTGAGACCAATCAATCGTTAAGCTAGTCAGCATATTTGGTCATCCTCCTGATTGTAGGTTAATAGAATTCGACCGGCGGCGTGGCCGTCTACCAAACGATGTTGGGCGGTCCGAACGGCAGTAAAGGGCAATTCTTCTTGAATAACGGCTGTTAATTTTCCATCTGCGAGTTGGGTCAATAGCCACCGGTAATCGCCCGGGGTAATTGAACCGTTGACAAAGGTGAAGGCCTGCTGCGGAAGTTGTGGCCGATAGTGAGGTAGCGCTAACGAAAGAATGCTGACCGGTCCTAGCAACGTTGTTAACTGGTTTAGTAAGCCGGTCTGTCCAGCGAGGTCGATGATTTGATCAACAACGGTTTTTGAGTCCAGCTGTTCAGCTAGTGATCGGTCGTAATCCAGCACCTGATCCGCTCCCAGATCAGCGAGTAGGTTGTGGCGACTAGAATGGCCGATTGCGATGACGTGGCAACCGGCTAACCGGGCCAACTGAACAAGGTAGGTGCCAACGCTGCCCGTGGCTCCAGTGATCAACACGGTTTCTCCCGCCTTGAGATGGTTTTCCTTTAGGGCAAAGTAAGCAGCATCTGCACCACCGATGATTGTCGTGGCCGCGGCCAAGGAGACGCCTTTGGGCACTGGAAACAGGAGGGGTGGTAACGTCGAGAGCACCTGTTCTTGATGACTGCCGGTCAACTGAATGCCAATCACGGGTTGGTTAAGCAATTGGCGGTTACGTAGGCGGCCGACCTCGCGAACAATGCCGCCGAAGCCATAGCCGACAACGATGGGTAATCTGACGGGCCGCAGCTGTTTGAGCTGACCAGTCTCAGTAAGCACGTCGTAGGGCATCACCGGTGTGTAGCGAGTCTCAACTCTGACCGCGAGTGGATTGAGTAACCGGGGTAGCGGCTGGGAATCGAATCTCAGGGCGTCGATACCTTGATAAGACGTTTGCACGATAGTTTGCATTAGGCAAACACCTCCCGGGAGGATTCTGCGAGGACAATTAGGGCTTGGAGCTTCTGGGCGAAGGCTTGTTTGGCGATGGGCGCAAGCAACTGTAGTGGAATAGGAATTGCGGTCGTGTGTGTCACCTGCAGTTCCTCAGTGAGACTGGTCTGGGTCGCGTCTCCAGTCAAGGTGAAGACTAGATCGTAAGCTAAACGACCACCGTGGCTGTGATAGATGACTTGACTGGCTGTTGCGGCGACGGTTACCCATTCACGTTCGTTGAGCGCCGGTGACCGCCGGGTGAGTTGGACCTCACCATCGGTGGCTGGAACAACTTGCGTAATTTCGTCGTCCCACAGTGGCAGGTTCTCCGGGTGAACTAGGATTGCGCGTAGCCGATTCAGCTGAGCGTGAGTGACGATAACGTTTTGAAATAAGTTTTCTGACATTTAAAAAGACCTCCCTTAATTGGATGGCCTTACCTTAACCGCTTTTTGTGACGATTAAAAATGGCGAATTTTATAATCAAGTTAGCCACTTAGAATTTAGACCAAAATAAATACAC
>NZ_AZDP01000090.1:0-521 GCF_001435525.1 Levilactobacillus koreensis JCM 16448
GGTAGAGCACCTGACTGTTAATCAGGTTGTCGACGGTTCGAGCCCGCCTGCCGGAGCTTTAGATGGAGAGTTGTCCGAGTGGCTGAAGGAGCAGCATTGGAAATGCTGTAAACGGGTACTAACCTGTTTCGAGGGTTCGAATCCCTCACTCTCCGTTTTCATAAGTATGACCCGTTGGTCAAGTGGTTTAAGACACCGCCCTTTCACGGCGGTAACATGGGTTCGAATCCCGTACGGGTCATTTTGGAGGATTAGCTCAGTTGGGAGAGCGTCTGCCTTACAAGCAGAGGGTCACAGGTTCGAGCCCTGTATCCTCCATCGTAACATAACATTATTATGGTCTGTTGGTCTAGTTGGTTAGGACGCCTCCCTGTCACGGAGGAGATCACGAGTTCGAGTCTCGTACAGACCGTTGTTATGTTATTAACAATTTAATACACAACAAACATATTACATGAATGGTATATGGCTCGGTAGCTCAGTCGGTAGAGCAATGGATTGAAGCTCCATGTGTCGGCGGT
>NZ_AZDP01000090.1:531-2102 GCF_001435525.1 Levilactobacillus koreensis JCM 16448
TATGGTGGGGTAGCGAAGTCTGGCTAAACGCGGCGGACTGTAAATCCGCTCCTTCGGGTTCGGTGGTTCGAATCCACTCCCCACCATTCATAGGGATATAGTTTAAAGGTAGAACTACGGTCTCCAAAACCGTCGGTGTGGGTTCAATTCCTACTATCCCTGTTTGTAATGTGATGGCGGTATTGGTGAAGTGGTTAACACACCGGATTGTGGTTCCGGCACGCGTGGGTTCGATTCCCACATACCGCCCTAGATTGGGGCATTTGATTTATTTCGACTGGTCCAGTCAGATTGGATAGACGATTATGGTGGTATAGCCAAGTGGTAAGGCAGAGGTCTGCAAAACCTTCATCGTCGGTTCAAATCCGATTACCACCTTTGACTTGGGTGTATCCAATCAATATTTTTTTGCCGGAGTGGCGGAACTGGCAGACGCGCTGGACTCAAAATCCAGTGACCGTTGAGGTCGTGTGGGTTCGAACCCCACCTCCGGTATAGGAAGATTCATCTCGGGAGTCATCACATTAGGTGGTGGCTTTTTTTGTGTAGGTGTTGCTGAGTTAATTGTGATGTGGGTGTCCGATAACGTAAGCACCCAATGACTGACCGTCTATGATTGGCAGCAAATCCACGATATGATAGCCTCATCAAATAAAATTGGTGGGATTTTATTATGGACAAGCAGGATATCGTTCAAGTCAAACTGCCAGTAAGTAAAGTACCTAGTAACGGACCGTCTATGGCAGCTGGCGGCTAGAAGACAGGCTCCTTGTTCCCAGCGTAAGCCTAGCCGCTTAGAGCATGGAAAGAAGCATAGCGCCCTCAAAACCCGAGGACGCCATGCTTCCTTTGAATCTAGTTTCAATATAATCGGCTATTAGGTACCTACAGTTAACTTTCAACTGGTGGGTACTAGGCGACCGTCTGATAGGTATGAGTGTATTATCAGGGGATTAGAGTTATCTACGGTCGATAATGGTAGTAATAAGGGACTGAGACGTAGGCCTGCTGCGTTAGAGCACGGAGAGCAAAAGAGCTGACATTCTTGGTCAATGAGGACGTCAGCTCTTCCTTATTAGATGATCATGATCTATTTGCGATGTTTATGGAGAAAGTGCTTAAAAGTTTGCTATCAGTGTACAGAAAGCTGCTGCCAGCTTCTTTCTACTATTAGTGATGGATGCCAGCTTTGTTTAGAAGTGGTTGAGGAGCACAGGCAATGGGTGGATAAGTGATTAAGCTCACCTGGGGCTAAAGAGCGCCGATAACATCCTCCAATATAGGGGAGTGAGCAATCTGCAAGTTTCGTTTTCTTATCCTTGTATCTATAATCGTTGTCTAAGCCTATTTGCGTCAGGAGTGGGGTGATGGGGCCACCCACCACGTCCTTATAGCTTACTGCGGGTTGATTACGCACGTATGACCTCTGAACTGAAAAAAGGCTGGGTGAGTACGATGAGATGCTATAGTTGCTTAGGGGTTGGTATAATGGCTCAGAATTTGTATACCATTTACAGTGTCAATAGCGGCGTAGAAATGTTGGAAAATGGCGGTTTAAAAATGTAGGTTTT
>NZ_AZDP01000018.1 GCF_001435525.1 Levilactobacillus koreensis JCM 16448
GTACGGTGGTGTGAGAGGTCGGTAGTTGAAATAATCGACTACCTCCTACTCGATCTAAAAATGCGAGCAGTTAATCGTTGAATTATTACGGTCCATCGGGAATCTGGCACGGTCGGTTGACCGACGGATAGTATGAGTGAGCGTAATTGGCCTATGATTGAGTGACAGAAGAGCGGGTTCCTGGTCAAGTGGAGCAGACCTAACCACTTAGGACTTAGAGCATGGAAAGAAGAATGGCGTCCTCAAAATCGAGGACGCCATTCTTCTTTTGAACTTAATGTGCTTTAGCACCTAAATACTGGCGAAGATGTGCATCGTGGGCGTAGATATAGAGGCCCTTAACACCACGCTTCATGAGAACGTTAACAGAGTTCAAGATAAGTTGTTTCTTGATTGCCGTGAGTTCTTGCGCGTCGGTGATATCAGCGCGTCGTTTGAAAGCTTCGACGTCGGTATACCGGTCTAGGTGAACCTCTAACTGGTTCTGAGGTGAGAGCGTGAGAGGAGGGCCGAGGATGAGACCCACGTAGTTCAGGTCAAAGCCCTGACAGGTATAGATAGAGCCGACCTCGTCAATTGTTTGAGGGAGCTCTGCCCAGGGTGTGCTGGTATAGTTGTATTGATCCCATGGCAAGTGAAAGTGGCCCTCCGTAATGTAGTGTTTGCCACCATCCAAGGTAGAGGGGTAACCAGAAGTCGAAACGACGCGCGATAGGCCAACCTGATTGTTCTTAGTAACGATGGCTCGACGCATTTGCTCGGCGTCGTTAAAGATACGCAGGTCGTACTGGGCACCAACAGACTGGGGCAGGGGGCGGACCTGACTATGGGTGAAGTCGTTGATCCAGGCCACAAGCTCATCACTCGCTTGCATCCTAAATTGATGGGTCAGACGCACGTGTTGGTGCGGGTAATGGGCCAGTAGGTGTTCCAATCGTTTTTCAGTCCAGAAGCTCTTCATACGTAGGACTTGTGTCTCATCGAAAACCAGAATGATGACCTTAGCCGCTGCCAGTAGTGAACTCAGCTGGTTCTCGCCGTAGAAATTATTGTAGTGATCTGGCTGGGATAACAGCAGATGGGCTTCATCGATCACCAACACATCAGCCGTTGTGATCCCTTTAGCCAGCTGGTTAATGAGTGAAGTTGGCCGCTGAAAGTCCTTTTTTAATAGGTGGGGTTCCTTACCAGCAATTTCACGATAAACCTTCAGAATTTCTGGATGGTTGACCAAAAAGTAGTTGGTTGTCTTGGCTAACGGACTGTCGGGGCGGGTTCGGGAAGCTGTTTGTAACTGGTTAAACAGGTGCGCTAAGATCACGCTTTTTCCAGTTCCGGCGTCACCGTATACCGTAAAGACTGCCGGGCCAGTTTCGTTGACGTGGGCTGTCGTGAAGGCTAAGATTTGGTCGACCAAGCGTTTTTGATCGGTCGTGAGTGGTAGTGTGGGCGAAATCTTGTCGGTCGCCGCATTCGAGACTAAATGACTCAAGTTAACGCCTACTTTCTAAAACAGAATATGCCCATTGTACCGCGAATCACCTAAAAATGAAAAAAGAGTGAGACGAAACGCGGTTAGTCCATGAGCATTAACGTTGCTAGACGAAAAATCTCGGTTTGGGCTTGCTTGTCTAGCGGGATTAAGCCGGGGTTAATAGTCTTTGGTCACATGTTTCGACCATATACGTTTGGCGCGCAAAAAAGGTCTAGGACTCTTGCCCCAGACCCTAACCGGTTGCTTTACTTTTTGTCATCTGGTTTTACTTGGTGGTAGTTTGCTGTGTGGAAATGATTGGCACTGGTAGCATACTGTGCGATAGGGGCGAACGCCGCTGAGTGCCGCCACAGGGCGAAGGCTTCGCTGTCTACCCACTGGGTCAGCAGAACGTATTCACTGGCGTTGTGCGTCTTGGTCAAGACGTACATGGCCGTCATCCCGGCTGGGAGCACGTCGCTGGCCAGTTTATTCATTTTAGCAGCAAAGACGGTCGCTTCGTCCTGGTTAAAGGTGAAATAGGCAAAGCTGAAGAAGCCTAACCAGTCGCGGGCCCCCTGATGGAGCTGAACCTGGTACTCTAGGCCACCAGTAAAGATGGTGGGTTCATCGGAAACATCTAGTAGTTGTAGGCCCTCGTCGTCCCCAGCGATTTCCATGAGCACGAGGTGACGGTCGGGATTGCGCGTAATAATTTTTTCGAGCAGGTCCCTAGTCCCAAAGGTTAAAGATAATCTATGAAGCATGCTTACCCCTCCTAACGAATGTGGACAGACTGGGTAATTCATCAAATGCTTTAGCAAATTATCCAGTCGGTGATAACTATCTTCATTATAAGGGTTTCCACTTAAAAAGCGAAACGTTTACACGCTGTGTTTGGCGCGCTACACTGAGACTATGACGAACGAGAAAGGGTGGTTTTAATGCAATTAACGATTTTAGGCTGTTACGGGGGCTATCCCCATAACGGTGTCGGGACCAGCAGTTATTTACTGACTAGTGGGGACTACCATCTCCTACTGGATTGTGGGTCAGGAGCCTTATTGGCGTTGGAAAAAGTTCTGGATCCACTGCAGTTAAACGCGGTCCTGCTGACCCATTACCATCATGATCATACGGCCGATGTGGGAGTCTTACAGTATCTCTGGCAATTGGCACCAGGAAAAAAGGCGGAACCACTATTGCCAATCTACGGACACACGGCCGATCCACTCAACTTTGGAAGCCTCACTTGGCCTAACGCGACGGTTGGTCAAGCATACAATCCGGCTGGGACGTTGAAACTAGGGCCCTTTGAGATTGATTTCCTGCCAACGCACCATCCGGTACCGGCGTATGCGCCACGAATCACTGAAGTTAAAACGGGGGCAACGTTAGCCTTTACGGCCGATACCGCGGCCTTTGCGGGGCTTGCAGAGTGGTCAAGGGGCGTCGATGTGCTCTTAGCGGATACCAACTTCTTTGCCGATCATCAGGGGACCGCTTGGCATTTAACCTCAACGCAGGCTGGAACGTTGGCTAAGGAGGCCGGTGTTAAACGATTGTTATTGACCCACCTCCCACAGACCGGGAGTTTAGAGCAATTGCAACAAGAGGCCCAAGCGGCTGCTGGCACGACGGTGGAGGTTGCTGTCGTAAAGCCTCAGTCCATTTATAAAATCTAATTGTTTTTATTCGAATTAAATTAATTGGTCATCATCGTTTTCTAGTCGCAACGATTACTATCCGTCTCTAATTATCGGATAAATAGTCATATAGTATAATATTGTTTATTAATTAAAATTACAAAAAGGCTTCCCTTTTGGTGAAAAACTAGTATAATATAATTATTAAATAATTTATACGCCGTACAGGCCACTAAGCCTGTTTAGCGGTTATCGACCATGATAGTCGAATCGTTTGCTAATGAGAGGGAGGAAAAGATGATGACAGTTATGCTCTATACATCACCCAGTTGTACGTCTTGTCGTAAGGCTCGGTTATGGTTTGAAGAACACGGAATTGCGTATCGGGAACAGAATATCTTCTCCGAGCCCTTAACCATAGCTGAGATCAAGTCGATTTTACGGTTAACGGAGAACGGAACGGAAGAGATTATTTCTCGGCGATCGCGTGTCTACCAAGAATTGACGGTTGATTTGGACGATTTACCGCTTCGCGACTTGTACGAGTTGATTCGCCAGCATCCGGGAATCTTACGTCGGCCAATCATGGTAGACGATAAACGACTCCAAGTTGGCTTCAATGAAGAAGAAATTCGCCGTTTTCTACCCCGTAAGGTGCGCGCATTAGAGTTAGAGCGGGCCCAACGCCTAGTAAATGGTATCTAATAAGCTTAATTAGTTGCATCTGACCGGATTTGTGAGAAAATATTACTTGCAGTCCGGTTTTTTTGTTATGATTACTTTACAAGTAACTAAAAATGACTAGAATTAAAATCAAGGACAATACCCAAACCCACGAGAAAGGGGTGTTATTCATGGAAATGGAACGAATCAATGAAAATACGATTCGGGTGGTTATTGGTAACGATGATCTGAGTGAACGCGGTATTACCGTCTTGGACCTACTGGGTAACCACAAACAAATTGAAGGCTTTTTCTATAGTATTTTGGAAGAGGTCGACGTTGATCACCAATTTCAAGATAACGATGCGGTGACCTTCCAGGTTCTGCCAAATCGTAACGGTCTGGAATTATTTATTAGTAAGAACGTAGATGAGGATGACGCAGCGGATGACAACGGTGCGGACGCTAGCGTTGATAGTGATCACCCCGATCAAGTGTCGGATCAGATTAAGGCCCATTTATTGGAAAAAGACGATCAGAAAGATTTTCTGTCCAATTTTAAAGCACAGGCCAGTGACTCCAACGACATTGAAGATTACCTGAATGACGACGGTCAGCCAACGACGACACGGGTGGTCAAGCTTCACTCCTTTGAGGACATGATCAGTTTAGCGCGAGTATTGCACCTCGAGAATGCCGCATCTAACCTGTACCAATATAATGGAAACTTTTACTTGGAATTAATTTTCTTTGTGAATGAATCGTCTAAGGAATCAATTAAGGATGAATTAGCGGTGGCGTATGAGTATGCGGACCGGACTAAGGTCGCAGCCGACGTACTCGCCGAACAC
Source organism: Levilactobacillus koreensis JCM 16448 (assembly GCF_001435525.1). Classification (GTDB taxonomy): domain Bacteria; phylum Bacillota; class Bacilli; order Lactobacillales; family Lactobacillaceae; genus Levilactobacillus; species Levilactobacillus koreensis. Next base: position 4,635 of record NZ_AZDP01000018.1, read on the forward strand.
GGGAAATTAATTATGGAACATTCAGCACTGGAACTGACTCGGTTTCACTTCTTAAGTACTGATAAGTAAATCGTTAATCAATGAACACCAATGGGGAGATTAGGGCCTATTGGTGCTTTTTTGACGATTGATGGTATAAAAGATAGCTACAGTTACGGACTAGGAGTGATTGACAATGTCACTGGCACAACTTGAAGCGGTTCTCTTGTGGATGACGGGGATCATGGCGGTCATCGTTGTGGGAACCATCACAATTTATTACTGGTACTCACGGAAGAGCAGCAATAACTATTTAGAGAACCACGAGCTCGAACTGCGTTACTTTATTCAAAAGCAGGTCGACTTTCGGGGCAATACCACCGGTTACGAGTGCTTGTTGCGGCAGCACAATGCCGATGGCTCTTGGTCGCTTCCGCAGCAACTGGATTCGTTGCCCTTACAGCGCGTGATCTTTCTGTTGGAGGATACCTTCAAGGCACTACCCACGGAGCCAATCACCCTGTCGATCAATCTCGAGTATGACCAAATCATCAGTCCGGATTTCCACTACTTCGTCCGCTGGGCCATTTCGAAGATTACGCCGATGAATCTGGCCGTTGAGTATACGGCGGATCACGTTGACAAGCGCATCAACCGGCGTTTATTTGCCAAACGGCTCAAGGAAGCACGCCAGTACGGGATGCGGTTCGATGTCGATAATGTCGGGTCCACGCTGGAAAATCTGAAGAACATTGAATGGCTACTCCCACAGGTCGATTCGCTCAAATGTTCCATGCGGAGTTTTCGTAAGGAAGACCCGTCCGTTTGGCTCGATTTGAATCTGCAGTTTTGGAATAAACTTTCTCAGGACAACCATATTCAGCTGATCCTGATGGGCATTGAAGATGAAGCGGACGAAAAGCTCGCCGAACAACTTAAAATTCGGGTGCGACAGGGCTATCACTTTGGCCGTCCTGTGAATCCCCGGGAGGAATCGTAATGGCGCAACGGGAAGCAGAAAAAAAGTCAGAACAGGAACGGCAGCAGCTTTACACCGATGATTACTTTGCGAAGGGGCATTGGGGACTTAAAATTTGGCAAACGGTGGTCGCCATTTTTGGGTGGCTCTGCGTCATCGTTCCCATCGTGGTTACCGTACTGTCCTTTTGGTCGGCGTATGATCCGCGGGTGCCCCACGTCTGGACGTATCAGGAGGGAATCTTCGAAATTAAATTCATCGGAGTGCTACTGCTCTTCTCATTCGTCGTGGTTTCTTTATTCGCCGTGGGGATGACGATCATTCAGAATCGGAAGCGTGACCGGGTCGTTGAGCAGTGGCCAACCTTTAACCCCATTAATCAACAGAAACGAGAGAGTGAGTTGGACCGATTCATGACGGAGCGGTTCGGTGACCAGGAGTTCCGCGAAAATGTGCGGCACTATCAGGTCAAGCCAGAACAGAACCTGGATACGGAGCAGATTCACGATTTATATGCTAAGCATGATTTAAATGATTTGGATGAGTAACGTGGTGGTATGGATGGTAAAGGAGAATTAGCGGCTCGTGTGGAATATCTTTATTGACAGCATTTTAAAAGCAACTCTGGGCCAGACGGTGCTCAATGTATTCCTGTTGATTCTCTGTCTGTATCCCGTGGTCGGGTCCTTTTTTTGGTTTGCCGGTGCACTGTCCTACCGTTTTTTAAAAACCAATAAGCGAGACAGTGACTGGTCACCAATTCTGCCGAGTAAACAGCCGATGATCACCATTATGATTCCGGCACACAACGAAGAGGTCATGATCGAAGAGACCATCACCTATTTATTTGAAGAGTTGAACTATGACAACTATGAGGTCTTGGTCATGAACGATGGGTCGACCGACAAGACTGGAGAAATTATCGCGCGGCTACAGGAGAAGTATCCGCGGCTGCGAACCGTCGAAATTCTCAAGAACAAGGGGAAGGCCCATGCCTTTAATATTGGGATGTACTTCGCAAAGGGGGAGTACATTCTGAGCAATGATGCCGACACGATTCCCGAACCAGACGCATTGATGAAGTATATGAATTTCTTTATGCGTGACCGCGATATGAACACGTCCGCCGTGACGGCGAATATGGACGTGCAGAACCGCTCGACACTGCTGGGAAAGTCACAGACGGTGGAGTTTTCGAGTATCGTGGGAGTCATTAAACGTAGTCAGACCGCCATCAACGATTCGATGTATGCCTATAGCGGCGCCAACACGTTGTATAAGAAGGACTTCTTGATCGACGTGGGTGGGTTCCGACAGAACCGGGCGACCGAGGACATCAGTATCGCTTGGGACCACCAGATGCTGGGGGCCGTGCCGCGCTTTGCCCCCAATGTTATCTTCCACATGAACGTGCCGGAGACGATTAAGGACCTCTATCATCAGCGCAAACGTTGGGCTCAGGGGGGAACCGAGGTATGGTTGACTAATATCAAGAAGTTTTTATTGCACCCAATCGAGCACCGTTATCAAATCTCGATGTTTGTCGACTCAACCCTGTCGATCATCTGGTCGTTCTTCTTTACTATCACCTCAGCCGCCTTTATTGCCATGATGTTGTATTTCCTCTTTACAGGGGATTTTGAGCGCGTCATTCATGGAATCGTCATTTCCTTTATCTTCGTGACCTTCGAGCTGTTCGCGGGCTTTATGCAACTAATTGCGGCACTTCTGCTCGACCATCGGGGGGCCAAGCTAAAATATCTGATTTTTGCGCCGCTCTACATGCTATTCTACTGGATGGTCAACCCGATTACGGTGGTCATGACCTTTATTCCGGCGCTTAAGACGATTCTCGGCTTCGGGTCGGGGACTTGGGTCAGCCCGAAGCGCAAGTCGTTGCATAAGGAATGATGCGGCAGGATAGTTAGGCGTGAAAAAAGTTCGTAAATCCTTAGTTTGACTGAACTGAATCAAATTTGTCTCCAAAAAGGAACTGGACGTGATCTCGGCGTCGCAGTTCCTTTTTTGGTTATAAAATGCTCTGTTTTGCGTGGTGCACGAAGGCTTGATAGGCGGCCTCTTCGTTCGTTGTTTCGACGTGGGCGGCGGAAAAGTTACCCGCATGGAGATCCGGTTCGCTCAGACTGACCTTGGCCGTAAACGTCGCGTTACCAATGAGGCGAAGCGTACTGGTGGCGGGCGTCTTGCCCAGTGTGACGTGGGTCCTGACTAGACCACCGGGGTTCAAGACGACCAGGTCACTGCTTGCGTCAAATTGAGTGGGATGTTGCATGGCAAAGGCCAGACTAGTCGCGGACATCCCCGTGCCACAGGCGTTAGTGAAGCCCACGCCGCGCTCGTACGTTTGGACAAATAGGCGGTTGGGTCCTAGGAGCTTGGCGAAGCTCACGTTGACTCCCTCTGGAAAATAGGGGTTTGGCGCGTTCAGCCGCCGTCCCAATTCACCCAACACGCTTGGATCAAGGTGATCGACGAAACTGATGAGATGGGGGTTGGGTACGGCAATGGCTGTGAACGTCTGCTGGCCAACAAACTCCGGGACGGCGGTGTTGAAGAGCTCCGGCAACTGGTGGTAGGCAAAGGGCAGAGTTGCGGCGGCCATGGAAATGGGACCAATTTGAACGCTGAATGCCGGTACGTCGGGGGCGAGGTTGGCCGAGCGAGCCACGTCGAGGTCGGCTTCTAGGGTAGCGACTTGGAAGTGTGTTTTGCCCGATTGCTCCGCCAGATAACGGCTGACGGTACGGAGACCGTTGCCGCACATCTTGGCTTCACTCCCGTCGGCGTTGATGACGCGCATGGCTCCCAGACAGGTCGTATTTGGTGACGGTGCAATGACCAGTAGTCCGTCGGCGCCGCCCAAAAGACCCGTGTGGGGATGGCAGAGTTGACGAGCTATTCGGGATAACTCGATGTCGGTCAGTGGCTGGGTAAGCTGCCGTTGGTCGAGTAGGAAAAATTGATTTTCTGAGCCGTGAGCTTTGATCAAGGTCAACATAGGCTACACCTCGCTTTTGACAAAGAATGTGTCGTAGATGTGACGGACAGCGGCGGGCGCGTCCTTGCGCTGGGTGCCGATCATGATTGAAATACGGGAGGCTCCCTGATTGATCATGTGAATCGCAATATTATTTTGGGTGAGTGAGTCAATGATTTTTCCCATGGTATCGATCGTGTGGGCAATGCCTTCACCAACGACCATGATAATGGCGTAGTCGTCGATCCACTCCAGGTAGTCCGGGTGAAGGGTGGTGCGGATGTCACGGCAGAGGCTGTGAATAGTCGTCGCGTCTAACTTACTCTGGTCGAAGATAATGGTAAGGTCGTCGATTCCAGACGGCATGTGTTCATAGGAGAGACCGTATTTCTGAAAGATCTCGAGTAGTTTTAGGGTGAAGCCGACCTCTTTATTCAACAGGTAGCGGTGGAGATAGAGCGCCGAGAAACGATCGGAACACGCGATGCCCGTGATGGGATTGGCCGGATTGAAGAGAAACTGTTCCGGGACAATCAGGGTTCCCGGTGCGGTCGGGTTGTTAGTATTTTTCACGTTGACCGGAATCTGACCCTGAATGGCGGGGATGATGGCCTCATCTTGAAAGACGGAGAAGCCAGCGTACGACAGTTCCCGCATCTCACGGTAAGACATCTTCGTGATCATGGTGGGATGGGCCACGATGCGGTTGTCGACCGCAAAGATGGCGTCGACGTCGGTAAAGTTTTCGTAAAGGTCGGCCCGTAGTCCACGGCTGAGAATGGCCCCGGTGATGTCCGAGCCGCCGCGCGCAAAGGTACAGATATCGCCGGCCTGATTATATCCGAAGAAGCCGGGAAAGACGATGCGGGTGTCCACCGGAAGTTGCCAGCGTGCTAAATTGGCATAGGTCGCGGATAGCACACTAGCATCGTTAGGCGCACCGCCGACAAGTAGGCCGACCGTTTGCGGGTCCACAAACTTTGCGGGCACCCCTTGCTGGTTCAAAATCGCGGTCAATAAAATGGCGTTCAGCAGTTCTCCCTGAGCCTTAAAGGCGGCCAGTAGGTGGGCATTGTCCGTAAACGCCGTGGTGGCGAGATCACGGAGACGGGTCGTCAATGTCTCCATGACGGTGTGGTCGAGGTCAAAATGATCACTGATGGCTTGGTAACGCGCGAGAATCTGCGTCACGACAGCCTCGGTTGCTTGATGAGCCACCGTCAGCTGTGCGTATTGAATCAGCAGGTCCGTGACCTTCACGTCCGTTGGGGTCCGTTTGCCCGGCGCGGACGTGACGATGACCCGACGTTCCGCGTCGGCATTGATAATTGAAACAACTTTGGCGACTTGTTCGCCAGTGGCTAAGGAACTACCGCCAAATTTAACGACTTTCACAGCTATCACCTCAGAAATAGTTAGACTCTACAGTTATTTTTAACGGCAACTTTAACAGCTGACGAAATTAAAGCAAGCGATGAAAGTCGGATTCAGTTCGTAAAGTTAGAAAACATAGCGAATCCGCGACCGATGTCTTGACGCTCTAAGGGAATTGCTTTACCCTGATGTCAATATCTAAGAGGTTGCAACCAACAGCAGTACGTAAGGGAGTCCCTGAGTGGACCGTGAACTTGCGGAAAGGGGCGGTTGCCGAAGCACCAGTCGACTCAGCGGCTGGTAGCTGGGACGTTGATCCAATAGGTCACGGACTGTCGTAGCAAGATGTCTGCTACGGGGCGCTTACGACGAATTCGATTCGGACTGTGAAGTTCTGGGATCTCTTTGTTTGTAAGCAAAGAGATCCTTTTTTTGAACAATAGTGCAGGCAGGGTGGCTAAGCCTTGTCGCACCGCTCCAGCCCACGATAAGGCGAAAATTCCAGAAAGTAGTTATGAAAGGACGTGTGAGGCCAATGAGCAAGCAACGATTACAGGCAAATGAGCAGGGACACTTGGTTCTAGGTGGGGTGGATGCCACCCGGTTAGCACAGGAATACGGGACGCCCTTAGTAGTCTATGATGTGGCCGCGATTCGGCGACAGATTCAAGAATTTCGGGCGGCCTTTACGCGTAGTGGGCTGCGGTATCAAATCAGCTATGCCAGCAAAGCCTTTGCAACGGTGGCGATGTATCAAGTCATTGACGAGGAGGGCTTACACGCCGATGTCGTTTCCGGCGGGGAGCTTTACACGGCGCTACAGGCAGGCTTCCCCGTCCGTGACCTTAGCTTTCACGGGAACAATAAGTCCCTGGCAGAACTTGAGATGGCCGTTGAGAATCATGTCGGGGTCATTGTCCTCGACAACTTTCACGAGATCGAGCTGCTGAAACGGGTGCTGGTGGACCGAAACGCTAGCTGCGATGTCATGTTGCGGGTGACGCCAGGAATCACCGCTCACACCCATCGCTACACGCAAACGGGGCAGGTCGATAGTAAATTTGGGTTCGACGTGGATTCTGGCCAAGCCACCCGGGCCCTGCAGAAAGTCTTAGCCATTCCGCAGATGAACGTGATTGGGCTGCACGCACACATTGGCTCGCAGATATTTGACGTCACCGGGTTCGACCTGTTGGTTAAAAAACTAATGACGATTTCCGCACAGTGGCGCGATCGGTTGGGCTTTACGCCGCGAATCTTAAATCTAGGCGGTGGATTTGGCATTGCCTACACGGCGACGGACGACCCGTTGACACCAGCCGATTTTATTCAACCCATCGCCGCGAGGTTACGGCAACTAGCGGACCGCTATCAATTGCCATTGCCGGAAGTTTGGATCGAACCGGGTCGCGCCATCGTTGGTCCCGCCGGTTATAACCTGTACACGGTGGGCTCACGTAAGGACATTCCTGATTTAACAACGTATCTTAGCGTCGATGGGGGGATGGGCGATAACATCCGACCGGCACTTTATCAGGCAAAGTACGCCGCCGTTTTAGCGAATAAGATGAATGAGCCAACGCACGAGACGGTCCATTTGACCGGTAAATACTGCGAGTCGGGTGACATCTTGATCGATCAATTGGCGTTGTCGCGCAATGAACCCGGGGACCTGATTGCCGTGTTGGATACCGGGGCTTATGGCTATAGCATGGCATCTAACTATAATCGTAATCCGCGTCCCGCCGTTGTTTTCGTGGAGGACGGCCAGGCCAAGGTCGTGGTGCGACGTGAGACCTATGCTGACCTGGTTCGGTTGGATGTGCGCTATGAGTAATTGAGGGGGAAAACGAACATGCAGAAAATGACAGCAACGGAAATCATTCAGTACATTGGGACTGCCAAGAAGGCCACGCCGGTCAAAGTCTACCTGCAGGGAACGCTGGCTGCAGCTAAGATCCCGGCCACCGTGAAATGCTTTGCAACACCGGGGCTGACTATTCTGATTGGTGATTACCAAGCGATTGCACCGCTATTAGCTGACCGCCCGGCGGCAACGTATGAGCTGGAAATTAGCGCGCGTAATTCAGCCGTTCCACTACTCGACACGGAAAATATCAATGCCCGCATCGAACCGGGGGCCGTGATTCGTGATCAGGTTGAAATTGGGGCCCACGCCGTCATCATGATGGGGGCCATCATCAATATCGGTGCGGTTGTCGGTGCCGGAACCATGATCGATATGGGTGCTGTCCTGGGTGGCCGGGCCACAGTCGGTAAGAATTCCCATATTGGAGCGAATGCCGTCTTGGCGGGCGTCATCGAACCGGCCTCGGCCACACCGGTGCGGGTCGGCAATCGGGTCACGGTCGGAGCCAACGCGGTCGTGCTCGAGGGCGTTCAGATTGGCGACGATGCCGTGGTCGGTGCCGGCGCCGTGGTAACTAAGGATGTGGCCCCAGGAACCGTGGTGGCTGGTGTTCCGGCCCACGTCATCAAGGTCAAGGATCGCCAGACCACGGCGAAGACGCACATTGAAGACCAATTAAGGGAGTTGTGAGCCATGTTGACCGAAGCCCAATTGATTCAGATTCGCCGGCATTTACACCAGATCCCGGAGCTGGCGCTACAGGAGATAAAGACGCAGGCCTATCTACAACGGGTGATCGCGACGTTGCCCCAGACTTATTTGACCATCAAGACCTCACCTAAACTCCCAACGGCACTGCTAGTCCGCGTCGCCGGGCAGCATCCGCAGCGAACAATCGGCTATCGAACGGATATTGATGCGTTACCAGTCGACGAACACAATGAACTGTCGTTTAAGTCGACCCATCCGGGCGTCATGCATGCCTGTGGTCACGATATCCACATGACGGTGGCGCTGGGAGTACTCAGTTACTTTGCCGAACAACAGCCTCGTGACGACCTGGTCTTTTTCTTTCAGCCCGCAGAGGAAAGTGAGAGTGGTGGCAAGCTGGCCTATGACCGCGGACTGTTGACCGGCGAGTTTCGTCCAGATGAGTTCTATGGCCTGCATGACAATCCGGATCTGCCCACCGGGACCATTGGGTGTCGGCTGGGAACGTTGTTTGCTGGCACGAGTGAAGTTAACGTGACCATTCACGGGACGAGTGGTCACGCGGCGTTTCCCCAGAAAGCCAACGATGCCATCGTGATTGCGGCGAGTCTGGTCATGCAGCTGCAAACCATCGTGGCGCGTAACGTTGACCCGACGGCCTGCGGCGTGTTGACCATTGGCAAGCTTACTGCGGGGACTATTCGCAACGTGATTGCCGGGGAGGCGCGACTAGAGGGAACGATTCGTGGCCTGACACAGGAGATGATCAGCTTCATTCAGCGGCGGGTACGAGAAATTGTGGCCGGAGTCGCTTTGACCTATCACGCACAGATCGACGTGACCTTTAATCAGGGCGGGTATTACCCGGTGGAAAATGACCCAACGTTGACGGCTAACTTTATTCGCTACATGCGCGCGGCGGACGTTGACTTTCAGACGACCCCACCAGCAATGACGGGTGAGGATTTTGGCTACCTGTTATCCAAGATTCCGGGCACCATGTTTTGGTTGGGCGTCGACAGTCCAGGTGGCCTGCATGCCGCTAATTTCCAACCGAATGAGGCTGCTATTTTTAAAGGAGTGACCGCAATTCGGGGATTCTTATGTGATCGGATGACTCAATGAAGGAGTGAGCGATGATGTTTACCAATGCTGATCTGATGACGGCGATTATTACGCCGTTTACCCATGATGGCCGCGCCATTAACTACGCGGCGCTGGAAAAATTGACGAATCATCTGCTAGACACGGGAACGACTGGCTTTGTCATCGGCGGGACGACCGGTGAGACGCCGACGTTGAGCGAAACGGAAAAGTTGACGCTCTACCAGCGGTTTGCACAAATCGTGGCCGGGCGGGTGCCGATCATTGCCGGTGCTGGTAGTAACAATACGGCGGGGACAATCGATTTTGTTCAAAAATTAGCGCAGATCGCTGGTATCGACATGGCCTTAGTCGTGGTGCCGTACTATAACAAGCCTAATCAACGGGGGATGGCGGCCCATTTTAAGGCCGTAGCGGATGCGTCGGTACTCCCCATCATGATGTATAACATTCCGGGACGGACCGGCGTCTTGATGGCGAAGGAGACCATCGTCGAGTTGGCACAATACCCGAACATTGCCGGCGTGAAGCAGTGCCACACCATGGATGATTTTGAGTATATCGTCGAGCACGTTCCCAGCGACTTCTTGGTTTATACCGGAGAAGACGCTCAGGCCCTCTTTGCAAAGGTCGTGGGGGGCAACGGGGTGGTCTCCGTGGCGGCTCACCTCTATGGTGCGGAGATCCGACAGATGTATGACGCGTTGGCTAAGGAGGATTACCGGACGGCCGGGGCGTTGCAGCGAGAACTGACCCCGAAGATGGCGGCGCTCTTCATGTACCCGTCGCCGTCACCGGTCAAGGCGTTGCTGAATGACCAGGGTTATGACGTCGGAACTTGTCGGTTGCCGGTGTTACCATTAAATTCAGCAGAAAAGGCGGCCCTGTACCACGCCCTAGCGTTAAAGGGGGCGATGGCGTGATCTCAGTAATCATTGCGGGTTTCAATGGGGCAATGGGCCAAAAGGCGGTGCAGTTGGTCACGGCGACACCAGAATTTCAATTGGCCGGGGTCTTTAATCCGCACGTCACGAGTCGCCGCGCCACGGACTATGGCTTGGACGACGCGGTCACCGTTTACAATGACCTTGAGCAGATCACCACACCGGCCGACGTGTGGCTCGACTTTAGCACACCCAGTGGGGTCGCCACCAACGCCCAATTTGCGATTACCCGGAGGATGCGACCGGTGATTGGGACCAGTGGGTTAACGGAGGACCAGCAGCGGCAGTTACAGGCCACGGCCAATGCTCGACAGCTCGGCGGCATCATTGCGCCCAACTTTGGGTTGACGGCGGTGTTGATGATGAAGTTCGCGCAGCAGGCCGCCGCCTACCTTAAACGAGCAGAGATCGTGGAGTACCACCATGAGGACAAGGTGGATGCACCGTCCGGAACGGCACTGAACACGGCTCGACTGATTTATGAGGCGCAACGAGTGGACGAGCCACAACCATCGGCGGAGCTGGATCCACTGGGGGCTCGGGGTGGCGACTACCACGGCATCAAGATCCACGCCGTGCGGTTGCCGGGGGTTGTGGCCGATGAGGAAGTTATCTTCGGTGGCCCTGGCGAGACGTTGACCATCAAACAGAGTACGACGGACCGGCAGTCGTTTATGACCGGAGTGCGGTTAGCGATAGCGGCGGTCGTGCAACGACAAGACTTAGTCATTGGACTGGAAAATATTTTATGAGGTAACAAGATTAGGGGGGATTCGTTTGCCAGAATTAGATGTGCGGCTCAAATCAACTGTGAATCAAAAGATTCAGGCGATGGGGGCATCCCAGATTCGCGCCTTTGCCCAGAAGTTTGACCAGATCCCGGGAATCATCAAATTAACCCTGGGGGAACCGGACTTCAATGTGCCAGAACACGTTAAGGCTGCTGCTATTCAAAGTATTCAGGATAACAAGTCGCACTATACCGATCAACGAGGAATCCGCGAGTTGCGGCAAGCCATCAGTGGCTACCTGCAGCAACGGTTTCGGCTCACCTATGATGCCGATACGGAGATCGTGGCGACGGTCGGGGCTTCGGAGGCTATCTTTAGCGTGTTAGGTGGCCTGATCAATCCGGGTGATAAAGTTTTGGTGGCAACACCGACTTTTGCGCTGTATTGGCCGGTCATCTCGATATTTGGCGGAATCCCGATTCAGGTCGATACCACGGCCGACGGATTTCGGCTGACCGGTAAGCACCTGCAAGCCGTCATTGACCGCGAGGGGGCGGATACGGTCAAGGCCGTCATCTTAAACTTTCCGGGGAATCCGACGGGGGTGACCTATGATCGAGCACAGTTGCAAGACGTGGCCAACGTTGTGAAACGTCAGGGGATGTACGTGATCACGGACGAAATCTACGCGGAGCTCACTTACGATCAGCCCCACACGTCCATGGCGGAATTACTACCAGAACAGACGATTCTGATCAATGGGTTATCCAAGTCCCACGCTATGACGGGGTATCGTATCGGTTATTTTGCCGGACCGGCTGAGATCGTTGAGACTATCAGTAAGCTTCACGGCTTTGTGGTGACCTGTCCGTCTAATCCGGCCCAGTATGCGGCACTGGAAGCGTTGACTCATGGTTTAACGGATTCGGAGCAGATGCGCCAGACTTATCGGCAACGGCGTGACTACGTGGTGCCTGAGCTCAACCGGCTGGGGTACGCAACAACGATGCCGACCGGGGCCTTCTATGCGTTTGCGAAGATTCCACCAGAGTTTGGTTTAGATTCAGTGGCGTTTGCGACCAGACTGGCGGAAGAAGGCCGGGTAGGTGTCACCCCTGGAAGCTGTTTTGGCGCCGGTGGTGAAGGCTATGTGCGGCTGTCCTATGCGTCTTCCATGACGGATCTTAAGGAGGCCATGCGGCGGTTGGCGGTCTTTACGGCTGACTTACGGGCACACGTTTTGAATTAAAAAGGGGGAGATGATGGGATGCAAGCAGGACTTACGGTTGCGATTTTAGGGGCAACGGGTGCAGTGGGGACTCGCATGTTAGCGCAGTTGGCCCAGTCGACGATTCCGGTGAAGGCGGTCAAATTATTGGCATCGTCCCGTTCGGCGGGAAAATCGTTGACGTTTAGGGGGCAGTCGCTGACGGTAGAGGCAACGACTGCGGCGTCATTTGCGGGTGTTGATCTGGTGCTGGCTTCCGCTGGAAGTATGGTGTCAAAGCAGTTCTTGCCAGTTGCGGTTGAGCAAGGGGCGGTCTGTGTCGACAATACCAGTGCCTTTCGAATGGTGCCGACCGTGCCACTGGTCGTCCCCGAGGTCAACGCGGGGGCGCTCCGGGAACATCATGGGATCATTGCGAACCCTAACTGTTCGACGATTCAAATGATGGTGGCGCTGAACCCGATTCGTCAGGCGGTGGGGTTAAAGCAGATCATTGTATCGACCTACCAAGCGGCCTCGGGAGCCGGGCAGTCGGGACTAAACGAGTTTTATCAGGAAGCTAGGGACTATTTGAATGGTCAGCAGATGACGGCCAAGATTTTCCCGACTAAGGGCGATCAGCGCCACTATCCCTTGGCCTTCAACCTGTTACCGCAGATCGATGTGTTGGAAGACAATCTGTACTCGCATGAAGAGTGGAAAATGATTCACGAGACCAAGAAAATCATGCTGGGGGATATGAATGCTAACGATATCAAGGTCACAGCAACCTGTGTCCGGGTACCGGTACCGTTCAGTCACGGCGAATCGATTTGGATCGACACGGGAAGGCCCGATGCGACCGTTGCCCAGTTGCACCAAGCGCTGGCAACCGCCCCGGGAGTCGTGTTGCAGGATGATCCGCAACACCAACTGTATCCACAGCCGCTAAATGCGACTGGAACGCGTGCGACCTATGTTGGCCGGATTCGACCAGATTTAGAGAATCCGGGAGCCTTTAATCTGTGGGTCGTGGCCGATAATCTATTGAAGGGTGCGGCCTGGAATGCCGTTCAGATTGCGGAATGTTTGGTGGCAGAGGGGCTGATCCACGCGGTAGCCTGATTATGTATACAACAACTAATTGATGACGCGGTAATCTTAGAGGTGTTGACGGTTAGCTTTGAACGACCAGTCGATATAAATAGATTAGTAAAACGGTTGCTAACTACAAGCTGATGATTCGCTGGATTTGAAGTAATTGTTGCGCTATGCAATAACAAATGGGGATTGCCGGCTGAATGAGGATAGTTATAACCAATTGATCAAATATGACGTTGAAATTAATAAGAATAAAAAAGGCACCATCAACTCCAAAAATTGGACTTGATGGTGTCTTTCAGTTACCGCCGCTCGATGGCTAATAGAAATGGCGGGGTATGAATTTGATTGATAAAGCCGTAACGCAGAACTTGGTAATCTTTTTGTGGAAGTTCCTGACAGAAGTCGACGACGGCATCCCGTTCGGTTGGGCCACCGGGATGACCGGCGTAGACGACTAAGATAATCCGGCCGCCACGTGGCAGATGGGGCAACAGCGTTTTGACGGCGGTCAGGGTCGTGGTGGGACGAGTGATGACGGATTTGTCACCACCCGGCAGGTAACCGAGATTGAAGACGGCTGCTGCGACGCGCTCATTCGACTCCAGGAAATCACCGACGTTTTCGTGACCGGTCGCGTGTAGGTCGACCTGGGCGCTTAATCCGGTCAGAGCAAGCTGTTGTTGCGCTTCATCGAGCGCTACTTGTTGGATATCGAAGCCGAGGACGCGACCAGTCTTGCCGACCAAGTTTGCCAGAAAAATCGTGTCATGGCCTTGGCCCACAGTGGCGTCGACCACCGTATCGCCCGGCCCCACGCATTCCGTGAGTAACGTATGACTATAAGTTAAAGCATTTGGTAAATTCATTTATAATGCATCTCCATAACGCGTGAGGAACCATTGACTGACGGTCAACAAGAAGAATCCTAATGACCAGCCGGCGACCACGTCACTGGGGTAATGGACCCCAACGTAGACCCGGGATAGCCCAACGCAGACAATCCACAGGCTCAGGACCAAGGTGCCGGCCCAACGCCAATTGTGATGTTGCCGCAGGGACCAGCCCAGAAGGACGATCAGGGATCCCCATAGCAGCATAGCGGTAATGGAGTGGCCACTGGGAAAGCTGTAGGAACTGGCGGCAACTAGCCGGTCAACGGTCGGTCGTGGTCGTTGGATGATATTTTTGATAATGGTATTGCCCAAGCCAGCCCAAATCAGCACGTTAAATGCTAAGAAGAGAGCGCCACGGTAATGGCGGGCGATGACTAGTACGGCAACGAGCAGGAGTGTTGCCCACGTTACAGGTTTCGGATTACCAGATTTGGTCACCCAGATAATGCTCTGCATCAAGCCGTGTGGCAGGGGATGACGCACCCAGCCGATAACTAGTCGGTCGAACGCCTTGATCCAGGGTTGCTGTAAAGCGACCCCGAATAAGTCAATGAGAAATAAGATGCCCGCGGCCCAAGTGAAGCGCCAGCGGGTTTTAGAAATGGTCGTCAAAGATTGACCTCCTATATGATTATAATAATTTTAGTATAGCACAGTGTTTTGATAAGGCTGAAATTGATTTTGGAAAACAATTCGGTGGGAGTCAAAGCTATTTATTAGCAATCCAATTATCTCGTTATTTTAGTAGTTTAGAGGGCAATCTAACTCTTGATTTTTTGGCGAATAATTTGTTGTTACTGAGGAAGTGTTCAGGTATGCTTGAGATACAAAATGAATGAATTAGCTGATTTTGGAAAATTAGAATGCCGGTATATCAACGATTCTTTAGTGTATTCCTCGTGTATACGGGGGTGATCCCCGAGTGGTCGAACATCGTCGTGGAGATGGTGTGTATTCCCCGTATATACGAGGGGGGCGATTCTAAATTATCAAAATTAATGAATCAACACAGGGGGAAATGTCGGAAAGAAGTATAAAATGGTCCAATGGTTAGCAGGTATATATAATCGTCTGATTGAGTAAAAGGGAGAGATGAAAAATAAAACCAGATTACGATCATGATGCTGGCGGATGCGTGACAATAATCGTATGCAGTGTACTATTTTGGATACTTGTTAAAGCGATGATAATTACACTCTCACAATAAGAATGTTGGTTAATTTTGTGTACCCAAATCTATATTGCCGAAATGTGCTAAAAGAGATTCGTCCAGGCGTAGTAATTGCTATATGTGGTCAGGACGACGGTTCTATTTCTCATTTCACCGAATTATTCCCTAAGAAGTCGGTGTGACCCTTGCTTTTCCCTAGGGGGTTTGCTAAGATGAAAACAATCTGATTAGACAAAGACGTTGATGAGAAGTAGTAGTTCGGCGGGGTATTCAGCAAGCGGATGGTCGCTGTGAATCCGTTATCCCGTGGAACGAACTTGTCTCTGAGTCTTCTCCGCTGCAAAGTGGGCGTTTGGCGACGTTATCAGCCGGAATGAGCCTCGGTACAAGACCGGGGAAATGTAGGTGGTACCGCGCTAACACGCCCTGCAGAAGTCGATTTATGGACTTCTGGGGGCTTTTTTTATGGCTCGGCGTTGAAAATGAGAAAGGGAGCGAAAATTTTGGCATACAAACACCAAATTATTGAGCACAAGTGGCAACATTACTGGCGGGTCAACGAAACGTTCAAGACCGCTGATACTTCCAGTAAACCCAAGTATTACGTGATGGACATGTTCCCATATCCTTCAGGTCAAGGTCTGCACGTGGGACATCCTGAAGGGTACACGGCAACCGATATCATGGCGCGTTTAAAGCGGATGCAGGGCTTTAACGTCTTGCACCCAATGGGCTGGGACGCGTTTGGCCTGCCCGCTGAACAGTACGCCTTGAAGACGGGGCATAACCCTAAGGACTTCACCGCGCACAACATCAAGAACTTTAAGCGCCAGATTCGTTCACTCGGCTTTTCTTACGATTGGAGTCGTGAGGTCAACACGACCGACGAATCCTTCTACAAATGGACGCAGTGGATCTTCGAGCAAATGTACAAGAAAGGTCTTGCCTACGAAGACAAGATCATGGTCAACTGGGCTCCTGATTTCATGGGTGGGACCGTTGTGGCCAATGAAGAAGTCATTGATGGTAAGACGGAGCGAGGTGGCTATCCCGTTTACCGCGTACCAATGCGTCAATGGGTACTGAAGATTACGGCGTACGCTGACCGGTTGCTTGATGATTTGGATGACCTGGACTGGCCAGACAGCATCAAGGAAATGCAACGTAACTGGATCGGCCGTTCCGAAGGGGCTAGCGTCTTCTTCCCAGTTGATGGTCAAGAAGACACCAAGGTCGAAGTCTACACCACGCGTCCCGACACGTTGTTTGGGGCAACCTACATGGTGCTGGCGCCAGAACATGCTTTGGTCGATCAAATTACAACGCCAGAGCATGCCGCTGAAGTGAAGGCTTACAAGGAAGCTATCGACAGCAAGTCCGACCTCGAACGGACTGACTTGAACAAGGACAAGACTGGGGTCTTCACCGGTGCTTACGGGATCAACCTGTTGAGCGGCAAGAAGCTCCCAATCTGGATCGGTGACTACGTGCTGGCTTCCTATGGGACTGGGGCCATCATGGCCGTTCCAGCACACGATGACCGGGACAATGAATTTGCGCAAAAATTCAACCTGCCGATCGTCCAAGTCATTGCGGGCGACGACGATACCGACGTGCAGACGGCGGCTTACACCGGTGACGGCGAGCACATCAACTCTGACTTCCTGAACGGAATGAACAAGAAGGATGCCATCACTGCGGCTATTAACTGGTTGGAAGAACACAAGGCTGGTCACAAGAAGGTCAACTTCCGGCTGCGTGACTGGATCTTCTCCCGTCAACGCTACTGGGGTGAACCAATTCCCGTTATTCACTGGGAAGATGGCGAAACCACGTTGGTTCCAGAAGATCAGTTGCCACTGAAACTGCCAGCTGCTAAGCAACTCGAACCTTCTGGAACGGGTGAAAGCCCACTGGCTAACCTGGATGACTGGGTGAACGTTGTGGATGAAAACGGTCGTAAAGGGAAGCGTGAAACTAACACCATGCCGCAATGGGCTGGGAGTTCATGGTACTTCTTGCGTTACGTCGATCCACACAACGATCAAGCTATTGCTGACCCAGAGAAGTTGAAGTACTGGATGCCAGTTGACCTGTACATTGGTGGGGCGGAACATGCCGTCTTACATTTGCTGTACGCCCGGTTCTGGCACAAGTTCCTCTACGACCTCGGTGTCGTGCCAACCAAGGAACCCTTCCAGAAGTTGGTTAACCAAGGGATGATCTTGGGGACTAACCACGAAAAGATGTCCAAGTCGAAGGGCAACGTCATCAACCCCGATGAAATCGTCGAGAAGTTCGGTGCCGACACGTTGCGTCTGTACGAAATGTTCATGGGGCCGTTAGAAGCTTCCAAGCCATGGAGTACGGAAGGCATTAACGGTTCTCGTCGCTGGTTGGATCGCGTTTGGCGTCTGTTGATCGATGACAACAACCGGCTACGTGACCGGGTCACGATGATCAACGATGGTACGTTAGATAAGATCTACAATCAGACCGTGAAGACGGTGAGTGAAGACCTCGAAGCCATGCGCTTTAACGTTGCCATTTCGCAGTTGATGGTCTTCGTCAATGAAGCCTACAAGGCGGACAGCCTGCCACTGATCTATATGGAAGGCTTCGTCAAGATGATTTCACCAATCGTACCGCATATCGCTGAAGAGCTGTGGTCCTTGATGGGTCATGACGACACGATTTCCTACGCCAAATGGCCAACGTACGATGCCAAGCAATTGGTTGAAGACGTAGTCGAAATGGTCGTTCAGGTCAACGGTAAGGTTCGCGCTCACCTGAAGGTCGCTAAGGATGCGGCTAAGGATGACATTGAAGCCCAAGCCTTGGCTGACGATACGGTTAAGCTGCATACGGACGGCAAGACGGTTCGCAAGGTTATCGTAGTCCCAGGTAAACTGGTCAACATCGTTGCCAACTAAATTAACTTAAAAGAAGCGCCGGTAACTTTCCTAATGGAGAGTTACCGGCGCTTTTTAGTTGGCAAAAATTGGGGTTAGGGAGATAATTCGGGTCGATTTATGAGAAAGAACATCCTGGGGTTAAAATTAGATTAGTGAATTGCCATCGAACTTGGGATGGCAAAGTGACTATTCTTTAAGCTAAGGGTGATGGGAGAAGGGATTCTCGTGTGGCGTAAGTTAAGTATTCTCAGTCGCTTTGAATTGCGACAGACCTGGGACGACAAACTGGTTTTATTGTATACGTTGATTGCTCCCATGATTTTCTTTGTGGTAGCAGATTTTAGTTCACACGGCCATCCATTTGGCGTTCATGATTTGGCATCCCAGCTAATAGCCTATTGGGTTTACATTATTTTGGTAGGCGTTTTGAACGGGTTTCAATTTTCTTTGATTGGCATGCGCGAATCGAATTTCCTAAAGATGTTTACGGTGATTGCTGGCGATAAGCGCTTGATCTTTTTCAGCAATCTCGTTGTGCAAATCCTATTTATCGAAATTGAAGTTTTTGTATTTGATGTAGTCGTCTTGATTTTGAATCCAGCATCGTTGACCCTACTGCCTATGATGGCGGGGGGCTTACTGTTAAACCTGATTTTGATCCCAATTATCGCAGGATTTACGAACTTTCTCTTGATTCTCCCGCTCCGAATTAACCTAGTATCCTTAATGACCACGGGCTATATCTTTGTGGGGATGTTTCTGATGAGTCTGGGGCTCGGGTTGGCGCCCTGGATCAATGATGTCCTGACAGCCCTTAATCCCTGCTCGTACATGATTCAATTCTACAGCGCGGGCCTAGATATTTTGGGGCGGGTGTCGTTACTCCACGTCGGCTTATTGCTGGGGGTGGCGGCGTTCTACTTGCTCATCGGTTACTATCCCGTGCGCCACATGAAGCTGCAGTCGAATACGAATCGCTACTAGGGCCCGTTTGAAAACTACTTAAGTAAAATACAAATTGAGGCAACGTATACTGCTGACAG
>NZ_AZDP01000091.1 GCF_001435525.1 Levilactobacillus koreensis JCM 16448
CCCCGCAGTTCTTCAGCTACGACTAAATCGTGGTTTTTGATTAAGGCCGTAGAGACGTGGTGTAAAAAGTTCTTACGTTGATTGGCGACTTTAAGTTGTAATTTAGCCACTAGTAACCGTTGTTTTTGATAATTCTTTGATTCAGATAACCTTCGTTGGCTCTTTTTAGCTCGTCTGGCCCGCCGCGACAGCTTTCGTTGGGCTTTAGCTAGTTTTCCTCTAATCGTCCGGTAGTAATGGGGGTTATCAAT
>NZ_AZDP01000092.1 GCF_001435525.1 Levilactobacillus koreensis JCM 16448
TTAGAATTGGGACGACAACGGTCTCAATGGACGCCGTAGGACATTATTTCGTGTCCATGCAGATTGGGTCGGAACACCCCTTCGTCTCTGAGCAATCAGTTATTAAATCTAAAGTCGGGATTGATCTGAACCTCGAGAACTTTTTGACGGACTCAAATGGTCAGGTGATTGATAACCCCCATTACTACCGGACGATTAGAGGAAAACTAGCTAAAGCCCAACG
>NZ_AZDP01000019.1 GCF_001435525.1 Levilactobacillus koreensis JCM 16448
ATTCCTGTCAGCCGGAGTGCGGCAAATTGGCACTAATTTAGTGGCGCGAATGCTTACCAATATTGGGACGAGACAGGTATTTCATTTTTCAACCTTTAGGCACTAACTGCGACCCCGCCTTACCGATTGAAAAATATGGACTTACGTCACCTGTTTATGGCGATAATTATTTTGTTAGTCTAGTATTTAGACCGCAACATTTACTAGGTGCTAGGCTAAGACCAGATTCAATTCAGCCCAAAATAAAACGCACGGTAGAACCTCCGATGGTTTCTACCGTGCGTTTTTATTTGTGATCGGTGCACTCACTAATGAGCCCGTCATCCACCGTCACTTATGTACTTACCGTGACCGATAATCGTAAATCACTTCTACCAAATCAACCAGCAAGAATGCCACGATGAGACCACCTACTGATTGTAAAAACAAGACCCCGTAGTCCCGCCAAAACAGCTGCCCCTGAACGAAGAAATCCACAGCGGCCTTGACCAGGAATACCGGTACCAACAAACAGATAAAAACCCCTAACAGGTCAACCGTCTGATGAACCTTCTCCAAAAACACTTCATGTAAATGCATGACACCATCCTCCTCGATAGTCTCACCACGTGTTCTGACGCTACTCGCTACTGGCCAATTTCGCCGTGACCAAGTAACAATTCAGGGGGTTCCCCAACCTCCTATATTTTAGGGTAACATAACTTTACCCTTAATTACCATGATTATAGACCATCTTTTTGAAATACTTTTCCCATCACCAGTTGGTTCACACTCGCAACTGACGCAACAGCTGACCTAGCAAAAAAGCCGCTACGACCTGATTGTCGTGACGACTTTTTCTAGAGGGGGTTGGTTTCATTTTACTCGGTGAGTGGCGTCTCTCAGGGCGGACGCTCACTGAGGAGGTAAAGTTTGTGAAAATTTTGGGTAAAATCTTTGGTATAGGCCTATTGGGACGACGGTATCTGTAAGATGAGGTGAGCTGTCTGATTTATCTGCTTAAGCTAGTCTCGGTTTAGGTCGGAAGTTTGTAATGACATTTGCTCGACCGTTAAGCCTGGAGTTCTCAGGCTATATTCCTATTCTGGCAACTTCTGAAACGTGCTCCGCGGGGCAGGTCCCTGCGCTCAAACCAGATGGTTCTTTCAGCTGATACTGTCTTAGACCGTTAAGCTTGGCATCCGCATTTTGTATCCCTATTCTGGCGACTTCCGAAACGTGCTCCGCGGGGCAGGTCCCTGCGCTCAAACCAGATAGTTCTTTCAGTCGATACCGTCTTAGACCGCTAAGCTTGGCATCCACATTTTACATCCCTAGTCTGGCGACTTCCGAAACGTGCTCCGCGGGGCAGGTCCCTGCGCTTAACCCGACAAAGCACTCGACCGGGGGAACCCGGTCAAGTACTTTGTCACGTTAATGCTCAGGACCTAAGCGCCCCGCTCCGCACTCTATTTCCAATAAGCATACTTATACTGTGCATCACTCATCATCGTATACTTCAACCCGCCAACGGACTTAGACACTAAGTGGGCCTTGGCTTGTTGGTACAGCGGGACTAAGCCGGCTTGCTTGGTGACGTAGGTGTCGGCTTCCTTCATGAGCGTCCACCGCTGTTCCGTGGTGTGACTGGCCGTGTCGCTGACCTCGTTCATCAGGTCCGTGAAGTGGGCGTTATTCCACTTGGTGAAGTTGACCGAACTCGTGCCATCTGCCATTTGCAAGAAGTCCGCTGGGTCCCGGAAATCGGTGGTCCAGCCGTCCAAATCAATGTCGAAGTTCTCAGCGGCACCCTTGGCAATCTGTTGAGCTAACGGCATCGACTTAATGGTCAATGTCAGACCTGGCATGTACTTCTGGGCTTGTTGTTGGAGGTATTGGGCCGTGTGCTTCTGTTCGTCGGTGTCGGCCGTCAGGAGTTCCAGACTGGCCTTCTTGATGCCGAGTTCCTTCTTGGCCTCATTCCACAATTTTGTGGCCTTATCTGGATTGTAACTGACCAGGTTACCCACTTCCTTAGAGAAGTCCTCGCCCGTCTGCGGGTTATTGCCGTCACCGGAAGGAATTAGGCTCTTAGCCGCCGCGGAGCCATCCTGCAAGACGTTCTTGGTCAACGCGTTTCTGTCGACCACGTAGGAGAAGGCCTGCCGAACCTTGGTGTTGTGTGTCACGGTCCGTTTGTCGTTAAATTCCAGGAACCGCATCGAGCTATTCAGCGTGGTCGTCATCTCAGGATTGTTAGCATTTTGCTTGATGTATTGACCGGACAGCGTGGTTTCTTGGACCTTGCCGGACTTGAAGAGGTTGGATGACGTCCCTGGGTCCTTGACGACCTGCACGTTGATCTTCTTGATTTTGACGTTCTTAGCGTTCCAGTAGTGGTCGTTCTTCACATAGGACCAGCTATCGTTGGCCCCGCTCCAGCCGACCAACTTGTAGGCGCCCTCGGACATGGTCTTTTCGGAAGAGGTCCCGTACTTGTTGCCGTACTTCTTAAAGAGATCCGTCTTCATCGGATAAACGGCCGTCGCCAGGATATCTGGTAACCAAGGTTGGGGCTTCGACAAGGTGATCTGCAAGGTATGCTTGTCTAAGGCCTTCACGCCAAATGTCGAGGGATCCTGCTTACCAGCCTGAATGGCGGCGTAATTCTTCACGTACTGTAGCTTGTTTGCGACCTGCGACTTGGATTGTGGATTGACCTGCCAGTCCATGCTGGTCACAAAGTCTTGCGCGGTCACGGGGTCACCGTTTTGCCATTTCGCGTTCTGCTTGATCTTAAAGGTATAAACGGTGCCGTCCTTGGTCGGTTTGACCACCTTTTCGGCCACACCAGCGACGACCTTGCCGCTCTCGTTCAACGTATACAGCCCTTCTTCAGTCTGGCCGATCATGCTGGAACTGTTACTGTCGCCGGAAATAGCCGGGTCGGCCGTGGCGGGATTTCCCACCATCGTGACGTTCAAGGCCTTGTCTGCGCTACTGTGCGCTTCCGTCGTCCCACAACCTGCTAAAGCCGCAACTGCTAATAACCCAAATCCTAATCCCAATAATTTTTTCATTTTAATTACCCCTCATTCGTTTTATCTGAATAAAAAAAGCCAGCCGTCCTCGTTGACCCCCTCAGGTCAACAAGGGCGACTCGCTCGCGGTACCACCTTGTTTTATCTCTCGTGGAGTTGGCGCTGACCAACTCACCGTGCGGTAATGGGCACGACCCAGTGGCGGCTACTGCATTCACCGGCACGACTACAAGATGCGCTTCGCTTCCCCGTTCATGTTCGGCTCCCATCGTCCCGAACTCGCTTGGCTGTTGTGGTGAAGTTACTCTTCTTGATAACGTCTGTTTGATTGATATTTAATTTATCATCATTCATTTTTAAAGTCAATAGTTTTATAAACATTCATTTTTATGTATATTTTAGGGATAATTGGTCAAAAAAAGAGCTAACCCGCGTCGCCGTAGGTTAACTCAAATGTATATGCTGTGTTTAAACGTTCAAAAATCAGCTAAAAAACTTTTTATTTATTCATGCCATGCTGATTCTCTTGCTGAGTCGCCGCGGTCGTCGTGGTCTGCCGACTGACCGTCTTGCCCGCCTGACTCGTTGTTTTTTGCGTCTTGATCTGAACGTGACCCTTCCCCGTTTGACTGGACAATTTGACCATCGTTTGCCCAGAGGTTGGTTGAACGACAGAATCCGTCACGGTCGACTGATTGCGCGGTGTCTGAGCGAACAGGAGTCCCCCAGCAACCAGGCCGATCAGCAGGCCGCTGATTCCCCGTGCTCTCTTTTTCATTTTGCTTCTCCCCAATTTCCCTAAAAATCCTAGTTGTTACTCTAAACCAATTATACACCCAAACGCAAGCAAAATTATTTGAAAGTTTCGACGTGACGACGGTTCGTGGAAATGACTAGTCCGTTGAGCCCTAAAATCAACAGGTTTGCGACCGCCGCAATGATAAAGAGCAACGTATAGGAAGAGTTATCGATGACGATCCCACCAAAGAGCGGCCCGAACGCCCGGCCCATCGACGCCCACGCGTTGGCCATCCCCTGATACTTCCCTTTGACCACGCTGGGCGTTAAACTGTTAACGATTGCGGGAATCGCGGGAAAGGCCGTGGCCTCGCCCATGGTTAAAATAATCATGGCGATGACGAAGTGCAGGTAGTCCTTGGCGAAGATCAACGTGACAAACGACAACGCCACGAAGAAGATCCCGGCATACACCTGTAAGTAGAGATTGCTGAAGTAGTTGCCGAGCCAGTTTAGCCCGGCCTGGAAAACAACGATCAGGCCCGCATTTAGCGTCCATAGCAAGCTGTATTCCTTCATCGGAATGCCCATCCCCGTCATGTAAACGGAAAGGTTGGAGACCCACTGCTCGTACATGATCCAGATAACCACCAGCGACACAAAGAAGGTCCCCATGATTCGCCGGTTGGGCAACGCGATGTGTACGGCCGTCTTCTCTTGCGTGCTGGCCTGCCGGTTCATCACGGCCGGGGCCTTGTAGCAGACGACGACCACGATGAAGAAGAACACGAACAGGCTAAACGCGATGCCAAAGAGCAACGTCACGCTCGTTGCGTACACGAAGCCGACCAGGGCGGTCCCCAAGACGACCCCCAGATTTTGTGCGAAATAAAGCATGTTGAAGATGTAGCGGCCATCGCGGCTGTGAATTGTAGTCCCCAGTGAGTTGACCATCGTCAGCGTCCAGCCGGAGGCAAACCCCAGGAAGATCAAGGCGATGGGAAATGCCGGCCAGCCATGGTTGACCATCAAGGCCGCCAAGGTGACCAGCGAGACACAGACCCCGCCGATCGTCAGATAGTACGGGTTCAGTCGGTCAAATAGCCGACCACCCAGAACGCTCCCCAACACATTTGCTAGGGAGTACAGGAGTAGGATCACCCCAACCGTCGTTAACGACGCCCCCAACCGATTGTGGAGGTAAATCGTCGTTAACGGCCAAATAAAACTCATGCCGATACTGCTGAATAGAGCGCCCAGTAGTAACCAGCGTAAACGGATCTCTTGCAACCCGACTCGCCTCCTTGCGATGATGTCACTAAACGTTGAAAGATAGCTTGTGGTAACACTGGTCGTACTGCGGATTTCAGGGATTACGCCTGTTGTGGGGCCGCTTCAGCCCGGAAGAACACCAGCACACAAGTAGGGGTACACCACCTGATAAGCTGCATCTTCCATTACCCACAGAACCATCGACCGACAAAAATATGTATGACGGTTATGCTTGGTCGATGTTCTCTGGTTTGGGGCCTCATACCATTGCCACGTACCACCAGCATTCACAAAAACTTTCAGCCTTTAGCTACCTAAGATTAAAATTCAATTAGACTTTATCAATTCTATCACTGGACTTCCGGGAACACTAGCCCCACTTAGGAGGAAATTATGACTAAACTGATTCAATCCATTCACCGGGCCACCGCCATTTGCCAGTATATCGCTGGTCACCCGGAGACGTCACTAAAAACGCTGCAGAACGTCTTTCAGTTGCCTAAAACGACTTTATTCGGAATTCTGGCGACACTGACCGCCGATGAGCTACTCTACAAGAATCCCCAGACGGCGGCCTATTCCTTGGGTCGTGCGGCGCTGGCATTGGCCACCCCACTACCAACTGATCAACTCCTGCTCCTGTTGCGCCCCGAGCTGACGTACCTCGCCACTGACCTGAATCTGGCCGTCCACGTCGCCGTTCGCCGCGGCAATGGCGCTCACTACCTAGCTAAAATTGAAGCACCGCACCCCCAGCACGTGTCGGCGGCCCCGGGGGCAGATGATCCTTTAGCCACTACGGCTGCTGGCAAACTCCTGTTGAGTGCCGCGCCGACTGACTTTCAGCACGATTATTTGGCCACCGTCCCGACTGCGGCAGCCCAACGCTTCCGTGCTGAACTCCCAGAGATTACAGCCCGCAACGTGGCATACGACCACGGGGAACAGGCCGACCACATTGGCTGTGTGGCCGTGGGCTTACGCGACCACCGCGACAAATTGCTGGCGAGCTTAAGTGTGGTGGCTCCCGGGGATGCAACGACCTTGGCGGCTGGCGAAACGGCCCTGCTGAAATTAGTGAGCCAATTGAAGGAACGGTTGTAACCAAAAAGGCCGCCCATTCGCTGGACGACCTTCTACTTATGCTTGTATTTATAATCAATAACGGCGAGAATCACGGCAAAGAGGCCTAGAACCGTCCACACCCCAATTTTTACCCAGCTCCCACTAGGAAAGCTCCCCAAAAAGCGTAACGCGGCGAAGGCACAAAGGCCCCACACGAAAAACAGATAGTTGATTATCTTGTTCACGGCTCGTTCCGCTCCCTTCTGACACTATCTAAATTATAGCCTTAAAGGGTCAGGGGAACAACGACTCGCCCTTCATCACTTGGCTTATTGCACGGGCTGGCCGGAATGCTGTTCTAGGCCGCCTGAAACTGGCAAGTTTTCCCCGTTGATGGGGTCGGACTCGTCACTGGCCAAGAAATACATGACGCGAGCAATGTCATCGGGCTTGGCGATACGTCTGAGCGGATTGGCCTGTTCAAATTGGGCGACGACCTCCGGTGGATTGGCCATGAACATTGGTGTCTTGGTCGCGCTCGGGTCGACGTTATTCACGCGAATATTATATTTTCCGTAGTCCAGCGCCATGGCCCGCACGAGATTGACCACGGCCCCTTTTGCCGCGTTGTAAGCAGCCATGTTGTAGTCGCCACGCAGGCCGGAAATGGACCCGGTGTTAACGATGGTCCCGTGGCCCTGAGCAATCATGCCCGGAACAAACGCGCGACTGGTCAGATAGATGGCCTTCACGTCGACTGCCATGATGCGGTCCCACGCGCTTTCTTCAACATCGTGGAGCTCGCCGGGCACAAAGATACCGGCATTGTTGATGACACTATCGACGGTCCAACCGCGATCACTGATTGCTGCGGCTAGGGCTTGCACCGAAGCGGCCTGACTGACATCGGTCGCGTGAAAGAAGAGGTGCTGGTACCCGGCCTGAGTGAGGTCCGTGACCGTTTGCGTCCCCTTGGCGGCGTTCAAGTCGGCCAATACGACCTGCCAACCCCGGTGACTAAAAAGTTTGACGGCGCTGAGGCCCATGCCGGACGTAGCGCCAGTAATAACAACTGTTTTCATCTGAAATACCTCCCGTTTAAATCGGGGGTTCGGCCATGCCGAACGTTACTGGCCACGACCCCGCATACTATACGACGCCAAGCGAGGGTTGTCAATTGCATTTGCCGGTGGCTTTCCCTAAACTGACTCTAAGGAGGAGACCTGACCATGACCGTCTTACTATTTAACGCTAGTGCCCGTAAACATGGCAACACCGCAGCCCTAGGTGAACGCCTACTGACTGGCATTCCCCACACAACGATTCACCTAATGGACCACCACCTGAATTTTGTTCAGGACAACCGCGACACCGGTCGACCGCAAGCAGATCCCACCGATGACTACGAAACGCTGATGACTCAAATGGCCGTGGCCGATGATATTGTGCTAGCCACGCCAGTCTATTGGTATGACATGGCCGCCCCACTGAAAGTCTTCATGGACCGCTGGTTTGACAGCTACACCAACGGGTTCCCCTTCCAAGGCAAGCGCATCTACTTGCTGGTGGTGGGGGCCGACCAGCCAGAAATCAAGGCGGCGGGCATTGCTAATGCCATTCGCTACTCCTGCGAGTGGTTAAAAATGGACTTTCGCGGCGTGGCTACGGTCACGGCAGATGGCCCGAACGATGTGGCTGAGATGAGCACGTTGCCTGCTAGTTTTGACGCGTTACGTTTGAATTTGGAGAAAATAGTTTAGAATGTTTCATGTGAAACATCTGAATTATTCTGGATAAGTTAGGAGCATCAGTAATGACCGAAACACAATATCCTCTTACGACGGGAACTTTAGCCGTCATTGAACAACGCGAGCAAGACAACTCTGACTGGACCAATATTGATGATATCGCTTGGGACCCGCTTTAAGATGGATCTTAAAATGGGTCTGGGACAAAAGTCCCAGACCCATTTTGCGCTCCAAACGTATATGGTCAAAACGTGCGCCAAAAGGCAGTCAACTCCGCTTAACCCCGCTAGACAAACAATCCAAAACCGGGATTATTCGTCTAGCGACGTTAATGCTCATTGACTAACCGCCTTCTGTCCCACTCTTAATTTCTTTGCACAAAAAAACCACCGCTCGGGGAAAGCGATGGTCATCGGAGTAGGGGTAACGTCATTATATAAGAATGACGTTAACTATTTTTCATTATTCCAGGGGAGGAGGAGTACATGAAAAAAGATTGTTAATCTTTGGTAGAAGCAACCAAGTGGTCAACTTCTATATTTCATATACTAATCGGAAAATATGATGAAAGTGTGAACTTTCTGGCACACTCTTATGAATTTTGCGCATAAACACTATTTATCCTCTAATTATAACCTCAATCAGAATGATGTTGCCCCGTAATTTGATTTATATCAAATTCATCCGGATAAATTTCCGCGCTTTTTTCAGCATCAGAACGTGCTTATTCAACCTCTTCCAGGAAAACTCCTAATTTTGATCCGGCGTATACGCGACTGATGAGAATTTATTAAATGATTTCACAAAGAGCAGTTTGACCGTGCCCCGAGGACCCGACCGGTTCTTCTCAATAATGACTTCGACTTCACCAACATCTTGGTCGCCATCATCACGGGGGTCGCCATTATTGTCGCCGCCGTCTTCATCGCCTTCACGCTCATAATAATCATCCCGGTAAAGGAAGGAGACGATATCGGCATCTTGTTCGATCGACCCGGATTCACGGATATCGGACAGCACTGGCCGTTTATCTTGCCGCTGTTCAACGCCCCGTGAGAGTTGGGACAGCGCGATAACGGGCACGTGCAATTCCTTGGCGAGCTTCTTTAACTGCCGCGAAATATCGGAAACTTCTTGTTGCCGGCTTTCGTGGTTGGTCCCTTCAATCAGTTGCAGGTAATCGATCACGATTAAGCCCAAGTTGCCCTTTTCCTTAGCGAGTCGCCGACATTTTGCCCGGATTTCGGTAATCTTGTTCCCGGCGGTGTCGTCGATGTAAATGCTGGCCTTGGCCAGACTCCCCATGGCGACAATCAGGTTTTGCCATTCCTCCTCGGACAGTTGCCCCGTCCGCAAATGGTTGGCGTCGATCGACCCTTCCGCACACAACATCCGGTTGACCAACGACTCGGCACTCATTTCCAAACTAAAAATGGCGACGGTCTTGTCCGTCTTGGTCCCCACGTTTTGGGCAATGTTTAGCGCAAACGCGGTCTTCCCAACGGCTGGCCGGGCGGCAAGAATCATCAATTCGTCGTCGTGCAGCCCAGTCGTCATTTTATCCAACTCGGCATAACCCGTCGACAGTCCGGTGATGACATCACCCTGTTCGGACAGCTTGTTGATTTCCTCAAAGGACGAATTCAACACGTCACGAATTGGCTTAAATCCGGATTGGTTCCGGGTCTCAGCGACGCTCATGATGTCACGTTCGGCATTGTCGAGCATGTCAGAAACGTCTTCGTCCTGTTGATAGCCCTGGGTGACAATGTTCGTAGCCGTTTGAATCAACCGCCGTAAAATGGCCTTTTCCTGCACAATTTTGGCGTAGTAGGTCGCGTTGGCCGCGGTGGGCACGGCGCCAGCCAAGTCAGCGATGTAGGTGATCCCACCCACGTCTTCCAACTCGTTTTTCGCCGTCAACCGGTCCGTAATCGTAACCACATCAATGGCCTCATCGCGGTCGTTCAAATCAATCATCGCTTGGAAAATAATCTGGTGTTCCCGGCGGTAAAAGTCCTCCGGTTCCAGATATTCCAGCGCATCCACCAAGGCATCGGTACTCAAAAAGATCGCCCCGAGGACGGCCTTTTCGGCATCGAGGTTCTGTGGTGGTGTGTGGTCTGTCAGTACATTATTATCCATGCTTAACCGATTACCTCTTAACTTGTTGCTTACTGGCTTCAACGATAGCGTCGCCGTCAACTGCTTCGCTGACGGCGATAAATTCTGAGTTCATATTAGACGTCTAGAGCTACATTTTACCATGTAAATTCACAGTAGGGAAATGGCAATATCTAGCCCTTACGCAGCATGGGTTTCACGCGAACCCGCTGCAGTCGGGCGTCTTCCGTGGGTGAAATTGGCCGGTGGAGCTGCTGTTCGCGATTCGATGGTAAGACCGCCATCATCCGGTCAAAAGCCTGTTGGGCCGCGGTTTTATCCGTTGCCAAATAGTAGCGCATCAGGGCTGTCGTGAAATCAACGCGGTCGAGGTCATTAAATGGCAGGACCAAATAATTTTCGTGAGCCCAAGTATTGGCCGCCGCGTTGGCCGCAATCAGCGCGGTCCGTTTATTGCCGTCCTGAAACGGTTGTAATTTGGCCAAATCAGCGAAAACACGCCAAGCTGCCGTCTCATCCCGCGGGGACACCTGAAATGCCGTCACGATTGCCTGAAGGTCCGCACGTGTAACGACTTCCGGTGGAAAATAACTCAGCCGCGCCCGCGAATCGATTGTAATGGCGATGCGGTCGTCCTCATTATAAAACCCATTTCGTAAGTGTCCCGGTAGTGTTGGCTGCTCAACCAATGGCGTGGCAAACGCCCGATTGATCTCAATAATGCCATCGACAGAAAATCCTACTTGCTTCACCGCCGCAATCCCTTGTAGCGCGTCTTGAAAAATTGCAACGTCTTCCCCACCCTGATTCAGCGGTTGTGGCGAGTTCAAATCCAACGCTTGTTTTGTCTGTGCGACGGTACTACCGTAATCGTTTAGACTGCCTAGAGACGTTATAAACCTTGCTAATGCTGTATTATCCTGCTTAGACATTTCACCAACACCCCCTCACGTCAGTTCAACTATTACACTGAATCATACACTACTTTCGAGTCCTAGGAAATCATTCGACTCACGCCAGCGCGAGAACGAAAAAAGCCGCCCAGAACGGACGACTTTCAAGTTAACTTTATTTTTGCTTAGCGACCACGTGAACCCGAATTTTGGCGATCACATCACTGTGTAATTTAACCGGCACGTTGGTGAAGCCTAACGTCCGGATGGGTTCTGGGAGGTCGACCTTGCGCTTGTCGATCTTCAAATCGAACTGCTTGTCTAAGGCCTGGACAATTTGCTTGCTAGGAATGGACCCGAATAATCGGTCGTCTTCCCCAGCCTTAGCCACGATTTCAACAACCGTTTTCTTGTCTTCCAAGCGCTTTTGCAATTCCTGTGCTTCGGCCAGATCTTCGGCTTCACGCCGTTGTTCAGCTTTGCGTTCTGCGGATAACTGACTCATGGCGGATTGGTTGGCTTCCTTAGCCAGCCCCCGCTTGATCAGAAAGTTTTGGGCATAGCCATCGGGAACGTTTTTGATTTCCCCGCGCTTACCTTTTCCGCGAACATCCTTCATAAAAATGACTTTCATGGCGGTCACTCCTCTAATTTCATTTCTAAATTAATCCTACGCTACCTATTGGTAAGAAGCAATTAATCGTTGTGGGGTTAAATTGATGTCCCACTCGCCTTACCGGGCGGTCAAAATAGGCTGGAACGCTGTGAACACGATTTTGAGCCCCCAAAACAGGTCTCAAAACTCGGTTCTGCCTAAGCCGAGAGAACCACTCTGCTAAGGCAGTGCCACGGCTGAGCCTATTTTGATCGCCCTCTCGGCTGACATTGATTCAACCCACAATGGATTAGATTCTTCATCACATGTTTTGATATGCCACAGTTTCTTTACCATCAATTTCTAAGTCGTCACCGGTTCCGGCTCATCCGACTTATTCAAGATGTCGAGCAACTGCTGCTTGACCTCAGTCACCGTCTTGTCGGCGATCTGGGTTGCGGCGTTGGACAAGTGACCACCACCGCCCATGTCTTCCATGGTCAGCTGAACGTTGATCTCACCCAACGACCGGGCGGAAATACCGACCCGGCCATCCGCTCTGCGCGTGATGACAAACGAGGCATCAACGCCAGACATGTTGAGCAAGTCATCGGCTGCTTGGGCCGCAGTGACGGGATCATACGTCTGGTCCTCCTCACCGGCAACGATGGCCATGTCCTCATTGACGAACTCGACCATTTCAATCAAATGATTACGTTGCAGGTAACTGTCGACATTTTCCTTCATGTATTGCTGCATCTTGACGGCATCGGCGCCGGCTGACCGCAGATAACTGGCGGCGTCAAACGTCCGGGTTCCCGTCCGCAACGAGAAGTGCTTGGTATCGACGAAGATTCCGGTCAACATCGCCGTGGCTTCCAGCTTGTTGATGGGTTCACTCTCCTGTGACTGGTACTCAAACATTTCGGTGATCAGCTCACACGTCGAGCTGGCGTAAGGTTCGATGTAGACCAACAGTGGATTTTCAGGGAACTCTTCACCCCGCCGGTGATGGTCAATGATCATCACGCGGTTTTCCATCCGGTGGTAGAGCTCAGCGGAAATCGAGATTGACGGTTTGGAGTGGTCGACCATCAGTAACATACTCTGGTCGGTGGCCTTCTCCAACGCCTCTTCTGGTGAAATGATGGCGGCATCGATCTCTGGATAAGCCTTCAGGTTGTCCAGCAACCGTTGCACATCGGAGTGGACCGTTTCCTTATCCAACACGATCCAACAGGTCTTCTGGTTCATCTGAGCGATCCGACGAATTCCCAGGCAAGCCCCCAGTGAGTCCATGTCAGGTTGTGAATGTCCCTGAACGAAGATTTGGTCGGACTCGTTCATCAGCTCTTGTAAGGCTTGTGAAATCATCCGGGCCCGCACCCGCGTCCGTTTTTCCATCGGGTTGGTCTTCCCGCCATAGTAGCGGGCTTCCTGGTCGGCGGCCTTCACAACAACTTGGTCCCCACCCCGTCCCAGGGCGAGATCCAGGTTGCTTTGCGCTTGGTCGGCCAACTTGTTTAAGTTGGGGTCGCCGTAAGCAATCCCGATACTCAGGGTCAACGGGAAGTTTTGCTTGGACGTGCTTTCCCGAATGGTATCCAGAATCTTAAATTTATCGGCTTCAATGGCGGCCAGCGACTTGGCGTAGGCCAGAATGAAGTAGTGGTCGTCGTCTAGTTGCTTTAAGTACATGTCAAACTGTTGCACCCAAGCGGACAACTCGTTGGTGACGTAATTTCGCAGGTTTGAAATATCCTGGTCGGTCATCGACTGCGTAATTTCATCGTAGTTATCCAAGAAGACTTGGCCAATCGCAATTTTCTCATCGTCATACTGCTCTTGAATCAACTCGTAGTGCGTGATGTCATAGAGGTAAATGGCGTGAAAATCCGGTTGAACATACAGCGTAAAGCGGTAGTCTTGCCAGCGAACCGTCGTCATGGTCTTGGGCTCGGCGTCATCGATCAACTTCGCCAAGTCCGGGTCGACCGTCGCGATGGTCCGGTTCAAGACATCCTGGTCCCCAAAATATTTTTGGAGGTAAGGATTGACCCACTCAATCTGGTTGTTGTCTCCCAGAATCATCACACCAGGTGGCATGCGGAGCAGCGCTTCTTGCTCACCCTGCTGAATTCGAAACGACAGGTCGGAAATGTACTGCGTCGTGTCGGACCCGATTTCGGCCATGGTATTAAACGTCACTAGCGTCGCAATGCCCACTAGGATCAAAATCACGATGCCGAAGATCCAATTGAGCAAAAATGACAGGACGATTCCCAAGATGGCGAGTAATGCCGTCATCACAGCAATGCCCCGCAAGCGCCGGTTCTGTAAGAATTCAGGCACGTTAGCTCGCGAAAATAATTTATTCATTTTTCTCCTCATCTGATTCGTCTGGAAAATTTGTGCGGACCGGGAAAAACCACCGACCGCAACTTACAAATAATACCCTTATTTTATCACACTCCGGGGTAATCACAAAACTTGTCTCCCGGATAGAAGCCCGCCATGCCGGGCCTGACTGGGGATTTAGGGGCGGGTAAATTTCCGCCGACTTTTCCCTTGACCTTGACGCTACGGCAACCCGTATAGTAGATTCTAAGCAAGACAGGAGGTGGTCCTCGTGGCCTACAGCATTCAAGCACTCGCGCAACTCGCTGGCGTCAGTCCGCGAACGTTACGCTACTATGATCAAATTGGACTATTACCCGCCAGCCGCAATCCGGATAACGGCTACCGGGAATATTCAGCATCAGCAGTCGACCGGTTGCAGTTGATTCGCTATTTCCAGGCGTTCGGCTTTAGCTTAACGGAAATTCAATCACTACTCGACCAGTCAACCACTGACCAAACGGCCGCGTTAGCCCAACAGCGCGCAGAATTGGCCGCGAAACGTGACTACCTGACCAACTTGCTAAACACATTGGACCGCACGCTAGCGGCCCGCAAAGGAGGTCCCCAAATGACCGATTCAGAAAAATTCGCCGCATTCAAACGACAACAACTCACCGAAAACGACCGTGAATTCGGCAAGGAAGCCCGCCAGTTGTATGGTCGAAAGACTATCGACGACAGCCAAAAGCGCTTTGGCAATTTAAGCGAGGCCGACTATCAAGCCATGCAGGAAACGGAACAGCACTTGCTTACCGCTCTCAAAACGGTAGCAGCGAGTGGCGACCTAACCAGTCCAACGGCAGAGGAAGTCTACCAACTTCACCGGCAATGGCTATGTTTCACGTGGAACAATTACTCGGCAGCGGCCCACCAAGGCTTAGCCCAAATGTACTTGGACGATGACCGTTTTGCCAGTTATTACAACGACCGCGTTGGTTTACCGAACACCGCCGAAACGTTGGTCGCCGTAATTCAGCGGTATGCAAAGTAACTAAGGCTCAGAAGATGAACTACCTGTCTCGTCCCCGTATCGGCAAGAATTCACACCACTAGATTAGTGTAAATTTGCCGCACTCCGGCTCTGATTGTGCTTTACCACGACAGCAGTCGAAAAACGTAGAGACTTAGCGCTTTCGGTCCAATCGATAACGTCTATTACAGTCATTATCTTCGTCGTCTATGCACACTATATAAGCCGAGAGGTCGACAGATATGGGCTCAGGCGCGTCGTTCTACTTGGCTGGCGGCTCTTGCCGGCTTAGTAGAAAATCAAGCTTGTAGACTCGTGATTTTCGAGGCTTCAAGTTGCACTCGCACCGCTCCAGCCCATATCTGCCGGCCGGTAAGGCGAAGGACTCATCAGCTTGCCTAGTTATAGTCACGCTGTTGCTGTTAGAACGAGTATGACTACTAGTAATAATAGAAAGACACAGTGAGGCCGGGATTATAAACCAATCCCGGCCTCACTTTCTGTTTAATTAGCGCGCATCCCCATAGTCTTCCGCCTTAGTTAATCACGTAATAGTTCAACTGACTGCCCGCTTTGACATTTTTCGTCGCTTGCTTATCAAAGCCGAGTTTAATCTTCGAGGTCATGCTTTCCGTACTGCTTACATAGCCTGCTGGAATTTGAAAATCATTAATCGTCACAATGGAGGTCGTCTTGTCCCCGGTCAAGACCGGCAGAATAAATGAGTTGAGTAATTTATCGGTGCGGGAATCACGATAATTAACCGTCACCCCTTCGCTAGCCTTAGGTGTTGGAATTGCTGTCAGGCCGCTTTCCTTGATGTAACCACCGACTCCCGGACGATTAACATCGTACGCCACGACCCACCGGTCCCCTTCACGAACACGGGTCTTGGCATTATCAATGACAAAGACATCGTTCTTATTCGCCACGGTGCTCTTCTTGTTAGGCTGCGACTTGCCGTCAAAACCGGCCCAGTCTGGAATCGAATAGAAGAGTTGCGTCCCATCGTCTACGGTCCCCGGCGTCGTTAAGCGATAGAAATGGGTCTTCTCTTCGGTCGTTAACGCGCTATCCGCTAACGAGGAGAAGAATTGGACACCACCGGCCGGATCCTTCTCGGTGTGTTTGTAGTAGATCATCCCCAGGCTATGCTGCTTTTTCTTACCTGCATAGATCCAACCTTTGACGCTGCGGTCGAAGGTCTCGACCTTGTAGTAGACCGCACCGCGATTGGTCGTTGCCGTGCGCCGCCACATAAAGGTCTTTTCCCCCGTCTTGGCCGCGTTCAGCGTCAGCAATTGCTGTTTACTCTTAACTAATTTAGCACCCTTGATTGTCCCCGGCTTGGTGTACAGGGCGTTTTTGCCCGTAAAATAGAAATACGTGGACGACTCTTTATAGTTGTACCCGTATTTCGTCACCTTAGCATAGCTCTTAGCTTGAGCTGGTTGGCTAGTCGCCAAGACACCCAATCCACCAAGCGCCACTCCAATCATCAATAACCCCTGCGCTACTTTTTTCATTGTGAGACCCCCTAAATTTACCTCTAGTATACCTGACTTCTTCCTTCTAAACTATTAAGCTTATGTAACTAACCAGGGGGCGACTGCGGGTTTGACTCTAGATTTCATTCTGATATCGTGAGCCGCCTAACTCCGGCTTTTGCTGGTTTGATTAGCGTACGTGTCTCAGCAACCTTTACTTAGAGCGTCAAAAGAGCCGTGGCAATTGTCGCAGCTCCTTCTCATGCCTTCTATAAATATTTGATCATCAACTCATGATTGGTTTTTCCAGCAATATCGATCAGCTGCTCCATGCTCGCGCTGGCCGTTCCCTCTTCGATTTGCGCAATCAGTAGCACGGGCTTGCCGACCAACTGGGCAAAGTCCCGGCGTGTTAGCCCCAAATTCTCCCGTAGTTTCCGCACGGCCACGGCAATTTCCAGATCAGCCTTCACCTGTTGATATTCTCGGGCTAACTCTGGGTCCGCCGCCATCCGCCGCGCGACTTCATCGTCATCGTACTTTCTCAAAGTCATTCCGCCTCCCCCAATAGTGTTATCTGCTTCTTTTAACTCTATTTTGACACGAAACGCCTGAAAACAGTCATTGTAATTCACGGTTGATTCGGTCGACTCCCGAACCGCAGTTGGTGGCCGTTGGATACGAAGATTAGTTAGGGTGTTTGGACAAACTGAATTCGAAGTTGGTGATGTGTTTTAGCTGCAATATCTGCGAGTGTTTTATTTGTTGCCGTCACTGACCCCGTTTCAATCCGGGCAATCGTTGACTGCGGCTTACCAACTAAAGCTGCAAAGCTTCGTTGAGATAGTCCCAAACTTTCCCGTAATTGCTTAACAGCTACCGCAATCTCCAAATCAACCCCTGCCTGATCGTAGGCACGTGTGAATTCTGTACTCGCTTTTTTTCTTTCTTGGATGTAATCATCTATTCGGTTTAAAGTCATTTCAAATCATCCTTTTCAGTAACGATGGTCCCAGTATACCGGACTTTCTCATCAAGAAGTGATTAAGCTTGTGTAACTACACCTCCCCGACAAAATAACATCCCAGTCGACAATTTCATCGCCAAATTAAAAAGGATCAGACAGATCGTCCAATCCTTAATCACTCGTCAAGTTCAACCGGTTCAGTTGCGCTTGAATCGCATTATCTCCAGCAACACCCCGGGCCACGATTCGGCCAGCGTCAATGACAATGATCTCGTCAGCAAATGCAAATAACTCCGCGTTATAGCGGTGGGTAATGGTCGCCCAACCGCCAGATATCGTCATCAACAGGCGTTCAATCGCCGTGGCCGTCTGTGGATCCAGCCCACTCGCTGGCTCGTCAAACAAACGGAAATCGACCGGCTGAAGCAGGGTCCGCACAATCAAGAGGCGTTTTACCTCACCACCCGAAAGCTGACCGCCAGTAGCCGTCAATGACTTTGCCAAGCCCTCAGTCGTCACATATTTCGGTAGCTGGGCTCGTTTCAAAGCCGTATACAACTGCTCGGTCGTGAATTCGGTCCGAAAGAGACTCAGGTTCTCCCCCAGTGTTCCGGTAAAAATGTAGCCATCCTGTTCGGCCACCCCCACCCGCGTCCGTAAACTTGGCAAGTCCACGTCAGCTTGCGCCTGGTCGTTGACGAGTAACGCGCCCTGATAACCAGACTGATTACGTAGCGGCAAGTTGAGCAGTGTTGATTTGCCACTCCCGGTCTTGCCGACGATCAAATAGTGCCGGTCAGCGGCTAATTTCAGCGAAACATCCTTTAACACGTCCTGCTGGTCACGGGTCACACTCACGTTTTGATAAGTTAACGTTCGCAGGCGATTGACCGGTTGCTTGGTCCCATTTTGCGGCGCGTACAGACTCGGCCGGAGCTTTTTTGCGACCTGATTGCCACCGACAAAATCCGTGATCAGGTCCGAGGCCATCTGGAGCGGCTCAGCAATAAAAATCATCAGTTGTGAGAACGCCACCAACTGGCCTAAAGAGATGTGACCGTGCATGACGAAGTAAATTCCGCCGACCCACGTCCCCAGGTACAGGAAGTTGTCGAGAAACTGAGCCAACCCGCTGATGACCTTACGATTTCGCTGGTCGGTATTTTGCGTCTGAAGCCACGCTTGATTCGACTGGTCAAAGAGGTGGCGCATTAGGCCATTGACGTTGAACAGCTGAATCGTCCGCAAGCCACCGAGAATATTTTGGAGCGTCTGCGTGTAAGCGGCCGAGGCCTTGATCACGCGATTCTTAGACGTTTTGAGCAGGTGTTGGTTCAGCAAGGGAATCAATAACCCCGGCAAGCACAGCGCCACCACCACTAGACACAGAATGGGCTGGATAAACAGCGACATCCCGATGGCAATCACGAACTGACACAGCTCGGCGTAGATATTGACGGTCGACCGTAAGTAGTCGTCCTGAAAAATGGTCAAGTTGTTGGTCAGTTGATTGAAACGGCTGTCCTGACCACTCGCGGCGGGAACGGCCAAATCCGTTGTGGTCAGATATGTTTTCAGCAAGCTCGACCGCACGCCGGTACTGATGGTATTTTGCCACTTAGCCTTCGCGTAAGAACTCCAAAAGTAAAAGGCCGCGTCGACCACCACATAGCCGGCGACCAGCAGCAAAAGGTGACCGTAACTCAACCGCCCCTTCCCACTGGCCGTGTCCGTGATGAGCTGTAACAGCGTCGCCACGGAGATCTCGATAAACGCCGCCACCGGGATCAGCAGTAACAAGCCGCCCGTCTGTCGTTTGGCGAAGGCTAAAAATTTACCCAAGTTGTTCCTCTTCTTCCTGATTAAAATATAATTAAAATATGATTAGATTAATCATATCATGTGATAACCAAAATAGCCACATCAAGTTTGACAACTCAATGTGGCTTCGCAGGATAGTTACTTAAATTGGTCAGGCTAAATCTCAGTTATTTCGCAGTCGAATCCTTGATCTGGCTCCATGGCATTACGTGTAGCATCCAAGCAATCCCGTACTGGTCGGTGAAATGGCCCATCTTGCCACCCCAGAATTGCGGCGCAAACGGCATGTCGATGGTGACCTTCCCGGACGCCTGTAAGTGGTCGTAAAATGCGTCGGCCGCCTGAACGCTTGCCGGGTCATCGCCATTGATATCGAGAATCATATCGACCTGATTTGACGGTGTCGGTGCGCCCCGAAAGGCATCGGCACACTGAAAACTCATGCCCAAGACGCTAAAACCGGCATGAATGGTCATGCTCTCAAGGTCAGCATCCGCGGGTAAGCCGAACTGCTGCGCCTGTTCTGCCGATGGACTGAAGCGATAAACATCACTGGCCCCAAACACATCTTGATAGTACGCTAAGGCTTCCTTAGCACTGGTAAACGAAAAACTGGGAATCAAACGGGATTGCATGGTAAAACATCTCCTCAACTTTTGATTAGCTCCAGTGTAGCAATTTTCCCTTCAATAATAAATAAAATTATGTAAGCAGACCTTTCCTTGACGCTATTGTTACCGGCCCTGTAAACTGGGGCCAGTATTTATGGGGGAGATCTTGTGAACTTCAAAAAAATTATTGTCTGGCTACTTGCTTTTGTTGCGGCATTTAGCGTCACGTTCTACGCGTTAAACTATCTCATTGACCTCCTATTGGGGAGTGGGTCATTCATGATTGTTGCCAGCATTTTCAGTCTCATCATTTCACTGAGTATCGCCGAAGAAGCCGCACGCTGGGCCCTGACGCATCATTGGCACTGGCCACATCGGAAATGGTAAGCCGGTCGATGTTTCACGTGGAACATTATTTGAACTAGCGATAAAAGGAGCGCTCCGACATCCGAAGCGCTCCTTTCATTTTGACAGTCATCTAAACCATCTTATCCGGCATCTCAGATTCTGCGAAGTCCAACCGAACAATCAGTAACAAGGACAATAACGTTACCCCTGCCCCAATCAGAAAGACGGTTCCAACGCTGGTCGCACCAGAGATAACCCCACCAATGGCCATTCCCAGCTGTAGCGACGCATTCGTCCCCGCAAGCATTGCGCCGTTGACTCGTCCTAGGACATGCCCTGGTGTCCGCGTCTGTAGCAGTGTAAAAATTGAAACATTGAGAAAACCTCCTGCGGCCCCGATAATTGTCATTGACAAAAGCGTTACCACCAGATTTCTGAACGATACCATCGCGACCACTGCGGTAGCGATGGTGCTCAATGAGCAGAGCAGCTTGGTTTTTAGCTGCCAGTGAATGAGGTTCACTAACACATTACCCAAGATGACCCCGACCATGAAGACGACTTGCGCCAAACTATACATAAAGGAACTGGCATGCAGTGTCCCTTTGATCCAGACGACATCAAGACCCAGAACAGGACCCAGCGTGAAGTTCACGATCATCGCCAACAAGACAATATTACGCAACACAGGCGTCTGGTAGATGTAACGCAAGCCGTCATACCAATTTCCCTGCGTCTCCCGCGTCGTCTCACTAACGATTTCACCATCGAATAACCGGCTAAAGATTAGAATACAGATAAAAGACACCA
Organism: Levilactobacillus koreensis JCM 16448; assembly: GCF_001435525.1. Lineage (GTDB taxonomy): Bacteria > Bacillota > Bacilli > Lactobacillales > Lactobacillaceae > Levilactobacillus > Levilactobacillus koreensis. The sequence goes on from NZ_AZDP01000019.1 coordinate 20,870, forward strand.
GAAACGTCGCCGCATTGATCAAGACGAAGTAAGTAATTGAAACCGTGGCGACCAGCGCACCACCTAGTAACATCCCAATAATCTGAACTGCCATTTGTAGGCCTTGATTCAGCCCATTGGCTTGGTTCAAGTAAGCCGTTGGAATGATCTGTGGAATCAGGGCATCCTCGGCGGGAGAGAAAAACGTCCCCAAGAACTTCGAGATGAACGCCACCCCGACAATCGTCACCAATGTAATATCATTGTGCGCATAGGCAATCGCCGCAATAACCAGCAGAACAATTTCCAACAAATCAACCGTCTGCATGACATGCGTCTTCACGTACTTGTCGGCAATAAATCCTGTCAAAATATTCAGAAGGACTAGGGCATTAAAGATACCGGAAATCACCCCAATAATCATCGAGTTTGAGGTCAACCGATACAAGTAAATCATAATCGCAATATCAAACAGATTATCTCCTAAATTAGACGTCGCTTCACCAGCCAGTAACACGTAAAAAGCTTTAGGCATACTTCCACCCCTATTCTTCTATATCGGTATATTCAGTGGCTGGCCTCGACTCCTCTAAGCAGGCAGATAACACGTATAGTCACTCGTCTATTTTTTTATACCTAAGTATGAACATCATTATAAAACGAGAATCATTAAAATTAAATGAGTATTATAATTGTTTTTTTATTTTTGAGAATATCTTTCAATATCTTCAAAAATAAGGTACCAAAGCGACAAAAAAAGAGCGCTCCGACCATCACTGGTCGAAGCGCTCCTTTACGCGTGATTTAATCTAAACCTTGAATCCGTCGTGACAGACTATCTGCTGCTTTGATGGCGGCGACCACATCGCGTGGCGTTACTGGGAAGCCCATGTTGTGGATGGTTTCGCCCTCTTGGGTGGTCAACGTGGCAACCTTCAGTAAGTCCGCGTCCGTGGCGTCGGCCAGGTGCAGGTCGGCTAAGGTGGTTGGCAGACCCAACTTGGCTTCGAAATTCAGGTAGCGTGCAAAGCGTTCGTCGCTCGCCCCCTCCAAGATCAAGTTGACCAAGGTCCCAAATGAAACCTTTTGCCCGTGAGACATGCGGTGAACATCGCCAGACAGTGCCGTCAGTCCATTTTGGAAACTATGGGCAGCGGCTAACCCCGAACTTTCGGCTCCAACCCCACTCAGCAGGATGTTGGCTTCAATGATATGGGATAAGGCTGGGGTCACCACGTGGTCGGCCGCCGCCGCAACGGCTTGGTCCGTGTAGGTGAACAGTAGCTCCTCACATTTTTCGGCTAAGGCGATGCCGGCTGCGGTCTGGTCAGTCTGTAATGGCAGTAACGTCGTGGCCCGCGCCCGCGCAACGGTCTGCGCCTCCACGTTCGTTGATAACGCGTCGGCGATCCCGTCAATCAGGAAACGCACTGGTGCGCCGGCAATGACGGAGGAGTCGACCAAGACCAAGTCGGGGTTTTTGTCGTAGAACTGGTACTTCAGGAATTCCCCGTTGGCCGAGTAGATCACACTCAGTCGCGTACATGGCGAGTCGTTGGACGCCAGCGTTGGCACAATAACCACCGGCACGTGGAGTCGGTCACCAACGGCTTTGGTGGTGTCGTTGGTCTTCCCGCCACCCAGTGCGATGACGAATTTGGCATCCTTTTCCTCACCGATAGCCTTGATTCGATCGATTTCTTCGGGTGAACTTTCACCGTTGAAATGGATGTGCTCGATTTTCAAGCCGTCCGCGGTTAGGTCTTTGTAGAATTCCTCGCCAATCAGGCCCCACACAATGTCGTCTGCCAGCAGTAACCCGTGATCGCCAAATGGTGCAATGTAGCGTGCCGCTTGCTTGAGCAGTTGGTCGCCTTGAACATAAGTAGATGGACTTGCGAATGCTGTAATCATCGGAAATACCTCCATTAATTAAGAATGGCTTCATTGTAATCGCTTTCAATAAAAAGATTCATGCAATGACTTAGTTAGCCTAGCCTAGTAAAGTAAGTGCCAACAACCAAGCAACCAAGTAATGCGGTGCCTCAAGGGCTAGGACATTAATTAGTTGTGCCTGATGAAACTTAACGGAACGTGGCTAATCACGACAGACAAAAATTTCTATGCGCACTCTATTTACCAAACGAAAAAATCAGGGGACATTCGCACCTGGGCTCGAGCCGGCGATCTAATCTTGGCCTTCGATTAATATCGTGCCCTCAGTATACGGGCTTCACCGGACCCCCGCCACTAAACAATTTTGTAAATATAATCACATAAAAACCATTCACAGCGATGACCGCCATGGGGGCTAACCATAGCAAGCTTTCCGGCAGATAGGCAAAAAAAAGAACCAACCACATTTCTGTAGTTGGTTCCCGTGAATTTAGAATTAACCTTCTTCACTGACGAAAGGCATTAAGCCCATAATCCGTGAACGCTTGATAGCGATGGTTAACTTACGTTGGTTCTTGGCACTCGTGCCAGTAACCCGACGAGGTAAGATCTTGCCTCGTTCGGAGATAAACCGACGTAATAAGTCAGTGTCTTTGTAATCAATGTATTCGATGTGGTTGGCTGCAATAAAGTCAACCTTACGACGGCGACGGCCGCCACGACGTTGTCCTGCCATAGGATATTTCCCTCCTCGTGATTTAGAAATTAGAACGGTAAATCATCATCGGAAATGTCAATTGAATCACCAGTATTGGCAAATGGATCGGCTGAGTTATTGTTCCCAGCGTTTCCTTGGTTGCCGGCCGGATTAGGATTCGTGTTTTGCGTAGGCGCTGACGGGGTTGCCGTCGGGTTGCCACTCGTAAATGGATTGGCATTCTGATTCTGACCTTGAGGAGCATTATTATTCATGGAGCCGCCATTGTAGTTACCGCCCTCATTGTTGTTCGCGTTGCGAGAACGTGGTTCGAGGAATGAAAAGTCCTCGACAACAACTTCGGTCACGTAAACACGTTGGCCTTGTTGATTTTCGTAATTCCGGGTCTGGATGCGGCCTTCGATTCCGACAAGGGAACCCTTGTGGAAGAAGTTCGCAAAGTTTTCCGCAGACTTGCGCCAGATGACGCAACTCACGAAATCAGCTTCTCGTTCACCAGTTTTGTTGGTAAACCGCCGATCAACGGCCAGCGTAAATGTGGCAACAGCAGCACCGCCTTGGGTGTAGCGTAAGTCAACATCCCGTGTCAGTCGGCCAGTAAGTACTACTCGGTTGATCATTGCTGAATAACTCCTCTCAAAATTAAATTTAAATTAGTCTTCGCGCTTAACGATCATGTGACGTAAGATGCTGTCGTTGATCTTAGCTAAACGGTCGAATTCGTTTAAAGCAGCATCATCAGAAGCATTTACCGTGATAACGTGGTAGATACCTTCGTTAAAGCCACCAATTTCGTATGCGAATCGACGCTTTGACCAGTCTTTCGAGTTGATCATTTCTGCACCGTTGTCAGTCAGTAACTTGTCGAAGCGTTCAACCAGTGCGGTCTTAGCGGCATCGTCAAGGTCTGGACGAATGATGTAGGTGATTTCGTATTTAGTAGTTTCCATGAATGTTACACCTCCTTATGGACTTCAGGCCCCCGCTGCAATGCGGAAGCAAGGAGAGACACTAGCGTAAGCCAGATACTCACAAGCTAGTAGTATAGCATATATCTAAAACTTAAGCAAATCGGGGCCGACCGACGGGTTATTGCCTACGCTATATAGTTAACTCCGCAAAACGGCCGCGAATATTTTTTATTGCCGCAACTTTTTTAATTAATTTCAGACGGACACCGTTTGAACAGCCTCAGCGTAGGTTGCCAGTAGAATAAAATCATCCACCAGCCGTGCTGAGGTCTGGTGTTGGACCGCCCAAGCGACCCCTTCTTGCAGGATCTGACCGGCCATAGTGGCTTCTCCTCGCCGAAATAGCGTGGCCGCGTACAGATAATAAATGGTTCCCAGTGCATCGTGGCTATCCAGTACCCGGTCCTCCCGAATCATTTTCACTGCCAACGCGAATCCCGCATCATCTGAACGACCAGCCTGTGCTTCGACGTAATTTTGCGTCGCCAGCGTGACCAGTTCCAGGGACTGATACCGGTGTGGTCGCTGTGGTGTCATCAACGCCAAGGCCGTTTGAAACTGTTGACTCGCGCGCACCGCATCCCCAGTCGCCTGAAATACACTGCACCCGTAGTAGTAATAGTAGGCCTGCAGATCCCGGTCCGTCCGTAACGTGGCTAACCGGTCGCGGTTGTTCAGGTACGTGACCAGCTTGACGGGTTGCTGGCGCCGCACCAACGTCTCCACCCGGCGGCTAAAGGCCAGCTGACGGCGCATGACGTATCCAGTCTGGGTCAGTTGATGCAGAGGCAATTTTAAACGCCGACAGAGGCCCGTCAGCAACTCAGGTGCCGGGATCGTCTGGCCGGCCTCAATCGCCTGTAACTGGTCGACTGGACACAAGCCCGTTGCCAATTCGGCCAGACTAAGTCCCCGTTGTTGCCGCTCGTGCTGTAAATGATGTCCCAAGCAACTCACCATTGCTGAAAACTCTGCATTTGTCACGCTGATTTACCCCCTGCTGTCCCCTGATTGTTAGTTAATCCCTAAGATAGCAGAGTTAGCCATTCAAGTAAACGGGATAAACCATTTACAATTAAATTAATATTAGTTTCTTCATGCAAGCGGCTTAACTCAGCTTACAATCCTCCGATCAACAAAAAAACGGGCGCCACCATCACTGGTAGTCACCCGTCTCACACATTATCTGTTAATCTTCGGCGTTATCGTCGTCACTATCACTAGTAACATCGGTATCGTCTGGGACGACTGGAGCCGATTCAGCGGTGGCATCGTCGCTAGCTACCGGGGCATCCCCGTCAGCCGGTGCGGTCTCATCGTCTGTCTCGTCTTCCTTCGCCACCTTGGCCATCGTCGCTACGGCGGTATCGTCGTTCAACCGAATCAAGTGGACCCCTAAGGTTGCCCGCCCGGTCTCGGAAACGTCGGCGCCGCTAAAGCGAATCATGACACCCTTGTTGGTGACCAACATAATGTCTTCGTCGCCATCGAGCGTAGTCAAACCAGCCAAAGGCCCGTTCTTCTCACTCACATTGACGGTCTTGATCCCTTTACCGCCACGACCCTTGATTGGGTACTCGCTGGCAGCCGTTTGCTTCCCATAACCCTTTTCGGAAATGACAAACACGTGACTGTCCGGCTTGAGGACACTAGCGCCAATGACGTAGTCGCCTTCACGTAGCCGAATCCCGCGGACCCCGGTTGCGGAACGACCCATTGAGCGTACGTCTTCGGCCGCAAAGCTGACGGCATAGCCTAGGTGAGTCCCGATGATCATGTTCGCTTGGGCATTGATAATGTCCACGTCGATCAGCTCATCGTCTTCCTTCAGGTTGATGGCCTTCAGACCATTACTCCGAATGTTGGCAAATTCATCGACTGGCGTCCGTTTGACCGTCCCTTGGACCGTGGTGAAGAATAGGTCCCGGTTGGCGTTCTCGCCCGGATTAGCCACATTGATGACGGCCTGAACGTGCTCGTTGTTGTTGATCCCCAGCAAGTTGATCACTGGAATCCCCTTGGCCGTTCGACCGTATTCAGGAATCTCGTAGCCCTTCATCCGGTAAACTTTCCCGGTGTTGGTGAAGAACAGCAACATATCGTGAGTCGAGGTCGCCACGAGGTGTTCGATGAAATCATCATCGTGCACGCCCATGCCTTGAACCCCTTTACCCCCACGGTTCTGCGCCTTGAACTCAGACGTTGGCAAGCGCTTAATGTAGCCGTTGTGCGTCAAAGAGACCACGACGTCTTCTTCAGCGATCAAGTCTTCGTCTTCCAAGCTCAGCACTTCGCCGACCATCAATTCGGTCCGCCGCTTGTCGCCAAACTTGTTTTGGATTTCCAAAAGTTCTTGGTAGATGATGTCTTGTTGACGTTCCTTGGATGCCAAGATCTCCTTGTAATCCTTGATGTTCGTCATGACATCGTTGTATTCCTTTTCAACCTTTTCGCGTTCCAAACCGGTCAGACGAACTAACCGCATGTCCAAGATGGCTTGTGATTGTTTGTCTGACAGACTGTAACGCGTCATCAACTCGTTCTTCGCCACTTCAGCGGTCTCGGACTGCCGAATAATGGTGATGATAGCGTCAATGTGGTCCAGCGCGATCCGCAACCCTTCCAGGATGTGGGCCCGGGCTTCGGCCTTCTTCAGTTCAAATGCGGTCCGCCGACGGATAACTTCCATCTGGAATTCCAGGTAGTACTGCAGAATTGGCTTCAAGCCCAACACTTTTGGCGCGCCGTTTACGATGGCCAGCATGTTGATCCCAAATGAGGTCTGCAGCAAGGTCATCTTGTATAAGTTATTTAAAATAACTTCGGCACTCGCATCGCGACGAACATCGACCACAATCCGCATCCCTGTCCGGTCAGACTCATCGTTAACATCGGTGATGCCTTCGATTCGTTTGTCCCGGGCCAGTTCGGCGATCCGTTCGATCAATTTCGCCTTGTTGACCATGTATGGAATTTCCGTGGCCACAATGCGTTGCTTCCCGTTCTTTTCTTCTTCGATGTCGACCTTTGCCCGCAAGGTAATGGTGCCCTTACCGGTTTCGTAAGCCCGCCGAATAGCGGCCTTACCCATCACGATCCCCCCAGTAGGAAAATCGGGACCCGGCACAGCCTCCATCAAATCGGCTAAGCTGGCATCGGGGTTCTTCATCAAAATGTGCAGAGCACTGATCACTTCCGTCAGGTTATGCGGCGGAATGTTCGTTGCCATCCCCACGGCGATCCCGGAAGCCCCGTTAACTAACAGGTTCGGGAACCGTGATGGCAAGACAACGGGTTCTCTTTCGGACCCATCATAGTTATCTTGAAAATCAATCGTGTCCTTGTTGATATCCCGCAGCATTTCCATCGCAACTTTGCTCAGGCGTGCTTCGGTATACCGCATGGCAGCGGCACCGTCACCATCGACGGAGCCGAAGTTCCCGTGACCATCCACTAACATGTAGCGGTACGAGAAGTCTTGCGCCATCCGCACCATGGATTCGTATACGGCGGAATCCCCATGTGGATGGTACTTACCCAAGACATCCCCAACCACTCTGGCTGATTTCCGGAATGGCTTGTCGGGGGTGATCCCGAGTTCATGCATATCGTACAAAATCCGGCGGTGGACTGGCTTCAAACCATCCCGCACGTCCGGTAACGCCCGCTGAACAATCACACTCATCGCGTAATCCAGGAAGGATGTGCGCATCGTTTGTGAAAGGTCAACGTCGGTGATTCGACTTAAATAATCTTGATCAGCCAAATTTTTTACCCTCCGTTCTTCCCGTTACACGTTAAACATCAAGGTCAGCAAAGGTCGCGTTATCCTCGATAAACTGCCGACGGGGCGCAACTTTATCACCCATCAACATGCTGAAGACTTGATCGGCATTGATGGCGTCTTGTGCGTCGACCCGTAAGAGCCGCCGGTTTTCAGGATCCATGGTCGTTTCCCAGAGTTGTTCCGCGTCCATTTCTCCTAACCCTTTGTACCGTTGAATCTGGGGCTTAGGTGCCGGCGATAGCTTACCCAACAATTCTTTCAACTCGTCATCGGAATCCAAGTAACGTTGGAATTTCCCTTGGCGAACCCGGTAGAGTGGTGGGCAGGCAATGTAAACGAACCCGGCATCCAGTAATGGCCGCATGTAACGGTAGATCAGTGTCAATAACAGTGTCCGAATGTGGGCACCATCGACATCGGCATCGGTCATAATGATCAGCTTATGGTAGTTGGCCTTGGCAACGTCGAAATCGTCACCAAACCCGGTTCCCATGGCCGTAAACATCGAACGGATTTCTTCATTGGCTAAGATCCGGTCCATTGAGGCCTTTTCCACGTTTAAGATTTTCCCCCGAATCGGCAGGATGGCTTGCGTCAACCGTGACCGGCCTTGCTTAGCCGACCCACCGGCGGAATCCCCTTCGACAATGAACAATTCGGAGATTGCGGGGTCCTTAGACGTGTTATCGGCTAACTTCCCAGGGAGGTTACTGATTTCAAGGCCACTCTTCTTCCGCGTGACTTCCCGTGCTCGCTTGGCAGCGACCCGCGCTTTAGAAGCCAACGTCCCCTTGTCCACAACCTTGCGAGCAATATCGGGGTGCTCCATCAGATAACGCATGAAGTGGTCGGCAAACGTATGATCCACGGCCGTCCGGGCATCGGAGTTCCCTAACTTGGTCTTGGTTTGACCTTCAAATTGAGGGTCCGGGTGCTTGACGGAAACGACCGCCGTTAACCCTTCACGAACGTCATCCCCGGTCAGGTTAGGTTCGTTATCCTTCATCAGCTTGTTTTGCCGCGCATAGTCGTTCACGACCCGCGTCAAAGCCCGTTTGAACCCTTCCTCATGCGTCCCACCTTCGTAGGTATGGATGTTGTTGGTAAAGGTCAATAGGTTGTTATGATAATCATCGGTATACTGCAGGGCCACTTCAACAGTGATGCCATTTTCTTGGCCTTCAACGTAGATCGGTGGTTCGAACAGTGTCGTTTTATTTTCGTTTAAGTAGTCAACGTAGTGGCGAATCCCACCTTCATACAGGAAGTCATCTTCCGTTGGCTTTTCCGGCCGTTCATCACGAATCGTGATGCGCAGGCCCTTGTTCAAGAATGCCAGCTCACGGATCCGGGTCGTCAACGTCTTAATATCAAACGTCGTCGTTTCCCGGAAGATATCTGGATCCGGCAAGAAGTGCACGATGGTCCCGTGCCGTTCTGGGTCAAGGCCCTCTTCGGCCACGTACATTGGCGTCTTGACATGACCGTGGTCAAAGGCAATGGCGTAACGCTTACCACCCCGGATGACTTGAACTTCCAAGTGGGTCGACAGGGCGTTGACGACGGACGCCCCCACCCCATGAAGACCACCGGAGACCTTGTATCCGCCACCGCCAAATTTACCACCGGCATGCAGGATCGTGTAGACCGTTTCCAAAGCGGGTTTCCCCGTCTTCTTCTGAATATCCACAGGAATCCCCCGCCCGTTATCGGTGACGGTGACACTGTTATCCTTTTCGACCGTCACGTGAATAACGTCGGCAAAGCCCGCTAAGGCTTCATCGATCCCGTTATCGACAATTTCCCAGACCAAATGGTGCAGGCCTTGGGCGCTGGTCGAGCCAATGTACATCCCCGGACGCTTCCGGACCGCTTCCAAGCCTTCCAAGACTTGAATTTGGCTGGCATCGTATTCCCGGGCTTGTTCTGCTTTGGTTTCGTGTTCGTAATCAGCCACTGCCTAATCCTCCTTTGTTGCCGAATCACCCGTTGCAGGCGATTCATCGGCCACCACGGCCCCGTTTTCAACGTGAAAAATGGTTGGGTCCTTAATCAGCTGGCGGGTAATCCCACTCAAGCTGGTGGTGGTAATAAACGTTTGTACTTTATCCTGAATCGCCGTCAGCAAATGCGTCTGGCGGGCATCATCCAGTTCAGAAAGCACGTCATCAAGTAATAAGACCGGATATTCACCGGTCTCTTCTTTCATCAGATCAATCTCAGCAAGCTTGACGCTTAACGCCGTGGTCCGTTGCTGGCCCTGCGACCCAAACGTCTGCACATTCTTGCCGTTGACCTGAAAATGCAGGTCGTCGCGGTGCGGACCAACCAGAGTCGTCCCCTGATAGAGCTCCTTGTCGCGCTGCTTATTGTAGAGCGCCGTTAACGCGTCACAGATGGTCTTGGCGTCCGTCAATTGATCGTCAGGAACCTGGGTCGCGTAATGGAACGTCAGCTCTTCACGTTGCTGTGAAATCTCGGCGTGAATCGTCTGGGCCCAGTGCTCGAGCTTACGTAACATCGTCAGCCGCGCCATGATGATCTCCGCACCGTAAGCCGCCAGCTGATCGGACAGCACAGACAAAAAAAGAAGGTCCTTTTTCTGCTTGTGTTGTAAGTCCTTCAAGTAGTGGTTCCGTTGCTTCAACAAGGTGCGGTACTGACTGAGGTTGTAAAGGTAACGCGGATTCATCTGTCCAAACTCCATGTCCATAAAACGTCGCCGGACAGCGGGGGCACCTTTGACGATGGCCAGATCTTCTGGCGCAAACAAAATCACGTTCAACTGCCCCACGTATTGGGAAAGCCGTGCCTGCTCCAAATGATTGACCTTGGCCCGTTTCCCCTGCCGCGAAAAAGTGAGCTCTAACGGCACCGTGCCGGCAGATTTAACCACGCGGCCACTCACCTTGGCTGTTTTGGCCTGCCAATTGACTAAATCATGGTCATTGGCGGTTCGGTGACTGCGGGTTAACGCCAGCACGTAGATTGCCTCTAATAAATTGGTCTTGCCCTGCGCATTTTCACCCAATAAGACGTTGATGCCTTGACCTAATTGAAGATCGGCATCTTGGTAGTTACGAAAATGCTGCAGCTGCAACTCTTGCAAATACATTATTCACCCTGCTTTGAGCGTATAACAAACGAGCCTGCATCAGGAACATCGACCGTATCATCTGGATACAGCTTACGACCCCGTCGATCGTCTGGTTCATCGTTGACGTTCACGGTGTTTTCCCGCAAATACCACTTGGCTTGACCGCCAGTACTGATAACGGATTCTTCCTTGAGCATCTGGCCCAAAGTGATGTAGGGCGTGTCAATGAAAACTTCTTTTTTCACAATTTCACCCCTTAATTTTCTTCTCTTATATTATACCGCTTTTTACGCCAAAGGTACAGACTAGCTACCTTATTTTTGCGCTCTCAGCCAATTTGACCCCTTCTTGATATTTTTGGTAAAAATGCTGTAAATTTGCTCAGAATTAAAATGAGCGGCATTCTGGCGAAAAACGGCTATTTTTGGCCGTAAAATCACCAACCACCGGATTTCCTTGAAAAATGGTTGCCATGTGCGCACGCAAGTAACGATTTTGGACCCAAATTTCACACGGGTTTCACGAGTACTGAGGTAAATGAAGACCGTGGGTTTTAACATTTTATTTGAGTTGCCTTGGTTGAGAGTGGGTCAGAAAGCGGCTAGTCAATGAGCTAGACGAAAAATCCTGATTCTTGATTGTTGGTCTATCGGGGTTAAGCAGCGTTGACTGCCTTTTGTCACACGTTTCGACCATATACGTTCGGAGCGCAACATGGGTCTGGGACTTTTGCCCCAGGCCCGTGTTTACGTTTTGAATAAACATTTTCAAAAGTGACGATCAACCAGCCTCCATCAAAAAATGACGCAACGTGGTGTCCACAATTCGGTTAACGGGCAACGACTTACGGTGCCACATCATCAATCCTGGTTCCGGTAACGTTATCCACAGCCAACTCCTTCATTTTGCCGCAAAAAAAACGCCCCCACGCAAATACCGTGAGCGGCGTCGTTAATTTCAGTAAAATCCAGCCTAGAACGTCCGGACTGGCGTGATCAATTGGATAAAGTTGCTCGTGTCTTCCGTTGGGACCAAGGTGAAGGGCCGCAATGCGGAGGTAAAGGCCACGCGAATCGTCGCTTGACCGAATGACCGCAGCGCATCCTTCATGTAGTCGGGGTTGAACGAGATTTCGAGGTCATCCCCGGTCAGATCCTTGGGCGCCAAGTCTTCTTCAACGTTCCCAACATCGGGCGAGTTACTGAAGATGGTGACCTGGTTATCCGCCGGCGTCAATGTCAGTTTAACCACGTTGTTTCGGGATTCGTGAGACAACAGTGAGGCCCGTTCAACGGCGGCCAGTAACTCTGGTGCTTCGAATTCAACGGTCGTGGAGGCTTCCTTTGGGATCAGCCGGGACGTGTCCGGATAGTTCCCTTCCAGTAAGCGTGAGTAGAATGACGTGTCGCCGAGCAAGAAGAGAACTTGGTTTTCGGAGAATTGCATCTTCACGTCGCTATCGTCGTCGCCGATCATCCGGGACAGTTCAGTCAAACTCTTTCCGGGAATAATGACATCGAACGTAGCGTTGCTTGGCGTTGGTAGTTCAATTTGCCGTTGGCTCAACCGGTGACTGTCCGTGGCGACTGCCAAGAACTTGTTGTCGGCCAACACAAAGTGGACCCCGGTCAAGATTGGGCGACTTTCTTGGTTGGAAACGGCAATAACCGTTTGGCTGATCAATTCTTTAAAGACTGCGCCGGAAAGAACTACGGAATCCGCGGCATCAATTTCTGGTAAATGGGGATAGTTGTTGGCGTCCTGACCGTTGATGTTGAAGGAAGCTGCCCCAGAAGTGATTTCGGTTTGGAAACCATCTTTGACCGTTACCGTCAGTTCGTTTTCAGGTAATTTCTTAACGATTTCGCCGAAGAAACGAGCGGTTAAGACGATTGAACCAGGTTCGTCGATGGACAAGCCAATGTCTGGGTCGTCCGCTTTGATCAACGTTTCAATTGAAATGTCGGCGTTAGATCCGGTTAGTAGTAGGCCCGCGTCACTGGCAACGATTTTCAATCCCGTCAATATGGGGATGGTCGTTTTCGATGAGATGGCCCGGGAGACATTGTTCAGTTCTTTGATGAACGCTGCCCGGTTGATGGTGAATTTCATAGATGAACACTCCTTTGTGTGGTGCGTTATTTACTTAATTAAAAGAAAAAGACAGTAGCCGTAGTAGAGCGGTGCATTCTGTGGATAACTTCAAAGAATGCCTTGTGTTACTAGCTTTTCCACCTGTGGATAACTTGTGGAAAACTTTTGACCTTTTTTGGTTTTATCCACATACCCCATTTTTCTAACTGGAGCTGCCGGCTCATGCTTGCGGGGACCAACCTAATTTCATCATACGCCAGTTAGTCACAAAAAGATCGCCGCGAGCCCGTCTCGTTTTTGACTTCGAGACCCGGACGATTCTTTGTTTAACGCTGGAGCTCGTCGCGAAGGTTCTCGATATCCTTTTGGAGTTCGGGGTCGGTCTTGAGCGAGGCAGCGATTTTGTCGTAGGCGTGAATGACGGTGGTATGGTCTTTACCGCCAAACTCGTTCCCGATACGTGGGAGTGACGCTTCCGTCAGCTCACGTGAAAGGTACATGGCGATTTGCCGGGGCATCACGATCATTTTTTTGCGTTTCTTTCCTTTGAGGTCCTTTAGCGACACGTGAAAGTAGTCGGCAACCCGGTTTTGAATCACCGGAATCGTGATGGTATCACTAGCGTTAACGAGGTTTAGACTCTTAAGGGCCTCGGCGGCGAGATCGGTCGTGATCGGCTGATGCATCAACTGATGGTAAGCCTGAACGCGGGCCAAGGCCCCTTCAAGCTCACGAACGTTAGAGTCGATCTGCCCGGCGATGTAGCTTAGCGTGTCGTCGGGGATGTCGATTTGGTCGGCGTCGGCCTTGTTTCTAAGAATGGCGATACGCGTCTCCAGGTCTGGCGGCGTGATATCGACCGAAAGACCCCAAGCAAACCGCGAGACTAAGCGGTCTTGTAGCTTAGGAATCTCATTTGGTAGCCGATCAGACGTCAGCACGATTTGTTTATTGTCGGCGTAGAGGGCATTAAATGTATGGAAGAACTCTTCTTGGGTTCCTTCCTTATTAGCGAAGAATTGAATATCATCGACCAGCAGCAGATCAACGTTACGGTACTCCTGACGGAACTGCTCCTGCGTCCGCGTTTGAATCGCATTGATAAAGTCATTCGTGAAGGCCTCGCTAGTGACGTATTTGATCTTGGTGTCCGGGTGATCTTCAAGCATTTTATTGCCGATCGCGTGCATCAAGTGGGTTTTGCCCAGACCAACGCCACCATAGAAGAAGAGTGGATTGTACATCTCACCAGGTTCTTCGGAGACAACTAAGGCCGCAGCGTGGGCCATTTGGTTGCCTTTTCCGATGACGAAAGTATCAAACGTGTAGCGGGGATTCAAGGCCGTTTCCTTCATAAAAGTAGGCGTCGGTTCAGCTGTAGCTGCGGCGTCTGGGGTGCCGATCTTGGCTTTGAGCGTGGCTTGTTGCTGACGCTCCCCCTCTAAAATGAGAACGGGTTGAATATCTTCGTGAGTGGTTTGGTATGCGTATTCTACCAATTGCTGGTCCAAATGTTGGTGGTCCCAGTAATCACGATGCAGGGGTGACGGAAGTTCCAAAGTTAATTTGTTGCCGATTAAAGAAATCGGCTTGGCTGTCTTGATCCAAGTTGTATAGGTCGTTGGTGCATAGTTGGCCTCAAACAACTTTTGGATGCCAGCCCACAAATCTGACATTTCTGGCACTGAGGTATCCCCCTATTTTTAGTTTAAAAACTCATTTATCCATTGGGAGTATGCCCCCCAAAAAGAAAACGTACACTCAGTGTAGCATGAAGAAAAAAAGTTTTCCACAGGCTATTGTGAGGTGTGCATAATTGTTTCACAGGAAGTGGAAAGAGTTATCCACAGAGTAGTTGGAAACAGTGGATAACTTTTGAACAAACTAGTTATGCACAGGACGTGGTGGATCGCAAATGCGATAGTATCAAGTGTTTCACGAGTTATCCACAGAATTAACAAAGCTTTAAATTTAGAAATAAACATCCTGTGGAACAGTGGATAACCCAGTTGGCAAGTCGCTGATAACTTTTTTGAAATCTTCGAGTTATCCACAGGCTAAGTGCATGAAACAAATTTATCCGGGGACAAGTTTTTCTTGGAAATTTAAAGTTGCTGTTTCAATTTGACGTTTTTTATGATAGTATATTCAGGAAATGCATTTAGTATTTGTCTGGCACCGTCAGATGAAAAATAAATAGTCATCGTTAAGAGAGGAGAACTTACCATGAAACGTACTTTCCAACCAAAGAAACGTCACCGTTCACGTGTCCACGGCTTCCGCAAGCGCATGAGCACTAGCAATGGCCGTCAAGTATTAGCACGTCGCCGTCAAAAGGGACGTAAAGTATTGTCTGCATAGGCCGCTGATGGTTCAGTGGTCTTTTTATTTTATCTGCGGAGTGACTGGGACACCAATTCCCCGCGGACTGAAAAATAGTTGAGAATTTTGGAGATGCACCATGCGAAAATCTTACCGCATTAAGAAAGAAGCGGAATTTCAGCAGGTCTTTGAAACCAGGAATTCAGTCGCTAATCGGCAATTCGTGGTGTATTCAATGGAAAAACCAGATCAGCCGCACTTTCGGGTTGGTATTTCGGTTGGGAAAAAGATTGGTAACGCCGTTCACCGTAACTGGGTGAAGCGCCGCATTCGGCAGAGCTTGCTCGAGTTGAAGCCTTATCTGAAACAAGATGTAGACTTTCTCGTCATTGCTCGGCCACGTGCGGACGGTATTGCCATGCCCGATGCGAAACGCAGCCTAGTGCACGTCTTGAAGCTGGCCAAACTGCTGGATTCCAGCTATAGCGAGGAATAAACGTGAAAAACGTGAAAAAGTACAAACGCACCCTACTGATGCTGGGCATTGTGGGTTTAGTGTTCATCCTTTCCGCTTGTAGCAATAAGCCAATCACCAATCAAAGTACCGGGATCTGGGACGGCCTGATCGTTCTGAACTTCTCGCGGGCGATTATCTGGTTGGCTCATTTCTTCGGGAATAGTTATGGGATCGGGATTATTATCTTTACGATTATCATCCGGATCATCCTGCTACCACTGATGATCTTCCAAACGCGCAGCATGCGGAAGACCCAAGAGGTTCAACCCCAATTAAAAGCATTACAGAAAAAATATTCGTCTAAAGACAGAGAAACGATGGCCAAGCTTCAGTCGGAACAGCAAAAGTTGTACTCTGAAGCCGGCATCAATCCAATGATGGGGTGTTTACCAGCCTTGGTTCAATTGCCGATCATCTGGGCATTGTACCAAGCCATCTGGCGGACAGCCGTTCTGCGGTCTGGGACGTTCTTGTGGCTGCAACTTGGTCACAAGGACCCGTACTTCGTTTTGCCAATTCTGGCGGCCTTAGCCACGTTCCTGAGTTCGTGGTTAACGACGAAGTCCGCTCCAGAGTCTAACTCCATGAACACGATGATGATCGTCGGGATGCCCGTGGTGGTCTTCTTCACTGCCATGAACGTTGCCTCGTCACTGTCGTTGTACTGGACGGTTTCTTACGTCTTCCAAGTTGGTCAGACCTTGCTGATTCAAAATCCGTGGAAGATCCAAGCGGAACGCGACCAGAAGGAAAAGGCCAAAGCCGAACACGAACGGATTGTGAAAAAAGCAATGCGGCGTGCTAAGCAAAGTAAACGTAAATAACAGCTAAAAAATGCATTTCTCGCCGTTCGGTTATCTCCGAGCGGCTTTTTTGTTGTCAAAGAACGAGTTCTGGCAGAAGTTGGCCACATTCCGGATGCCAGGGATTTTGCCAGCTAACAGCACCTTCTTACCTGGCTGCTACTTACTTTACTAAAATCAAAATGACTTTTCCGGTTGTAGTGGCCGTCCTCATTGTTACTAACGAAATTTTCGACCAAATTGGGGGATGAAATCCTTGGTCTTAAGGGATTTTTAAGAGTTATCATTAAATTTTGATTCTGATTTTCTAACAAAACTATCGGCGGAGATTTCTGCATTTTTGGCCGGATTGCGCAGTGCCTGGCAACCGTTATGGTATACTAAAATTTAGCGAATAGACACGGGAGGAATAAACGATGACGATCTTTACGGGGAAAACGGAAGCAGCGGCGATCGAAGCGGGACTAGCCGCATTGAACAGCCGTCGTGACCAGGTGATTACGAAGGTGGTCACGGCGCCACGTAAGGGGTTGTTTGGCATCGGTCGGCGAGATGCAATGGTCGACGTGGTCTTAAAACCCGTTGCGGCAGCCAGTGAAGCGGCAAAGAAGCCAGTTGCTGCGGCGAAGAGCAGCGCTACCGCCAAACCGACGCGCCGAGTAGCAGTCCAACCCGCACCGGTGGCAGCCAAGCCAGCAGTTGACCAACCAGTCGACCCAACGGTGACCCCTGAGGAACGCCGTGAGCAACGTGAGGCGGCCGTCGAAGCCGTTCAGGATTACCTGGCAAACATCGTCGAACAACTGGGCATTGACGCGACGTTAGACGTTGAAAACACGGCCCACCGACAAGTCCGGCTGGAATTTACCACGGATAAGGAAGGACTGCTGATCGGGAAACACGGTCGGACAATCAATGCTTTACAGAGTCTGGGCCAACTCTTCTTGAACCATCACGGCGCTGCCCACGTCGACTTAGAATTGGACGTGGCGGGTTACCGGGAACGCCGGGCGGCCACGTTGGTTCGCTTGGCAGAGAGTACCGCACGGGAAGTCGTGGCTACCGGGAAGCCAATCTATTTGGACCCGATGCCATCATTTGAGCGCAAGCAGATTCACGCGGTCCTGGCGAAGAACCGCCACGTGACGACGTACTCGGCCGGCAAAGAGCCGCACCGTGCCGTTGTGATCGAACCTTCATAGTTTCCGTTTGACAAAACGACCGATTGCCCTTATAGTGAAGACAATCATTCTTATCAAGTTTATGATAAAGTAGTGAAAGTACTTTATCCGCGCACAGTTAGGTGGCGTGGAGTAGGTGCTTTTTTTTATGGCGTTAAATGATACACCAGGCCTGTTGACACCTGATTTGGGTGCGGGGGCCAGACTACGGCTAGACTTGACGTAAGAACCAACATTGAGAAGAACAAGGAGGATGGCTCATGGCAGTCACGACCACAGAATTTGATACGATTGCGGCAATTTCGACCCCACCTGGTGAGGGGGGTATTTCCATCATTCGGTTGAGTGGTGAAGAGGTCTTTGACGTTGCAGAAAAGCTGTTTAAGGGGGCTGACTTGACCAAAGTGGCCACCCACACGATTCACTACGGCCACATTATCGATCCAGAGAACGGCGAAGAGGTCGATGAGGTCATGGTGACGGTTATGCGGGCACCGAAGACGTATACCAAAGAAGACATTATCGAAATCAACTGTCACGGTGGTATCGTGGCGACGAACCGGATCTTACAGCTGTGCTTGAGCTATGGTGCGCGGTTGGCCGAACCCGGCGAGTACACGAAGCGGGCCTTCCTCAACGGTCGAATCGATTTGACCCAAGCGGAATCCGTGATGGATCTGATTCGGGCGAAGACGGATAAGTCCATGAAGGTCGCCTTAGACCAATTAGACGGCAATCTGTCTCATTTGATCAGAAACTTGCGGCAAGACATCTTGGATGCGCTGGCCCAAGTGGAAGTCAACATCGACTACCCAGAGTACGACGACGTGGAAACGATGACGACCAAGATGTTGCTGGAGAAGGCCCAAGAGGTCCAAAAGCAGATCAAAGCGCTCCTTGCGACCGCCAAGCAAGGAAAGGTCTTGCGTGAAGGCCTTGCGACCGCCATCGTTGGTCGGCCAAACGTGGGGAAGAGCAGCCTGCTCAACCACCTGTTGCACGAAGACAAGGCCATTGTGACCGACGTTGCTGGAACCACTCGTGACGTGATCGAGGAATACGTAAACGTCAAGGGGGTTCCGCTAAAGCTGATCGACACGGCCGGTATTCGTGATACCACGGATAAGGTCGAAAAGATTGGGGTCGAGCGCTCGCGCAAGGCCATCAACACCGCCGATCTGGTGATGTTGGTCTTGAACGCCAGTGAAGCGTTGACCGCTGAAGACGAGGCGTTACTGAAGGCCACGGCCGACACGCAACGAATCCTCATTTTGAACAAGACGGACCTGCCAATGAAGCTAGATCTGGACGCGGTGAAGGCCGCTGCCGGGGATAGCCCGATCATTGAAACGTCGATTCTGCAGAGTACGGGGATGGATCAGCTGGAAGGCACCATTGCACACCTGTTCTTTGATGAAGGGATCGAGTCCAATCAAAACAACGTGATGGTCACGAACGCCCGGCACATTGGCCTGCTCCATCAAGCCAGCGATGCCTTGACGGACGTTCAGAGTGGGATTGCCGCGGGGATGCCGGTTGACTTAGTTCAGATCGACATGACACGCGCCTGGGACCTGCTCGGTGAAATCACCGGCGACAGTTACCAAGACGAACTGCTCGACCAGTTGTTTAGTCAGTTTTGTTTAGGGAAATAACGAAAGGTTGAAAGTTCCAAAATACCAGTTCTGCCTGCTCTAGCAACAACGTCGGTCCAAAAACTAGGCAACTTGGTAGTCCCTTCGCCTTACCGGCCGGCAGATATGGGCTGGAGCGGTGCGAACACAACTTGAA
>NZ_AZDP01000093.1 GCF_001435525.1 Levilactobacillus koreensis JCM 16448
GCTTCAGACTGGAAAAACACCAGTCTTCTCGCTCGCTTTGAAGCCACGAAGACCGCATGTCTCCAAAGTCGCCCGTGCTGTAAGCTGGCTAATGAATCGCCAGCCAACAGCACCTCCACGGCTGGCTGCACCCCTGTCCTCCTCCGGCTCTGATTGTGCTTTACCACGACAACAGTCGGAATACCTGGAGATTTAGCGTTTTCGGTCCAA
>NZ_AZDP01000094.1 GCF_001435525.1 Levilactobacillus koreensis JCM 16448
ACGCGTAGTGCTAGTCTTGTAACATTTATGTTTATCCCCAATCATCGCTAACTTTGAGGCCACTCCGTCCATGGGTCAACTGGTCGTGGACCTTAAGTGCATTCCAGAGAAACAAAGCATTTAGTCGGCTTTCTAATCCGCGTAGTGTAAGGGTTCCTGGATGTTCAAAGTGTCCAACCTTATTAAGATTTTCAAAACCAGTTTCGATATGTCGTCGTTGATTTTTAAGCAGTGCGGAATTGACTTGCTTATTGCCCAACATGTTCTTCCGCAAAGGAAACCAGAGATGAATATGGTAGTTCTTAAGCTTTTGTTGTTCCGGTCGGCTTAAGTATCCGCCGTCCGCCAACACTTCTTCAGCTGGAGTTTCAAGTAGTAGTTCTTCGACAGGCTTACGGTCATCAACGGAAGCTGGCGTTAGTTCCCAGTTCACAAAGTATCCTTGATTAGTCATTACGGCATGCAATTTGAAGCCATAATAGTAGATTTGTTTGGTCGCGTTGTAGCCCTTATTGGCGATGCCTCTTAGAACCTTAGCTTGGTTGCTTC
>NZ_AZDP01000095.1 GCF_001435525.1 Levilactobacillus koreensis JCM 16448
GGTAGAGCACCTGACTGTTAATCAGGTTGTCGACGGTTCGAGCCCGCCTGCCGGAGTCGGGTTAACCTGGTTAGCCAGTTAGTATGCCGGCTTAGCTCAGCTGGTAGAGCATCGGTATCGTAAACCGAGGGTCGGGGATTCGAATTCCTCAGCCGGCATCAAAGCAGTCGTTAGTCGTTGGGACTAACGGCTTTTTTTGTGCTTTCGAAAAAGCGTAAGCTGATTTTGAAAGTGGGGCGGATAACCGCAGATCAGCCATCGGCAAACCAGCATTCAAAATTAGGACAAGACTGATGTCGGCTGAAGGCCTTAAGGGACATACAGTGTTACTACATTATAGTCGCTCTGCCCTCGCTGAGGAGTGAGTAGACCCTAATGAAGCGGGGAGACGTTCATAATTGAACTGAGTCAGACTAGAATACTAGTCGCGATGACCATTTTAACGCCTTCTTATTTAGAACGGAAATGAGCAGGGGGCGGATAGTTGATTACAACCAAAATAGATGCTAGCCATGATTGTATCGATATTTAAGGGTTCATCCGATGATAAAATGACAGCGCTTTCGGAATGCTCATTTATTGGTATAGCCATTTTAAAATAATTGGTATAGATAACAAGAACGCCTACTTTACGGTGTAAACAAGGATAAAAATAAAATTGATTTTTACACTTTTTCTATTGTGGTATACCTCACCAAGTGCTATCCTATAACTAATGAATGAAAACGAAATCGGGAGATGTCATTATGAAGAATGTATTGTTAGTGTCTGGCAAAGGAAACTGTGGCCATTTATTTTTAGGGGAAGCAAAGCGGATTGCGGAAACTCGTAAGGTACCATTGAAGTTTACTGCGGTTAGCAGCGATGACGTAACCGCTGAATTAGTTGCGGAACAGGATTTAGTTTTACTCGTTCCACAAGACGGAGAAGCACTACACATTAGCTCCATTGCACCCGTAGTTGAGATTCCTAACGATATTTATGGTTGGTTAAATGGGGAAGCACTGGTTAAGTTTGCTTGCCATCAGTTGGATCAAAAGGCGGTTGTGGCTTAAACTAGTACGGAAGTAGCTGTCAGAATCACTTTCATTCGGCTGAATCAAGAATTGGCAACCTCTCCCTAAAAAGTAATCATGCGATTTGACCGTGTTAAGGTTAAATCGCTTTTTTAATATTATTCATAAAAAAATTAATAATGTGAGTTGCCCCGAAATGAATAAAAAATAAGAAGATTGCATGAGATAGCTAATAATTCCATCATTGTTTTTTCGCGTGATACCGGGGAATGGAGACGCTTTTATTAAGGAAACCGTTGCGTAACAGGACTTCATGCAGTATAATAACTACTATGTTTTATTAGAGAGCTATGAGACATCAGCGCCGTTGAAATTCCTACCGGCGACTGCGAAAGATAAAAATATTCATTTTGAGAAAAGCACTGGAGGTATTATAGTTTTGAATAACAAACCAGAATCAACCAGCCAAGATCGAACCTTCTTCGGTCAACCGCGTGGGTTATCGACTCTGTTCTTTACAGAAATGTGGGAACGGTTCAGTTACTACGGCATGCGGGCCATCCTGATCTACTACATGTACTACTCGATCACTAAGGGTGGTTTAGGATTTAGCCAAGCAACTGCCGCTTCCGTTATGTCCATTTACGGATCCATGGTTTACTTATCCTCAGTTCTTGGGGGATACATGAGTGACCGTGTTTGGGGAAGTCGAAAGACGGTCTTCATTGGTGGTGTCTTGATCATGTTCGGGCACATTGCGCTGTCCGTTCCTGCTGGGTCGATGGCTCTGTTCATCTCCATTCTCTTAATCGTCTTGGGGACTGGGCTATTGAAGCCTAACGTTTCTGAAATGGTCGGTGGCCTGTACGATGAGGGTGACACGCGCCGGGATTCCGGTTTTACCATCTTCGTATTCGGGATTAACTTAGGTTCCCTGGTTGCACCGTTGATCGTTGGTTGGTTAGGTCTGAAGTACAACTTCCACTTAGGGTTCTCCTTAGCCGCTATCGGGATGTTCTTAGGACTGGTTCAATACTGGATCGGTGGTAAGAAGTACCTGAGCAAGGACAGTTTATACCCAACTGATCCGCTGGAACCTGGTGACATGAAGAAGTTGACCGTTCGCTCAGGTATTGGTTTAGTTGCCTTTGCTTTAGTATTGGTTCTGATGTACCTCTTGGGTTCATTGAACTTAAACAACTTCGTGCTCTTACTGTCCGTGATTGCTATCGCTGCGCCAGTCGTTTACTTCGTTATCTTCTTGACAAGTAAGAAGGTCACGCCGACTGAACGGAAACACGTTTGGGCTTACTTAGGTCTCTTCATTGCCGCAATGATCTTCTGGGCAATTGAAGAACAAGGTTCATCTGTTTTGGCCCTGTTCGCTGCTAACCAGACGAATAACCACTTCTTGGGCGTACACATTTTGCCATCTTGGTACCAAATGTTGAACCCACTGTTTATCTTGATCTACACGCCATTCTTCGCCGCAATGTGGAACCGTTGGGGCAAGAAGCAACCAAGTTCGCCAGCTAAGTTCGCAACTGGTATGTTATTCGCCGGGGCATCTTACCTGATCATGGTTATCCCAGTTGTCTTATTTGGGACGAGCGCTAAGGTTAGCCCACTTTGGTTAGTTGGTAGCTGGGCAGTTGTTGAAATTGCTGAATTACTGATTTCACCAATTGGGTTGTCCGTAACGACAAAGCTGGCACCAAAGGCTTTCCAATCACAGATGATGAGTATGTGGTTCTTAGCCGATGCTGCTGGTCAAGCTGTTAACGCACAAATCGTTAAGCTGTACACGCCAGAAAACGAAGCGGCCTACTTTATGGGTGTCGCTATCGTGGCTATCGTAGCCGGGCTGATTATGTTTGCCCTGGTCAAGCCAATCAAGAACTTGATGGCTGGTATCAAATAAATCACGTTTTAAGACGAAAAGTGCTACTCTGGTTAAACGGAGTAGCATTTTTTATTGTGATTAATTATAGGGAGGAATTGACGATGGTTAGGGTCGCATTGATCAGTGATCTGCATTTTGACGTGAACAAACAGCCTGTGGTGGACGTCTTAGCCCAACAGGCGAGCTACTTGCGACAGCAAAATGTAGGCATCTATCTGATTGCGGGGGATATTACCAATCACTTTGACCAGTCGCTGGCCTACGTGACGGCGATGCAGCGTGAACTGGCGCCGGCCCAAGTCCGCTTTATTGCGGGTAACCATGACATGCTTCATGACGTGACGTATGCGGCCCTAGAATCGCCGTTAGCGCCAACTTACCTTCACGCGAGGTATTTAGACGTGGCTGGTACCGACTGGCGGATAATCGGCAATAATGGCTGGTATGACTACCAGTTTGCGGATAACCTTCAGGGGCGCAACTTTTTAGCGTGGAAGCGAGCGTTTTGGATCGACAGTAGTATTACCCAGCCGTTAAGTGATCTTCAAAGAATGGATCACGTCTTAACGGTCGTCGAAGAGCAGTTGCGGGCCGCTCAAATTGCGAAGAAACGGGTTTTATTCATGACTCATTTTGTGCCGCGGCGTGATTATATTCGATATACGGATGATGACCGCTTTTGGAACATGGCTAATGCAATGATGGGGAGTCCACGACTGGGGGACTTATTGAATCGGTATCGGGTTGAAATCGTGCAGTTTGGCCATATTCATCGGCATTTTGCGCCACAGCAATTTGGGTCGACCTGGTACTATAACCAAGCACTGGGCTATCATAATCGGCGTATCAATGAGTGGCAAGGGACGGATTTTATGACCGAATGGCGGCAAAGACTAAGAATTATTGACCTAAAATAAAAAAACTGCTAAAAAAGGCTTGACGGTTTATGCAGAATTTTGTATGATAATGAAGTTGATTCGTTACGGCGATTCACATTTTGGTGGGGTAGCGAAGTCTGGCTAAACGCGGCGGACTGTAAATCCGCTCCTTCGGGTTCGGTGGTTCGAATCCACTCCCCACCATTTTTATTATTGGGCTATAGCCAAGTGGTAAGGCAACGGGTTTTGATCCCGTGATGCACTGGTTCGAACCCAGTTAGCCCAACTAAGAACCAGTCACGGTGTGTGACTGGTTTTTTTAGTGCCTTTAGGCCCAGTTGAGCACGCTAAAGCGTGCGAAACAAAAAACCACCC
>NZ_AZDP01000096.1 GCF_001435525.1 Levilactobacillus koreensis JCM 16448
TCTAAGGAATATACGGAGGCTACACATACTTTGTCGAAACAATGGTCAGTTTTGAGAGGCTTACCTCTCTAACTAAATGATTTTGGGCGTATAGCTCAGCTGGTTTAGAGCGCACGCCTGATAAGCGTGAGGTCGATGGTTCGAGTCCATTTATGCCCATTGACCGCAAGGTCATCATTTTGGGGAATTAGCTCAGATGGGAGAGCACCTGCTTTGCAAGCAGGGGGTCAGCGGTTCGATCCCGCTATTCTCCATTGATGCGAAAGCATCAAGGAATTTGTTCTTTGAAAACTAGATATTATCAATTATTTTCTTATTAATTATTTTTATTAA
>NZ_AZDP01000097.1:0-2410 GCF_001435525.1 Levilactobacillus koreensis JCM 16448
TAGAACCACCTCAAAATTATTAGTCTCTCTGTCTAATAATTTTACGGCACTTCAAAACGCTGACTAACACCATCGACACGGGACTCTGTACGTGACTGGCTTCGCTGTGGCTACCTTGATGGTGAAACACAGTGCAGGCAGTAGCTATATAGACTGAATAGTGGTTACCAACAGTTTGATTCTCAAACTAATGTGATATGTTGTGCCAGTAGATAAAATGAAATAGCTGATGAAATTTAGGTTTTTACTGTCATCTGCTTGACTGGTTTTACTATGGACACGGATTGAAATGGCTTGGAATATGGGGGGCGTGAATAATCGTGATAAATTAGGGTCAGTCAGATTTAAACGTAGGCTGCGTTGGTACTCCAATTTAACCGGAATCCCTGGTAGTCGTAGGTATCCACGTTTAGCGAGTTTAGCGGTGGGCATTGCAACTGATACGGCACAGGATTTGACCCTGACTTTAGTTCTGCTTCGACCCTTAGCATGAGACGACTAACACCAACTATTTTCAATATACCGTTATAGTTTGATGAGAGCCCTTGACCAAAGTGGCCTAGACTGGTAAATTAAGAAACAATATCTCCCAGGATTCCTAGCCGAGCCTGAGACTGAAAAATAAGAGGAGCGATATCAACTATGTCTAATTGGGACACGAAGTTTGCTAAAGAAGGATTTACTTTTGATGATGTTTTGCTAATACCAGCCGAAAGCCACGTTTTGCCGAATGAAGTCGATCTGAGTACCCAATTAGCGCCAAATTTGAAGTTGAACGTTCCATTTCTAAGTGCGTCCATGGATACCGTTACGGAAACGAAGATGGCGACTGCCATGGCACGTAACGGGGGCCTCGGGGTCATCCACAAGAACATGAGCGCCACGGACCAAGCCAAAATGGTCGCTGACGTGAAGGCTATCGAAAACGATGCCAGCCAGTACCCCCACGCCGCTGTGGACGACAACAATCACTTGTTAGTCGCCGCCGCTGTTGGGGTTACTTCCGACACGTTTGACCGGGCCAACGCCTTACTCGCGGCCGGTGCCGACGCCATCATCATTGATACGGCGCACGGTCACTCCGCTGGGGTATTGCGGAAGGTTGCGCAAATTCGCGAACAATTACCGGACGCGACACTGATTGCCGGCAACGTTGCGACGGGCGAAGGCACGCGGGCTTTATTTGAAGCCGGTGTTGACGTGGTTAAAGTGGGTATCGGCCCTGGTTCTATCTGCACGACGCGGGTGGTTGCCGGTGTTGGGGTGCCACAACTGACTGCCATTTACGATTCAGCGAAGGTTGCGCGTGAATTTGGCAAACCGATCATCGCTGACGGTGGAATGAAGTACTCTGGTGACATCGTGAAGGCGATCGCTGCTGGTGGGAACGCCGTGATGTTCGGCTCAATGTTCTCCGGAACCGATGAAGCGCCTGGCAATGTCATTGAAGAAAACGGTAAGAAATTCAAGACGTACCGCGGGATGGGAAGCTTGGCTGCCATGTCTCACGGCTCAGCCGACCGTTACTTCCAAGGTGGCGTCAACGAAGCCGACAAGCTCGTGCCAGAAGGAATTGAAGCCCGTGTGGAATACAAGGGTAGCGTCAACGATATCATTTTCCAAATGGTTGGTGGCCTGCGTTCCGGAATGGGTTACACGGGAAGCGCAACGATTCAAAACCTGATCGACAACGCCCAATTCGTCCGGATCTCCAACGCTGGCTTGATTGAATCACATCCACATGATGTCCAAATCACCAAGGCAGCGCCTAACTACAAATAAATTAAACTTGGCCGACTCAGAAGTTGCTTCTGGGCCGGCTTTTTGAATGGTGTTTAGTTGTGTTGGCAACGGAACTGGCATACACTCCAGACAAACGGAGGAGAACAAAATGACTAGTGAAAATAATGATGATATGCGAGCCTGGCTACAATATTTGGCAAAGCTCTCGGGTCATTCGGTGTCAGAAGTCAACCACGCCCGTTTGAAAACGGACGCTTGTGAGAACCACACCCCATGGCATGATGACCACAATTTGCTTAGATACAGCGCTAGCCTACGCATAGGACTTATCTGCTAATTACCAAAGCCTTTTAGGTCCGCAGGTTGCCAGACGGACTCGTTTTTTAGAATGTTACTAAACCCTTAGCTAATATATTTTTAGCTGCATTTTGATCACGCACATGGAATATCCCACAATTAGGACACGTCCACTTACGATCAGCCAACGTCAACTTATTCTTTCCGGCCATGACGTGTCCACAATCGCTACATGTCTGTGTCGTATTTCGTGGATCGATTGTCAAAAATTTTCGACCGTACAGATCAGCTTTGTAGGCTAACATGCTCAGCAAAGTTCGCCACCCGACATCCGAGATACTCATTGCCAAAGCGTGGTTCCGCAACATAT
>NZ_AZDP01000097.1:2420-17630 GCF_001435525.1 Levilactobacillus koreensis JCM 16448
TCCGTAGTTCTTCAGCTACGACTAAATCGTGGTTTTTGATTAAGGCCGTAGAGACGTGGTGTAAAAAGTTCTTACGTTGATTGGCAACTTTAAGTTGTAATTTAGCCACTAGTAACCGTTGCTTTTGATAATTCTTTGATTCAGATAACCGTCGTTGGCTCTTTTTAGCTCGTCTAGCCCGCCGTGACAGTTTCTGTTGGGCTTTAGCTAGTTTTCCTCTAATCGTCCGGTAGTAATGGGGGTTATCAATCACCTGACCATTTGAGTCCGTCAAAAAGTTCTCAAGGTTCAGATCAATCCCAACTTTAGATTTAACGACTGATTGCTCAGAGACGAAGGGGTGTTCCGACCCAAGCTGCATGGACACAAAATAATGTCCTACGGCGTCCATTGAGACCGTTGTCGTCCCAATTCTAATGGCATCGGTTTGTCCTAAAATCTTCGATGGTAGCCCCCTGAAACGGAGACGCCCCAGCTTGGGTAACTGTAGGTAGTGGTTATCATTTAGTCTTACGCTACCATTACGCATAGTTGGTCCTGTCACTTTGGCACTGTAAAGACACGATGTTTGATAAGTCTGAGTATAACCACGTTTATGAAATTTGGGAGTCCCCGCCTGATGAACCTGACGGAACAGCTTCCAAGCGGTCTTGTAATTTTTGATGGCATTGGCTTTCATCAAACTATCAAAATCCGGATGATTCAACCAACCATGAATATTGGAGATGGCAGTTGATGGCTTCTTTAGCCTTTCAGTCAAATCAGCGATTCGATTCAAGACAAGTGTAATGGGAATTTTCACCTGCTTTAACCGGAACAGGTCATTGTTCATGCCGTTCATCTGATTGTAAATAAACCGACTAGCATCACTGTTACGCTTGATTAGCCGTTTCTGTTCAGTTGAAGGAAAGACTCTAACCTTAACCCCATAATGATAAGGTAATTGTGCCATTGTTTTCACCATAAACCGTCACCTCCCCTTGCTTGACAGTAGCATACCATATGAGTACACTACATTCATAATAAAACGCATTATAATAATATTTATGGAGGAATCGTATGAGAAAAATTGAAGGAGCAATTCACGAACGAGGCTACGTTTACAACTTTCATTTTCACTTGGTCTGGGTCACTAAATACCGACACGAGGCATTTACAACACCAAAGTTGGTCGCTGAGATGACCGATATTCTAACGAAAATAGCCCGACTGAATGAAGTGACCATTGAACAGATGAAAGTCATGCCTGACCACGTCCATTTACTGCTTAGTTTTAAGCCCAAGTATGCCCCGACTAATGTCGTCAAAGCCTTTAAGGGTGGTTCAGCTCGCCTATTCTTTGAATTACATCCCGAGATAAAAGCTCAAGAGTTCTGGGGCGGACATCTTTGGTCACCTAGTTACTTCATGAGTACCCTGGGTGATATGAGCAAGACGATTGTAGAAGACTACATTGCTAATCAGCGAAAGGTCTAGTGGCATTCATCCCTTGTTTGAAAGCAAGGGAATTCTGCCTAATTTATATTAAACGAAAACTACTCAATAGAGCAGCTAGAGGATATGTACGATGCGTTGATTGGTGAAGCAGCTTCTAAGAAGTATTGGGAAGGCAACCAACAGACGATTTCAATGGAACAGGTGATGAAAGAGCTTGGCGGACGATAGGACATTAACATGAAGGCTAGGGAGAGTTCACGCCAACTCCGTGTCAGCCGAGAGGGCGAAAAAAATAGGCTCAGCCGTGGCACTGCCTTAGTGAAGTGATTTTCTTCGCTTAGGCAGGACCGAGTTTTGAGACCTGACTTTTGGGCTCAAAATCGCGTTCACAGCGTTCCAGCCTATTTTTTCCGCCCGGTAAGGCGCTGGTAAACACAGTTTGCCCCGTTAAGTCACCGTTAAACTTGAGGTTGGCTAGACGGGGATAAATAGTGTAAGATTAAGGAATGGTAAAGTGCCTTACGCCCGACTAAAGGTTCGGGTTTTCCGGCCGCACCGCCAGGGTTATTTGTTAAAATGGACTTAAACCCACGGGGAAGACGGCTAGTGGAATTGCCTAGCTGGCAAAGGAGATTAGCACAATATGAAAATTTTAGTTGTCGATGATGATAAAGAAATTGCTCAATTACTTGAAATCTACATTAAAAATGAAGGCTACGAACCCTTAACCGCCTATAACGGTAAGGAAGCGCTGACCAAATTACACACCACGCCCGATATTGCCCTAATGATTTTGGACATCATGATGCCCGAAATGAGCGGGATCGAAGTTGTGAAGGAAGTTCGAAAAGATTCACAGATTCCAATTTTGATTCTGTCGGCCAAGACTGGCGACATGGATAAGATTCAGGGCCTAATCACCGGTGCCGATGATTATGTGACTAAGCCATTCAACCCCTTAGAGGTCATGGCGCGGGTTAAGTCATTGTTGCGGCGGAGTCAAGACCAAGTGACCGATGACAGCCCAGATATTTTGGACATCGGAACGCTGACCATCAACAAGGATTCTCACGAGGTCAAGACGATCGCCGGCAAGACGATTTCATTGACGGCGCTTGAGTTCGGGATTCTCTACTTGTTGGCGAGTCACCCCAACCGGGTCTTTTCGGCCGACGAAATTTTCGAACGCGTTTGGCGGCAGGAGAGTATCGTTTCCGCCAAAACCGTCATGGTCCACGTGAGTCATTTACGGGATAAGATTGAAGACGCCACAAACGGTGAAAAGGTGATCCAAACCGTTTGGGGTGTGGGGTACAAGATTGAATCGCACTAATCAATGTCACAAGTTTAGCCGTTGCTGGGGGGCCGCAATATGAAGTTAACCACGCGTGAGAAGAGCGCGCTGTTCATGGAAGGCGTCGTGACCGTCATCCTACTGTTCATGTTAAATCTGGCGTTGCTGGTCCTGATCGTTCAGGCCATCGAAAGCAACCCCGGATTGCGTGATGGGATTTTCATTATCAAACGGTCCGTTGTCTTTGGCCCCAACCATTTTCAACTGTGGAGTTGGGAAAACCTCTTCATTGGTCTGATGGTGATTGGCGATGCGTTGGTCGTTTGGTGGCGGCTGATTCGGCGTTACCGGCAAATGCAGCTGCACCATATCATTGAAGAGCTACATTACATTGCCAACGGTCACTTTGATCACCGAATTCCGTTTCGGGTCAGTGGCGACGTGCAACGCGTGGTCGATTCGGTCAACGCGTTGGTCGATTCCGTCATTCATTCGATGGATGAGGAGCGGGCAATCGAGAAGTCGAAAGACGAACTGATCACCAACGTCAGTCACGATATCCGTACGCCATTGACGTCGATCATTGGCTATTTGGGATTGATTGAAGACCAGCAGTATCACTCGACAGATGACCTGTTAAAATACACCCACACGGCCTTTCTGAAATCAAAACAGATGAAGTCATTAGTTGATGACCTCTTCGAATACACGAAGGTTCGGCAAACAGATACGCCGTTGAGCCTGACCAACATTGATTTGGCAGCGATGCTAGAACAATTGGCGGCCAGCTTCGAACTGGAAGGCCAGAAGAAGGGGATGGCGATTGGTGCCACCAGCACGCCTGAGACGTTGATGATGGAGGCTGACCCGGAAAAATTAGTCCGAGTATTTAACAACTTGGTCTCTAATGCATTGAAGTATGGGGATGGCGGTAAGCATATTAATTTAATTGCCAAACGCGTCAGCGATGCCGAATTAGAGGTACGCGTCACTAACGACGGTCCGAAGATTCCCAAGGAGTCGTTGTCGATGATCTTCGAACGGTTCTACCGGGTCGAGGAGTCCCGTTCCAAGGAAACTGGCGGGACCGGGTTAGGCCTGGCCATTGCCCAGAGCATTGTGGCCCTGCACGGCGGGTACATCTACGTTGAGTCCGATGATGCGCTGACCAGCTTCGTGATTCATTTACCGGTCAAGCACGATGCCCCACTGCAGATTCCCCAACGGTTGAAGGCACCAGGGAGTTTGGATTAGGGAACACGTACTAGTCGATGGTTTGAATCGGAATAGTGAGAACCCGGTCGCGGGATATTTATGGTACACGGGACCGTTTCTAACGTCAGTGGGACCGGCGCTCAAAAGACAGTCTAAGCCGTAGTGCGACCAGCAACATCAATTTAATTTTGTAACAAGCACTGGGTTATCAGTGCTACATAAGATAGAGGAGTTTTGAAGAATGAAACGTTTAAAGCGGATTGCGATGGGCCTGGTGACGGCGGTAACGCTGTTTGCCGGTGGCCTGAGTACGGCTGTGACGCCAACGATGACGGCGCATGCGGCCAGCACCAAGAGTACCAGCACCACGGTCAACCTGAAGGCTAAGGCGGGAATCGCCGTTGATGCCCAGACCGGCCAGATTCTATACAGTAAGAACAGTGACCAAGCGTTACCAGTCGCTTCCATGACGAAGCTGTTATCCATCTACATCGTGTTGGATGCGGTGCACAGTGGCAAGCTGAAATGGGACCAAAAGATCACCATTAACAAGGACATTGCTAAAGTGGCAAAGGACACAAACTTGTCCAACGTACCATTGCGGGAGGGCCATAAGTACACGGTCAAGTCCCTGTACCAAGCCTCGCTCATCTACTCAGCTAACGGGGCCATTGAAGCCCTGGGAGTTGCGGTAGCGGGCACCCCCCACGCCTTCGTTGACCGGATGAAGGCCCAAGCGAAGAAGTTAGGCATGACCGACGTTAAGATTTACAACGCTTGTGGGTTGACCAACAAGCAGGTCGGCAATCTTGGCTACAGCAACGTTAAGGGCTCTGCCGAGAACGAATGGTCCGCGGCCGACCAAGCTAAGTTGGCCGTTGCGTTGTTGAGCAAGTACCCCGAGGTTTTACAGACCACGAAGATCAGTAAGATGTGGTTTGAAAAGGGCACGCAGGACGCCACCAAGATGGACAACTGGAACTGGATGTTGAAGGGGCTAACGGCTTCTTATTCCAAGCTCCACGTTGACGGTTTGAAGACTGGGACGTCCAAAGCAGCCGGTGCCAACTTTACCGGGACGGCCAATAACGATGGCAACCGCATTGTGACGGTGGTCCTCCATGCGTCACACAAGTCGGAGACCGATGCCGCTCGTTTCCAACAGACCCAAAAGATGATGTCTTACGTCTACAATAATTTCAAGACGGTAGCTTACAAGGCCGGCGACCAAGTTAAGGGCGCTAAGTCCGTGACGACCAACGACGCTAAGGAAAAGACGGCTAAGATCGTCTTGTCAGATGGCGTTAAATTGTGGATTCGCGATGACCAAGTCGCCAGCAACATTTCCGCAACGACCACGTTGCAGTCAAAGCTGACCAAGAACAAGGCGTTGGAGGCACCAGTTGCCAAGAACACTGAGGTTGGGACGGCCAACATCTCATTGAAGGGCGACCAACTGGGCTTCTTGGGTAACACCAAGACGACCAAGGTACCCGTTAAGGTGACTAAGGCCGTTGAAAAGGCCAACATCTTTGTTCGTATGTGGCGGGCAATCGTTTCGTTATTCTAAATTGAATTTAGTAGTCGCTGACCGATAATGGGCAGCGGCTTTTTTGTTAGGCAATTATAATAGTAGAAAGTGATGCCCCAACTTGATTTCAATCAAAGCCAAGCGCAGATCTCGCCAGTATACTAGGACATATCATCGGAACATGAGCTGAACTTGAGCCGCAATAAAATTTAAAAATAAATTTCGAAGAGGTCCAAATGCATGTGGGACAAGGCTGGTGACGCTTTCTAAAGATTGTCTATGGCGTGTTATTGTTTTGACAAGTCAAGTATTAATGTGCGAAGATACTTTTAATATTAGCCTAAGACATGCATTTTTAAGGATATTTTGAGGATAAAGGGAGTTGGCATTCGTGAACATGGTAAAAGGTGAATGGAAATACATTCGGCACAATCGGTTGATTTTAATCTCCGTTTTGGCCATTATGTTTATTCCATTTCTCTACAGTATCTTCTTTCTGAAGTCAGTCTGGGATCCATATGGCGAGACCGGAAAGTTACCCGTTGCGGTGGTCAATCAGGATAAACCTGTGACCTACCAAGGGCAAAAGTTAAATGTTGGGGACCAGACCATCACCAATTTGAAGAAAAATAAGCAATTGGGTTGGCGGTTCGTTTCTGCCAAAACGGCAGCGCAGGGATTGAAGGACCACAAGTACTACACGGTCATCACGATTCCAAAGAACTTCTCGGCCAACGCAGCGACGGCCTTGGACGAGCACCCCAAGAAAATGACCTTCACTTATAAAACCAACGCGTCCGCAAACTACATCGCGAAGGTTATGAGTGATGTTGGGTCAGACAAGCTGAACAGCGAAATCCGCGCTAAGGTGACGAAGGCCTACGCCCAAGCAACCTTTAAGCAGATCTACGCGGTCGGCAAAGGGATGAACAAGGCGGCCAAGGGCTCGAACCAGTTGAAAGACGGGACGGTCACGTTGACTGACGGTCTGAACACCTACACGACTGGGGTCAAGACGCTGAACGGTGGTCTGCAACAAATGAAGACCTCCGTGACGCCTTTGGCAACTGGTATTCAAAAGTTGTCGACTGGCTCTAAGACACTGCAGAGTGGGTTAAACACCTACACGGCAGGGGTTGGCCAGTACGCGGCAGGGGTCAACCAGTTTACTTCTGGTGTTGGTCAGCTGAGCGCTGGGATGCCACAATTAACCGCTGGTGCAAGTAAGCTGGCTAGTGGAGCGAATACGCTGAACTCTGGTGTTTATAAGTACGTTGATGGGGTTTACACGTTAAATTCTGGTATGCAAACTTTGAGTAGTAAAGTTGGCCCACTTGCTAGTGGTGTTACTAAGCTATCCACTGGGAGTACAGCTTTAACTGCTGGTTTGAAGAAACTTGATGGCAATTCGACTGCATTGAAGTCAGGAGCTAGCCAAGTTTCAGGTGGGGTCACTGAGATTCAGAACATGTTGACTAGCTTGGCTCCTGGTTTAAAGACGCTTGAAAGCATGACTAGTGACACCGCTAAGATTTCTGCGGTTCAGAATCTCTTGACATCATTATCTAATAGTGGTGCATTGGATTCTTCAAATGTACAAGCAATTGCTACGGACATTGCTAGTTTGAAGACTGCACAAACTGGTTTAGTTAGTGGTCAGGCAGGATTAACTAATACTGCTGGACAGGTTGCTGCTGATTTACAAGCTATGAAAGGCCTCCAAGACGTCGCCGGTCAACAAGCAAATGCCACAAGTACGACGAATACAAGTACTAGCACTGAAGGTGTTGATGCTACTCAAGATGCCGCAGCTGAGGCAAGTAAGAATGCAGCTGCTTTGAGCTCAGCGGCTGCAGCTAATGACAGTAGCGCTGTCAGCAGACTCGCTGGGACTGTTGCTCAGGATACACAAACTACTGTAAGCAAAGCAGAAGCAATTAAGTCAAGCAGTTCAACAACCAATACAACTGAAGCTAAGGCTGCGGGTGGTACAGATGCTGCAACTGCAACGGCAAAATTGGTTGCCGATACGACAAATCTGTTAACGGAGCTTCAGGCGTTGAATAGCGGATTGCAGGCTATGCAGACAGCTGCAACGAGTCTCAATACGCATACTGCTGCACTTCAAAGCTTAGCGGCTGCATTACCATACTCTGGTTTATCAAGTGCTGATTTAGGACAGTTATCAGCAGCTTTGACGACTTTACAAAATAGTAGTTCAGCGATTGCCCAATTAGGCAGTTCATCAGCTGATTTACAAAAATTAGCCGATGGTGCTAACTCATTGAAATCTGGTATTGGTCAATACACTGATGGTGTATCGACTGCACTGGGTGGATCACAAGAGTTGACAACTGGATTATCGACTCTTAATAAGAGCGTGCCTGCTTTGACAGGTGGGGTTCTGCAATTGACTAATGGTACCAAGAAGTTAGCCAAGAACGGGGCAACTTTACAAGGTGGTGCTAGTCAATTAGCTAGTGGGACCACTACATTGAATGCTGGGCTACAAACCGCTGCGGCTGGGGTTAACAAGCTTAACGCCAACACGCCAAAGCTGACTGCTGCCGGCAACAAGTTGACGAGCAACTCGAACAAGTTAAACCAAGGTGCAAGCCAATTGAGCTCTGGCTTGACCACGTTGAACGACAGCGTGCCAACCTTGACCAGTGGGGTTAACCAACTGGCTGCTGGGTCCGCTAAGCTGGATGCCAACAGTGGCAAGCTGGTCGCTGGTGCCAACAAGCTTAAGGACGGGAGCGGTACCTTAGCGAAGTCTTTGAAGAGTGGTGCTGATCAACTCGCAGCACAACCATTGACGAACAAGACGGCCGACATGTTTGCTGCACCAACCAAGCTGAAGCATGAGAACTACAGCTACGTGCCAAACTACGGTCACGCCTTAGCGCCATACGTACTGTCCGTTGCCCTCTATGTTGGGGCCTTGGTCTTCAACTTTGCCTTCCCAATTCGGAAAGTCTCACGTGAAGACGGGACTGCTACGGGCTGGTTCCTCAGCAAGGTTTCTATCGGTGCCGTTGAAGCACTGGCAATGGGACTTGTCGAACCAGTACTGATGATGTTAGGTGGCTTGACGGTCGACAATCCAGGTCAAATGATCCTGGTTTCCGTGTTCTTCGCGGAGGCGTCGATGTTTATCGTCATGTTCCTGTCAATGCTGCTGGACAACCCTGGACGGTTCATCGCCATGGTTCTCCTGATGCTGCAACTTGGTGGTTCCGGTGGGACGTTCCCAATGGAAGTTACCAACCATTTCTACAACGTTGTGCACCCATTCCTGCCAATGACTTACTCGATCCTCGGATTCCGTGAAGCCATTACGTCGGGGATGGCGGGTGAAGTTGGTCAGGCCATTTGGGTACTGACGCTCTTCACGATTCTGGCATTAGCGCTGTTGTGGCCAACGATGGTTTGGTTACAGAAGAAGCATTTGATGGGCAAGTCACAGTTGGACGACAACCAAAAGCTCCAAGAGGTTGAAGACCCAACGTCGAACTCTCATTCATAAAAGAATTACTGGGAAGTCTGGATGAAGATCCGGGCTTCTTTTTTTTCGGCTAAATTGGAAAAATTGGCCGTGGTGCTGAAAATAATTTTGCGTATAATGGAACGCAGTAAGAGAAAAGAGGGACCGTTATGGCAGTGACATTTCGTTTGGCCACGACCGCTGATTACCCGCGGCTGGTGGCGATTTATAACGAGGCGATCGCCACGAAGGGAAGCACGGCTGACTTGGAGCCGGAGACGGTGGCGCAGCGGCAGGAGTGGTTTGCGGAGTTCAGTGACGACCACTTTCCATTATGGGCGATTGAGAGCGCCGGTGAGGTCGTTGGTTATGTGGGGTTAGAACCTTACAGTGATCGGGCGGGTTACCGTTATACGGCCGAAATAGCCCTTTATTTGGCACATGAGGCACAGGGTCAGCATATTGGGAGCCAGGCGGTGGCTTGGGTGGATGAACAGGCACCGAAATTGGGGCTGACAACCATTATTTCCAGAATATTTGGTCATAATCGGGCGAGCCGTGGCCTGTTTGAGCAGGCGGGGTATGCCCACTGGGGACATTTACCAGCGATAGCCGATATGGCTGGCTTTACGGCTGATTTGGAGGTTTATGGGAAGCATTTCTAGGGCAAGTCGTGGCTGTGAAAATAACCCGTATTTTTTCACAAGAAGGGAAACAAACGCGGCGAAATCCGGGATACAGCTTGATAAATATTAGAGTTGTTATATGAAAATGACTTGAAACATGTTAAAATATCATCGTGTGGTTTTATGGCTAATGGGTAAACCCGTTAACCTGATTCATATCTCAGAGTATTCGACGGAGGCAAACATTCTTGAATAAACGACGGCCAAACCCCAAGCAGGTGACGGACCCGAATGAACCCTTATGGCGGTCTACACTGCGGGTAGCCATGCCCCTTAATTTGAGTTACATCCCAATCGGGCTGGCTTGTGGGATTTTGCTACACGCGGCAGGGTTCAATACCTTACTGACTGGATTAGTTTCGATCTTGATCTTTTCCGGTGGGGCACAATTTTTAATTGCCACGATGTTGACTATTAATTCCCCATTACTTTCAATTGTTTTGATGCTGTTCTTCTTGGAATTACGGTATGCTTTACTGAGTTCGAGTTTATCGCCTTACTTAAAGGGGCAATCCAACCACTTTTTGTTCATCTTCGCGGTGTCTTTAAACGATGAAAACTACGCCATTAACTACTTAAAATTCGCGACTGATAAAAAGTGGACGGGTAAGGAAGCCTTGATGGTGGAACACTATTCCTTACTGTTTTGGGCTGCCAGCAACGTTATTGGGAGTTTGATTGGGAGTACGTTGAAGATTGACTTGGGCATTGTAAACTTTGCCTTGACGGCGCTCTTCTTGTACATGATCGTGATGCAGATCAAGAACCGTTTGACGGTTGTGATCTGCTTGATTTCGGGTGTGTTGGCGGCGGTATGTATGATGCTGACCAAGAGCACGCTGGGATTGGTGATTTCGACGATTATTGCGTCGCTGATCGGCTTCTTCTTAGAAACAACGTTACGGAAGCATTTACCCGACAGTCATTGGCTGTGGAAACTACGGGGGCCGGGCGCCAAGAAGTCAGTAGTTGAGAATACGGACGAATAGGATACGGGAGACGCTATATGAGTGCAGTTAATACGTGGAACAGTACGCAACACTTTTGGTTGATTATTTTGGGCTTTTGCGTTGCCTTTGTGCCGCGCTTTCTACCCCTAATGTTATTCACCAAACGGGCAATTCCCGAATGGTTCAACGAATGGATGAAGTTTGTGCCGGTATCGCTGTTTACGGCGCTAATCGTTAAGGATATTTTCATCGACAGTGCGAGCTATGCGCTGATCTTAAATCACTTCGCAGAGATGTTGGCGGCCGTCGTGGTGGTTATCGTCGCCTATAGAACACGGTCAATGTTGATTTCGGTGGTTACCGGATTGATTGCGGTGTTCCTGTTGTCGATGGTAATTGCGTGATTAAATTAAATAATGAGTTGAAAGACTAGGCAGATGCTTGGCCTTTTTTTAGTTACTATCCATTTATGGTCGTTTTAATTGACCTTATCTATAAAAGAGCCTATGGTTGGTCGCAGAAAAGAGGCACCATGTAGTATGGCAGAAACAATTTCGATTCGTTTGGATAAGGCAACGGAACGACGATTAGAAAGTTATACGCGCCTGCACCACATCAATGATGAGGATTACATCAAGCAGGTCGTCGCGGCTAGCTTGGAAAGCCGGCCAACTGAACGCGTAGTAAAACGGCCAATGGCAAATATGTCTTGGCGGGATACTTTGAAGGAATTGGATTTGGACTAAAGTAGTAAAGGAGAGCATGGCCGGATGATGGCAATGCTCTCCTTTTGTGAACCTAGAAGTCGTAGTCTGTGCTTTCATATGGTGCATCGGGTTGAAGTGCTTGTAATTCTTTTGCTAGCTTTTCAACTTGTTCGCCAAGTGGCCGGATTTTTTCTCGCATCGTGCGGAACTTCTTATTTGTAGCAATATAGGTGGGTAAATATTGTTCGTATTTACTTTTGGCCAAGTCTAGGTTCTTTTGAGCAATAGCTATTTCTTCTTTGTTTCCATTAGAAATTTTTCGATATAGTTCAAGCCTTGCACGCTCAACATTGGCCTGATAGCCAAAGATAAATTCGTCATCATACTCGCCAACGGGTAAGCCTGAAAGTGTTGGGTCAAGTGCAATAGCCATCTTAGCGTAAGCATTTTTAGCGATTTCCAACTGTGACTTCTTTTCTCTAATGAGCTGTTCCTTAGATTTGGAAGGAGTTGTCGGCAAAACGGGACTAGATGGTGTGACATTGCTGGAAATAATACTATTTGAAATGGTATTATTTCCGGCTACTGTTTGTGGTGCAACTACACTTTCAGGTTTCAAAGTATTTTTTTCAGTAATTGTTCCGTTCTCAGCAGCCTGTTTAATTGGTTTCGTCGTTTTAACAACATGCGAATAAGTCCGTCCCTTAAATCCATGCTTTGTAGCTTTAAGCTTGAATTTCAGTTTTGTCAGATTGTTCTGTTTAACCTTAATCACAAACTTTCCGTGCTTATCAGCTTTGGCTGCAACTTTCTCACCATGCTTCAGGTGAATCAGCTTGACGTGAGCATATTTAGTCGTTTTCCCCGAAACGGTGTGTTTAGAAACCTTCACATGCGTAAATTTGCTGATTTGCCTAGTCTTCGCCATAGCAGAAATTTCTCCACCTGAAATGGCTGTCAGTAACGTTGCCAGCATAACTATCTTTTTAATCCCCATAATATTAATTATCCCCTTACACTGTATTTGGCATTGATTGTATTTGACAGGTATAAATGTAACATGACTGTTTTACCAATAGAAGGGGAACGAAAAATTTATATTTTTATACCCATTCTGATATAGGTATGCTGGGACTTTGGCTGCTTTTGGGAGCTAACGTTACGATATGGAAAAGTTCAGTCTGAGCCGGAGCGCGGCCAGTTCCAACCAATTTTTATCCGCCGCAAAAAAAGGCACCAACCAACGGTGATCAATCCGTCAGTTGGCGCCTTTTCCGTCGAGCAATCCGCGGTCGCTCGACCTCATTTGAATTAGTTGGTTACCTCAGCATGACTATCCGTGTACATGTAGTCACGGGTCATTGGCAACATCCGGGCTGAAGGGCCCTTAGAAATCAAATACTGAATCACGTCAATATTACCAGATTTGAAGGACGCTGCGCAAGCTTGTAAATAAAGATCCCACATGCGGACGAACCGGTCATCGAACATCTTGGCCACTTCATCGCGGTGTTCGTTGAAATTCTTGTCCCAAATTTCAACGGTCTTCTGGTAGTGACGACGCAGTGGTTCCATGTCGTCGATCTGCAGACCACTTTCGATGATGTGCGTGGTGTTTTCAATCAAGCCGGGTACGTAGCCACCGGGGAAGATCCACTTGTTGAGCCAGCCGTTGTTGGCCCCACCCTGTTGCCGGGTGATTCCGTGAATCAAAGCGACGCCATCGTTCATCAGGTACTTTTGAACGCAGCCGAAGTATTGGCCTAAGTTTTCTTGGCCAACGTGTTCGAACATCCCAACGGACGTGATGTAATCCCATTGTTCGTTGCCCAGTTCACGGTAGTCTTCTAAGCGCACTTCGGCAACGTCTTCGAGACCTTCATCCTTGATCTTTTGGTTCACGTAGTCATATTGTTCCTGACTTAACGTGATCCCGGTCACGTGCAGGTCATATTCCTTCGCCGCCGTCAGCATCAATGTTCCCCAGCCACAGCCAATATCTAAGAGGGTCTTCCCAGGTTGGGGATCAAGCTTCTTAATGATATGGTGAACCTTGTTCATTTGTGCCGTGTAAAGGTCATCTTCGGGCGTTTCAAAGTAGGCACAGGAGTAAGTCATGGTGTCGTCCAACCACAGATTGTAGAAGTTATTCCCAATATCGTAGTGGTTTTGCACATCGGTCTTGCTTTCCTTTTCCGTGTGCTTTTGCTTCGGCAGGAAGTTGATGAACTTCTTGTTGTGGAAGAAACTGTCGGCGTTTTCGTAAGCGGCCGTCAGTAGGTCTTCAATACTGCCATCGATTTCGATTTTGCCATCCATAATGGCTTCTCCCAGCGCAATAGACGCGTTGCGGGAGATTTCCTTGACCGGAATGGCCTCGTGAATGGTGATGGTAATCTCGGGAGTGCCAGTCCCATAAACATCGCTGCTACCGTCCCAGTAGTTAATGCGGACGGGGATGTTGAAGGTGTGGCTCAGGAACGTTTTGTAAAATGTTTTTTCAAGCATGTCAGGAGTCCTTTCCGGTTTTCTTGTTAAATTTTGGACACAAAGAAAACGAATTATACTCAGCCATTATACGCCTCATAGGGGAGATAGTGTAAGGAGAGGTTTCGATGTAAACGCTTAACCTTTTCTTAGAGTGATTCCCTGTGGCTAAAATCGCCGATTCGGTGGGGAGGCATGGTATAATGTAGCTACAATATACCAGTGGGGGTCTTTCACTTTGAAAAAATGGGTATGGGTCGTGGCAACAATCGTTGTGGCACTGCTGATTGGTGGTTACGCGTATTCAAATCACCACGCGACAACCAAAGAGTACCAAGCGGCAATGGCCAACGGGCGTACTGCCATTGAAAGTAAACATTACACACAAGCCGAAAGTTATTTTCAGAATGCGCTAAAACGCCGACTGAACGATAAAACGGCGCAGACGTACTTGACGCAGACACAGCGCTACGTTGCCGGTGAAAATGCACTGGATGCGCGGCACTTTACGGTTGCTCAAAAGCACTACCAAGCCGTCAAGGACACGACTGGTGGGTCTAGCGTGTTAGTCACGCGGGCAACGAAGCAAGTGAAGAAGGTCAAGTTAATTCGGGCCAACTACAAGCAGTTCAAGAAGATTCTGACGAAGGCGCAGGGACAAAACAAGGCGCTGAACTACGGGCAATCCAACACGACGCTGGACGAACTCTTTACGAACGCGAAGTTCCGCGAAGTCTACTACAAGGGCTTGTATGATCAAGCATTGCAGCTGCGGAAGTCCAATAATGCTGGCCAATCTAGCTCGGTGACGGAAGCCAGCAACAGTGACTCGTCGACCAGTAGCAGTAGCGATGACTCCAGCAGCAACGCAACCAGCGGGAGTTCGAGCGCGTCATTGACGTCTTCCGAACAGTCCGCGGCGAACGCGTACTCTGGAAGCAACGAATATACCGTCACGCAGAGCCAACAGGAACTGAACGGTAAAACGATTACGGTAGCACAGATCAATAACGCACGTAAGACGATCAATGCCGCTGGTGGCCAAGCCGACGCCATGAGTGATCAAGACGTCCGGGTTGCCATTCAACAGGCCAACAAGAAGGACATGTCACTGACGAAGTACACGGATAAATATTTGAAATAAGGTTGTATAGGGAAGGCAAGTACGCTGAGAGAGTGGACTTGTCTTTTTTGTTGATTTAAATATTAGATAGTCTGATGATGGATTTTCCGAACTGAGCGGTCAGTGGGGGTCATCGTCAGACTGATTAAAGAAACATACTGTTACATCGTGTGGCTCCCATTTGTTCTGACTGCTGAGTAGCAACGTTGTATAAGATAGGCTGGAAAATAAAGATACTTATGCCCGGATTATTCATTAACAAGATTTCTTACCAAAATAGGTAGGTCCGAATC
>NZ_AZDP01000098.1 GCF_001435525.1 Levilactobacillus koreensis JCM 16448
CTTACCATGAATCGTCCCAAGGGTCACCACCTAACTTTGAAAGAGCGTGGAAATATTGAGGTTTACTTCAATCACGACAGGTACTCTCGTCGTAAGATTGCTGAGCTGATTGGAGTTAGTGCGCAGACCATAAACAACGAGATCAAGCGGGGCTTAGTGACCAATAAACAGCTGGTTAATGGTAAGGAGAAGTTCTATGAAATCTATGTGGCAGAGCTCGCTGAACGGCGGTATCACGAGAAGCGTAAGGCCTGTCATCGTCCTTGTAAGTTCTACCAGGTTCTAGCCTTCTTAGCGTTCTTTGTTGAGCACTTTAAGACTGATAGCTGGGCACCAGATGTTGCTGTCGGTCG
>NZ_AZDP01000099.1:0-1313 GCF_001435525.1 Levilactobacillus koreensis JCM 16448
GGATTCACTTTCACAACGGCGCTTTGAATAGCCTGAGCCTTGTACGTTAAGAAAGACTCTAACTGGAAGAAAGACCAGGAACGGTGATTATTGCGTAATGCTTTGGGTAAGTCATCAATGTTGAATGTCACATTGGTTAGGTCTTCCAGAACAAAAAGTGTGTGCGAACCATATGCCGTAACGAGTGTCTTAGCTAGCCGATGATTCACATCGGTCATCCAGCGGTTCTCTCGTTGAGCTAGTTGCTTCAGTTTTCTCTTGGCAGACGTGGTGTTCTTACTTTGTAGTTGTCGACGAACCTTAAGAAATTTTTTCCGCTTACGTAAGACTTTTTGACCATCAAAGAATAGTGTTTTCCCTTCACTATCAAAGGTAGTTGCTAGGAAGCGTAACCCGCGATCAATCCCTACGATTTGCGGATTGTCCTTGGAATTAAAATCGCTAACTTCTTTGGTAATGCCAATGTGTAGAAACCACTTGCCCCGGTTATGGACTAATTTAGCAGTTCCGAGCTTCCAATCCTCGGTAAAGTATTTCTCGAATCCTTTGTCAGTGAACCCTAACTTAGTCCGTTTACCCAGGGTGGTTATCGATATTTGCTGCATCTTATCCACGAATGAATAGTTGCTCTGACGAACCAAATCCGCTTGTGGTCGGTGGAACTGGATGGGCTTCACTAACCAGGTCAGGTCTTTGGAAGCTTGAACCCACTTGTTTTCTTCGTTCTTGTAGCGGTAAGGATGTTGCTTCATCTGTTCCTGAACTGTCTTGTAGCGAGCCACAACTGTCCGAAATACAGACTGGACCATCTGACTATTGAGTACTGATTCTTGTCTAAATATTTTGTATAGGTGATGATTGATTTTTAACCAACTCAACTGAAACTCATGGTCAAAGATCCATTGACTGACAAGATTAGCCAATCGTTGATATTCATGGTTCATTGCAAGAAATTGATTTGCTTGATTTGTGTCCGGATAGAGTCTCAACTTGATTGTTCGCCCCAGCTTAACCAATAGCTACCTCCCCTGAAGATTGGGTTAAGTATACCACGATTTGTTCCTAAATAGGGGAACGTACGTTTTAGAAAATGTTAAATTCGAGCATTCATCCCGCGATTAAAATCGCAGGTTTTCTGCTTAGTTGTTAATAAATTTAGAGGCATTCGTCACCGAGATTGAGGGTGTCGTTCCTACAGCAGGCGGAATCCCTGACAGCCGGGGCGTGGCCATTTCAAACCAGTCTCGTCAGCAATAACTAAAGGTTGAAAGTTCTAAAACACCAATCATGCCCGTTCTAGCAACAACAGTGAG
>NZ_AZDP01000099.1:1323-7145 GCF_001435525.1 Levilactobacillus koreensis JCM 16448
TTGGTGGGTCCTTCGCCTTACCGGCCGGTAGATATGGGCTGGAACGGTGCGAACACACCTTGAAACCTCGAAAGAGCCGAGTCTCCAAGCTTGGTTTTCTGCTAAGCCGGCAAGAAACGCCGA
Organism: Levilactobacillus koreensis JCM 16448; assembly: GCF_001435525.1. Classification (GTDB taxonomy): domain Bacteria; phylum Bacillota; class Bacilli; order Lactobacillales; family Lactobacillaceae; genus Levilactobacillus; species Levilactobacillus koreensis. The sequence goes on from NZ_AZDP01000099.1 coordinate 1,447, forward strand.
CCAAGCAGAACGACGCGCCTGAGCCCATATCTGCCGGCCTCTCGGCTTACATAGTGTGTGTAGACGAACGGGGATAATGACTGTAACAGTCGCTATAGATTGGACCAAAAGCGCTAAGTCTCCACGTTTTCCGACTGTTGTCATGGTAAAGCACAGTCAGAGCCGGAGGAGGACAGGGGTGCAGCCGGCCGTGGAGGTGCTGTTGGCTGGCGGTTCATCAGCCAGCTTACAGCACGGGCGACTTTGGAGACACGCGGTCTTCGTGGCTTCAAAGCGAGCGAGAAGACTGGTGATTTTCCAGTCTGAAGTGTCCCCACAGCAGGCGGAATCCCTGACAGCCGGAGTGCGGCAAATTGGCGCTAATTTAGTGGCACGAATGCTTACCGATATTGGGACGAGACAGGTATTTCATCTTTCAACCTTTAGAGTAATAACAAAAAAGTGGTCGCGCCAATCGGCACGACCACTCAGGTAAATCTTATTTGTTATCAGAATCAGGTGTTGCCTTTGCCGCAGCATTAGCTTCGGTGTCGGCAGCTAAGACGATCTTACCGTCTTCGATCTTGGCCACGAGATTCTTAACGTCCGCGTGATCAAGGTAGAAGTCAGCGATGCGGTCTTCAATTTCTTCTTGAATGACTCGCCGTAACGGCCGTGCACCCATTGCGGGGTTGTAGCCCTTAGCGACAAGTTGTTCTTCAACGGGTTCCGTGACGTGGATGTGGAGGCCTTGGCCCGCCAACATCTGGTTGACATCGCCAATCATCAAATCAACGATCTTCATCAAGTTTTCCTTGCTGAGGGAGTTGAATTCGATGATGTCATCGAACCGGTTCAAGAATTCCGGCTTGAAGTAGTTGGTCAAGTTGCCCAGAACGGAGTGGGTCGTGCCTTCAGCGGCGGCACCGAAACCAACGTTAGCTTCAGCATCACCGGTACCGGCGTTACTGGTCATGATGATCAGTGTATCCTTGAAGGACACCGTGCGACCCTGTGAATCGGTCAAACGACCGTCGTCAAGAATCTGCAGGAACATATTCATGACGTCGGGGTGGGCCTTTTCAATTTCGTCCAGCAGGATCAGCGTGTAAGGATGACGCCGAACCTGTTCGGTCAGTTGGCCAGCTTCTTCATAGCCGACATAGCCAGGTGGTGACCCAATCAGTTTAGAAATTGAATGCGGCTCCATGTACTCAGACATGTCAAACCGAATCATTGCTTCTTGGGAGCCAAAGAGTTCATTGGCTAACTGCTTAGCTAATTCCGTCTTCCCAACACCGGTAGGGCCGACGAACAGGAAGGACCCGATTGGCCGACCAGTGCCGTTCAATCCAATCCGGTTACGACGAATAGCTCGAGCAACCTTGTCAACGGCTTCATTTTGACCGATAACGTGACCCTCAAGATCACCGGCTAAACTCTGGAGTTGATGTTGTTCCTTAGCTTGTAATTCGCCAACTGGAATGTTGGTCTTTTCTTCGACGATATCTTGCATGTCCTTGACCGTGACCTCGGCCGATTGATTTTGATCGGCGTTCGCAGCGGTTTCCTTGGATTTCTCCAATTTCGTCACTTGGTCGCGGTAGTAGGCGGCTTTTTCGTAGTCTTCCTGCTTCAGGGCAGCTTGTTTCTGTGTCTCGGCCACCTTGATCTTTTCATCAATGGCCTTTGGATCAGCCACGTTGATCGTTAAGTTCTTCCGTGAACCGGCTTCATCTAACAGGTCAATGGCCTTGTCAGGTAAGAAACGGTCTTGGATGTAACGGTCAGACAACCGAACGGCCGCCTCAATGGCGTCGTCGGTGTAGTGAACGTGGTGGTAATCCTCATACTTCTTTTGAATCCCTTTCAGGATCTCAATGGCTTCATCAGCGCTCGGTTCATCAACCGTAACGGGTTGGAACCGCCGAGCAAGGGCTTGGTCCTTTTCAATATCTCTGTATTCATTTAAAGTCGTGGCCCCGATCAGCTGGAAGTCACCTCGAGCTAAAGCTGGCTTTAAGACGTTACCAGCATCCATACCACCCTCGGCATTGCCGGCACCCATGATTTCATGGATTTCGTCAATAAAGAGGATAATGTCTGGGTTCGACTGAACTTCCTTCATCAGTTGTTGCATCCGTTGTTCAAATTGACCACGGATACCGGTCCCTTGAACCAGGGAAACCACATCCAACCGAATGATTTGCTTATTCGTTAACTTCTCGGGAACGTTGCCTTCGACAATCCGTTCCGCGAGTCCTTCGACGACCGCCGTCTTCCCAACACCGGCTTCCCCAATTAAAACGGGGTTGTTCTTAGTCCGGCGGTTGAGGATTTCGATGACTTGAGCCGTCTCTTTATCCCGTCCAATTACGGGATCAATCTTGCCGTCCTTGGCCAACTGGGTAAGGTTCAGTCCGTACTGACTGAGCAGTCCGTTGCCGGAACCCTTATTACCAGCCGGTTGCGTTGGCCGACCTTGTTGTGCGGCTGCTTGCCGGTAGTCGCCCTGATTGGCGTTGCCGTCTTGCATAGCCCGGAAAATATCATCCAGGTTACCAAAGCCGAATGGATCTTGTGCCATACGGCCACCTCCATTTCCAGAATCGTTTTGTTGCTGCTTAAGCAGTTGGTAACAATTTTGGCATAGGTCAACTTGTTGCCGCTGCCCGTTTACACTCATATATAGGTGTATCGTTGCTTCATTGCGGTGGCAATTTTGACATAGCATCTTGTCGTCTCCTTTCTTGCCTGGATTTCTCGTGGGAGTCCCACGTGGTCTGTCTGAAAAGTTTTGACCTTTCTTGACCATTGACCACATTATACCGCGTTCCCTTCACCGTGCAAGTATTTTGTTTGGTGATGAAAGCGCCGTGTGTCAGGGGCTTTCCAGCGAACGACTTTATTTTAGCACTCTAGTCTAGAGAATGCTAAAATGACTTCTTGAAATCATCAACTTTTTTAATTTTTGTTGGGTATAATGCTTTGGCCAGTGAAATAGGGAAGAGTTGACTGTCTTTTGTCCAAAACCGGTCAGCGGCAGACGACATTTAAATTTTGCGGTTACGCAGAGGTTAATCCTCCAGTTGAAGCCGACTAGCGTGTTTTTAGCCGGAATCTTTTGTATAATGGATAAGTCGGTTCAACGATGATTAAAAATGCTGTGTGATTTGGCCATGGCAGTCGGCGTAACTGGCAAAGTGCATGAGGGGGTGAAGAGTTGGCGAAAGACTTTACGGACCTGATGAATCAGTTGAAAGATAAGAAAATCGAAAAATTTGAAGTGACTCCGGAAGATTTTCCGGCCTTTCAGAAGGCTTTTATGTCGTTTGACACGCGGAAACGGGTGGTTGGCCAGGCCAATAAGAACGGGCAATTGATTTATCATTACGATCACGATGCCGGAAATGATGGCGAATAGGATTATTTTGATGAAAGCGGTTCACATAGAACTTGTAATTTATCGCTTAGATTGATATTCTTAGTAGGTAGACGTTATCCGTAAAAATGGTTGTTTGGCCAATGCGCAGGTCAAGACGGATGATGTTCAGTAAGAAATCAACCTAAGCTTAAAGGAGATCGATCAATTATGGAAAAACGCGAATTTCATGTTACAGCAGAAACTGGTATCCATGCACGTCCCGCTACTTTATTAGTACAGGCTGCAAGTAAGTTCAACTCAGAAGTTAGCTTACAGTACCAAGACAAGTCCGTTAACTTAAAGTCTATCATGGGTGTGATGTCATTAGGTGTTGGTCAAAACGCTGAAATCACGATCACGACTGATGGTGACGACGAAGCCGACGCGATGAACGCTGTTGCTGAAACTTTGAAAAAAGAGGGTTTATCTGACTAATGAGGGCGATGCTCAAGGGAATTGCCGCCAGTGACGGTGTGGTTTGCGGTCAGGCTTATCGCTTGGTCGAGCCAGATCTGAACGTTGAACGACGGTTAATCACAAATCTTGATTCCGAATTAAATCGATTCCATCAGGCCCTTGAAGCAGCCGTCTCAGACATTGAGACGATTAAAACTCGTGCAACTAAAAACCTGGGCGCTGACAGTGCCCAGGTTTTTAGTGCGCACATTGCGATGCTTCAAGACCCGGAATTGATTGCGGCAGTTGAAGCAAACATTAAAGATAAGCATATTAACGCTGAGGCAGCCATTGCGGATGTCACGACGGGGTATGAGGCCACACTGCAGGGATTGACCGATAATCCCTACATGCAGGAGCGAATTACGGATCTGCATGACGTGACGAAACGGTTGACGGGTCATTTGCTAGGGGTCACCTTACCCGACTTGGTCCTGATCGATCATCCAGTCGTTGTGGTCACGCACGATCTGATTCCCAGCGACACGGTGTCCGTAAACCCGAAGTACATCTTAGGGTTCATTACGGACGTTGGTGGGCGGACATCCCACTCTTCAATCTTGGCACGGAACTTAAACTTGCCGGCCGTCGTGGGAACGCAGAACGCGACCAAACAGATTCCAGCCGGTGAAACGGTGATCTTAAACGGGACGCGTGGTAACGTGATCATTCAGCCAACGGTTGACGAATTGGCAACGGCCCGGCGAGACATGCAGGAACGAGTGGCTAATCAGAAACGATTGGCGACCCTGCGCCATCACGAGACGACTTCTAAGGATGGCGTCGGTGTGATGTTGGCAGCCAACATTGGCACCGCCAGTGACTTGCCAGCGGTATTGGAAAATGGCGCCGAAGCCATTGGCCTCATGCGGACCGAATTCTTGTACATGGACGCTGACCAACTGCCAACGGAAGACGAGCAATTTAACGTCTACCGCCAAGTGGTCCAATCCATGGCGCCACGGCCGGTGGTGATTCGAACCCTCGATATTGGTGGGGATAAGCCATTACCTTATTTAAAAACCAAGCATGAAGATAATCCGTTCATGGGTGAACGGGCCATTCGCCAAAGCTTAGCGCACCAAAAGATCTTCCGTAGTCAGTTGCGGGCTTTGTTGCGGGCGTCGGCGTTTGGTAACTTACGGATCATGTTTCCCATGATTGCCACACTGGATGAGTTCCGTCAGGCCAAGGCGATTTACGATGATGAGCGGTCGAAGCTCACCACTGCTCAGGTTCCGATGGGTAAGGTCAAAGTGGGGATGATGGTCGAGGTCCCAGCAGCGGCCTTATTGGCTGACCGATTTGCTCAAGAGGTTGACTTCATGAGCGTGGGGACCAACGATCTGATTGGGTACACCATGGCCGCCGATCGGACGAACCAAGACGTCGCCTACCTGTATCAACCCTACCATCCAGCCATCTTGCGGCTGGTCGACCGAATCATTCACGCCGGTCACGCTGCGGGAATTCCCGTGGCCATGTGTGGTGAAATGGCTGGCGACCCAATCGCCGTGCCACTTTTGCTGGGCATGGGCTTAGATGAGTTCTCAATGGGAGCCGGTGCTGTGTTGAAGACTCGCGAGTTGATCGGTCAGCTCAATGCCCACGACCTGCAATCGTTGGTCGAAACGGCATTGAATTCGGCCAGCACCAGCCAAGAGGTCATCACCATGGTCCAAGCGGCGGTTCCGGGTGTTCTTCAGAAGTAATCGGTATACTGTTTAACTAAAGGTTGAAAGTTCCCAAATACCAGTCATGCTTGCTCTAGCAACAACAGTGAAACTAAAACTAGGCAACCTGGTGGTCCCTTCGCCTTACCGGCCGGCAGATATGGGCT
>NZ_AZDP01000099.1:7190-14096 GCF_001435525.1 Levilactobacillus koreensis JCM 16448
GGCTTACACAGTGTGCGCAGACGACGGAGATAATGACTGTAACAGTCACTATCGATTGGACCGAGAGCGCTAAATTTCCAGGTTTTCCGACTGTTGTCGTGGTAAAGCACAGTCAAAGCCGGAGTGCGGCAATTTCACACTATCTTAATGGTTCGAATCCTTACTGATACTGGGGCGAGACAGGTATTTCATCTTTCAACCTTTAGCTGTTTAAATAGAATTGTGACGCACTAGGAATGGGGTGACCCGTTGCTGGTGCTTTTTTTGTTGTCGGAAGTTGGGCTAGGCAGTGTAGTAATTAAATCCGCCTTCCCTCACAACCGGACTATTTTCCAGCATAATCCGGTTGTGGTTTGCAATCACCTAGCCAAACCCATATAATTGTGGTGACTGTACAAAGCGTTATTCCAGAGAACCTAGCCAAACACAGACGCAAGGGGGATTGGCGATGAACATTGGCTTATTTACAGATACCTATTTCCCTCAAGTAAGTGGGGTCGCAACGTCGATTAAGACGTTGCGTGATCAATTGGAAAAGCAAGGCCATCAGGTCTATATTTTCACGACGACTGATCCGCACGTTGAACGTAACGTTTACGAGCGGAACGTCTTTCGCTTTTCAAGTATTCCGTTCGTTTCGTTTACGGATCGGCGAATTGCGGTGCGGGGACTTTTCCAGGCCTACCAAATTGCGAAGGAATTGAATTTAGACATCGTCCATACACAGACGGAGTTCTCGATGGGGTGGATCGGCAAGTTTGTAGCGCGTAATTTGGAAATTCCGTGCCTGCACACCTACCATACGATGTACGAGGATTATTTGCACTATGTGGCTAACGGTAAAATTTTAAAGCCGGTCCACGTCAAACAGGGAACCTTGGCCTTTTGCTACCACTTAACGGGGGTTGTTGCCCCTAGTGACCGAGTGTTAACTACCTTGACGGATTATGGGGTTAAAACACCCATCCGTGTGATTCCAACCGGGGTCAATTTACATCAGTACGAACAGCCCGATACGGCTAATTTACGACGACAATTGGGCTACCAGCCGGATACACCCGTAATTCTTTCGTTGAGTCGCTTGGCTTACGAAAAGAACATTAAGGAAAGTATTGCGGCTATGCCCCAGATCTTGGCGCAGGTACCCGAGGCCCAACTCTTGATTGTTGGGGATGGCCCGGCGCGAGAAGACCTGGAACAACAGGTCAAGGATGCTGGCCTAACGGATCACGTGTCATTCACTGGTGAAGTGAATAACGATGAAGTTTTCCGTTACTATCACATGGCCAACGTCTTCCTGTCGTCGTCGGATTCCGAGTCACAGGGGTTGACCTATATTGAAGCCATGGCGGCTGGGACGAAAATCGTTGTCATGACGAGTCCGTATACCGACGACCTATTGTCCAGTCGGACGTTGGGCGTCACCTTTAAGGAGCCGGCTGAGATGATTGAAAATGTGGTTGATTACCTGCGGCACGGGGACGAAGAACAGGACCCAGACTTGTTGGCGAAAAAGTTAGCCGACATTTCTGCTGATACCTTTGGGCAACGCATCATTGGTTTTTATCAGGATGCACAGGCAAGCTACGAAGCCGCGCACGAGGATACCCCGGACTTTAGCAATTAGAGGAGTTATTGGATGTTAAAAATCAACATGTTTTCCGCTGCCGATTCTGTCAAAGGACAGGGTGTCGGCAGTGCTTACAATGAGCTCATGAATCTGATGCGCACCCGTCTAGCCGATGATTTTCAGGTGACGGTCAATAAGTATGGTCGCGTGGATCTCACACATTACCATACAATTAATTTTTCCTACTACTTATCAACATTCTTACCTGGACGCGGTCGAAAAATCGGCTACGTTCATTTCTTGCCGGAAACTTTAGAGGGAAGTTTGAAGATTCCCCAACCCTTCCGGTCGATTTTTTATAAATACGTGATTGCTTTCTACAAACGCATGGATCACATTGTGGTGGTCAACCCGACGTTTATTCCTAAGCTGGTGGCTTATGGGATTCCTGAGGACCGCGTGACGTATATTCCGAACTTTGTGAGCCGTAAGGAATTCTATCCCGTTTCAGCTGAGAAGAAGCAAGCACTGCGTGACCAGTACGGTTATGACCAACAGAAGTTTACGGTGCTGGGAATTGGTCAGATTCAAGAGCGCAAGGGCTTATTTGACTTTATCAAGTTGGCCCGAAACAATCCGCAGCTCCAGTTCATCTGGGCTGGCGGGTTCTCTTTTGGCCGCATGACGGACGGTTATGCCGCCTTGAAGAAGGTCGTCGATGATCCACCCGCCAATTTGAGTTTTCCGGGGATCGTGGACCGTGACCGATTAGTTGACTACTACAATCTGACAGACTTATTCTTATTACCGTCATTTAATGAGTTATTTCCGATGTCCGTCTTGGAAGCCTTTAGTACCGGAACACCAGTACTGCTCCGCGACTTAGACCTCTATCAGGCCATCATTGCGGGGGACTATCAACCGGCAAAGGACTATACGGAAATGAACCAGCAGCTTCAGCGGTTACGACAGAATCCAGCAGCAATGGCGCATTGGCACCAACAGAGTTTGGCGGCCGCTGAGCGCTACTCTGAGGAGCACCTGACCACAATTTGGCGGGCGTTCTATCAGCAACAGGCAAAAGAGGGGTAAGTGCATGTCACGTCGTAATAAATGGGTTCTCACTTTAATGTTGCTTCTGGGGATTGCAATCTTTGCCTTTTCGCTACGTGACATTAAATTTTCAGTTTTGGTCAATGATTTCGTGCACATTAACTTCTGGTGGTTTGGGGTCGCCATTTTGTGTATGGTGTTATACCTTGGGTTAGAAGCCCTGATCGTCAAGGTGTTCATTTCGGATCGAATCGAAGGCTTCACGTTTAAAGATGCTTTACGAATTCCAATGGTGGAGCAGTTATTTAACGGGATCACGCCATTTTCTTCTGGTGGACAACCCGCACAATTGATTGCGCTGATGCAGACGGGAGTCGATGCCGGCAAGGCCAGCTCGGTGCTCCTGATGAAGTTTGTCGTCTACCAATCGATGATTGTCATCAACTTTTTGATTGCCCTGGTCATTGGGTTTAATGATATTCAGGACAAGCTACATGCCTTAGTCTGGCTGGTCGTGTTTGGCTTTACGATTCATTTGGCCGTCATTATTGGTCTACTGATGGTGATGTTCTGGTACGCGTTTACGAAGAAAATGGTCGGTGTTGTGCTGTATCCCTGTCACTGGTTTATGAAAAAAGACCGCTTTTCTCGGATGGAAGCCAATATCAACGGCAAGATCGATTCGTTTTACCATGAAAGTGTTCGAATTAGTGGGCAGTGGAAGCTGATGCTTAAAGTCTTTGTCATCACTTTCTTTCAATTGATGGTCTACTATTTGATTCCATACTTTATTATGCTAGCGCTAGGGTACACGACCGCTAATATTGTCATGGTGACCAGCCTCCACGTGCTGATCGTCATGGTGATTTCGCTATTTCCCATCCCGGGTGGGTCAGGTGGTGCCGAATACAGCTTTGAAATGATCTTTCGGAGTTATATTTCATCAAATAGTAAGCTGGTCTTAGCGATGATCCTGTGGCGCCTGTTGACTTACTACTTTGGCATGTTGACGGGGTTAGTGGCGATGGTTATCCCGCCAGATAAGGTCAGTGAAAAAAAGGATTTGCCAAATGAATGAGTTTTTCTGCATTAGGGCGTGCCATACCGCCTCAAGTTTGGTAAAATCATTAGTGAAAGCTAGAAAGGGGACCAACCATGGAAGAATCTCAATTGATTGGCATCATCAATCGCTTAAAGGCGATGCAAGAGGATGCCACCGACGAGCCACAACCCCGTCGATTTGAAAAGGAAGGCGTTGAGCAGGCAACGGTTGTTTACAACCAGTTGAGCCACACCTACACCTTAACCGAACACAACCCGGAAACGACTTTTGAGTTTGATAACATCGATTTAGTAGCTATCGAATTATTTGATTTGTTGACGGATAACTAACAAAACTATGGGTGCCATAGTTTTGTTTTTTTATACCAGGAAAAAGTTGCATTTTTCCAAAGGTTATGGAATCACATTGATTACCCGTTAATATCAGCTATACTATAGTGATGTTAATTATTTTGTGGAGGCAATCGCATGGCGAACTTTTTTAAGCGGAAGACGAACTGGGTAAATAGTCGGATGGGCTTTTTCCTGTTGATCGTCGTTTTATTTTGGGTGAAAACTTACATTGCCTATCAGACCGAATTTACGTTGGGGGCGAAGGGGAGCGTTCAGCAGTTCTTATTGTTGATTAACCCGATTCCAGCTGCCTTACTAGTATTCGGCATTGCGCTCTATTTCCGCGGGCGGTTAGCTTATTGGCTAATGTTGATTATTGATGTATTAGAGTCCACATGGATCTTTGCGAATGTGCTCTACTACCGGGAGTTCTCTGATTTCCTCTCCTTTGGGATCATGAAGGGCTCTAGCGACGTGGGAAATAACCTGGGGAAGAGTTTGGCCCAGATTACCCACGTCTATGATTTCTTTGTTTACATTGATATCGTGATTCTGATCATTCTGTTGGTCACCCACGTGATTCGAATCGATGCGCGACCGTTTAAACGGCGGTACGCGTTCTCCGTGACGGTCCTGTCATTTGGCCTGATGTTCGCTGAATTCGGCATGGCTAACGCGGATCGTTCGGGACTATTGACCCGGACATTTGACAATAACTATATTGTGAAATACTTGGGGCTTAATGAGTATGCGGCCTTTAACGCCTACCAGACGCAAAAGGAAAGCGCGACCCGGGCGAGTGCCAATGCTAGTGATATGAAGAGTGTCTTGAAATACCTGAAGCAAAATCGGGTAAGCCCGAACGTCTCCTACTTTGGTAAGGAGAAGGGGAAGAATGTCTTTATTATCCATTTGGAAAGTTTCCAGCAATTTTTGATCGATTACAAGGTGGATGGCAAGGAAGTGACGCCAACGCTGAATAAGTTCTACCATAGCAAGAATACTTTGGCCTATAAGAACTTTTATCATCAGGTTGCTCAGGGAAAGACCTCTGATGCTGAAATGATGCTGGAAAACTCGTTGTTTGGGTTGCCACAAGGTTCAGCGATGACGACCTACGGGACGCAGAACACGTTCCAGGCGGCACCGGCTATCTTGAGTCAAGAGGCGGGTTATACCACGGCGGCATTCCATGGAGATGTGCCTAGTTTCTGGAACCGGGACAACACGTACAAGTCATGGGGCTACCAGTACTTCTTTAGCTCTAGTTACTATACGGAGAAGCCGGGGTATAGCATTGGCTATGGTCTGAAGGATAAGATTTTCTTCAAGCAGTCGGCTAAATATATTGAACAGTTACCGCAACCGTTCTATGCCAAGCTGATTACGTTGACGAACCATTACCCTTACGAGATAGATAAGAAGAACACGGATTTCCCAGCGACTAAGACGGGGGATAAGACTGTCGATCCATACGTTCAGACGGCCCATTACCTGGATCAGGCGTTTGCTGAGTTCATTAATTACCTGAAGAAGGCCGGACTCTACAAGAATAGTGTCATCGTGGCCTATGGAGACCATTATGGGATCTCGAATAATCACCGACCAGCGATTGCACAGTTGTTGGGTAAGAGCAAGGTGACTAACTATGACCTCGCTCAATTCCAAAAGGTCCCATTTATGATTCACGCAACGGGACTCAAGGGTGGCATTCAATCGACCTATGGTGGGGAAATTGATGTGTTACCAACGTTGCTGGACCTGTTAGGGGTCAAGAATACGGATACGATTCAATTTGGCCAAGACTTATTGGCTAAAGATCGTAATCAAACCGTGGCCTTTCGAAATGGGAACTTTGTTTCACCGAAGTATACTAAGATCGGTGGGACGGTTTATGATACCAAGACGGGGGATGTGTTGACGCTGACGGCGGTCCAGAAGAAAGATGTGGCTAAGCTACAGAACCACGTGACGACTGAACTCTCATTGTCTGATCGGGTCATCTATGGGGATCTGCTGCGGTTCTACACGCCAAAGAACTTTACGAAGGTCAACAAAACGGACTTTACGTATAAGTTAAAACCAGCCATGGAACAGTTAGCTGAAGCCGAGAAGAAGGAGAAGACGAGTGTAATTGCTAAGAATGATGGCAAGAGCACCGTTGCCGACTACAAGACGGACGCTCCTGAATTAAAATAAAGTGTCTCTATATAGAAGAAGTCAATCACGAGTGTCGGGTGATTGGCTTCTTTTTTGGTTGAGCAGGTCGTGGTGTGCATGCAATCTATGAGTGAGTTGGCATCTTTGTGGGGCGCGATAGACGTTTAGAGATCCGGTTGATGGTGAAAAGAGAGTTGGGGGCGCCCGCAGGTTTATCCGTTTAGGGCAGGTGGGGATTGTGCGGAGCTGACGGTATCTAGCGGTGACCTAAGTGAGGTTGTACGTTATGACAGCTGGTATGACCAGATGAGTAGACCGGTTTTAACGTATTGACGGTAGTTTTGTCTGTTTTTTACAGTGGGGGAAGCGGCGGACTGAAATTAATTTCAGTAAATATTCATTTTTCCCTTGACCGTTGCGGCAGATATTGGTAAACTATTTTCTGTTGTCATTTATGTGTGCAAACATTGTGACAGCAACGGCAAATTGCTTTCTCAATAATTTTAAAAAAGGCTTGACGGTCTGGTTGATTATTGATATAGTAGTAAACGTTGTTGGGAATATTTATTCAACTTGATTCAGAAACATCGATATTTATTCAAAAAGATGTTTAAAAAGTTGTTGACAGGTATTTGACGACATGATATACTTTAAAAGTTGTCACGAAGCAAATGCTTCTCTGATAACTTGGTAGACCTTTGAAAACTGAACATTGTTTCGACAAACCA
>NZ_AZDP01000100.1 GCF_001435525.1 Levilactobacillus koreensis JCM 16448
CCGCCCTACACATATTTGGTTTGTCGAAACAATGTTCAGTTTTCAAAGGTCTACCAGTCATCCGCTCTCACAGACAACTTAATCATCATATCATTCAATCAATATGATGTCAACAATAAGTTTAAATTAATTAAACTGTGAATTGCCGGCTGCCTAATGAAGCAGCTTAATTAATATACCATTTTGTCAGACCGCTTGTCAACAAGCAATTTAACTTTTTAAATTAATGAGCCGCTGTCGTAAAAGACAACTTAGATAATATACCATGCGCATCATCTCACTGTCAACAAAAACCATAAATTAATGCCGACAACTCCACCATTTGTTTGCAGCGGCTCCAGGTCCGTCCACGTCCCCTCCACATCACGGGCCAGAAGCTTCCTTTGGCAGGATGTCGCCGTGACGCCTGCCAGCACTGCCTAATTTGCAACTCATGTTTCCAGCCAGCCTCCTCAACTTAAATCCGTCGTCGCGAAAAAACAACTGCGCCCACCCCAACAAAAAACAACGCCCACACGAGACTGCCAATACCCAACTGCTGAATCGTCAGATGCGTTACGTTCTGCTGGTAACTGGGGTTGCCGTACTCCTCCTGCAAGAAGAACATGTTAAACGGATTCCATTTCATCACCGGCACTAGCGACTTGAACGACTGCAATAGTAAACTGGATACGCCTTCCCCCATGAAGCAGACACCCATGCCAACAGCGATTGCCGCCGCGCCGTTATGACTACAACTTGCTAGTAAGAAGACCAGTCCGATAATCATCACGCCACCGTACGTATCCAGCGCCGCGTTGGTTACTAGGTTAACCAGTAGCGATTGGTGATAGAGATACATGGTCTGCCACGAAAGGCTGTGCCCGCCATTCACTCTGAGCAATAGCGTCACGAGGATGACCAAGCCATGGCCTAAGACACTATAGCCGAGGACTAAGACATACTTTCCCACGAAGAGCATCCATCGATGATTCACCTGGATCGCCAACTGTTTGATCGTCCCATATTCGAATTCCATCGTCACACAGCTGGCACCAATCACAATAATGAGCATCGTCAGCCATTGAAATCCGCCATACGCCGACGAGACGTAAAATTTCTGATCACCGACCGATGCGCCATGGGTCGTCGTCGCCAGGCCCACCATTAAGAGGACTAAGATGACGGGTGTGAGCCACGCCAATCGCTGATGTCTAAATTTAAAAATCTCCTGCTGAATTAATCGTCCCATGACCTATGCCTTCCTTTCTGCCAATAAGCGTAACAAGACTGTCTCTAAGTCTTCCTGGTGCTGGTTCACCTTTAAAATCTGGATATGCGCGTCGAGCAGGGTGTGCAGCAAGGGCGTCAGCGCCACCGGTTGCGTCACGACTAAGTTGCTACCCCGCTGTGCCACTGGATAGCCTGCCTGTAAAAGGACCCGCAAAGCCTGTGCATTCTCCGCTGTCCGCACCACCAAAGATTGCCGCGCCGATTCCCGAAATTGGACCATCGTCCGTTGCAGCAGCATCTCTCCCTGATCAATTAAAATCACCGCATCAATGATCTTTTCCAGCTCACTCAGAATATGACTGGAAATTAAAAAGGTCGTCCCTTCCCCTGCCATCTGACCTATCAAATGACGCAGTCGCTTAACTGACTGGGGGTCCAACCCATTCATTGGTTCATCCAATATGACTAACCGTGGCCGTTTCACTAAAGCCATGGCAATTCCCAGCTTTTGTTTCATGCCTAGCGAGTACCGCTTGGCCGGCCGGCGGATAAAAGTTTGCATTTGGAGCGCTTGCACCACCCACGTCATTTGTTCCACAGAGGCCGCCATCAATTGTAAATGTTGCCAGCCACTCAGAAACGGATAAATCGCCGGGTGTTCGATGAGCGCACCTACCTGTTGGGTCACAACAGTATGGGTGTTGACCGAAACGGGTTGTCCCAAAACCCGAACGTTTCCGGCATCGGTTGCCAGCAATCCCAGCAACGCTTTCATAATGGTCGTCTTACCCGCACCATTGGGACCGACTAAACCGACAACTTCGCCAGTTGTAATTGCGAAATTCACATCATGTAAAACTACGCGGTGACCGAACGTTTTCCGTAGCCCGGTTACCTGAACCATTTGCTCTTGTACTCGTTGCACTGGACATCGTCTCCTCTACTCCCTTTCAGCGTACCCGTTCAAACCGCCAGATGATACGGATGCTAGCAAGAATAGCTTGCTATTTCCCGCTGATTCTCTATGCTAGAGTTAATAGCAATTATCAAGGAAGTGAGGTCCCTCCATGGCATCAACAGAACTAGGTGCCCGTTTGAAACAATTCCGGCAAACGCAACAGCTGACCCAAACGGCACTTGCAGACCAGCTTCACGTCTCACGTCAAACCGTTTCCAGCTGGGAGACCGGTCGGAACCAACCGGACATCGCCACCATTACTCAATTAGCCACGCTATATGCTGTCCCAGTAGATACGCTCTTACAGGGAACAGCAGCCGTACCCATAGCGAAACCAGTTACCTACCCCAGCCCCAGCCTACTAGTGGTCCTATTCGGCGTGCTCCTGGTGGAACGCATCACCCAATTTTCAACTTTTCCGGGCCTCTATTGGGTAGACTTTCTCATCCTCTTACTGATCGGGCTTATGATCAACTTGGGCATTGCCCATCGCCACCCAAACGCCTGGACGCCTCGGATACATTGGTTTGGCTTGACGGTGTTTGCCATGCTCAGTCTCATCAGTGGGAGTATCAACGCCTTTAACATGGGCTTCGGCCTAATGACGACTTGCCAATTCAGCGGGTTAGTCGTTGTCATCGCACTAGCCAGAAAGTACTGGCAATTCCGATCCGTTAAAGTTAGTCAACGCTAGCGTGATAGTCCCACATAAAACCTAATTTAGCTGCTCACCAAAAAGGGTAACGGCCTTCTGAATGGAAGTGCCGTTACCTTTTTAAATTGACTATTCTTCTAATCTTGCTTAGTTGACAAGCCGTCTCTTTTACCAGCAGTGTGTTCACGCATTGTTGGCAATAGGAAATAACCACCAATGTAGCTACGACATCAATCTCGGGATTGAACGTCCACAACCTAACCCTCATAGACTCTGAAAGTATACTGATAACTCAAGTACCACCGTCTATTGCCTATGGATGCTCTTGATGCGCTTGCGGGGGCCCGTAAGCACCCAATAACTGACCGTATTGAATTTTAGACTAAAAATAAGAATGGCGT
>NZ_AZDP01000101.1 GCF_001435525.1 Levilactobacillus koreensis JCM 16448
ACAGGGATTCCGCCTGCTGTGGGGACGCTTCAGACTGGAAAATCACCAGTCTTCTCACTCGCTTTGAAGCCACGAAGATCGCGTGTCTCCAAAGTCGCCCGTGGTGTGAGCTGGCTGACGAATCGCCAGCTAACACCACCTCCACGGCTGGCTACATCCCTGTCCTCCTCCAGCTCTGATTGTGCTTTACCACGACAACAGTCGGAAAAAGTGAAAGCTTAGTCCTTTCGATCCAATCGATAACGACTGTTACAGTCATTATCTCCGTCATCTACGCACACTGTGTAAGCCGAGAGGTCGGCAGATATGGGCTCAGGCGCGTCGTT
>NZ_AZDP01000102.1:0-42549 GCF_001435525.1 Levilactobacillus koreensis JCM 16448
GGGTGGTTTTTTGTTTCGCACGCTTTAGCGTGCTCAACTGGGCCTAAAGGCACTAAGAAAATCAGGCCAGCCCAAAGGCTGACCTGACTTCCTGCTTGATAAACTACAAGTGACTGTAGTCATGTAATCATTATGATTACCATCGATTAAGTGAAACAGCCGGTTGCCCGACTTCGGGGCGGAAATAGATTCCGCAAGTTATTCCGCTGATGCTGGGTGCGGATGCACACGAGTCGCTGACTTCACGATTCGTGGCTGAGTATTTGATTGGGTGATAGTTCTCTTCCCCATTGTAAACCACGACAGGCCACTAATCACTGCTAATGATATCACGGCGGCTATCAGAGTCCCAATAACGCGTTTCAAATTCATCCTGTCACCTCACTAATTAGCTTAACGACTAAACCTAACAACTAGCTTAACCGTTTACTATCACAAAACGGTAACAGAAATAAAAAATTGTGTTAACAATTACGCTAAAGAAATTTAACAGTCAGCGCGCCAATTATCATATTGGATATTAGTTTACGCAATTTTCCGCCGTTCATCAAGTAAAATCGGAAAAAATTTCCAGATATCGGGACTAATTTCACCGCTTTTAGAAAAGTTTAGTATAATGAACTTAAGCAGTCATTAGGATTTACCATTTGGAGGGATATTAAATGAGTCAAGAATTAAGTGATTTGGCTGAAGCAATCATCGCCTACCAAAAGAAATACGACAAAACTGACGGTGAAATGGCGTTTGGGTCGCGGGTTTCCGTTGAACGGTTCCACGCGATCAAGACCGGTGAGGTAGATCCCACCAGTGACGAACAAAGTTCCCTGAAGAGTTATATCTCCACCAAGCCTTAACGAACAACGGGACCTGAGAATAATTTCCCAGGCCCTTGTGGGAGGTCATGACCAACGTCATGGCCTCTTTTGTGTCTTTTAAGCTTCTATGGGCGACAACAGGTAGCTGACTTAAGCTTGATAACCGCCCCTTGTCACACTCTCTTCTAATCCACCAAGTTCGCCCATGCCGTTCTGTAGGCCGTAGCTGTCGCGTCATCGAATGCCACCAATCGGACTCGTTCCAGCGTGGTCGTGTGGCCCAAGACGGTCGCAATCGTCTGCGTCGCAACGGCTGCCGCTTCGTCTAGCGGATAGCCATACACGCCGGTACTGATCGACGGAAAATCGACCGTTCGGCAGTCATGGTCCATCGCAACCTTCAGACTGTTGCGGTAACAGTTCGCCAACATTTCGGCCTCGTGTTCCTGGCCACCATGCCAAACGGGACCTGGCGTATGGATCACCCATTTTGCGGGCAACTTAAACCCCGGCGTGATTCTGGCCTCTCCAGTTGGACAACCGTTAAACGGCACACACGCCTCAAATAACTCGGGGCCTGCCGCCCGATGAATCGCGCCGTCGACACCGCCGCCACCTAAGAGCGTCGTGTTGGCCGCATTAACGATGGCGTCGACCTGACTCAGGGTGATGTCACCCCGCAAAACCGTAAACTCTGCCATGTGATTACTCCTTTGACCACGGCCAATGCCACCGCTTCTTGGGCGCTGAGTCCCCGTCACGGTCATGTAGCCGTTTCATCCCCTCGCGGTACGGATTGGCGTACAACGAAGATAAGTTCAATTTCTGCGAAGACTTAGCTGGCGCACTCGGTTGCCGATACGGCGTTAAGTCCGTCTGGCACTGGGGGCAAACGGTATCGCTTGGCGTGACCGCCGCACCACAGTGTGGACAAAATTTCAATTCACTCGTCGCCATCCGTTTCCCTCCTATCTGCGTCGCTGTTGGTGCGCTTGATTCCGTTCTAAGTTTTTCTCACGTGTCGCTGCTGCCTGTTTCTCGGCAGCGATTCGTTGTTGTTCCTGTTCGACAGCCCGTTGCTTGGCGGCCGCCGCCTTTGCCTGTTCGGCTAATTTACGTTTGGCCTGACTACGGTAGCTGAAGTAACTCCACGCCCCGACAGCGACCAGTGCCAACACGATTTGGAGTGGCACTAAGGCCCAGTTTGGGTGTTTATCAAAGAAGCCATTATAGACGATCAACAAAACGGACATCGCGCCCACGACAGAAAGGGTGTCGCGGACCCAGCGCGGAAGCTTGTGCCACTGCATCTTGTCAACTCCTTATGTAGGAACCCGGTAAAGACCCGGATTCCAATTCAACGACTATAGGTCGCCTTCAACTCGCAATTGACGTTCAACGAGGTAGGCGTCCAAGTAGCCAAACGCAATTTCATCAACATCGGTAATTCGGTATACCTGGCCCACTTGATCCAATTGATTATCTTCAACCTCATGGAAAATGAACCGTTCACCGCCGACCTGACTGGGATACCCCAGCTGATTGCTGCCGTCGTGAAGTTTCAGCCGAATAATCGTCCGGAAGGTTGCCGCCTGGGTCAACCTTGCGGTAAATTGGTCCACCGTTGGGTCGAATAGACGTTCATCGTTTAGAACCGGTTGAATCTGATGTTGACGCGACCGATTAAGCAGTGAGAATAGCCGCATCGTTTGTAGGTAATCCGATTCGATCACCACCGCGTGAATCTCGGCCAAACGCATTACTGTGTACCCACCGAATTGACCAGTCATATCGACTAGATTCATGATGACCGCATCGTCCGTCACCACGTTGATCCGACCGACGAAGAATAGGTCCTGATCCTGTTCGGGCACCAGGGCAACGAGCGGATCCTTACCCGCCAATTGCTGCAAGGTGTCTGGAATCTGCTCCTGGTCTTCGACGTTGACGGGTTCAACGTGCTTGAGCCGCTGTAACCGGGTCGCCGCAATGCCTTGAAGCGTCAACTCCTGACCTTGGAATTCCAAGACCTGGATATCGTCCGGCTTCAATTTGAGCTCTGGTTGGTCACTATAATCGAACTTATTTAACAACTGCACGGTAATCTGATCAGCAGCGACCGCCGTGACTAGACCTTCGTAAAAGTGCTCATCGTTGGCCATGACTAACATAACGACCAGATGATCGACCCAAGCGTGGCTCAGCACCTGACGCCGTAGGTCCCGCCGTTCGTCAAAGTGGAGCGTTAAGCCGCCCGCCTTGACAAAGGCCTCATCCTTCGCGGTCTGAATCCGAAACACCATGTTGTCGAGATCATCGCTGGAGAACTCGACTTCATCGATCACGTCCAGTGCCAGGAAAACCGCACCGTCTGGCAATCCGTAGTCATCATACGTGGCAAGGATAATGCCAGTATCGCTGACCGTCGTCACGTAGCCGGTGTACACGACCTCTTGGTTCGTTTGGTAAACGTTGACCAGTAACTGCTGGGCCAATGCCCGGTTTAAATCATTCACAATTGAATTCACATGACGACCCCCTTTATCTTATCTGAAAATCTTACCATATATTGACCGAAATAGCCCGTCAAGGCAGTTGTCATCCCATTAAGAAACAGCGGTGCTTAAAAACTGTTTCAAGTCGTCGCCCTGCAGACCGGCGCTGAGGCCGACCAGAAGCTTGATTCGCGCTTTTTGCCCGTTCAATCCTTGGCACAGCATTAGGCCCATCTTCCGCAGTTCGATTCCACCACCCTGATAGTCATAAATGTCTTCGGCGACGCCATTATAACACCGCGACACCAGAACTAAAGGAATCTGCCGGTCTAATAGGCGTTGAATTGCGGGCAGCGTTTGTGGTGGCAAATTTCCCGCGCCCAGGCCTTCGATGACGACCCCTGCCGTCTGGTCGTTATCGAGGAAATCGAACAAACTCCCATCCATCCCAGCATACGCCTTAATCAGGTAAACGTGGTCGATGACGTGATCAATGTCACAGGTATCCTGGTTGATCAATTTCTGGAAATAAACGGCGTGGTCCTTCGCCACGATCCCGATGGGGCCAAAAGTTGGCGTGCGGAACGTGGCCACGTTGGTCGTATGCGTCTTGGTCACGTAACGGGCCGTGTGAATCTCATCGTTCATGACGACCATGGCGCCATTACCGCGAGAAGCGTCGTCTGCGGCCACTTCAATGGCGGAACGGAAGTTGTATAAGCCATCGGTTCCAACCTCGTTAGACGAGCGCATAGCCCCCGTCACGACAACGGGAATGGTGTTGGGCAACGTCAGGTCCAGGAAATAAGCCGTTTCTTCCAACGTATCCGTCCCGTGGGTAATGACTACGCCATCGATGCCGTCTTTCTCGGCCTGGTCGATGCGCTGCTTAATCTTCAGCATTTCCACCGGCGTCATGTGCGGTGAGGGTAAGTTGAACATTTCATCGGTGATCAACTGCACCCGCCCGGCCAAAATGGTTTCTTCTTGAGCAATCGGGTTCTTGGCGTTGGGGACAACTTTCCCCTGATCATTTTGCGACATGGAAATGGTACCGCCAGTATGAATGGCTAAAATTTTCTTCACGATTTATCCAGCTTCTTTCATGGTTTAAATTTATTTTTTAATATCACGCCTACGATTGAGCAAACTTGTGTGTCCTTCACCTTACCGGTCGGCTTACATAGTAGTCCTTTGACCACACACAATAACACTATACGATTACGGCAAACTTCATATGAAGTCTCGTCTTATTTGTCGTAAATAACACTCATTTAATTGACAAAATCAATTAGAGCCGGAGGAGGCCAGGGATGTAGCCGGCCGTGCAAATGGCGTTGGCTGGCGTCCTTTGCTAGCCTACCCCATGGGCGACTTTGAAGACACGTGCATTTTGCGTGGCTTCAAATCGAGCGAGAAGCCCGCTCCTCAGGCTGAAGCGTCCCCACAGCAGGCGGAATCCCTGGCAACCGGAGTGCGGCCATTTTTAACCAATCCTACCAAAAAATAATTGGGTACCCACATTGTACCCTAAGTTGCGGTACAATTTAGTTAGAATTCGGAGAGGATGAAACGAAATGTCAAAAAAGGAAGATTCCGACAAAGTCTATATCCCCGGGCCGCACATCCATCCCAAGAAGTATAGTTCATCGGGCGGTTTGGCCGACTGGGGCCCACTGTTGACCTGGTTCAACGGTCTTTTCAAATCACTTTGGCACAAAATCAAGAAATGACCGACCGTGTTGTCATTTTCATTTCACAGTGGTAAAGTAAGTGACATTCCAATTAAAAAAATAAGTGATTGCCTATATAATGCCAAGATAAGGTTGGCGAGTTTCTACCCAGAGCCGTAAACTCTGGACTATAAGCAAATTGAGGACGAAACTCTTTTTGCCGATGAAAAGAGTTCGTCGGTAAAGGTTTCAGTAGCTCTCTTTTTGCAAAGGGAGCTTTTTGTTTTCAAAAAATTACCTTGGCGGCGTATGGACATCACGAGAAGGAGGACCTTTTCTTGCAGTCCACAAAGTCCGCAACATCAGCTTCATCATCAGATAACACGCCGTCGCTTCCCATGTGGCGCGCGGCCATTCTCGGGTTTCAGCATTTATTAGCCATGTATTCTGGTGATGTCATTGTCCCCTTACTGATTGGGGGCGCACTTCATTTTAACGCCATGCAAATGGCCTACTTGATCAGTGCGGATATCTTTATGTGTGGGGTTGCAACCCTTCTACAGTTGAAACGAACGCCGTTGACCGGGATCGGTCTTCCCGTGGTGCTCGGGTGTGCGGTTCAAGCCGTGACGCCATTGAGCGCCATCGGAAATCAATACGGGGTTGGTGTGATGTATGGTGCCATCATTAGTGCCGGCATCTTTGTGTTTCTCATCTCTGGTTGGTTCTCGAAAATCAAGCACTTCTTCCCGCCGGTAGTGACCGGGTCGTTAATCACGATCATTGGTTTCACGCTGATTCCCGTGGGGTTTCAGGACCTCGGGGGTGGCGACGCGACGGCCAAGAACTTCGGTGATCCCAAGATGTTACTGGTTGGTTTCCTGACCATGGGTATCATCCTCGGCCTCAACGCCTTTGCCAAGGGCTTCTTGAAGTCGTTGGCGATTCTAGCCGGCATTTTGATTGGCACGCTGATTGCCAGTGCACTCGGCATGGTATCGCTAAAGGCCGTGGGCCAGGCCAGCTGGTTTCATTTGCCCCAATTCTTCTACTTCGGTACACCCAAGTTCGAATGGTCGTCCATCCTGACCATGATTCTGGTCTCACTGACGACCATGGTGGAATCGACCGGCGTCTTCTTCGCCTTGGGAGAAATCACGGGTCACAAGATTGAGGCCCAGGACTTGAAGCGCGGCTACCGAGCGGAAGGTATCGCCGTCATCCTCGGCGGCCTCTTCAACACGTTCCCCTACTCCACCTTCTCCGAAAACGTTGGGGTCGTCCAATTGTCCGGTGTGAAGACCCGTAAGCCGCTTTATTTCTCAGCCCTATTCTTAATGCTGCTGGGCCTCCTACCCAAAATTGGGGCATTAGCCACGGTCATCCCCAACGCCGTCTTGGGTGGCGCCATGATCGTCATGTTTGGGATGGTCGGCGTGCAAGGCATTCGGATGCTCCAACAGGTCGACTTCAAGGACAACAACAATTTGCTGGTCTCCGCCATTTCCATTGGCCTTGGCCTTGGCGTCACGGTCTACCCGCAGATTTTCCAAGCCCTCCCCCAATCCGTTCAAATCATCATGAACAACGGGGTCGTCATTGGGAGCTTCTCTGCCGTGCTCCTCAACATTCTCTTCAATATGCGGCCCGGTCGCGTCACGGATCGTGTGCAAGCCCAGGTCAACAGCGACGCTCAACCAGTTAAAAAATAAATCAAACTACCGATCAGGCCCCTTTGCCTTGACCGGCAGTTTTTGTCTCTCGTCTTCCAAGTGGACCTAGTACCCAACATGACATTAACCTTACAAAGTACCGAGCCATCTTTAGTTTCACTACCATGTTCGCGTATAATGAGGAATATCAACGTGATAGGAGAATTGCCATGCTAAGCATTCAACATATCAGTAAGGAATTTGGCCCGGTTAAGGCGCTAAACGATGTGAGTTTTGACGTCCCTAATGGCCAGATTATGGGCTTGATCGGCCAAAATGGGGCCGGTAAGTCCACGACCTTCCACAGTATTTTAAACTTTATTGATTACGGTGGCAGCATTCAGTGGCAGGGTCACACTCTGTCCGCCAGTGACTTTGATCACATCGGCTACCTGCCTGAGGAACGTAGTCTGATGACGAAATTGACCATTGAACAGCAAATCATTTACCTAGCACGACTGAAGGGGCAACCAGCTAAGGTCATTCGACCACAGATCGACGATTGGCTGGAACGATTCGCCGTTAAGGGCACCCGGAAAAGTAAGATCAATGACCTTTCTAAGGGGAACCAGCAAAAGGTCCAACTCATCTGTACCTTGATTCATCAACCCGACCTGTTGATCCTGGACGAACCATTCAGCGGCCTCGACCCAGTCAACGCCGACCTCTTAAAACAGGCCGTCCTGGCGGCTAAAGACCGGGGCGCCGCCATCATCTTCTCTAGCCACGACATGGAACACGTTACGGCGTTGTGCGACCAACTCGTCATGCTGCGTAAGGGCGACGTAGTCTTGCACGGCACCCTCGACGATGTGCGCGACCAATTTGGCAAGACGGAACTCTTCGTCACGACCGATTGGACCGCTGAACAACTTCAGGCGCTTGCCGGCGTTGGCAGCGTGACTGACCGCCACAACCACCGTTACGTCCTTCATCTGACTGACGCCAGTGCCGGTCCAGCGATTTTCGACGCCCTCACGCAGGGTCACTACATCGAGGAATTCAGCCAACAGCCGCCAACTCTAGATGAGATTTTCCGTTTGAAAGTAGGTGAAGAACATGTCTAAAACCTGGATTGTGACATTTGAAACCTACTTGCGCCAGATCAAGTCTTGGAGCTTTCTGTTCATGGTACTGGGACCATTTTTGATGATTGCCCTGACTATCGGGATTAGCTATATCAGTGCCAACAGCAGTAGCAGTAGCCATCAGGTAGCCGTTATCAGCGACTCGGCGGTCCTGCGTAAGAGCTACCTGCAACAACATCCGTCGGGTATCAATACCAAGATCACCACGACAACCAAGGCCAAAAAAGCCGTGAAGGCCAACCACCTTGCCGGTTACCTCACCCTGGACGCCAGCGGTACGCAACTCCGCGGCGACTACCATGGGAGCACGGCCATGGACAGCGGCCTTAAGGCAAAAGTCCAAAACTTTTTGATGCAGTATCAACAGCTCAAGAACTACCAAACGGCCAAACTAACACCCAAGCAACAACAGGCCCTCGCCCAGACACCGGTTCTGAAGCAACACATTGCAGCTAAAACCGGTACGAGCAATCTCGTTAAGACGCTCTCCTTCTGGGTGTTAATCACCATGATCTACATTATCTTAATCACTTACTCCACCATCGCAGCACAGGAAATCGCGTCTGATAAAGGGACCAAGATTATGGAGATCATTTTCTCAAGTACCACGGCCACCAGCTACTTCATTGGCAAAATCACAGGAATCCTGTTGGTTATTGTGACGCAAATCGTCATCTACATTTGCGGGGGCTGGCTAGGCTACACCATCGCCATGCAAAATTCGGGGATCAAGAAACTCGTGCTGGCCAATCAGACCTTGGTCAAGGGCATCTTCCACAATTTATTTAATCTGAACCTGCTCTATGTCCTGTTAGGTGTAATCATCTACACCATTCTCGCCGCCTACAGTGGTGCGCTGGTTGCGAAGGCCGAAGACGCTTCTAAGGCCGCTCAACCGGTTATCATGCTAAGTATGGCTGGTTTCTTCATTGCCCTGCCCTTCCAGAACAATTTGGACGCAGTACTTGTGAAGATTCTGTCCTACGTGCCCTTCTTCTCGTCATACTTCATGCCGATGCGCATCATCAACGGCACGGCGGGGCTTGGCGAACAGATTAGCTCACTGGTGATTCTGTTAGTCGCGATCGGTCTGTTCGCCCTCTACATTGGCCGGCAGTACCAGCGACTCATGCTCCAAACCGACAGTGAAAACATTTGGCAACACTTGATTCACAGTCGCCGTCGTTCGTAAACTAACCAACTTACCCATTAACATTTCACGCGAACGTGCTATACTTAATGGGTAAGTTTTGGGCCCTTAGCTCAGTTGGGAGAGCGCCTGCTTCGCATGCAGGAGGTCGTCGGTTCAAATCCGGTAGGGTCCATTGATAACGCATCACAACGGCATTTGCTTCTAAACTAAATTAACCGATAGTAACAGATATAAATAGAGAGTAGGCTGAGAAATTAGCTCACTCTCTATTTATATCTATTGACGCCAACCGATTCTCTACGCCCTTGTTCGACAAATAATCTGACCCCTGAGAAAATCTTGTACCATCATCCCCTGGGTATCCCAAAAACAAATTTTGTAAATCTATCAGCCAACCGCCAGCTCTGTACTCACTGAACTCGAAGGTTTACTACTCAGATTATATTCCGATCCGGTTAAAGGCTCTCTGTCTCGTTTGTCATCTGCTGTTCACCCCAGCTACAAATATCTTCCATTACAGGGATCAAAGACTCACCTAGTGGAGTTAAACTATATTCAACTTTGGGCGGAATCTGGGGATACTCTTCGCGATGAACTAGTCCATCGGCTTCAAGTTCTCGCAAGGTATTGGTCAATGTCTTGAACGAGATTGGAACCAATAGCCGCTTGAGCGCATTGTAGCGTAGTGGCTGGTGACTTAACTGGATGGCATAGAGTGCCTGCATTTTATACTTACCGCCAATCAGCCGCAAGGTGTAAGCAAATCCTGTAGACTGTAGACGATTTTCTTTGATGTAATCAATGTCTGCCATGACACTCTCCTTTGGGTTAGTACCGCACTTTAATTTGCGTACTTGTTTACACGTTGATTGTATCATAGACTCAATCTATCAACTCGAAGGAGGAATCATTCATGAAAACTATCATCTACGCTCATCCCTACGAGGGCAGCCTTAACCACGATATTCTGACGCGACTAACCGACTATTTTACTCAAACTAACCAGGCCTACCACGCGATTGATCTCTACCAAGACGACTTCAATCCCCGTTTTTCTAAAGAAGAACTACAATTATTCAGCCGCGGTGAGACGCCCTATCAGCTGGTAAAACACTATCAACAACTGATCAGTCAATCCAATGAACTGATTTTCATTACGCCGATTTGGTGGCATCAAATTCCCGCAGAACTCAAAGACTTTTTTGACAAAGTCATGCTGAAAGATTTTGCTTATAGTGAAACGCCGGCATGGCTTATTGACCTACATTCAAAAGGCAACTGTCATTACGACGGCTACGATAACCAAAAGTTACTTAAAAAACGAATCGGGTGATCCGATTCAAGGCAACCTTATCAATCGTGTTTTTACGGATATCGGGATCGACCCCCAACGCACAACCTGGATTCATTTGGGTGAAGCCAATACGACGTCAGATGCAGTGCGACAGCAGTTTCTGAAAGATTTACCCTAGCTATATTTACATGGACAGGACTAACTGACTTGCCTTAAAATTTCTAAGTGGTTTTAATAATCGCCAAGTTTTCTAAGATCATTTAACCAGCTTTTTTCTAAGTATCCCTATATGACTATAGCTTTGGCGTATAATGGTTCCTAACATGATTACCTCGTAGTTGCTTAACCGCGAGCATTGGTCACTAAGGGGGCATTCAGATGGTCAAACGTTGGTCCCGGCGACTCACTCCAAATTTCAACTAATTTTAAAGGAGAACGCCATGATAACCTACAGCTTTACTAAAACCGCACCAGTCGCCGATCAAGAAATTTTAGACCTCTATCGCAGCGTCGACTGGTCGGCCTACCTGCAGCATCCCCAGAATACCCTGGACGCGCTTGCCAACTCCACCGTCCTCTGGGCGACAGTGGACGACCACCTTGTTGGCTTGATTCGTGGCGTTACGGATGGCCACACCATTTTGTACATCCAGGATCTGCTCGTGGGCCCGGCCTATCAGAAAAAGCATGTCGGGACGACCCTCATGAAAAAGATGCTCGACCACTATCAGAATGTCGGCCAGACGGTCCTCATCACCGACCCCTAGGAACGGACCCGCAAGTTCTACGAGTCCCTCGACTTTCTGCAGATTACGCCTCAAACCTATGGCCGCGCGTTCGTCTTGGAACGGCGCTTTTAAATTCGATTCTGCTAGAGTCCGTCGAAACTTAACGGGCTCTTTTGATTTGCAAGCATTTTCTGATAGTTTCCATCAATTATGGCTTAAATTGAAAATAATAATGAAAACGGGATACTAGTGGCGTACGATTGTAATACTGTTGTTTTTTAGGCTCGCTAGCTATCTGGTGGCTAAACTAACAATGACAGAAATTATAGTGGAGTTGAAATTATGCATTATTCATTATTTATTCGGTGTGTTGCCGAATTTGTTGGGACAGCCATCATGGTCGGTCTAGGTAACGGTTCCGTTGCCAACGTTGAGTTAAAGGGAACCAAAGGCTATCAAGGGGGCTGGGTCCTCATTGGTTTTGGGTACGGGATTGGGGTCATGATTCCAGCCTTGATGTTCGCCACCATTTCTGGCGCACAAATCAATCCGGCCATGACGATTGGTGCCGCTGTCGTCGGTAACTTCCCCTGGCAAGAAGTTCTGCCTTACATAATCGCCCAACTGCTAGGTGCTTTTGTCGGTCAATTAGCCGTCGTTATCGCCTACAAGCCTTACTATGACCGCACGACCGATGCCGAAGCCATTCTGGGAACCTTTTCCACGATTGACGCCGCCGGCAGTAGTCTCAACGGGTTCGTCAACGAATTTCTCGGGACCTTCTTACTGGTTCTGGGCGCCGTTGCCATGACCGCCGACAAGGTCGATTCCCGGGCCGACTTTATTGGACTGGGCTTCCTGGTCATGTGCCTAGTGGTCTCCCTTGGTGGTGCCACTGGTCCTGCTCTGAACCCTGCACGGGACATTGCCCCCCGGATTCTCCACGCCATCTGGCCCTTCGAATACAAGGGGAGCTCGCAATTCGGTTACGCCTGGGTCCCTATCGTGGCGCCAATTGCCGGTGCGATTGCGGCCACCGTTCTTTGGAAATACGTCTTCAGTTAACTTGAATGCACAAAAGCCATGTTCAGCGCGAACATGGCTTTTTTAATCTATTTTTTTCTAAATCTCAATCGCCACCACGCCCCACCGCTGCTCTTGCTCTGGGGTGTAAATGGTATACGTGTCAGCGACCATCTGGGCAACATCAGCCGTTGGTGCACTACCCACACTGATTGGCGAATACTGACTATACAACTCGGCAAAGGTCGCAAACTGACGTAGGCTCTTTACGCGTTTGTCCAGCCGCAATGTCTCGTCCACCACGTTACGAAAGGTAATCACATCGCCCACCTGTAGGCTTCGTCGTTTGTCGTCATTTAACCGAATCTCGATGGTCTTACTGCCCGCGCGAATCAGGTCAAATTGATCCGAATTCAATCCCATTTCCAAGCTAATCCCTCATTTCTGCCAAAGCCTGCACCAGGGCCGCAACCAAAGTAGCCTTGCCGCCGCCAGTCACCCCACTCACAACCATAATTTTATTTGTCTTCATCTGCTCACTCCTATCCTGCCGAAATCGTATAGTGCTTCAAACCGCGTCGCCACACAAATTGGTACGCCAGCCACAAGAATACTGGTCCCGCCACCAACACATAGACTACTTTTCTGAATTAAATTCTATTCTACATTAAAGATGGTCAATATTCTAATCAGATTTTAATTAATAAACGCGTTACTTTGCTAATCAAAGTGCCCATTTTTAGCCAGTTAATTTGCTAACCTTTCACAGTTAATTTCCTACCTTAATCATCTGTGATGTTCGTCATCTTTTTTCATTTCTTTTTGCCGCTAAACCCGCTATAATCAATGGAGTTGCAACAAGTCATGTCGCATTTCAAAACCACGAAAATTGACGACTAATTTTCGGATTTTACGATGGAAATATGACTGCGTCTTGAGTTGTAAAATGTCCGTTATGTTAATCGTCGACCAATACCGGCTGCAATTCAATGCGGCATGCCAGTATGGACGAAAAGCAACGGAACCTTCGATAGAAAAACCATGCGCGCTGGTCACTATATGTAAAATTACGAGCCCAACATTAACCAGCTCCGGCAACCCAATTTACAACTAAATTTATTACCCAGAGGAGGTAGCCTGATGACTCAACCTATCATTGCGCTTCACCACGTCACCAAGCGTTACGGCGACGCGACCATTTTAAAGAATATTGACCTCACGCTAGAGTCCGGCAAATTTTACACGCTGCTCGGACCGTCAGGCTGCGGTAAAACGACCATCCTACGAACCATCGCTGGCTTTACCGACGCGACTACGGGCGATGTCCTGTTCGCCGGTAAACGAATCAACGACGTTCCTGCCAACAAACGCAACGTCAACACCGTCTTCCAAGACTACGCGCTGTTCCCTCACCTGACCGTGGCGGAGAACGTTGCCTTCGGTCTGACACTTAAAAAGACCCCAAAGAAAGAAATCGCCACCCGCGTTGCCAACGCTCTCAAACTGGTTCAGCTCGCCGACTACGGCGACCGTGAGATCAGCGCGCTGTCTGGGGGCCAACAACAACGTATCGCCATTGCCCGCGCCATCGTCATGCAGCCGAAAGTCTTGCTGCTCGACGAACCGTTGTCCGCCCTGGACGCCAAGTTGCGCCGCGAAATGCAATATGAACTCCGCGACCTGCAGCAGCGGTTGGGCATCACCTTCCTGTTCGTCACCCACGACCAGGAAGAAGCCTTGGCCATGAGCGATGAAATCTTCGTTATGAACCAGGGAGAAGTCCTCCAGAGTGGCACGCCCGTCGATATTTACGATGAGCCCATCAACCATTTTGTTGCGGACTTCATTGGGGAAAGCAACATTTTGCCCGGTAAAATGCTCGACGACTTCCAAGTGGCCTTCGGTGGCCTTCGGTTTGAATGTGCCGACGCCGGAATTCCTGCGAACGAAGCCGTCGAAATCGTGATTCGGCCCGAAGACCTCACATTGACCGAACCCGCTAACGCCAAGCTCATCGTGACCATCGACACCCAACTATTTCGCGGGGACTACTACGAAATCGCGGCGACCGATGACCTTGGCAACGACTGGCTGATTCATTCCGTCAACCCGGCCGAAGACGGTCAGAGCGTCGGCATTACCTTCCGGCCACAAGACCTCCACGTCATGCGCTTCGGCGAAAAGGAAGCCGAATTCGACGCCCGCCTGGAAACCTACGAGGGGGAGGAGGATGAGAGCAGTGACGAAACGTAGAACTTGGCTGTACTTCATCCCCTACGGCCTGTGGCTAGCGTTATTTGTCATCGCCC
Source organism: Levilactobacillus koreensis JCM 16448 (assembly GCF_001435525.1). Classification (GTDB taxonomy): domain Bacteria; phylum Bacillota; class Bacilli; order Lactobacillales; family Lactobacillaceae; genus Levilactobacillus; species Levilactobacillus koreensis. The sequence continues at coordinate 14,291 of NZ_AZDP01000102.1, forward strand.
CGGTCGCACTGATCATTTACCAATCGTTCTTTGACCTCGGCCACCACTTCACACTAGGAAACTACAGCACTTATTTTCAATCCGCAACTTATCTTAAAATGACGCTGAACTCCGTGTGGTATGCCTTTCTGATTACCCTCTTCACCGGACTCATCAGCTACCCCACGGCGTACTTCTTGCACCAGCTCAAACACCGTCAATTTTGGCTACTGCTGGTCATCCTGCCTACGTGGATCAACATTTTGCTCAAGGCCTACGCCTTCATCGGTATTTTTAGTCAGGCCGGTCTGGCGAACCAATTTTTGACCTTCATCGGCATTGGCCCGCAGCAGATTCTGTTCACCAACGCCAGCTTCATCTTCGTCGCGACTTACATTCAGATTCCATTTATGATTTTGCCAATTTATAACTCGATCGACGATTTGAACCCGGCCTTCGTCAATGCCAGTCGTGACCTTGGTGCCAGCAATTGGCAAACATTCCGCCGCGTCATTTTTCCGTTGACGCTTCCCGGGGTCAAGGCCGGCGTGCAAGCCGTCTTCATCCCCTCGCTCTCCCTCTTCATGTTGACTCGTCTGATTGGCGGCAACAAGGTCATCACGCTGGGAACCGCAATCGAGGAACATTTCTTAACCACCATGAACTGGGGCATGGGCTCCACGATTGGCGTCATCCTAATCGTCGCGATGATCATCGTCATGACCTTGACCGGCGATAAAAAGCCGAAGGGAGGCGCTCCACGATGAGTAAAAAATTAGCGAATGGCTACCTGATTTTAGTTTTTGCCGTGTTGTACGCCCCCATCGTCTTTCTGATCGTCTACTCCTTCAGCCAGGGTGAAACGATGACCAACTACCACGGCTTCACGTGGCGGCACTACCAAACGTTGTTCAGTGACGCGCGGATGTTGGCCATCGTTGCCAACACGCTGTTAGTTGCCTTACTGTCATCGTTGATCGCAACTTTAATTGGCACGTTGGGGGCACTAGGCATCAACCGGACGACCAAACGGGTGACGCGCGAATCCCTCCTGACGCTCAACAACGTCCTGATGGTCTCCCCCGACGTCATCATCGGGGCCAGCTTCCTGATTTTCTTCACGATGCTAAAGATTCCACTGGGCTTCGGGTCGGTTCTGATGAGCCACATTGCCTTTGAGATTCCCATTGTGGTCCTGATGGTGCTCCCCCGACTGCGAGAAATGTCCTCTTCCATGCTGGACGCCGCGGAAGACCTGGGCGCAACGACCCGCCAGCTTTTGACGCAGGTCATCGTCCCCTTCATTTCCCCCGGCATCTTCGCCGGCTTCTTCATGGCGCTGACGTACTCGTTAGATGACTTCGCGGTCACCTTCTTCGTCACGGGAAACGGCTTCTCGACGCTGTCCGTAGAAATTTACTCCCGGGCTCGCCAAGGCATCAACCTGGAGATCAACGCACTGTCCGGCGTCATGTTCCTCTTCTCACTGTTACTGGTCGGTGGCTACTATTGGATTCAACAGGCCAGCCAGAAACGTAAGCACCGCAAGCGGGAGGTGGCCTCATGAAACGCTTACTCAGTTTAATCATCGGGTTACTCGCCGTCTGTGGTCTCCTAGCCTACACCAGCCAGTCACTGGAGAAATCCAGTGGAAGCACTGGCAGTAAGGTACTTAACCTGTACAATTGGGGTGATTACATTGACCCCAACCTCCTAACCAAATTTCAAAAGGAAACGGGCTACCACGTGAACGTCGAAACCTTCGACAGCAATGAAGCTATGTACACCAAGATCAATCAAGGCGGCACCCACTACGACTTGGCCGTACCGAGCGAGTACATGGTCTCGAAGATGAAACGCGCCCACCTGCTACAGCCGCTGGATAAGAGCCGGCTGACCGGTTGGGGCAACTTCGATCAACAATTTCTCAATCAACCGTTCGACCGCGGTAACCGTTACTCCATGCCGTATTTCTGGGGCACGCTGGGTATCGTCTACAACGACAAAATGGTCAAGGCTAGTGAGGTCCAACACTGGGATGACTTGTGGTCACCGAAGTTCCGCGACAAGATCATGCTGATTGACTCGGCCAGAGACATCATGGGCATGTCACTAGTCACGCTACACAAGTCGATGAACACGACTGATCCGCAGACGCTACTGGCCGCTGAAAAGCGTTTGAACACGCTGGCCCCCAACGTTAAAGCTGTGGTCGCCGACGAAATCAAGATGTACATGATTCAAGACGAAGCGCCATTGGCCGTGGACTGGTCGGGTGAGGCGGCCGAAATGCTGGCCGGCAATAGTCACCTCCACTACGTTGTGCCGCGCGAAGGTAGCAACCTGTGGTTCGACAACCTGGTCATCCCCAAGACGGCGCAGCACTACAACGCCATCTACGCCTTCCTCAACTTTATGAGCGAACCGAAGAACGCCGCCCAAAACGCAGAATACATCGGTTACGCCACACCGAACAAGAAGGCCAAGGCCTTACTACCGAAGTCGGTGCGTGATGATCAGGAGTTCTATCCGGATCAAAAGACGATTGACCACCTACAGGTCTACCGCGACTTGGCACCAAACATCGTCGAACTCTACAACGACCGTTACCTGGAATTCAAGATGCACCATTAGGGTTAGCGTAAATTGGTTCGCCTGCGGCTGCCAAGGACTGCGCCTGCTATGGGGTCGGTTCCAGCCTAAAGTTCAAGGCTTCCACCTCGACTTGAAGCCACGAAGTTCACGTGTCTCCAAGGTCGTCCCACGCTGTAGGCCGGGAAAATACCCCGACCAACACCGTCGACACAGCTGGCTACGTCCTTGGCTTCCTCCGGCTACGATTGTGCGCTACCATGGCGCTTGTTGAGTTCCTTAAGTACCGAACCTTTTCGTTAATCTATCAATCACACCTGTGCTCATCACAAATTTAATGGCACTGACATCGTCTGAACTTCAGAGGTTGTCAGTGCCATTTTTAATTGAAAGTTACCAAACTTTCAACGACTGTTTTGGTTGCGAACTATCAGAGCCGAAGGCGGCCAGGGATGGAGCCGGCCGTGAAGGTGATGTTAACTAGCGATTCAGCTAGTTTACAGCACGGGCGACTTTGAAGACACGGATTTTTCGTGGCTTCAAATCGAGTCGGAAGCCCGTCGCTCAGGCTGTAGCGTCCCCATAGCCGCGGAATCCCTGGCAGCCGTAGTGCGGTCAACTTACACTAACTTAATTTGGTCAACAAAATTTTGGGCTGTACGTAAAAAGGAGCCGAGCATGACGCCTCGACTCCCCCATGGTACTTGATTTTAAAACGACTACCCAAAGCTTCCGGAGATGTAATCTTGAGTTACTGGAATCTGCGGATTGCTGAACATCGTGGCGGTTGGCGTGTACTCCATCACGTGACCGAGATGGAAGAATGCACACTGACTGCTGACCCGCGCTGCTTGTTGCATGTTGTGGGTCACGATGATAATTGAATACTTCTTTTGTAATTCCAACAACGTCTCTTCGACCTTCACTGTTGAAATTGGGTCTAACGCGCTACAAGGTTCGTCCAAAAGTAAGACGTCGGGTTCCATCGCAATCGAGCGGGCAATACATAACCGCTGTTGTTGGCCCCCAGATAACGCCAAGGCGCTCTTGTCCAAGCTATCCTTGACTTCGTCCCACAGGGCAGCGCCCTTCAAGCTCGTTTCAACTCGTTCTTCTAGTTCTGCTTTGCCCTTTATCCCGTTCGCCTTTAACGCGTACACGATATTTTCACGAATCGACTTGGCAAATGGGTTTGGTCGTTGAAAGACCATCCCGATGTGGCGCCGAATCTCGTAGATGTTCACGTTCGGTTCGTTGATGTCGACGCCGTGGTACCAAATTTTACCGGTCACGGTGGCGATATTATCATTCATCCGATTCAGCGAACGCAGATAGGTCGACTTTCCGGAACCAGAGGCCCCAATTAATGCGGTAATCTGGTTTTTGGGAAAGCCCAAATCGGCATCGTGCATCGCGTGGTTCGCGCCATAGAAGACCTGCAAGTTTTCCGTACGCATCGCCAAGGACACGTTATCGGGGAAGGTCTGCACAGCAGTCTTTTCAAACGAATATTGTTTTAACATAGCAGCTCCTCCTTACTTGCTGGCCGTGACGCGCCGGTAAAGGAAGTTCCCCAATACCCGGGCACCTAGGTTGAATAGTAATACGGCAATGATCAGCACGGCTGAAGCGGCAGCGGACAGTTGCGCCGCGTTGCTGGCCAGCCCCTCCGTGTTGACCTTCCAAATGTGAACGGCCAACGTTTCAGCGGGCCGGAATGGGTTCAGCGGACTCGCCGGATCCATAGGGTTCCAGTCCGAAAAATTGGTGACAGGCGCACTTTGACCGGCCGTGTAAATCAAGGCAGCGGCTTCACCGAAGACCCGCCCAGCACTCAACACGATCCCCGTCACGATTCCTGGTAGTGCGACTGGTAAGATAATCCCGATTTCGGTCTTCCACTTGGACAAGCCCAGTGATAGCCCAGCTTCCCGTTGGTTACGGGGAACGGCACTCAGCGACTCCTCAATGTTCCGTGTTAACAGCGGCAAGTTGAAGAAGGTCAGGGCAATGGCCCCAGAAATAACAGAGAAGCCAATCTTGAACTTCACCACAAACAGCAGGAAACCAAATAACCCAACAACAACGGATGGCAGTGAACTCAAGACTTCAATTGCGGAACGAATCAAGCTTGTCCGCCAATTGTCCTTCGCGTACTCCGCCAAGTAGATCCCCGCTCCCAACGAAATCGGGATAGAAATCAACATTGTCAAAACCAACAGGTAAAAGGAGTTGAAGAGTTGTACGCCGATACCACCGGCACCACTGAAAGCGTCAGTCGTTCCCGTTAAGAAGGACCAGCTCACATGCGGTAACCCAGAAATCAAGATGTAGGCCAATAAGAAGACCAAGATACCGACCACTGCAGCCACAATTAAATCAATGACGACCGTCGCGATAAAATCTTTACGTTTAGCGTCCATTCTTTAATTGCCCCCTCTTAGCGATGAATCGAACCAGTGCGTTGAAGAATAATGACATGAGTAACAGAATCAACGCTAAGGACCACAAGGCATTGTTAGGCAACGTCCCATCGATAGTGTCCCCAATTCCAGTCGTTAACTGACTGGTCAGAGTTGATGCTGGTGAAATCAGGTTTTTAGGCATGATAGCTGCGTTCCCAATCACCATTTGAACGGCCAAAGCTTCACCGAAAGCCCGCGCCATCCCGAAGATGACGGCGGTCAAGATCCCGGGGGTCGCGGAACGTAAGATCACCCGCGAAACGGTTTGCCAGCGGGTCGCCCCTAAAGCCAATGACGCTTCCTTATAGTGCCGCGGAACGGCGCGTAAACTATCGACCGTCATCGTGGTAATCGTTGGCAACACCATGACGAAGAGCACGAAGGTTGCCGAAATGATCCCGAAACCAGAGCCCCCAACTAAATGTCGCATGAATGGAACAACGACGGCTAACCCGATGAATCCGTAAACTACAGAAGGAATCCCAACCAACAGCTCGATGACGGGTTGGAGTACTTTTCGTCCCTTATTTGGTGAGATTTCCGTCATGAAAATGGCAGTTCCGACCGCAAACGGTGTCGCCACAATGGCAGCGGCAAAGGTTACGGCAAACGACCCCACAATCATCGGTAGAGCACCGATATTTCCCTGATCAGGAGCCCAGTTGGTTCCCGACAGAAATTTCCACAAGCTGACGTGGTTCTGCGTAAACGTCGCAATCCCTTTAGATGTAATGAACCACAGCATGGACGCGACCACCAAGATAATCACGCCGATACAGAGGTAACTGATGCCGCGCCCAATCCAATCTTTACGGGTTGCGCGGGTTGCCCGGTGCAGGCGGGCATCCCATTCGTGGGATTGGGCGTCTTGTTTTTTCAATTGAAAATTGGTTTGTTCCATAAGTTGACTCCCCCTTAAAAAAAGATGAAGGCGCTACGACCGCACCTCCACCCATGTGACAAACAACTGATTTTAAAAATTAGTTTTGCGTAACGGCACCCTTAGCATCCTTAGATACCTTCATGTCGTGAATACTGATGTAACCCATGTCCTTAACCAAGCTGTCTTGAACCGTCTTGGAGTCCATGTACTTCAGGAAGGCAGTCGTGGCCTTGTCAGGCGTGCCCTTCGTGTACATGTGTTCGTAAGACCAGATCTTCCACTTGTTGGTTTCAACGTTGTTGTCCGTTGGCGTTACACCATCAATGGAAACGGCTTGTAATTTGTTCGTGAAGTATGAGAAGGCTAAGTAACTTACAGCACCTGGCGTTGAGCCAACGATCTTTTGAACAGCACCGTTAGAATCTTGTTCTTGAGACTTCACAGCGTCAGTACCCTTAAGAACGGCGTTTTCGAACGTTGCACGAGTCCCACTACCTTGAGCCCGGTTGATGATGACGATCTTTTGGTCCTTACCACCAACTTCTTTCCAGTTAGTGATCTTACCCGTAAAGATTTGCTTCAATTGTGCCATCTTCAGGTTCTTGATACCGGCATCCTTGTTGACAACTGGGGCCATCCCCACAACGGCAACCTTGTGGTCCGTTAACTTGTCAGCCTTGATTCCGTCTTTTTCTTCAGCGAAAATGTCAGAATCCCCGATAGAAACAGCACCGGCTTGAACTTGGCTCAACCCAGTCCCGGAACCGCCACCTTGAACCGTCAGAGTCACCTTGCTGTTCTTAGCGGTGAAGTTGGCGCCGGCCTTTGCTGCCAATGGTTGTAAGGCAGTTGAGCCAACCGCTGTCACCTTGCCGGATAGTGCTTCGCTACTGCTGCCCTTGCTACTGGATGAGCTCGTGGCCTTGCCACAACCCACTAATAGTAAACTAATTGCTGCAATCCCCATTGCTAACTTTGATCCCTTATTCATCTCTGTCACTCCATGTCTTTTTTTAAGTATAGTAGAACCACCACTTCGTAAGCTAAGCATCTTCGTGGTGCCTCCCCTTAACTTACAACCTTGATTCTAAGCGATGAATATATATTCTTCGTCGCATTCGTGTAAATTTTCGGTAAATGTTGCCGGATTTTTGATTTATTCTCGATATTTCAGATAGTTAACCCCCAAACACGATTAATACACCAACTATGGGGGATTAATTGCGTCTTACCCGGTAAATGACTAGAATTAGAATTGAGAGGTGACCAGAAGTGGCAAATAAGAATGAACGCGCGGAACGGCACGCTATTATCGTTGATATGAATGACTTTCTGATGGATTATGCGGCTGAAAAATTGGGGAAACAACCCGATTTGGCCAAAAAGGTCGCAACGGCAGCCCAGTCCGACTTAACCGGCCTGGATCAATTGTTTAAGGACGACGGTGTTGGGCGTCGGACTAAGTATCTCGACTTAGCTGCGGGCTTTTTACGCGACGAAGCGGACGCCGATGAAGATAACCAAAAGCACGACTTCACGGCCGCCAGCGAAACGTTGGGCAAAGAAGCCATCGCCTACCTGGCCAGCCACGCACAGGACTTCGACCGTTGGGAAGAAGCTTAGTGTTAATCTAATTGAAACCAAAATAAATACGAGAGAAAATTTCCAATCGCCATCGCGGTGACCCGAAATTTTCTCTCGTATTTTTAGCTGTGAGCCAACATAACTTGCCGTGTTAAAATGACCCCCACTTGGCGTTACTGCCACTGCCATAAATCGGCCTTCATATTCGTCGCAATGATCTGCGCTAACAGGTCGATAAATTGATCTGGCATGTACTTAGTCGTATCCAGGCTCGTGGCCTTGCCGTTGACCTTGGTAATGACCAGTCCCTCGTGTGCCAACGTTAAGCCATACTTGGGGGCAATCTGACATAGCCGTGTGATTTTTGCTTCGTCCAAATGTGGTGACTCCCTTCACGCAATCTAAATTGAGCTTAGCGAATCGCCTGCCGCTCGTCAAGCGCCCACGACTAAAAAGAGTATAGCCCCGTCTCGCCAAAAGTTATGACGGTCTTTTTATTTTCTAAATTCGTGTATAAGCGTTCTCTAATGATTCGTGCCATGCAGTCATTACTTTATTGAGAGTGTTCAAACGTTTAAAGAATAACGTCAAACAACTCACCACTAAATAAAGCAAACCCCGCAATTTCAAGAACCATGGAAGCCCACGCTGATAAAAAGGTATCTCCTTTCTTTGAGTTTTTTTACTACTTTGCATAGCAATCACCCTCTTAGTATGGATTTACCAACCGTCTTTAACTTCTCAAAGCTCACAATTAAATTTCAGCATATTTTATACCTTTCTAGTTGGAAACCTTTGCTTCAATATTGGATGATTTGGAGAAAGTCACTTACTTTTAAAAAAACTATATCCAACTAAGAAAACGCCAACAAAAAATTCTGTTGCATTTCTAAACCAATCTTCTTTACTATAAATATAATGATTCGTGAATATAGGAAATATTTGAATTGTTGAAATTATGAAGAGATTACCAAACCAAAATGTAATTTGTTTATAAAAATATTTGTTAATTTTCATGTTACCGCCTCTAATAGCTGTTTTTTTCTATTCAACCACACTATAGTATTTTACTGTTAGCTAATTATTTGAATAGTTAGGTTAATTTGCGTCTCACAATGAGCTATTACAAGCACACAAAAATTATTGGAATCTATTCGAATCTATTGACCGATTTAACTAAAAAGTGAAATCTTAAATTAGTCAACCTAAAAAAAGAGTCTAGGACAAAACTTCCAACTCGAATAAAAGGGTCCATCCAAAAAATCGTATGATTTCTTAGATGGACCCCTTGAGCTTATGCATACACAGAGATGGTAATCCCTGGTATTCTTTAGGTGCTGAACCAAAAAGAGAATATAGCCAGCCCCCCCCTCTAACATAATCTCTTTTAATAACAAAATTGATCCTTTGCCAACTGTTGATGGATTGCGGCCGCCAATTGGGCTTCGTCCGGACCATCCGCAACCACTTGAATGAATTTTCCGCCATACTTCGATAGCTGGGCCACTTCATGCTGGAGTTGCGGGTTAAGTTCGACATCGCGGACCTTGATAGTTGCTGTGCCCGTGTAGCGTGAACAAATTTGCTTCAGGGCAACTGCTTCGTCAATTGAGGGCGTTACTTCATATAAAGGAAAGCCAATCGTTTTCATCGTGATCACCTCTATCTCCATTGTAAGCGATTACATAGTTGGTGCCAAGACTTTTATAAGAAAATCACAAGAAATAATTCGAGCCGAACGCGCGTTCAAACTTCGCCCAATCTATGGTATGATACCGGTTGTGTGAAACAAGCTGTGTGACTGCCGCCTGCGGCTACCAGGCGCCACACTGTGGGGGACACCCGCAGCCAAAGAGCGGTCTGCGAGTTCGACTTGAAGCCTCGAAAGTCACGAGTCTCCAAGCTCGCCCCGTGCTGTAAGCCGACTAAGAAACGTCGACTAACACCACCGACACAGTGCTCTGCCTGGTTTCCTCCGGCTCGTGTCGACAGCCTATTTCAACGTCGTAGTTTTTCCCGCAGTTGGTGACTCCTGCTTATCAGTAAGTAAGCATCATCCCCATACCACCTATGATGAGAACTAAAAAACGACTACTAAATCAACATACCGTCTACCACAAAATTCAAACCGACATATTACATAATTGACATCATTACTACCACAACATTCATTGTAGCAGCGCACAATCATAGCCGGAGGCGGCCAGGGATGGAGCCCGCTGTGTCGATGGCGTTAGCTGACGTCCTTTGGCAGCTTACGGCATGGGACGGGATGAAGACGGGTGAGCTTCGCGGCTTCATCCCGAGGTCACAGACCGCTTCTCAGGCTGCGACCGGTCCCCACAGCAGGCGGAATCCCTGGCAGCCGCAGTGCGGCCATTTACGCACAACACAACCCAACATAAAATAGAAAGTGAGGCGACGAGTGATGACCATTAAATTAGGTGTACGGGAGTTGGTGGAGTTCACCTTACGAACTGGGGACCTCAGCAGCACTTCCGGTAGCCAGAATACGGCGCTACTCGGCGCACAGATTCACCGTCGCCTGCAAAAGCAACGCGGTGCAGACTATCAGAAGGAATACTATCTCGACAAGGCCCTCACGTTAAACGGCAACGACTACTTGCTCCACGGCCGTGCCGACGGGGTCACACTAACGGAAGATGGCGCCAGCATCGAAGAGATCAAGACTTCGGAGACCGTTTTCAATCAACTCAGTGACAATACCCTGACCCTGTACTGGGCGCAGGTCAAGATCTACGCCTACCTGTTAATGGAGAAGGAAACCGACCTCGACGCCGTGACCCTCACGTTGACCTACTTTCAGACCAACACCGAGACCACCACGCAGACTGACCAGACTATCACCCGCGCCGAGGCACAAGACTTCTTCGATACCGTCATCACCGAATACGTCACCTGGCTCAAATTCCGCTCCGATTTGCGTGACCGCCGCGACCCAACCATTAAACAGCTCACCTTCCCCTTTGACCACTATCGGCCAGGTCAACGGGAACTAGCGGTGGCCGTCTACAAGACGATTCTCACCAGTAAACGGCTCTTTGCCGAGGCCCCGACCGGAACGGGGAAGACCATTTCGACGCTCTTTCCAACCATTAAGGCGGTTGGTGAGGGCGTCATTCAACGCATTTTCTACCTGACCGCCAAGCAGAGCACCCGGCGCGTTGCCGAGGAGGCCATCACGCTCATGGCTAGTCAGGGACTCAAATTAAAGAGTATCACGCTCACCGCCAAGGCTAAGATTGCCTTTCCCGAAGAGGCCGACCTGTTGCCCGAAGAGAACCCATACATGCTCGGCTACTACGACCGCCTCAAACCGGCGTTGCTGGACCTGATCCAAAATAACGACCAGCTCACCCGCCCGGTCATCGAAGAGTATGCGCGCAAACACACGCTGGATCCGTTTGAATTTCAACTCGACGCCAGTCTTTTTTGTGATGTCATCATCGGCGATTACAACTACCTGTTCGACCCGCAAGTCCACCTGCAACGTTTCTTTGCGACCGAGGACCCGGATAACTTCTTCCTGATCGATGAAGCCCACAACCTGGTCAGTCGCTCGCGGGACATGTACTCCGCGGCCATCAGCAGTCAACCGCTTGACCACCTGGTTGAAGTGAGTCGTGACCTGCCACAAGCCAGCAAGAAATTACACCGCCGACTGGCCGACCTGCGTGCGACCTTTGACGACATCTGCGCGCCACTACTCGCAGACGGACGCACCGACAGCACCTTCCTAACGCCGCCCGAAAACTTCGAACACGACCTCGGCCGCCTAGTCGAGGCCATCCACGACTGGCTGGTCGACCAGCCACAGACGCCCTTCACCCAGGCTGTTCTCGACTACTACTTCGCCGCTATTAGCTACCAACGTATCGGCGAGTACTACGACGACACCTACCGCATGCGCCTCGAAATCGACGATGGCAACATCACACTAAAGGAACTCTGTCTAGACCCCAGCGCCTTTCTCGCCGACAGTCTGGCCCTCGGACACGGCGCCGTCTTATTTTCCGCGACCCTCTCCCCCATGGACTACTACCAAACGGTGTTGGGTGGCGATCAGGACAGTCTGGCCTACCGCCTCGACTCCCCCTTCGAGCCACAGCACCAAGAGATTCTGGTCACGACCTACATCCAAACGACCTACAAACAGCGCGACGCCAACCTGGCCAACATCCTCCTGGCCATTAAAACGTTGGTCGACGGCAAAACCGGCAACTACCTGATTTTTTTGCCGTCATACCACTACCTACTCGATGTCAGTCAGGCCTTCGCCATGGCCTACCCGCACATCCACACCGTCAGCCAGCAAGCCCAGATGGCCGAGGCGGACCGGACGGCATTTCTCGATAATTTCAAAGCCGATCCGGACACGACCCTTGTGGGGTTCGCCCTGCTGGGAGGGATTTTCGCCGAGGGAATCGACTTGAAGGCCGACCGCTTGATTGGCGTCGGCATTGTCAGCGTTGGCCTGCCGGGGATCAATCCCGAGACCGACCTGATTCGTGACTACTTCGATCAGGATTCCCACAACGGCTTCGCGTACGCCTACCAGCTACCGGGCTTAAACAACGTCTTTCAGGCGGCCGGTCGTTTGATTCGCGGGTCCCACGACGTTGGCATCATTTTACTGATGGACCAGCGCTTCGCCAGTCCGCGCTACACCCAGCTCTATCCCCGTCACTGGCAGCATTTCCGTCGACTCTACCGACCGGAGCAACTACCGATCGCCGTTCAGAATTTTTGGCATCAGGAGGTCTCACAATGAAGACAAAATTAACGTTAGCCATGGAAGCCACCCTTTACGCCTACTGCCGCGAAGCCGGGGCCTTTGCCGTCGAGGAAGTCACCATGCCCGACGACGCCGGCATCGTCGACACCCTCAGCTATCAGGAACTGGCCGACAAGTCTATCGAATGGCGCTGCTACGAGCTGAAGGTCACCAAGAGCGACTTCCACTCCAAGGCCAAGCTCTCCTTTGTTGGCCACTACAACTACTTCGTCCTGCCACTAAAATTGTATCAAGAGGTCGCCGACGAGATCCCGGCGCACATTGGCGTGTTGATCTACCGCCCATTTGACCCGGAAATGTTGGCCACGGCGACCGAGGCCCCGACCACACCGGGCTATTTGACCGTGACTCGGCCCCCACGCCGGCAGGATTTACAAGTGCCCGAGTCGGAATTGACCACCCGCTTCATCGCCTCGCAGGCCAGAGAAGTCGGCAAGGCCAAACAAATGGCGACCGGCCTCAAGCAATACAGCACGGAGCACCTCTATCAGGAACTGAAAAAAAGGCACCAACACTATGATGTCTACGATCCCGATGCCAACTTTTACGATCAATTCATCGACGACACCCAGTCCGCAGCGGTCACGGCCCTCCAGAGCGAAGTCGACGCGCTCAACCTGGAACGCCACGAGCTCCAAGACCAGCTGAAGGAGCGCCGCCCATGATCTACTTTCCTTACTTTCGCGGCCGGCAATACGACCTACTGGCACTGAAAAACATTGCCCAACAACATATTTTGCCACGAAATATTATCCCGATTATTGAGCCGGTCCGTGACATTCGTGCACTTCCCCAGACCGTGGCGGCCTTCGTGGAACATGATCAGCCACTGGTCGTCATCGCCAATCCGACCGTCAGTGATTACGCACTGACCCAGCAGAAACTCTACGATTGGCGACCGTACGCTGAAAACCCCAACCTCATTGTCGGTCACATTTTGACGCCGACTACAATTCCGGGCGACCTGCACGCCACCCCAACGCAACAAACACTACTGGTGGCGCGGCAATACGACGAGTTGGTCGCTGCCAAACACGCCGAATGGCTGGATGATCCGACCTACCTGTTGGTGCCCCCGGAAGCCCGCATTCGTCAATTACTCACACGGCCGACGGGCAGTCTGTTCGATCACGCCTGGATTCCTGAGCACGACCGCAGTTATGCCGATATTGAGGACGGTTTTTTCAGCGAGGACTGGCAAACGGCCACTTGGGACGGCTACACCAGCGTCAGCGATTACACGATTGGCGGCGCCCATTACAGCGAGCACGGCTATCCGTCCCGCGCAGTCACCCTACATCTGACCTACTTTGCCGGCGACCAGCTACGAATTCACCGCTTTGTGTCCGATGACCGCGATGACTACCGCCATCCCAAGGAGAAGTTCTTCCAAGCCGTGGCCAAGTTAGCGGCGTGGTTACCGGCACAGCCCGCGGCGGTCCAGACACCGGCCGCCCTGGCCCTCGCCGACTATCACGTGACGCAGCACTTTCCCGGCTTGGGCGTCGTCAAGCGACTCAGTCTGGAGCACCATTTACAGACGATGGCGGGTTACTTTAAAGAACACTATCCTTGTTGAATGCTTAGACATATTAGCCCGTCCATCCCCAATACCCCAAAACCGTTCACCCGTTGTGCTATACTGGACAACGTTAGGGGAAGGGGAAAAATCATGAAAATCAGTCGGGAATTCATCTTTCATTGGTTAGGCTACAACAAAGTAACCAAGCATTACTCCAAATGGTGCCGGGTGCTCACCTACTTATTTTGGCCGCTGGCCGCGCTGGAAGCGATTGCGTGGTTCGTCGGCGGAGATGTTTGGTGGACGCTTCTGGTGAACGGACTGGCGGCACTTTATCTGCTGGTCAGCGTGCCATCATTTGCTATTGAGCTTATTCGGATAGCCTACCGGGATGATCAGCATTAGGGGAATCTTAATTTCAGATATATAAATAGCGTTTGGAAGGTTGTGAGTTGCACACAGACTTTCCAAACGCTATTTTTGATTTTATGGTGTTGAAACGTGCGCTCAAGGGCAGCTGGCTCCGCTTAACACCGGTCAGCAAACAATCCAAACCCGGGATTATTCGCCGACCGCCGTTAATGCTCACCAGCTAACCGCCCTTGAGCCCACTCTATTCTTTATGCCGGTAAAACGCTAACGCCTTCCGGAACCATGAAGTCTTTTTGAACCAAGGTCAACTTCCCGCTCTGGGCGTCGCGTTGGAACAGACTTGCATTGTCGGAGTTTTGGTTAACGACCAGGAGTAAGCTCTGGTCTGAGGTCCAGTTGAAGTCACGGGGGAAATCACCTTCCGTGGAGATCCGTTGAACCGTGGTCAACGTGCCATCTTCAGCGGTCGCGAAGACCGTGATGGAGTTGTTACCCCGGTTGGACACGTAGATGAAGCGACCGTCACTGCTCATCCGAATGGCAGCGGAACCGTTGTGCGCCGTCCAGTCGTCTGGAATCGTCGAGATGATCGACTTCACCGTGAACTTGCCGGCAGCGGCGTCGTAGTCTAAAGTAGCCACGTTGCTGCTTAATTCACCGACTAAGTAAGCGACACCCTTCTTGGCGTCAAAGACGATGTGCCGTGGACCGTAGCCAGCTGGTAGATCAACGTGGCTAACAGGGGTCAATTTGCCGGCGTCAGACACGTCGTACAGATAAACCTTATCTGAACCCAAGTCACAGACGACTAACCGGTTATCGGGGGTCAGGTCAGCGAAATGGGGGTGCGGACCGTCGGCTTGTTCGGGTGCTGGACCAACTGGATCTTGGTCGATCACTTTATCCGTTTCCGTCAACGTGCCGTCAGCAGCGATGGCGTAGACCTGAACCGCAGCGGTGTGGTAGTTGGCCGTGTAGACCAATTGACGCGCTTCGTCAACCGCGACATAGGCTGGTGAGGAACCGGTAGCCAAGACCTGTTGAATGGCCCGTGGCTTGTCTTCACTCATATCGTAGATGATCAATCCACCATGCGTAGCCCCGTCAGTTTCCTTCTTGTTGATGACATACAACCGCTTAGCCGCAGCCTTTGCGATGTAGGTTGGGCTCCCAGCTGATGCTAACCATTCACAATCCGTTAACTTCGGTGCCTTGGTGTCCACGCTGACCCGGTAGATACCGCGACTAATCCGCTTGGTGTAAGTTCCAATATAAAAATCTTCCGTCATGTGTGCTACCCCTTTCAACTTGCCAATATCACTTTCAAGTATAGCACAGCTGAACGATTAACACCGAGGAAGTCACTAGCGTTCAGCAGCATTTACCGGTACAATAGGGCTAAACAGATTCAGAAAGGAATCACCGCACATGTCTAGCTTCGAAGGGTATCATCCCCTTTTAACCCCCACGTTTCGTTTCGACTGGCTCACCCGCTTCAAGTTAAAAAACGTTGCCGACCTGACTAGTCAGGAGCTCGGCGAAACGGCCGATTGGGTCAACACCACCATGCGTAACACCATGAGCCGCACCGCTTTGACTTGGGGCATCGAGCGGCGCCGCACCCACAAGTTGATTGGTTGGGGCGGCTTCACTGACCTCGATCTCATCGCGCATAAGGGGCAGGCCTGCTTGACTGGCAAACGCCTCCCCGCCGCCGAACAACAAGAAATCGTTGACCGGCTCGTCAGCTTTGGGCGTGAGGAACTTCAGTTGACCAAACTGACCTTACCAGACACCACCCGACTGGACGATGCCGTTCTGATTGCCGCTGGCTTTGTCCAAACGGACGGGCAATGGCGCTGGACGCTGCGTCGGTAACCTCAAATTGTAAACGAAAGAGTCTGGGAAAAACTCCCAGACTCTTTTTGCGCTCCGAACGTATATTGCGGAAACGTGCGACAAAAGGCAGTCAACTCCGCTTAACCCCGATAGACAAACAATCCAAAACCGGGATTATTCGTCTATCGACGTTAATGCTCATTGACTAACCGCCTTCTGTCCCACTCTTTTTTAGTTATTTCATTGCAAAGACCAGTAAGCCCATGCCACTCCGCAAATAATTCGACTGCGTTCCAATGCCGAGCGGCGCAATCTTGCCGGCAATCTGCCAGCGTTGTAAGGTGGCCTGTCCCTTAGCATCAAGCGCCGTAGCCACTGCCTGCTTGACCTCGGTTAGGTTGTTCGGATCAGTCACCTTGAACCGAACCAGGTAAATGGCGCTGTAGTCGTCATGGTTAGCGGTCAACACCTGATTGAAATCATTGTTAGCCTGCATGATCTGTTCCGTTAGAATCGGCTGATTATCGCCGAACGCAAAGACCTGATTGACGGCCGCCATCAACTTGGCATCGTAAGTGGCATGTGGAAATAACTTCATCAGGCTAATGTCTGCCGGCTGAAGTCCTGCCGCTTGCGTTGCGGCCGTCCAGTTCATCGTTGACGTTGTTGGTGTCGCGGGGTTACTAGCGGCCGGTTTTAAATATCCGCGCCAGATCCAGCCACCGTGCTGACCATCGGCACTGTTGACGTGGTAGTAAATCAGATATTTGCCGGTAACCACGTCATACAACTTTTCGTGGGCATTGGTCACCCACGTGACGTCTGAAAGACTGCTGTTATAGCCATACCAAGTCCCCAAGTGCTTTGAATAGCGACTGCCGTGAGTTGCCGTCATCGCGTGCCGCCCCATGCTCGTCCGCCAAACTAAGCGCACCGAATTAGACCGACTGGCCGAATACTGCGAACTCGCCGACGCCGTTGTGTTCAGGCTACCTAACAAACCAGCACTGATGCCTACAGCAATGATTCCCTTAACAAATCGTTTCATGTTTTGACCTCCCCAGTCTTACTTTTATTTTAGTCAGAACCTTGCCCAAGAGCTATCCAACCCCTAAAACATTTCCGAAAATTAAATAAATCATGTCCCCGAATTCAATATCCTCTCTTCGCTAAAAGGTGGCCCTTGATTGACCATAAACTGACCATCGACTGGCATGTTTCACTGCTCTTTCGCCCTTATTATATAAATCGTAACAAGGATTCAAAAAATAATAAGCGAAAGAGGTTTTCAAAATGTCAATTGATGTTAGTAACACGCCAGACATGTATACCATTACCATCTCCGGAACCTTCACGTTCAACACCAACTGCCGAGTACGGAATACCCCAGATATGAGTGATGGCGGTGTCGCCACTTATACGTCTGGCATGACCGTTACCTATGACAGTAAATTAAAGAACGGCGACCACCTCTGGCTGTCCTACATTGCGGATAGTGGCACCCGGCGTTATATTCCGTACGCCAACACCGATACTGGGGTCTACTTTGGGACGGATAGTAATCCCGTTGACCCGGTTCAAGCAGCCGCCAGCTCGACGCCAACGCAGTCTTCATCAAACGATTCTGGCTTAGGTACCCTATCTGGTCAAGCCGGTGCGGATGTCGCCGACCAAACGCCAGATGGCACAACCCTAACCATGAGTGGGAGCTTCACCTTCAATACAACTGCCCGCGGGCGGGACAATGATCTGATGTCCGCCAATAAAGGGGACACCTTCAACAGTGGCGACACCGTCTACTACGATGCTAAGATCAAAAATGATGGTCACTACTGGTTCGAATACTCTCACTACGGTTCTGGTACCTACTATGTCCCTTATACCACTATCAGTCCTTTCCACGTTTATGGGACCGACGACAATCCTGGTGACCCTGTGTACCCTCAAGACCAGAGCAGTACAACAACTACTCCAAGCACGTCAACTACGTCACGAGACCATACTGGACAGGATACTGGACTGCAGGAACTGACTAGTGATGATAATCGTGTTCCAGTCGGGGAGGGTTATATTTACCCTTGCCGTGGAAGCCTAGTATTGAAATCTAACGCAATGGGACGTACTCAACCGGATATGGCTGCCACTGAGGTCAAAAAGTATTTAGCTGGAAATAAGATTCCATACACAGCCCGTGAATTCGCAAATGGTCACTTGTGGGTCGTAGTTAACGATAGTGGTGATGAATTATATTTGCCTGTTAGCACAATCGCAAATTATAAAAGTTCATACTATCATGATAAAAAGCACTACACCTCAACTTACTCCTATGTTTTGACCGACTACAACGCTACTCAGCCCTTCTCGGAACTATGGCCTAACACCGCGACAACCAACTTCTTTGATGTCAATGATACAAGCTCTTCTGAAGTTGGAACCAACATTACTAACATTTCTGCTACAACCGAATTAACGCCATCTTCTGACGAACTAAACGCAATGCAACAACTAGCAGATGAAGTCAATGCCAGTGCCGATGACCAAAGTGTTTCCATCGCCTACATTACCGATACGCATTTCGATAGCTATAAAACACCCGGAACCGCCCGCGTCCTTCACAGTATGCAATTAATGAGCTACTTCGCAAAAAACTTTGGCGTTGACTTAGTCATCCATGGTGGTGATTTGAATGACGGCGTTAAGCCTAAAGATATCTCAGAAGCGGATATCAAGCGAGCTGTCGACGCAATTAAATTCAGTCAACGTCCCTACATTATTCTACAGGGGAATCACGATGACAACTCAGGATATTCCCGTGACGAGTCTGGACTAGATGCTAGTCAAATTATCACGAATGAAGAGGCCTTGTCCCTACGTCGAAACTGGTTCAGTAACTGGCTGAATATTCCTGACAACAACCCAAACAATGCTGTATATGGATCTTACCAGGTTCCAAACAGTAACGTGACTATCATTGTCCTCGATGGGTTTGATCAAGCTGATGCCTCCAATCCAACTCGAGAGATGGTTCGGCATGGTCACACCGAATATTCTACGGCACAACAAAATTGGTTACAATCTATCTTAGATACAATTGATGATAGTCAAAAAATTATTGTCTTTGACCACATCTCTCTGAGCGGCGTTCCTTTAAATCAGTGGGCATGTCAAGAGGATGGCTGGTTTGAATACTCTACGGCACAATCATACCAAGCTGGTATCCAATCTAGCCAAAATATTTATAATATTTTGGAGGATCACCAGAGTAATCACGAAAACATCCTTGGCTTCTTTGCTGGTCACACCCACCTTGATAATAATGCATTTTCAGGAGGCATTCAATTCATCACAACGGCTTGCGCATTAGCCGACCGCGGGATTGGAGCTAGCTCTCGTACTAACGGAACATTGTCTGAAAATGCTTGGGAAATCATCCAAATCAATCCAACCCGTAACGAAATCATCCAATACCGACTTCCAGGCGGGCACACCGATACTGAGTACTTTAAACAAACCTGGCAAATTTAACAATGACCTCTCAATAGTTGAAAACCTCACTACTAATTCAAAGCGGATTGGTAGTGAGGTTTTTCTGTCTTTACATTTCACTTTGACACTAAACATGTGTTGTATATAAAACTGTTGAAACTTTACAAACTGAAATTGCTGAAAATTATTTATTCTTGGACCAAGAAAACGACGCCCTCTCCATACGGCGTATTCTCATCATCAGTGTTCTCCTCAATCCCGCCACCAATTTTCCAGCCTGAATAACTAAAATCACGAATATTCTTACTATATCCCGCCGCTGATAGCGCTTGTGCCATTTCGTCTGTGTTATCTGTATCTTTTACATTAATTACGATTGCCCTAAAGTCTTTGTACTGAATTCCTATGCCACTCAAAAGGTATTCGACCCCTGCTTGAGCTTGGGGTGTTCCCATACCAAATTGGAGGATATTGTTACCATTTGCAATAAAATCATTAGCTGCAGTCTCCACTGACCTATCATAAACACAATTTGGAAACATCTTCATCAAGTTGACATCGGCCGGTTGTAAATCAAAGCCTTGGATTGCATTCGTCCAATCCATCGTTGAAGTTGTTGCCGTTGCTGGTGCCGTGTTATCACTCGTACTGGTTGAACCAGTTCCAGTCGTACTTGTCGATGGTGTCGCGACCGGAACAGTAGTCTTCGCTTTCTGCGTCGAACTAGCATCGTTTAAATACCCTCGCCAGATCCAACCACCATGCTGACCATCTGCACTGTTCACATGATAGTAGATCAGATAGTTTCCGGAATCTACGTCGTATAACTCTTCATGAGCATTCGTATACCAGACCATATCTGGTGTATTACTATTGTAATCATACCGAATACCTAAATGCTCTGAATAACGCGCTCCCTGACTCGCCACTAACGCGTGCTTGCCCATACTCCGCCGCCAAACTAATCGGACTGAGTTAGACCGACTGGCGGAGTATTGTGAGCTCGCTGAAGCGGTTAGTGTTCCGCCAAATAGGCCTAAACCAACGCTTGTGGCAATAATACCTTTGACAATCTTTTTCATTATAATTGCCTTCCTCTCATTGAACCTAGTTTAGTCAGAACGCTATTTCTCGGCCACATAAACGGTGAGCACAGTCGCTGATAGTAAAGGTTCGGCCCTCAATTAATCGGTCCGCACGAAAAAGCGGCCACCACGCCGTTTAGCGTTTGGTGACCCCCTTTCTTAATTCCTGCTATTCACTGTCGTCTTCATACATTACCGCATAATACGCGCGCATTGCTTTGAGCGACCGATCTTTCATTTGACTATTCGGTACCGTGTGGAACCCGATTCCCACCCGTGGCGACGCAACTCTTGGTAAGGCATCCTCAAAGTTCTGCGCCATGTTCTTGACCTGCGTCGCGTACGTCTGCGACAGGCCCAGCCGTGATTGGAAGTCCTGTTCCGTAATGTAAGCCACGCTGCCGTTCAAATTGTGCGGGTCTAATTTTAACCGCTGTATAGCTTGTTCGCTGTTAAAGTCTGGATTCAAGTACATCTGCTCACTCTCGAGTTGGGCGTAGGCATTCACTGCTGCCTTGAACTTGAATGTGGGATACGCCTGCTGAATGTAAGCCACCACGTCCTTGTCAAACTGCGCCGTGCTTCGCGCACTGTTTAAATTTAGCTTGCCCGTCACGGGTTTAACCGTCCCGCTCTGACCCAGGGTCGCTACCACACCGTCCTGCAGATAACCGCGCCACACCCACGCGGCGAACAGCCCATCACTGCTCTTCACGTGGTAGTAGATCCGATACTTGCCGGTCGCCTTGACCTGCACCTTTTCGTGAGCATCCGTGTAAAATGTCAGCTTGGTCAGTGTGCTCAAATCCCCGTAGCGATAACCCAAGTGCTTCGAATAGCGGGCCCCTTCACCCGTCGCATGAACCGCGTGTCGCCCCATCGACCGCCGCCAGATCAACCTGATTGAATTTGACCGTTGTGCCGAATACTGAACCTTCGCCGCTGCGGTCACCGTCATCCCCGTTGACGCTAGACCAACCACCGCAACGGCCATAGCAACGCGTTGCCAAATCTGTTTAACCATAATACCTGCCAACCTCCTCTGTAAGCTGCCCTCAGCGTAGCATATCCCCAGCGACAGTTACCAGTCCTTTCGAATTGCCCCCATGAAAAAATCCCCCACCAAATTAATGGGTGGGAGACTTGTTTTAGTATCGTTTTAATTGGCGTGTAAATTACCTTCGCCTTACCGGCTGGCCAGCTATGAATTGAACCGGCACGACTGAGCCTATGTCTGACAACCTCTTGGCCTGCACGGTTATTCTCTCCACCAACTAGGAAAATGACCACACGGATTGTTAACGTCCACACTATGACATGTAGGCTACGCGAGAATTCCACCAGTTGTCATGACAGCGCACGGTCAGAGCAGCCGGAATCCCTGACAGCCGGAGTGCGGCCATTCTAACAAAATCCCACTAGTCCTCATTAACTCGCTGGTTCAACTCCTCAGCGATGCGGAACGACTCACTGTAGTAAGCGTCGTGTACGCCCAGGTAGTAGCAGGCCAAGCTCCCGGCCGCCACGAATACGAAGTCCAGCGGATACGGCAGCGTTCCCAGCCCACCGAATTCTGCACTCCCCATCAGCGACATGATGGTCAGCCAAACCATTTCGGCCAGCAACCACCGGCTGCCCTTGAGGCTCGCCCGTAGTGATTGCCACCCCGCTGGCTTTCGGATTTCATAATACACGTAGCAGACCAGTCCCAACGCAATCACGCCGAAGACCTCAATCGTAGTCGGCCACTTGGCCCAGTAGATGGCCAGGCTTGCCAGCACGTAGGCCAGCGGTGCCCACCAGTTCAGACCGTGCAGTCGAAATGGCCGGACAAACTTAGGTCCCTGATGGCGGAGCGCCGTCACTGTGACCGGCCCGGTCAGATAGGCGATCAGCGTCGACGTCGAAATGACGTTGGACAACGTACTCCAATTACGAAAGCCCGCGACCAACACCACACCGAGCAGCATATTGACGATCATTGCCCGTCGCGGTGTCTGGTACTTCCGGTTGATTTCACCCAACCTTGTTGGCACGTGCTTGGTCCCAGTCATGGCAGCCAGAGCCCGACTCGTCGTCGCCACGAAAGAGACTCCGGTGCCAAATGGTGACACGAAAGCGTCCAAGTACAGCAGTGTCGACAGCCAGCCTAGGTTCAACAGAATGGCGAGGTCGGCAAATGGTGACTGGAAGTTGACTCCCTGCCAACCATGTTGCAACATCCCCGCTGGCACGGCCCCAATGAAGGCAACCTGTAGCATCGTGTAGATCACCGTGCTGATTCCAAAGGCGATCACGATGCCCCAGAGAATGTTGCGCTCCGGGTGCTCAATCTCATTGCCCATGTTGATGGTCGTCTGAAAGGCATTGTAGGAAAAGATGATTCCGGCGGCCGTGGTCGCTGAGAAGATCGACGCACTCCCGGCCGGCATGAAGCCTGCGGTGTGCGCAAAGTTTTGCGGTTCAAACCCCGTCCAGATCAAGACGATGATGGTCAACGTGGGAATGGCTAATTTAAAAATCGAAATAAAGCTCGTAAATCGAGTTAACAGCTTTACCGACCAAAAGTTCAGGAGGGTAAAGGCCAGAATAAACAGGAAGACGATCACCAGTCCTTGATTGGTGATGTTGCCATCTCTCAAGAACCCGCGCGTCCAGTTGGCCCAGGACCACGGCCAGGAACTCATGTACTGGACTGCCGCCACCGCTTCAATCGGAATAATCGTTAAGAGGGACAACCAATTCGACCACCCGGCCACAAACCCCAATAAGGGGCCGTGGGAGAACGCGGCGTACTGACTCATCCCGCCACTCGTGGGAAACATCGTCCCCAGTTCAATATAATTCACTGCAATCAGGCCAATGACGACAGCCCCTAAAATCCATGATAAAACTGCGGCTGGACCGGCGATTTGTGCGGCCATCCCGGCCCCAAACAGCCACCCCGAGCCAATGATGGCACTCAGCGTTAACATGACTAGCGAGTATAAACTCATCTTGCGCTTCAAGCCAAATTCCTCACTTTCAAAAAAATAATCCGTCAGTGACTATTGGGTGGACGCCGGCAATCTCGCCTGCGCCACCATGCTCAGTCAGCTTCGCCTTAAGCAAAGACTGGATACAAAAGGACCGAACACCTCGTCGATTTTAACAACGACCCAATCTGACGTGTTCGGCCCATTTTACACTTGCTCTCTGGCAATGCCATAAGAAAGTGGGAATAATCTGCTTAGAAGAACTGACCGACGTAGTAGTGAATAAACATGGTAATAATCCCGACGATCACGTTACGAATAATAGCTGTCTTCACTAATCCATGGCCTAATTTAGCACTCAGAAATCCCGTCAACGTGACGGATAACAGTACGGCCACGATGGTCGCTGGCCACTGCGTTGCGGCTGGAAAAAGCGTCATCGCAGCCAGTGGGAAGGCCCCACCCAGTGACGCCGCAATCAGTGAAGAAAAGGCGGCGTCCCACGGATTCATGTAGTGGCCAAGTTGAATGTCTTCCTTAACGTTGACGACCGTGCCCAGCGCGTCCTTACTCATCAGGTCCTTAGCGATGGCCAGTGCCGTTTCTTCGGTGACCCCGCGGTCTAGGTAAAACTGCTGGACGGACTTCAATTGCCCCGCATAGTCCGTGCCCAGTAACCGTTTTTCCTTTGCGACGGCCGCCTTTTCGGTATCCTTTTGCGTGCTGACGGAGGCGTATTCACCCGATGCCATGGAAAAGGCACAGGCCAGTAGGTCGGACAAACCGGCGATAAAAATCGTAAACTGGTTATTTGTTGCGGCGGCCACACTGAACAGGACCCCGACAACGGTCAAGATACCGTCATTTGACCCCAGCACGCCGGCCCGCAACGTGTTGAGCTTTTCTTCCATTGTTTGATGTTGCTTTTTAGCTTTCTTCAATTCTTGATTTGCAACCATAGTTGAGCCTCCCCTAGGCAAATAAAGTACCAATGCCGTACGTGACCAGCATCGTTAAGATTCCGGCAATGACGTTACGCATCGTCCCGTTCCGGCGGTTTGCGTTTCCCAGCATCGCCGCCACGTAACCGGTAATCGACAGCGCCACGACCACGGCCAAGAAGGTCCCCAGAATGCGCCATTTTGCTGGCAACAGACTGATCGACAGCAGTGGCAGAATCGACCCCGTTGGGAAGGAGATCATTGACGCAATCGCTGCGGAAAATGGATTGGTATACTCACCAACATTGAAGCCAAACCGTTCGCGGACGGTAGTCTTCACGGGATCATCGGCCATCATTTCCTTCGTCGCCTGTTCCGCTAACTCGGGCTTGATCCCAGTTGCCGCGTACTTATCACGAACAAAGGAGAACTCCTCCTCATAATGATCGTCCAACGCGACCGTTTGCGTCTCGATGGCTTTGCGTTGCGCGTCCTTCTGCGTGTTGACCGAGACATACTCGCCCATCGCCATGGAGACCGTCCCGGCAATCATTCCGGCGATCCCGGAAATAAAGATGGCGTAACTACTGGTAGCCGCCCCCGCGACACCAATAACGATCCCAGCAACGGAAAGAATCCCGTCGTTGGCCCCCATCACACTGGCCCGTAGCACGTTGATTTTTTGGGCCAACGTGGCTTGCTTTTTTTCCTTTTTCATAACTACTCCGCCCCCAAAAGATTTCCGATAACTCAATCACATTATAGTTTAACACTAGTTAGAAACAAAAGTTAGGTGTATCTAATTAATCTTAGCTAATTTAGAATGGTTATTATCTGCTAACGAATCCATTGTACTCACTATCCCGGAAAAAGTAAACGCCAATTTGGCAAATTTTAATTTTTAATCACGATTTATTCTAAAGTAGAGCGGAATGCTGGACGTGTCGTCAAAATGTGGTTTAATAGAGTCAAACTAGACTGATTATAAATTAAAGGAGGGATTCCCAATGGCTAGTCAGCAACAACTTCTCAATCAAGCCTTGAAGACGCTGAAGGAGCACCACGTCCGGGTGACCCCACAACGACAAATTATCTTAACTTATCTGGTGACCCACCATAACCATCCGGCGGTCGACACCATTTTTAATGCGTTATCGGATCAACTCCCTAACCTTAGCATGGCCACTGTCTATAACACGCTTAACCTCTTAGTGGACCTTGGTATCGTCATTGAATTACCGAACGACAACGGTGGAATTCGCTACGACTTTTACGGGCGGCCCCACTATCACGTCATCTGTGAGAATTGCGGCAAGATTACCGACGTCTTCGCTCCAGACTTCGACGAGATCGAACAGGAACTGAACCATCAGGCCAGCGAGCAAACGGGGTACTTGGTGACCAGCAATCACGTGGAAGTCTACGGTCTCTGCCCCGAATGTCAACAGAAACTGCACATCGACCGGAAACGGCAGAGTTGGGCTACTGCGGAGTAGTTATACTTGCGTGAAATGACCGCGCTCCGGTTGCCAGGGATTCCGCCTGCTGTGGGGACGCTTCGGACTGAGAAACAGTCCTCTCGCTCGCTTTTAAGCCGCGGAAAACACGCGTCTTAAAAGTCGCCCATCTTGTTAGCTAGCCAGCAGCCAGCTAACAAGATTACCACGGCTGGCTGCATCCCTGGCCTCCTCCGGCTCACGTTGAGCGCTAACTTTACTGACGCTTAGCCTAGGCTCTGGATTTTACGTTGGGGCCACTCAATTTCGATTGAAATTGTCATTGTCGTTGGGCAGTCAGCAGATGGCTTTTCAATTTACAAAATGCGTTTCATAGGCACTAACCGTTAGCAGATTCTCGAAAATAGCGTGCCCTACTGAATCCTAGTAGGCGCATGCTTTTTATGTTGACCAGCGTTTGGTAAGTTGGCGAGATAACAAAGCAGATTCTTCCGTTCCATGGTCATTAGGTGTTACCCTTTTCAGTAGAGGGTATCGACTAGCGGAACTGCTAACTGTGACTTCAGCCAGTAGCTTCCATTAAGTGATTTCTACACTGAATAGATTTACGGATGAAATATATCTTTATAGGGTGTCGCTGGTAGGCTTGGCGCATTTCCAGAAAGAACCGAGAAACGCCACTATATCAGCATTATTGGTCAACGTTTACCTTAATTTTGAGTAGACTTGCTGCCAATAAAATAGCTAACCAAGTCAAAATGTATAAACCCTGACACTTAATATTACAGATAAGTTACAGGGGACACCAACATTTAATCTATTTGCAAACACCGCCAGTAAAGCCCATAGCACTCGTTATTAGCACCGTAATATTACGCATAAAGCCCAATGTGGCGGTTGTCGGCAGAGCCAATCATGTATATAGTTGATAACGGATATTATCGACTGAGCAACCGCTAGCACACGGCTGTCGTAATTAAACTAGAAGAAAGATATGAGGGATGATCAGGGTGAAAATGCATAAAGTAGTTTTAACCGCACTGGCCACACTGGGGGCAGTCGGAATTTTCGGCATGTCAACGACCACGGCTTCAGCTGCCAGTTCCAACGTCAACGATTATATTAATAGTCAGGACATCACGCCGGCAAAAGTCACAAAGAATGTTTGGGGTGGATTTCCAAAGTACAAGTATCGAAATGGTAAAGCTAAACCTGAAGGGGTCGTCATTCATGAAACGGCCAACCCTTCTTCAACCATTTACAACGAAATTGCCTACATGAAGCGTAATTACAACAACGCCTTCGTTCACAGCTTTGTCGATGCTTCTAGCATCATCAACATCGCCAATACCGACTACCTCTCATGGGGTGTCGGCTATCCAGGTAACGCCCGTTTTCTCCAATTTGAACAGGTCGAAGTCCACAGCAAGTCTGCCTTCGCCCACGAAATTGCGAACGCCGCATGGTATACCGCTTATCTGTTAGATGAATACAACTTGAAGCCTAACGATGCTGCCTACGACGGTAAGGGAACGGTTTGGTCCCACGGTTCCGTTGCGAAATACCTCGGTGGCTCTACCCATACCGATCCCGTTGGCTACTACGCTAGCGCCGGGAGCAAGTATTTCGGGCAAAAGTACACCATGGCTATGTTCTATCAAATGGTCAAGAAGTACTACAACAGCATTAACCTGACCCACACGAAGTTAATGGCTGCCAACTACACTGGTGTTGACCAGCAGGCACAGCTAAGCAACAAGTACAAGAAGTACTACCTGTACAACCACGTCAAGGGTTCCAACAAGAACGCCAAGCGTCAAAGTTGGTCTAAGATTTCGCCTAAGGTTGGCAAGACCTACTACATCGACATGACCGCTAAGAAGAGCAACGGGTCAATGTGGTACCGCATCCGTCCATCTAAGGACAGTGCTAAGCGTTACTGGGTCTACTCTGGTAACCTGACCAACATCACCGACGTTGTGACGGCAACCGCCACGAGCGCCAGTGCTTCTAGTGAGTCCGCGGCCACCTCTTCCAGCGTTGCTAGTTCCAGTAGCAGTGTCGTTGAAAGCAGCGCAACCAGTACCAGCAGTGCTAGCAGTAGCAACTAAATTCTAACGTGAAACGGCTCGCCCATAAGTTGTATGGGGAGCCGTTTTTTTGTGCTTTTAAGACCTTAAAGATTGATGAAATTGTCGCACTGCGGATGCCAGGGATTCCGCCTGCTGTGGGGACGCTTCGGACTGAGAAGCGGTCCTCTCGC
>NZ_AZDP01000102.1:42559-56410 GCF_001435525.1 Levilactobacillus koreensis JCM 16448
ACGAAAAACACGCGTCTTAAAAGTCGCCCATCTTGTTAGCTCGCCAGCTAACAAGATTTCCACGGCTGGCTACATCCCTGTCCTCCTTCGGCTCACATTGAGCTTCTACCGCAACAAACGTTGAATCCCTAAAAGCACTTGTGATTTACAAATGGTTATTTCACCGTCACATGTTTCACATAACATAAGTGGCCCGTCCCCTCCCACTTTCCGCATAATTTCATCCCCCCATGATATACTTATTCTATCAAGTAACGCCACCCTACAGAAAGAGGTCCTCCCCATGAAAAGCTTAACGCGCTCCAGTCAAGATGCCGTCATCGCTGGTGTTTGCAGTGGTATCGCCCACTACTTTGTGATTCCCAACTATGTCGTCCGCTTGATCTTTTTCTTCGGCGGGCTGGAATGGTTGTACGTAATTCTTGGGTTAACATTGCCATGGGATAACCAGAACTTTTTGAATTAATTTTTACGAACGTTGTACCAATAGTCACGGTCGCAATGTAATCAACTTACGCTGACTATGCAAAACAGGTCTGGGACTTTTGTCCCAGACCTGTTTTATGCTCCGAATGTCCTACGGTCGAAACGTGCGCCAAAAGGCAGGCAACTCCACTTAACCCCGATCGACAAACAATCCAAAACCGGGATTATTCGTCGATCGATGTTAATGCTCATTGACTAACCGCCTTCTATCCCACTCTTTTTTTAATTATCTCCCTGCTTACCCGCTCGCTTTCGCTGCCCAGCCACCGCGCGGGTCATGACCCACGTGGTAATCGGCACCGTCAAGATCACGCTGACCATGGCGAAGAGAATCATCAGAATTTCCGACACAAAAATTTTATCATTTAAAATCTCACCGAACGAGTAGTGAACGCCCGTAAACCAGATGAAGAGGGCCAAGAACCCACCGAAGAAGCCAAAGAATAACGTGTTAAACGTCGTCCCAATAATCTGCTTACCCACGGCAATACCGTCCCCTAGCAAGGCCTTGGTGCTCACTTGCGGGTGTTGCTCGAGAATCTCACTGAGACCGGCCGAAATGGCCATAGCGGCTTCCGCAATGGCACCTAGCGTGCTCAGGATGGCCGTGGCGGTCGTGACTTGCACAAATTTTATCCCGACCAACACCGACAGGCCTTCCAAGTCCTCACTGTCTTCGGGACCGAAGCCCTGGACCAGCGCCCAATTTTCCACCGGCACAATCAACAGGACCAAGACCACCAACACCACCGCCGACGCAATGAACGCCACGGTGCTCGACAGGTCGTCGCCGCTACTCATGAAGATGGTCAGTGCGAGCACCAACATCCCCACCACCAGCGTCACGATCAACGGTGAGAAGTGAAACGCGACCAAGACGATGGCCAAATACAACAGACCAAAGTTTAAAATCAACGCCAGAAACGACTGCGCGCCGGCCTTCCCACCGACCAGCACCATGAGGACCAGCAAGACCAATCCCAATACCGTAATCGTACTCATGCCGTCACCTTCTTCTTATCCATGAAGCGGCTCGCGAGAAAACTAGCGAGTGGGACCGCCAAGACGATCCCAATACCACTGATCAGGCTCTGTACGACACCCATCGACATGTTCATCGAGAACGTGTAGCCCCAGCTGTTCCCATTTTTTAAGTACAGCATGGCCATCGGGAAGGTGTCGGCCACGAAGATGAAGAACAGCACGTTGATCAATGGTCCCATGATGGTCGACCCAATCTGGCGGCCGGACTTGAAGACCTGATTGGCCGACAGCTCCGGGCGCTCCCGTTTCAAGGCAAACAGCGATGAGATAATGTCGGTCGACTCATCCATGACCGCTCCTAATGACCCCAGTAGGGTTTCCGCTAAGAATAATGGCCGCGGAAGTTGCGTGACGTACTGCATGGATTCGTAGTACATACCGCGCTCGTGGGTCATGTGAAAGACCAGCAGCGCCACGATGATGGAAAATGCTGTCCCACCTAGCGTGGTGGCTAACGTGATCACCATCTGTCGGTTGGCCCCAATGACCAGCCACAGTGTGAGGGCCGCAAAGACCACGGCGAGGCTACCGAAGATCCACAGGACCTGTGCCCCCTGCGTCGATCCGTTGAGAACGATGGCCAGGAAGAAGAGCACGCCGTTGGCCGCCACGCTCAGGAAGGCCATGAAGCCGCTGAACTGCATGATCAATAAGAGTAGCGCCACGACCAACCAGACCATGAAGACTAACGTGGTGTCACGCTTACTGTCTTTAGCCGTCGCGGTCAAGTGTTGGCCGTTACGGTCGTGAACGACCACAAAGAGTTGGCTACCCACGTGATACTTCTGGTCCATCGCCCGCGAGTAGGAGTAAACATTGTTGACAGTCAGACGTTGACCCCGATATTTTCCATTTAAAATTTTTCCGGACAGGACTTGTTTCGTCTGGCTATCGATGTTATGAAAGTCATCGGTCTCCTTAGTCGCCTTGCCCGTCTCGACACTGGTCACCTGCATAATGGGGTCGCGGTACAGCGCCGCGTCGTGGGCGGTCCCCCATACCAAGATGCCCCCCACGACCATGGCGATGAGCCACGCCCAGAGCAATCCGCGCTTTGTCTTTAGAACTTGCATTCTCGCCGTCCCTTTCCTTAACTCTCTTAAGTGATAAAACTGTGTAAAAATTGTCGCACTACGGCTGCCAGGGACTACGCCTGCTCTGATTGTACATTCACGTTATGGAGGACTAACTCCAGAACATAACGCCAAGATTGTGCCTAGCAATTACGCAGCCTTGCAAAAAGCCGAACAAGCTTGCTAAATACAGCTCAACACGTTATCATGCTCTAACTGATAGGTTTCAGTTTTCACTGGCACGCTCCCTTACACCATTGATCCTAGCTAAATATTAAGTCACAATGGGGATTAATGCCGCTTATTTCGTTCAGTTACACTAAATCCTATGTAAAACTATTGGCGCTAGAATTGATGATTGGGTGATTCAAAACAGAACGTGGTTTTTGTCCACAGCTTGACCGCTCACCACAGGCTCATGGAGTCAATGTTCGCTTCCAGGTAATAAGTTCCTTATCCGCGTTGTATAACGGTTTGTTCAATGAAATCAGCGCATATAAATCACCCGGATCAAGCCATCACCAGACAACATTCTGTTCGCTGTTTTAGCGAATTGATTCCAATATACCACTTTCTGACAGGTTGGTCGGACCCCAACAAAAATTTTAAACAAATCACAGTAAACGTTGCCCTGTCAACGCTTCCGGGTGGTTTAAAACTAGTTAATCCTGTATAGAGCTTGCATTTTGCTAGGAAAACCAGTAAACTTACAGTCGATTGTTATTTTAATTAAGCGAGGGTTTTTACAATGAGAAAAGCACATCCAAATGGCGTCCAAGGCCGTCGGAAGGTTAACCGTAAAAAGGACCGGAAGCGCCGCGACGAAATTTCAGACTTACAACGTTGGTTAAAGAACAAGAAGTAAGCTGAAGTCATTACTGAAAACACACCGATACTGTCGGTGTGTTTTTTTGCGCTCATTTCCATTTTGACACTTGTGGTTTCCCCTCGCCTTACCGGCCGCTAGATATGAGTTGGAACGGCGCGAACGATGCGTCTGAGCCCATATCTGGCGACCTCTCGGGTTACACAGTAGTTCTCTGTTAAGCGATGATGACCGCAAACGTTACCGTGCACCACCGGACTACAGAGTACAAGTGCACCAGGCTTTCAGTATTTGTCATGGCAATGATCAACCTGAGCCGGAGGAGGCCAGGGATGCAGCCAGCCGTGGTAATTTTATTGGCTGGCGGAGCTAGCCAATAAAATGGGCGACTTTGGAGACACGCGCTTTTTGCGTGGCTTCAAAGCGAGCGAGAAGCCCGCCTCTCAGGCTGAAGCGTCCCCACAGCAGGCGGAATCCCTGGCAGCCGGAGTGCGCCCATTTCTCATCAATTTTCGACACAACGAAAAAAGGCCCGATCACTAGGACCGCGCCCCTCGATAATTGCTAAATTAACCTAATCAACCACCAGAACACTCGTGTCTGAATTCTGAACAACATAGTTGGTGGTGGATCCCATGATTGCCTTGCCTAAACCGTGGACACCAGAACGACCAATGACGGTCAACGTCGTGTGCAATTCTGCCGGTAAAGTCTTGGCAATGGTTGGTTTAGGAAGTCCCACTTTGAAGCTCGTTTCAACGGGAACACCCTGTTGCTTCACTTCTTCAACGGCACTTTCCAGGAATTTCGTCGCCGAATCCTTAAAATGGGTAATGATTTCGCTACCGAATTCCGCGCCGTAGTGGGCATAGGTCTGATCACTGGCGACGGAAACGATGAACAGTTTTGAGCCTAGTTTTTGGGCTAATTTGGTGGCCTCCACCAACGCTGCGTGGGCATTCTTGCTGCCATCCATCGGTACTAAGATCCGTTCATACATAATATCCCGTCCTTCCCATAGTAAACCATCAATGTGGTATCGCTTTCAACAACTTCATGATAACAATTCTAGCGCGTCAGGGAAAGCCAATTGCGTCATTTTTCACGAGATTTTTAGGCTTCCCGGTAAAATGTTAGGCAATTCTCATTCTGGCTTCTTTGGTAGATTGTGGTAAGATGAATCAAGTAAATTAATCACTAAAGGGATGGATATAATTGAAGAAGTTTTTGTTGGGCGCCCTGGGTCTGTTAGCCTTGACCCTTGCCGGCTGCTCGAATAACGCACTCACCACGAACAAGACCAGCTACCGCCCAACTGCTTTGACCGCAGTCATCAAGGGCAATGCCAAATCCAAGACGGTCAGCTATCAAATTGCCAATGGCACCAAGCACAGCACGAAGGTTAATGGTGGCACCTATTTCTTCCAAGTGCCCGCCGCAACTACCGACCAGAAAGTCAAGATCACGGCCGGCAACGCAACTAAGACCGTCACCGTGAAAAAAGTTAAGTCCTTAGGCAACTACAAAAAGGTTGCCGCCAAATATAACCAAATGGTCATCGGCAGCTACCTGCCAACCAAGGTTCAAAAACAACTCCAAGCGGCTCAAAAGAACCAAGCCGCTACGAAGAAAAAAATGGCGGCCTTAGCCAAGACCAATCCAGCCGCCGCTGCCGCAGCCATGCAGCAACAACAGGCCGCGGCTAAACAGCTCCAAGCCGAAATGGCCACGGCCAAGAAACAGGCCAAGGACGACTTACTCCCAACCACTGCTAAGGCTGGCCTCAAGAACCTCATCGACACTAAGGACGTCACGGTGCGCGGTAACGTTCAGGACGGCAAGCTGATGGGCCTCGCCATGATTGTCCCAACGAAACAAATGAAGACTAAGTCCGGTCAGAAGAAGTTTGGGACCACCTTTGCCTTGCTGGGAACGACTTTAGGCGCCAAACCCAAGATCGTCATCAACAAGTTTGAAAAGGTCTTGAAGGACGCTAAGAAGAACAGCTCGTCGACGACCACGAAGACGATTCGGTCGAATGGGATTCGGTTCAACACCGGCTTCTCCACCGACCACCTCTACATCTACATGACGAAATAGATGTTCCTTCGCCTTACCGGTCGACAGATATGGGCTGGAACGGTGCGGACACAACTTGAAGCCTCGAAAACCACGAGTCTTCAAGCTTGGTCTTCTACTAAGCCAGCAGGAAAAAACACCTACTGACTAAGTAGAACGACGCGCCTGAGCCCATATCTGCCGACCTCTCGGCTTACATTGGTGCCCTCCTGCAGCATCTAATTTTAATTGTCCATGGCGGATGAGGACTGATTTCTGGCACCAACATTTGCTATAAAACTAGTGACGGAGATATAACCAATATCATTTAAATTTTTAATTAAACATTCTAGGACCTAATTGCCCGCTTTCATTGGTAGCTAGGTCCTTTCTTTCACCCTAAGGAGGAGTTTACCATGGCTTATACCGTTACTTTGACGACTAGTGGGTTTTCCGCTGATCAGTTTCAAGCCGAACTCGCTGCGCAACAGATTGCTTTGAATCCTCACGCTAAAGGTTTATTTACTGACCCACGTTTTCAATTGACACCTGCCGG
This sequence comes from Levilactobacillus koreensis JCM 16448, assembly GCF_001435525.1. Taxonomy (GTDB): domain Bacteria; phylum Bacillota; class Bacilli; order Lactobacillales; family Lactobacillaceae; genus Levilactobacillus; species Levilactobacillus koreensis. The sequence continues at coordinate 48,603 of NZ_AZDP01000102.1, forward strand.
ACAAACGCGACATTTACAAGTGCTGACTGTTGGTGAGTTGGCGTTGACCGGGCCCGCCACCCTACCCGCCATTTTCCAGCGGGCACAAGCACTTGGTCTGCAACCTTGTCCGTTGGCCTTAGCTGTCGACTTTCGACTCCAGTGGCAAACGCAAGTCAAGAGTACCAATTCCATTTTAAGCAAGCATGAGGCGCCTCAGGGGGCAATTACTGTGATGTCACCAATTGACGATGACGACCCCAACTTACCTAAAGGCTTTTATCTGCGACGCATCGGTGATACCCTTTGGCTGCGTGGTTACCGGTGTGATGACCTTTACGTTTGGCAGCTAAGCGACACCCTCGCCTTCCTTCAACCCGCGTAATAACTGTTTACCTTTACCCTGGTAACCATGTCAATTACCCAACGATGTTTCCATTGCAAGCAGACATATTGGACCAGACATGTGAGCGACAAGCCGCTGAATTTATTCAGGGGCAATTGAATAGAATACAAGGTGACTTATCTTAGCCACCGTCTCCAAGCGCAATCATTTTTATCCCCACCAATCAGGCGGCATAATAACGGTATGCTGAGGTAGTGAATAGTGACCGTTATTTTGTTGGCGAACTTCACTGACCCAGCAGACTATGTTTTTCCTAGGGGGGAGTTTCCATGCAACATGAAGAGAGAGTATTTGAAGCGTTCTTACGCCAGTACCGGGAAATTTTTCGGGTGTTGATCAACGCCGCCGAACAAATTACGGGGCAGTACTCGGTAAGCTTCGAACAGTATTTACTGCTGAAACAAATTCATGAGCAACGCAACATTACGCTGAGTGAGTTGGCAGACGCAACCCACACGACCCGTTCCGCTGCAGCCCGTAAATTACGCGCGCTGCTCCTTGATGGATTCGTTGAACAAGAAGCTAAGTTGGATGATCGCCGCGTGAAGTATCTGCGGTTAACGACCAAGGGGACCAACGTTGAGCACGACATCCGTCAAGCCTTTCTGCAAAGTGCTGAGGCCTGGGACCAGATTCCAACCAATCTGACCACCGAAAACATCAACGATTTCTTTACCCAGTACCAGCAAAATATTGCTATTTGGGATCGGACCCGGCCGAAGTTCCGGCGCCCCGTTCTGCATGCCAAAAAGAAGGTTCTCGGTGAAGAGTAGCGCCGTTAAATGGGGCCCTGACCCAATCGTCAGCGCCCCATTTTTAGTCCGAAAGCATCTCAACCGTCTACGGCAGTCAGGATTCTTCCGGACTAACTGACTTTGATCCTCTGCTGAATTAGTCACTCCAACCAACTTTGCCTGTTCTGTACACTTTAGCTCGCCCAATAGTGAATTCACTTCACTCAGTTACGGCATAACTATTACGCAACTGCACTAAGAATAGCCTGGTAACATTGCCCACTACTATCCAAACTTTCTTCTCTAATTTCCACTTTCTACACGTCCATAACTACTGGATTATCAGCATTTAGAGACGCAATCTTCACTTTTATTAGATTTTGATGATAAAAAAGTTTCCTTTTGCCGTTAAAAGGGTTACTCTGTTTGTAACGATTATTTTAAGGAGGATTCCGTATGCGACTTAACCATTTAATGACTGTTTCACCAGCTGGTGGTGCCGATAAGTTTCCCGTCGACGAGTCTCTAGTTACCGAAGATTTCTATGAGGCCGTTAACGGCAAGTGGGCTGAACAGGCCACGATTCCTAGCGACCATGCGACGACTGGGGGCTTCCGTGACCTGGTCGATAACATTGAAAAGACTTTGATGCACGACTTCGCCGACTTACTTGCCGGAAAGCTCGAACCAGCTAACCCTGAGATGGCAGAGTTTAAAAAGCTCTACACCCTCACCAGTGACGCTGACGAACGGGAAAAGGTGGGCACCGCGCCCCTCAAACCCGTTTTAGCCAAGATCGAAGCGCTCAAAGACTTCGCTGACCTCAACGCACATTTAGTTGAATGGTTCAAGACGGACCTGCCAACGCCCCTCGACATCGGGGTCGATGCCGACATGAAGAATACGAGCCAATACGCCCTTTACGTGGACGCCCCTAGCCTCTTCCTGCCCGACAAGACTTACTATGCCAAGGACAATCCGGCTGCTAAGCAACTCCTGCCGATCTTCACACAGACAGCTGTTAAGTTGCTCGAACTCGCCGGTTACACCGAAGACAAGGCCACGACCGTCGTCGAACAGGCCAAGCAGTTCGATGCGCAAATTGCTCCACACGTGAAGTCGTCCGAGGAAGCTGCCGACTACGTTAAAATGTACAATCCATTCCCACTGGCCGATGTCGACGCTAAACTCGACCACATTGATTTGACTGCCGTCGTTAAGGGCCTCATCAACGACACGCCAGCCCAAGTCATCCTGCCCCAACCACTCTTCTTTGATGCCGCTAACGACATTCTGTCGCCAGCCAACTTCGACCTCATCAAGAGCTGGATGCTGGTCAAGACCGTGATGGGTGCCAGTGGTGTTCTGACTGAAGAATTCCGTCAAGTCGGTGGGGCCTACAGCCGGGCCTTGTCCGGACAAAAACAGGCACGGTCTCGCGAAAAGGCCGCCTTCTACCTGGCAACCGGTACCTTCAGCCAAGTCGTTGGTGACTACTACGGCCGCAAGTACTTCGGTGAAAAGGCCAAGGCCGACGTTCGCCAAATGGTGCTAAAGATGGCCAACGTTTACCAACAGCGGCTCAAGACCAACGATTGGTTGAGCGCTGCGACCCGGGAAAAGGCCATCGTCAAGTTACAGAAGCTGACCATCAAGGTGGGCTACCCCGACAAGATTGACGCCCTCTTCAGCAAGTTTAAGATCGACGAAAACAAGTCCCTCTTTGACAACCTACAGGCCATTACCGAAATCATCATCGACAACCACTTCAGCCGTTGGGGCCATCCTGTTGACCGCGACCGGTGGGAAATGAGTGCTGACACGGTCAACGCCTACTACTCCCCATCGAACAACGAAATCGTCTTCCCGGCTGCCATCTTACAAGCGCCATTCTACAGCCTGAAACAATCCAGCAGCGCCAACTACGGGGGAATCGGGGCCGTTATCGCCCATGAAATTTCCCACGCCTTTGACAACAACGGTTCGCAATTCGACGAATTTGGGAACCTGAACAACTGGTGGACCGATGCCGACCTCGATCACTTCAAGGGCCTGGCCCAAGCCATGATCAAGGAATTCGACGGGATCGAATTCGCTGGTCAAAAAGTCAATGGGAAGCTGACCGTTTCCGAAAACATCGCCGATGGTGGTGGCCTGAGTTGTGCTCTGGAAGCCGCTAAGTCAGAGGCCGATGTCGACCTCCGTGCCTTCTTCATCAACTGGGGCAACGTTTGGCGGATGAAGGCCACGACGGAATACATGCAATTACTGTTATCGATCGACGTGCACGCCCCAGCCAAATTGCGGGCTAACGTGCAGGTCAAGAACCTCGACGACTTCTACCAGACATTCGGAGTGAAGGCCGGAGATGGCATGTACCTCGCCCCCGCCGACCGCGTCAAGATCTGGTAAGCTAGTCACCATTCCCGTAGGCGAAAACTAAACGCCACACTGGCCGGTTTTCTCCTGCTGGTGATTGCGTCTTGCCAGCTTTCCGCTAACTCTGTTATTAATTTTCTAATTAAAACTCCCAGCAATCGCAATGACTGCTGGGAGTTTTTTTATCTATTTTGTGATTAGTCAGTCGCTTCATTCAATTTAGCTTGGCGCTTAGCATCTCTAGCTGCTTTACGATCCGCCTTTTCCTTGTTGCTCAGAATTTCTTCGTAGCCGTCTTGATGGTTGACGTAACGAGCCATGGCGAAGAAGTAGTCTGACAACCGATTGAGATAGGTCAGGATGGCTGGCTCTAAGGGTTGCTCTGCGTTGAGGGCGACTGCCGAGCGTTCTGCACGCCGGGCCACCGTGCGGGCATAGTGGATGTTGGCGCCTGCTGGTGAACCGCCGGGGAGGATGAACTCTTTTAGTTCGGGAGCATTAGCGATGAAGTAGTCGACCCGTTCTTCCAAATGAGTCGTGTCGGCTGGCGTTATTTCCTGATGGCGTTTCACACTGATATCGGCCTCCACCACATAGAGTTTCCGCTGAACTTCACTCAGCTCATCGATCAGGTCGGTCTGGTCGGGCTTTAAACTAGCGACCACGACTCCCAGATAAGACTGCAACTCGTCAATGTCCCCCAACGTCACAATTTGTGCATCCGTCTTGGAAACCATTTTGCCACTAACCTGTTTCGTCATGCCCTGATCCCCAACTCGCGTATAAATCTTCATGTCCATCATCCCTTCATTTTCACAGCTATATTATGTATCACTTAATCATTAACCCTCTCCTAGCATTCTGACCCATGTAGCCGGAATAGTCCAGTCTAAAATTAGTCGGGAATTGCCACACTAAACTTCTAATTGAGGTAACGTCAAGTTTTACATGATCTTACCCAGATACAAGAAGAAGCATTGACCCAATTACGATCAATGCTTCTTCCATATCTAACAATAATTGTATAAACAATCAAACCTGAGCGACGACATAACCTGATCAATCTAACATCGCGCCACCACTCGTCAGCGCAAAAACCTCAGTCGGAGACTACCAGACAGAACACTGTGTCGAGGGTGTTAGTCAGCGTCTTGTGCTGGCTTACAGCCTGGGACGTCTTGGAGACTCGTTTCTTGAGGCTTCAAGGCGAACTTGCAGACCGCTTCTCAGGCTGCGAGTGGTCCCCACAGTGTGGCGTCTGGTAGCCGCAGACGAAATTTCACGCGGTCCCCACCGGACGGAGCACCTGACTGGCGAAGCGGCCAACAGTACGAATCGGTCTACCGGATAGGGCAGGCGCCGCTTTCGCAGTCGGATTGGTCGACCAGCTCGATATCCTTCTGGTCGTGGTTGCCCGTCATTGCGGCAAAGGTCGTAGCCACATCGCCCGTGATCTGTGCGCGGTGTTGGCGATACGTTTCCTCGTCGATGGGTTCCTTTGGCGCTTGCTTGAAGTCGGCACCGCTGTATGGCAGCAACGACGTGGACTTGATGGTGTTGCGATACTGCGTCAAGAGGCCACTGATGTCCTTGCCCTCTTCGGGTTGGAAGGTCACCGTGCAGCTAACGGCGTTGTCGGACCAGTACGTCTGTAAGAAGGCCTGGGTGGCAAATTGTTCTGCCATCGGCACCTCCCCCGCGGACGCGAAGGCGGCCTCGTCAGCGTGAGCGGCCTTTACTGGGAATTCCACGCACATCGTGTTTTGACTGTACACATCGGGTTCGACCTTGTAGCCACAGGCTTTCAAGGCGGGCAACAAGGGATCACTGTCTTGGAAACGAATCCGTTGAATCAGGTAACGGGCGTAATGGAAATGCATCCCCTCGGACACCCCAGCCAATTTGGCCACCGTCCCGGACGGCTTGACCGTGGTGTGCTTGATGGAAGGCTGGCAGCCTAACGTTTCCGAATAGTCCTTGTCGGCTTGAACGACGGCCTGGTACAGGTCATTGACCCGTTTGACAGCCGCTTGATTATAAATTGGTTGCATGAACGTCTTGCCAGTCGTGGCGTCCTTTTTGGCTTCAAAGCCCGTGACGACCCGTTGCTTGAAGGTCTTTAGGATCCAGTCCTGAATGCCGGACATGGAGACCCCGATTCGCCGGTTCTTCTGGATAGCCTTGCGGGAAACCTCCCAGTCGTAGTGGCTAAACGTGACCCGTTTGGTATACCGGGCACCTAAGCCAAAGGCATCCTCCAGGTTCCAGCCCTGTTCTTCGGCAACACTAGGGAAGACCTCAAACAGATTACAAGGTTCCCCGTTGCTCAGTGAGATCTCTCCACACGGGTTAGTCCCCTCAACGGCGCCATCGATGCCTTCTTGCCGTCCATCGGCCAACCGACCGTAGTTTTTCGACAGCTCCAAGTTGACGATGCCGGGTTCCCCGTTATGTTGAATGGAGTCGGCAACGGGCTGGTAGTCGTTAAATTGGCTATCGACAGCCACACTGTTGTTAGACGCCCACCGGTGATGGTAGAGCTTGTCCTTATCCTGTTTCATGGTAATAAAGTCATCATCTTCGGCACCACCCAAGGCGAGTTCGGCCGAACGGCGGACGTTACCAGCGACGACGGTCTTGCCGATCATGTTGCCCATGTCCGTGCAATCCACGGCGGTCAATTTCCGGCCCACCGCGTCGTTTAGAATCTGATTGATGCCAAAGAGCATTTCAACTAATGGCATCGGACCAGAGGCGGTCCCGCCAAACCCGTGAATCGGCGCATCCTTGGGCCGAATGTCGCTGATGTCCAAGACGACCTGGGTCTTATGGTCCGGATTGCTACCGTTGAAATGAGCGTCGATCATGTTGGCGTTGGCCAGGACCCAGCCTTCACGAGTGTCTGGTAGCCGGTAGTAGCGTGCGTCAGCCAGGGAATGACTGTGCATCCACGTTGACCGGTCCACGGCACCCAGGGCCACAGAGGCGTCGTAAGAGGCACTGTCGGCGTCGATCACAATGGTCAAGTCCACATTTTGGTCGACCTTAGGCATCTGCTTAACGTTGTCTGGCGTGACGGAGAACCCAACGCCGCCACCCTTCATCAATTGGTCGAACATAAAGGAAAATGGCATAGATGCCACGACTTGATCAGGCTTTAGGTAACTGGGCACAATGTGACTGTTCCCATAGGCTTGTGGCCGCACAGCGACGAACCAGCAGTTATTTAAGGCGTCCCCGTTGCGGTGTTGGTAGTCGGTCCCGGAGATCCAAAGGTTCCGGCCAGAAGGTGTGGCGGCTAAGCCATAGATCAGCTTAAAGAGCCGTTGCGCCTCCTGCGTAAGATCCGCAACCACTTGACCATCGACGTTGTCCGTATGTAACCGGGGATCAAGGTTGATATTCCCTTCGACCACTCGTTTAACGGTCTCGGGCCATTCTTCACTTCGTTGTTGTTCAGGCAGCCAGCGCGCGTAGGTCCGCTTGTAGGTGACCCAGCCCAGCTCGCCCCAATGTGGGGTAACCTCTTGTTCCGTTTTTTCAATAAAATCTGCCGTCAACGTGACTGTGGCGGCCGTTGTTGTATTCATCATATCAATCGCCCCTTTAACAATAATACGCCATATATGGTATCAAAAATAAGGATTGAATACAATATGTAGAAAATCTGGATTGCCCCCTAGACATTTCAAATCAAGCCGCTATGTAACATAATTAACGGGTGCACGACAAGTTTTCCTCCCTAGCAGTTAACTGTAAGTGGATAAAAAAAGATAAATCCGTTTAACCGGCCAGCTCATGCCATCCCAAACGCAAATTCCCCTAAGCAGTAAACGACCTGTCTTGAACACAATTAAACGGGTCACAATTTTGCTAGTGAACGCAACTTTTTTAAATTATTTTTTGCGCCCCCGCTTTAGCAAATCTTAACTTCGCGGACCACTAGATATAGGAGGAGTGGCAATCTAATCGGTCCATGCGCCTTACCGGCCGGCAGATATGGGCTGGAACGGTGCGGACGCAACTTGAAGCCTCGAAACCCGCGAGTCTACAAGCTTGGTCTTCTGCTAAGCCAGCGGAAAACCACCGCCGACTAACCAGAACGACGCGCCTGAGCCCATATCTGCCGGCCTCTCGGCTTATACAGTAGTCCTCTGGCAATAGGTCGCTAATAGCTGTAGATTCGTCCGCTTTCGTTTTGTAAGTCACTTTACATACCATTTTTCATAACACAATCAATCTTAGCCGGAGGCGGCCAGGGATGTAGCCAGCCGTGTCGACGATGTTTGTCGGGGTTCTTTCCCGACTTA
>NZ_AZDP01000102.1:56467-101627 GCF_001435525.1 Levilactobacillus koreensis JCM 16448
TTCTTTGGCTGGAGGCGTTCCCCATGGCAGGCGAAATTCCTGGCTACCGCAGTGCGACCAGCTTAAACCCACCAAAAAACACGTTGTCGCCGGAGACTGGATAGTCTGCTGGGACAACGTGCTTAGTCGATTCATTTATTTTTCATCAGGGGCTGGTTGGGTGCTCTCACGCGGAACGAGTGCCGTGCCGATCGTCACCAGTTGGGGCGTGGTACGACCCGTCTGGAGACGATTCTCCACCAAGTCCACGGCCGTTGAGCCGAGGAGCTCGGTGTTGACGTGCACGCTGCTCAGCTCGGGGAAGACGTACTTGGCAATCGTCGTATCGTTGAAACTGAACAGACTGACTCTGCCTGGCACGTCGATGTTATTCTCGTGGAGCGCCTTCAACGCCCCAGCCGCCATCGGATCATTGGTGACAAAGAACGCGGATGGCAAATCGTCACCCAATTCTGCAATCGCCGTTTGCATCTGCTGGTAACCGGAGTGATTGGTGTAGTCGCCGGCAAAAACCAGACGATCATCAAAGGCACCCCGTACTTCCATTTCCTGCTTAAACGCATTGTACCGCGGATCAACGACTTCTAGTTGCCCATCCGTCGTCCATTCCGTCCCGTACAACAAGCCAATTCTTCGTTGATCGCGTTGCCAGTAAAAATCAATGACTTGGCGGACCGCGAACCGAAAGTCCGTGACCACGCTGTCATACCCGTGGCAAAGCTGGTCTTGGTCCACAAACACTAGATTCGGTGTTAACTGGGCCATTGCCGCAACCTGCGACTCACTAAATTTACCGATGGCAATAATGGCGTCAACATCGGGCTCAATGGCCTGCAAGTCATTTTGAAACGTTCTGGTCGCTAAGAAATGGCGCTCATCACTCCGCTTCTCCAGGCCTAAGCGAATCGACATGTAGTACAAGTCATCTAGTTCCTTGGTCTTGGAATACCACTGAACGATGGCAATCTTAAGCTGTTTAGCTGGCGCGGCCGCCCGGTGTTTGAGCTTACTGTAGTTCAACTCCTCAGCGACCTCAAAAATCTGCTTACGCGTCGAGTCACTAACGGACAGTGTGCGGTCATAATTCAAGACCCGCGATACCGTGGCCAGCGAAACGCCGACAGACTTCGCAATATCCTTTAACGTGGCTGCGATTGCCATCACCTCCTTTAAATTAGTCTAACTGGGCCGCACTACGGCTGTCAGGTCGTCCCACGATGTAAGCCGGGAAAGAACCCCGACAAACATCGTCGACACAGCTGTCTCCATCCCTGACATCCTCCTGCTCAGATTGCGTCCACTAATTTCACATGCTGAAACCGATAAGCCATCCAAACTTCACTGAATACCGATAACTCTCTACAATTCAACTGTGCGTTGCATAGAATACCAACACAAGCCGAGAGGTCGGCAGATATGGGCTCAGGCGCGTCGTTCTACTTATTTAGTAGGTGATTTCCCTACTGGCTTAGTAGAAGACCAAGCTTGAAGACTCGTGATTTTCGAGGCTTCAAGTTGTGTCCGCACCGTTCCAGCCCATATCTGTCGGCCGGCAAGGCGAAAGCACCACCGTGTTGCCCAGTGCCTCACCGGGGGCAGTTCCTGTCAGCCGCTGACGAACTCCAACTAGATCTGTGCGATAAACTTGTCTAACGCAGCTTGGCCCTTAGCGTCGCGCTTGAAGACGCCGGCGTCGGCTAAGACGCGGGCGAAGACGTCACCGATAGCTTGGTGCAAGACCGGTGTAACGTTCTCTGCCGTCAACGCGTGGTTCTGTTTGATACTGTCGGCCCAAGCCTTGTGCATGTCAGCCATCTGGTTCGGTTGATCTAACAAGTACTTGGTGACCTCGGCCATTTCCGTCTTGAGACGGGCGGGTAAAATTGCTCGTCCCATGACTTCGATCAAGCCAATATTTTCCTTCTTAATGTGTTGCACGTCCTGGTGCGGATGGAAAATACCATCCGGATACTGAGCGGACGTCTGGTTGTCCCGCAACACGAGGTCCAGGACATAGTCGGCACCATCTCGGTACGCAATGGGCGTAATCGTGTGGTGGCGTACATTATCCGTATAGGCCCGCACGTCGACGGATTCATCGGAGTAATCGATCCAACTGTCCAGTACCTTTGTGGCGGCATTGATCAGCGCTTCTGGTTGACTCCCGGTCAGCCGAATGTCGGTCATTGGCCAGTCAACCACGCCAGCCGTGACCCCAGCGACACCTAAGTCAATGGGACGGTCGATTGACGCCTTCATCATTGGGAAGGAATGCTTGCCCCCCTGATAATGGTCGTGAGTCAGCATGGAGCCCCCCACGATTGGTAGGTCGGCATTGCTGCCAACAAAGTAGGTCGGCAACGTCCGCACAATTTCCAAGAGGTTGGTAAACGTGTGTTGGTTGATGACCATTGGCCGGTGTTCCTTGGCGAGAAAAATGGCGTGTTCTGAGAAATAGGCGTATGGCGAGTACTGGAAGCCCCAGGTTTCGCCACCCAGCATCATCCGGATGATCCGGTGATTGCTGCGAGCGGGATAACCGAGTCGACCCAAGTACCCTTCATTCGTCATGCACAGTTGGTCCAAGGGGTAGCTCGTCTGCTTCTGCGTCTGTGCCGCCGCAATGGCCTTGGGGTCCTTTTCCGGTTTGGACAGGTTGATGGTGATCTCTAACTCACCAGCCGCCGTCTTGGCCGGGAAGACCACATTTTTCGCAATGTTACGCGTTTTAATGTAGTTGTTGGCTTGGCTTAACTGGTAGAACCAGTCAGTCGCCTTGGATGGACTTTCCTGATACCGGTCCCAGAAGCCGCGGTTGATTGCGGAAGGAAGCGGCGTCATCAGATCCATCAGTTGTGATTCCAAAATTTCCCTAGGACTTGGGGAATCCTCAATCTTGCCATGGTCAATCGCCGTTTCAATCAGGGCGTTGACCAGGTCGATGGGCGTATCCGCCGTTGCGGCCTTCGCCTCACCGTCGCCAATCAAAGCAAAGATGCGGTTCGTGACGTACTGCCGATCGAGTTCCGTGTAAGGTGCCGGTGAAGACACGATGTGATCAATAAATTTTTGAATTGTATCTTCAGCCATAGCTTACTTCTCCTCAGTCCGGTCGTTGTAGCCTTGTGGATGCGTTTGCTTCCAGTTCCAAGCCGTCCGGATAATGTCTTCGACGTTGTCAAACCGTGGCTTCCAGTTCAACACTTTCCGCGCCTTGTCACTAGCGGCAATCAACGTACTTGGGTCACCGGCACGGCGTGGGGCCATCGTTGCGGGAATTTCTTTGCCCGTAACCTTACGTGCGGCTTCCAGCATTTCCTTGTTGGAGAACCCAGTTGAAGACCCGAGGTTAAAGGCATCGCTGTCGTGACCAGCCTTCAGGTATTCTAGCGCTAAAATATGGGCGTCTGCCAAATCAACGACGTGGACGTAATCCCGCACGTTAGTTCCATCCTTAGTTGGGTAGTCGCTACCGAAGATGGATAATTCTTTTCGTTCGCCAGCAGCCACTTGTAAAATGATTGGAACCAAGTGGGTTTCTGGATGGTGGTCTTCACCAATGCTACCGTCTTCCTTGGCACCGGCAACGTTGAAGTAACGTAAGGCGATAAATTTAATACCGTAGGCTTCGTCAGACCAATGCATAATCTTTTCCATCATCAACTTACTTTCACCATATGGGTTGGTTGGAATCTGCGGGTCAGTTTCCTTGATTGGAATCTGCTTAGGTTCGCCGTAAGTTGCGGCCGTTGATGAGAAGACGATGCGCTTCACGTTGTGCTTGTTCATGACTTCCAGCAAGGAAACCATCCCAGCCGTGTTGTTGTCGAAGTACTTCAGCGGTTTCTTCATGGATTCAGGCACCACGGAGAAGGCGGCAAAGTGAATAACCCCTTCGATATCTTCCTTATCAAAAACACCGTTCAGGAAGTCTTGATCACGAACGTCTCCTTCATAGAACCGCGCCTTCTTGTTCACTGCGGCTCGGTGCCCCGTTACCAAGTTGTCGACGACGGCAACATCGTAACCCTTCTCAACTAAACGATCGACGGCGTGTGAGCCGATGTAACCGGCACCACCTAAGACTAAAACTGTCATTGATCAATTCCTCCTCAAATTAATGTTTTTACCTAGATTTACTATTTTTTATGTTTAGCGGTTGTCGCCTGCGGTGCGCGGGGACTCCACCCGGTGGGGTAGACCTGAAGTCTCAAGGAACGTGAGTCTTCAGGGCGACTTTGAACCTCACGAACCGAGTTTCAAAGCTCGGCCCGTGTTCTAAGGCCGATAACCCGCCGGTCTAAGAACACCGACACGGGGTTATGTTCCCCGCTCACCTCCGGCTACGGCAACACTAAACGTTTACTACTATTTTATCTTATCTCTAATGTGATTACTGCGACCAGTTGACCTGTAGTCGAACTGGTTGCTGATAACTTCGCTACCAAGCTGGCCTCTCAGTTGAGATAACAACTAGCAAAATTGCTACGGTTACCCCGACTTAAATTGCGGATGCTCATAGGACGCAACATCCATAATGGAAGCAGCAAATCCAAGCCGGAGGCGGCCAGGGATGGAGCCAGCCGTGTCGACGATGTTAGCCGGGGTTCTTTCCCGGGTTACATCGTGGGACGACCTGAGAGACGCGCGACTTCCGCGGCTTTCAGGCGAGCTGGAAGCCCGCCCTTTGGCTGGAGGCGTTCCCCATGGCTGGCGGAATCCCTGGTCACCGCAGTGCGAACAATCCACCACAATCCAAAACTTTAAGCCTTGATTTCCTTAGGGCCGTCCGCAATTTCGGCGACGTAGAATTCGGCTGGGTGGCCGATCGTGTCTTCGTAGACCTTACCGACAGCACTTTCGAAATCATCGACGTTGGTCTTCTTGACCAAAGCAATTGCACAGCCACCGAAGCCGGCACCGGTCATCCGGGCGCCAAGAACACCTGGTTGTTCCCAAGCCGTTTCAACCAACGTATCGAGTTCCTTACCAGTTACGGCAAAGTCGTAGTGTAAGGACACGTGGGAGGCGTTGACCAAGTGGCCGAAACGCTTTAAGTCATTGGCCTGTAAGGCATCGAAGGCCTTCAACGTCCGTTGGTTTTCGAAGACGGCGTGACGCGCCCGCTTGATCAAGATGTCATCGTTGATCAGGTAAGCATTTTCGTCGAATTCGTCTTCACTCAGGTCGCCTAACGTCTTAATGTCCAGCTTCGTTTGCAGACGACGGAGGGCTTCTTCACATTGGGCGCGGCGTTCGTTGTACTTGGAATCCGTCAACTCACGGCGCTTCTTGGTGTTCATGATGACAACCACGTAGTCACCCAAAGCAAGTGGCGCGTATTGGTAATCTAAGGTATTCGTGTCGAGCAGGATAGCTTGGTCTTTCTTCCCCATCCCGATGGCAAATTGGTCCATGATTCCCGTGTTCAAACCGAAGTAGTCATTTTCAACCTGCTGGCCGACCTTGACCATTTCGACCTCATCAAGCTTCATGCCATAGCCGGCGTGAAGAATTTCTCCCATCAACATTTCCATTGAGGCTGATGAGGACAAGCCAGAAGCATCTGGCAAGTTCCCGTGAACGAAGAGGTCAAAGCCATGGTCGATGGTCAGATTCTGCTTCGCCAGCTCGAACAACATCCCTTTAAGGTAGTTGGCCCAGTTATCAGCCTTATCAAATTTCAAATCATCCAGTGAGAACGTTAGCATTCCGGCATCCGGCACATTGGCGGAATAAACGCGGAAGTTACGGTCATCACGTGCTGAAAATGCGGCGTAGGTCCCCATGCTAATGGCGGCTGGGAAAACGTGACCACCGTTAAAGTCGGTGTATTCACCGATCAAGTTGATACGGCCTGGTGAGAAGAACACCCGTTGGGGGGCGACATCAAACTTTTCTTGGTATTCAGTTGCTAAGCTGGCGAAATCCATGGCGATTAACTCCTTAATAAATTTTTTAGTAAAGTTTTTACTACAGTCATCATAACCGCGTTTAGCCGTTATGTCAATCATTTAATAAAGCGCTTTCCTTCACGCTGGTACTCAGTTATCGGTAATCAAAACCTTGATGGTAGTCCCTTCGCCTTACCGGCCACCAGATATGGGCCGGAACGGTGCGGACACAACTTGAAGCCTCGAAAGTACCGAGTCTCCAAGCCTGGTCTTCTACTAAGTCAGTGGGAAGGCCACCCCCTGTCTAAGTAGAACGACGCACCTGGGCCCATATCTGGCGACCTCTCGGCTTACGCTAGTGGTCGATAGGGAAAGAGTTCATACCGATAAATACTACCATCAGCTAATCCACACACAACATAGCTGACAACTCTCATCACCTGACATGTTAGGACACAATTTAAGCCGGAGGCGGCCAGGGATGGAGCCAGCTGTGTCGACGATGTTAGCCGGGGTTCTTTCCCGGATTACATCGTGGGACGACCTGAGAGACACGCGCTTTTCGTGGCTTTCAGGCGAGCCGGAAGCCCGCACCCCAGGTTGGAGGCGCTCCCCATAACAGGCGGAATCCCTGGCTGCCGCAGGGCGACCAGGGACGTCTAGCCTAGACTAAAGGCCACCGACAATTTCTGCCCGTGGCCCCTAGCACTACCTTATTTAGCTGAAGCTTTTTCCTCAGCCTGTTCAGTCTCAAGTTTCTTTTCAAGTTCACGAACGATCTCCGCGTGCTTCTTCTCTGACAAGGTCACCTTGAATTGGTAGATCAGTGCAGACAAGACCAACAAGATCATTGGCATGTAGAAGATAAAGGAATGGAAGATGAACATGCCGTGAGCCGTGATATCACTTGGCTTGGCGTTCCCGGTCATCCCAGCGTGAACGGCGGCAATAACCACGATCCCCGTTGAGAAGGCCCCTGCTAATTTATCAATCAATGGCCGAACGGACAACGTCACGGATTCATTCCGCGTACCGTTCTTGTACTGGCCATATTCCACACTGTCCGTAATGGTCATTAAAGCGGCCAGGAAGATCATGGGGTATGGGAAGAAGAAGACGGCATCGGCGATATACATCATGAGGATGTTGGTCCCAGCAAGGTTGAACAAAATGTAGCCGACCAGCATCATGCAGATACCGCCGACGTAAACGCCGCGCCGAGTAAGCTTGGATACGATCACTGGGAACAATGGCACGGAAAGCACCCCTAAGAGGGCGGTGACCCCACCAATAACCGTGTAAGCATTGGCGTTACCAATGACGTAACGGAAGTAGTAGATCAAAAGGGAATTGGTGACCACGTAGCTGAGGGCAAATAACAGATAGGATAACCCCAACCACATCAACTGGTCATTTTCACCAATGACCTTGAAGACGTCGCGGAAACGCGTCTTTTCAGTGTTTTCACGAATCAAACTCTTATTTTCCTTGGTCCCGAAGAAAGTCGCTAAGGCCCCCAACAGAGAAACGGCCCCAATGACGACGGCAAACCCTAACCAGCCGGCACGGGTCTGCGTGCTACCATGTGTCCCAGAAAATTTCTGTGAGAAGAAGATGACCAATGGCGTTACTGCCATGATGACCCCTTGAGACCCCAAGGTAGAACCGAAACGACCAACCGTCCCGAACTTGTTACGCACCTTGGTGTCAACACTCAAAGCAGGTAGCATGGACCAGAACGAAATATCTTTAAACGAATAGAAAATATCCATAATGACAAAGACGATGCCGAAGAGTAGGAAGTAAAGTGTCTTGTTGGAATCCGCCAGCCCAAACATGCTGGAGAACATCAGGATGATCCCGACGGAACTGACAATGGCCCCGGCAAGTAGCCATGGCTTAAATTTCCCGATCTTAGTATCGGTGTTATCGACCATCCCACCAATCATCGGGTCAAAGGCGATTTCAACCAACCGAATGACCACGACCATCGTAGTGACGATGCCGGCTTCAGCGGCCGCGCCGTTGCCGACGAACAAGGCACTGGTGACGAATATTGCAAAATAAGTATTGAGAGTTGCGTAGAACGCGTCATGTCCGAACGCCCCTAACGCATATGAGATATATTGCCTAAACATTATTTTTTCCACACCTTTCAACGGGAAACTTAACTGACAACCCAGTGACCACTAAGTCTAGTGGTACCGGTGTTCGATGATTTTGGAAAGAACATCTTCCCGTTGCTTGGCCTTAGCCATATCGAATTGTGATTCCTCGAGGTGGTTAAAGTCCTGTGCAAGTAACGTGGCTTCCAAATAGAGGGTCAGTTGCCGCTTAATGTACAACTTGTTTTCCTCATCCGGTCGCTGTGCGTTACCACCCAAAACAGCCGCAGCAAATTCTTTGGGATCTAAAGTAATTTTCTCATCCTTCTTAGCCATTTGGAAACACTCCTTAGTTTTTCTCATCAACCACTTGAATTGATCAGGCCCATCGGCTAGCGAATACAATTGATTGTACAAACGCCGCCGACCCGGTTTTAAACCAAGTGCTGATTGTTAGTTAACTAATCTAGTAAAGTTAGGCTTAACGTTTTACTTAAATGTAAGCGCTTTACAATGGTAATGATAACGGTCTGGACCATAAGATGCAACCTTTTTTATTGTGTAAATGATTACTAAGTATTTGCTAATCACGCTCCATATAAGTATTGCAACCGGTTGTATTTAATTGACTAAAAGTTTACTAAATACATATTTAGTGGGTGATGTTTGACCGATATTTACTATTGATTGCCGTTGCCGTTTTCATAACTATTAAATCTTCAGGAGAACCTAAAAAGAGCCCGTCTAACTATTCTGGGTTAGACGAGCTCTTATGAATTTAATGATTGGTAATCATGCAGCTTGGTTGGCCTGACTTGCACACTCTAGCCGGAAACCCGACAGACTTAGACTGCCTACCACCAACTGACCAGTTTGAACAAGCCTTGCTTCCACTCCAGTTGTGGGAAAAGCAGTCTGAGCCGGAGGCGGCCAGGGATGTAGCCAGCCGTGTCGACGATGTAAGTCGGAGTTCTTTCCCGACTTACATCGTGGGACGACCTGGGAGACACGCGGTTTTCGTGGCTTTCAGGCGAGCCGGAAGCCCGCTCCTTAGGCTGGAGGCGTTCCCCACAGCAGGCGGAATTCCTGGCAGCCGCAGTGCGGCCAACTCAGCTCAACCTTATTTCACAGAACCAACATAGTCCTTCAAAGCTTGTTCGAAGCGGTCCAAGCGAGCGTGGGCAGCCGCGTCCGTTTTGTCGCTGGTCCCGATGTAGAACTTGACCTTAGGTTCTGTCCCTGAAGGCCGGATGCAGATCCAAGTCCCATCGCTCAGCCAGTACTTCAAGACGTTTGACTGTGGCAAATCGATGGTCGTGGTCTTCCCGTCAGCCGCCGTCTTCACGCCGGTCGAGAAATCTTCGACGGCATCGATCGTGGTGTCGGCAAAGGACTTCGGTGCATTTTCTCTGAATTCGCTCATCAAGTGGGCCATTTGGTCAGCCCCGTCAACGCCAGGGAATTCCTCGAACGTGGTCTTTTCGGCAAAGTAGCCGTAGGTCGCGTAGAGTTCTTCGATTCCGTCGTACAGGGTCATCCCCCGTTGCTTGTAATCAGCAGCGACTTCGGCCAACAAGACCGTCGATTGAATGGCGTCCTTATCCCGCACGAATGGCTTGATCAGGTAACCGTAGCTTTCTTCAAATCCAAACAGGAAGGTGTGGTCATGGTTGGTCTCGTACTCGTGAATTTGTTCGGCGATAAACTTGAATCCGGTCAGCACGTTCTTCATTTCAACGCCGTAAGCGGCCGCAATCTTGGTAGCTAGCTCCGTCGAAACGATGGACTTGACCACGCGACCGTCAGCTGGCAACTGACCAGCTTGCTTGCGGGCCTTTAAAATGTAAGCCAACAGAATCGAGGCGATCTGGTTCCCCGTCAACAGTTGGTAGTCCCCATTCGGTTCACGAACGGCAGCACCCAAGCGGTCGGCATCGGGATCGGTAGCGACCAACAAGTCGGCGCCTTCCTTTTTCCCTAAGGCAATCGCCATGTCAAAGGCCTGTGAGAACTCGGGGTTCGGGAACGGAACGGTTGGGAACTCGGGATCAGCAATGGCTTGTTCGGGAACCATGGTGAAGGTTTCAAAACCAGCGCCCCGTAAAGCCCGTTCGCCGATGACCTTCCCCGTCCCGTGAAGTGGCGTATAGATCAGCTTCATCGTCTTCCCAACGCTGTGAACTAAGTCAGCGTTGATGGTAACGCTCTCGACATTCTTCAGGTAAGGTTGGTCAACGTTTTCACCAATGATCTGTAGCGTGTTGGCGGCACGCAGTTGTTGTTCGTCGGCGACCGCAATAGCAAAGACATCCTTAGCAGAACGGACGAACTCGGTGATCATGTCGGACGCCTTAGGTGGCATTTGCCCACCATCTGGGCCGTAGATCTTAAAGCCGTTGTACTGCTTCGGGTTGTGGCTGGCCGTGATCATGATTCCCATGGCCGTGTTCAAATGACGTACGGCAAAGGACAGTTCTGGCGTGGGCCGCATGTCATCGAAGACGTAGCTGGGAATGTGGTGCGCCCCCAAGACGTGGGCCGCTTCGTGAGCGAACTCGTTGGAATGGTAACGGGAGTCGAAACTGATGGCGACCCCGCGCTGTTTCGTGGCCTCATCCAGCGTGTCCAGGTAACGGGCGACCCCTTCAGTGGCTTGGCGAACCGTGTAGACGTTCATTTGACCAATGCCGGGTCCCATGACGCCGCGCATACCGGCGGTCCCAAAGCTCATTGGGGCGGTAAAGGCAGCCTTTTTCGCGGCGTCGTCATCGGCGATCGCCGTCAACTCAGCCTTGATGTACGGAATCATCGTTGGTTGTTGTTCCCACACTTGGTAATTTTCTTGCCAACTCATTGTAATCTCTCCTCTTACTTTCTGATGTATTGATAACTAATTAAATGGGTGACGGGTTGGTTAGCCGGTAAGATCACATCACCAAAGTCCGCATGGTGAATGGCGTCTGGTAATGTTTGTGCTTCCATGGCTAACGCGTTGTAATCACGTTTCTCAGCGCGCTTATCGTCCGTTGGGTTGGCCGTGAAGACGACTAAGGCGTTCCGATCGGAGTAAACTTGGACTTCGCGGTGACCCGTGGTATCCCCGACTGTGGCGATTGGTGTGTCCTTGCTAGGCTCCACGACAAAGGCATCATCGTATTCGACCTGCCCCGTTTGGTGTAACTGGTCTAAGCCGTCCTTAATGGTCCGTGGCCGGCTGAAGTCGTAGCCGGTATTGGCGGTGGCGACCATTTCACCAGTTGGAATTTTAGCTTGGTCTAAGACTAGCCGCTGGTTGCCACTCAACTTCAGCCACTGATCATCCAGACTGTACTGGTCGTCGGTGACGTTAAAGTAGGTGTGGACCGTCGGGTTGAACAGCGTAGCAACATCGCTTTGCGCGTCAAAGGTAATATCTAACCGGTTCTCTTCGGTCAACGTGTACGTGACCGTCGTCTTGAGGTTGCCCGGATACTTGTCATCGGCGGGGGTGGCCGTATGGGTCAGCACCACGCTAGCGGTATCCGCGGTCTGCGTCGTCGTCGCGTCCCAGTTGACGAAGGTAAAGCCATGGGGCCCACCGTGACTGGCGTTGGGCTTTTCGTTAGCGTCCAAGTGAATCGTCTGGCCATCAAGGTCAAATTGGGCGCCGGCGATGCGGCCAGCGACCCGCCCCAACGTTTGGCATAAGTAATAAGGGTTGTGGTCGTAATCATCAAGATTAGGTAAGTTCACAATCAATTGGTGACGTTGACCATCTTCGTCGACGCTAAATTCTTGCAGCGTCGCGCCCCAGGTCAAAATAGCGACCCGTGTTCCCTGTTGATTGGTCAATAAGTACTTGGTAACTTCTTGCTGGTGCAACATCCCAGCAGCGCTTGTGGTAATTTCCATAAAAAATGGCACCTCCAATTAAAAGAATCCGGTTTCATTGTATAATACTCCGCTGGTAAGTACCAATTTTTTACTAAAATTTTCCTGATTGCCAAATCTTAGCTGCTAGTCCCCTGTCGTTGAGAGCCAAAACTGGCTGACAAATATAACGATAATAATGGTGGATTACCTAACTGTGCACAAACTATTTTACTGCTTAGGAAGACCCAGACGACTCAAATTCACGACCAGTCACCTTAAAATTATAAACGAATTTTAGTCACGGTAAAAGCTGATTTCAGAATTCAATTTCTATTTAAGTCTCAACGCAGATTATCCAGCTATATCAGCGTTATCACCAACAATAAGGCTCAGCAATATCTCTTTAAAAAGCCGTCATTAATATATAATTGGAATTAAGTTTATTCTAACAGGGAATACTGAATATTCGGAAATATCGCAAATTTTCTGGACTTATCAAGCGATTATTAGCTATACTTACGCCATATCGTTCAGTTATGAACAATGAAGTGGGTGTCAGCTTGTCATCTTATGGTAAAGGCTGGTACCCAGAGAAGTTATAAAATCAATTCACTTACGTTGCGTAGTCGTAGGCTGTCAGGGACGAAGCCCCGTGTCGGTGTTCTTAGACCGGGCGGGTTTCCCGGCCTTAGAACACAGGCCGCACTTGAAGACTCGTTCTTTGAGGCTTCAAGTCGCCCTGGAGACCGCTTTTTGGCTCCAGGTCTGCCTCACCGGGCGCAGTCTCTGACAGCCTACGACGATCCACACCAAATTAAATTGTTTGATAAGGAGGAACTTCACTATGTCATCCACAACAGCTGCCGCAGAAAAGCTTTTGCTCCAAATGGTTGATGATTACACTGCCCGGGAGATTGCGCCCGAGGACATGCCGATGGACGCCGCCGGAGACTTTCCCGCTGGCTTCATGCAAAAACTCACAGACACCGGCTTCTTAGGCCTCATGTTACCCCAAGAATTCGGTGGTGCCGGCTTCGGTCCCGAAGTTACGGCCACAGCCTTAAACCACATCGCTCGGGGCAACGCCAGCACGGCCGTCACCCTCGAAGGTCACTTCAAGACCATCGACCAAATTTTAAAATTCGGAACGCCCGCCCTGCAGCAACAATTACTGCCATCTGCGAACGACCGGATCTTTGCCTTTTCCATGACCGAAGCCAGCGGTGGCTCGAATCCGATGGGGATCAGCTCGACTGCCACGCGTGAGGGCGATCACTGGGTCATCACCGGCGACAAGATCATGATCACAAACGGTGGCCTCGCACAGGTCTACTGCGTGTTGGTCAAGACCGCACCCCAAGAGCTCTCCGTCTTCGTTGTGGATCAGGACATGCCCGGTTTTTCATTCGGGAAGCGTGAAGACTTCATCGGTCTGCGGGGCACTCCCGTTGGCGAAATCGTTATGGACCACATCGTCGTTGACGACGACCACTTACTGGGTAAACTCGGCGATGGTGGCATGATCGGTGACTCCGCTCACGACGACGCCCGCATCTTAATGGGTGCCGTTCTGACTGGTATCATGGAACACGACTTAAAAATTGCGACCGACTACGCCAAGGAACGTAAGGCCGGCGACAAACCGCTGACTGAACTTCAGGTCACCCATCGTAAGGTCGCTGACATTGCCATGCGCAAGGAAACGACGAAGCTCCTTTACCAACGCGCCGCTCAACTCAAGGCTGCTGGTCAACCTTACAGCGAAGAAGCCGCTATGGCCAAGGCCCACGGATCTCGTTCCGCCGTTAGTGCCGGCGATGACACCCTGCAAATTTTGGCCGGCTACGGTTACAGTCGCGAGTATCCCGTTGAACACTTGATTCGCGACGCACGGGCCATGGAGATTGCCGAAGGGACCGTTGAAAAGATGCGGTCCGCCATTGCCACTGCCGAATTCAGTAAATAGGAGGTTTCCCATGAAAATTGTGGTTTGTATCAAACAAGTTCCCGAAACTAACGACGTCACCATCGACCCGGTCACCCATAACCTGGACCGCCGCGGTCTAGCTGGCGTCATGAATCCCTTTGATAAAAATGCCGTTGAGCAGGCCCTCCAACTAAAGGATACCGACAGTGATGCCGAGGTCGTGCTCCTCAGCATGGGCCCCGACGACTACGCGGAATCTCTGCGTGAAGGCATGGCCATGGGCGCCGATGCCGGTGTACTGCTATCCGACCGTGCCTTTGCCGGTGCCGATACCCTAGCGACCGGCTACGTGATTGCCCAGGCCATCAAGCAGATCGGTGATGTCGACCTGGTCTTATTTGGCCGGCAAGCCGTCGATGCCGATACGGGTCAGGTTGGCCCCATCGTCGCCGAATTTTTACACCAGCCACAGATCACTTATGCCGCCAGCCTGCGGTTAAGCGGCGCCAACGAGGTTACGGCCGAACGACTACTGGAAGATACCAAGCAGACGCTCGTGGCGACCTTACCCGCTGTGGTCAGCGTTCGGAGTGAATTAAACACGCCGCGCTACCCAACGCCCCGCAACATTCAGTTGAGCTTCGCCAAGCCACTAACTATTTGGCACCATGACGACCTGGATCTCGACGATTCACGTTTAGGTCAAGCCGGCTCACCAACCATCGTGACCAAGGTCTACGCCCCAGAACCCGTTAAACGGGAGCTGACGCCGCTGACCGGAACGCCAACCGAAGCTGCCAGCCAACTGATCAAGGCCCTGAAGACCCGTCAACTCATCTAAGGAGGAATCTGCCATGTCAAAACCAGAACTTTGGGTCATTGCGGAACGCCGCTTAGACCACGTTGAACCTACGACCCAACAACTAATTACTAAAGCTAAAAGCTTAGCCAGTGATCAATTCAAAGTTGTCACCATTCTACTAGAGGCCACGGCCGACCATTTGGAAAACGAACTCACCGCGTACGGTCCCGATGAGATTCGCATCGTCCGTGACGACCGCTTTCCCACTGCGACCGACGCCGAGCACGCCGACGCCTTAAAACAACTCGTTGACGCTTACCAACCCAACTCGATTTTATTTGGCGCAACCATTACTGGCCGGTCCATCGCTCCCCGGTTGCAGGCCAAGTTGCAAACCGGTCTGACCGCCGACTGCCTGGACCTGCGCTTCGATGACGAGACTCTGGTCGCCACCAAGCCTTCCTACGGCGACAACATCATGTGTGAAATTATCTGCCCGAACCACCGTCCACAAATGGCGAGCGTGCGGCCCAACACCTTCGTCGCGACACCAGCGACCGGCGATGCCACCATCACCACGGCCACAGTGACCTTCCACCCCGTCGACCGGCTCAAAGTAACGACTGCTCGGCCAGTCGTCAACACGGCCACCACGGTCGGTGACGCCAGTCGTGTCGTGGCCCTTGGACGCGGTGCTGCCAGTGCTGCGACCATCGACACTGCAACCAAGCTAGCCGAAAAACTCGGCGGGCGCATTGGGGTCTCCCGGCCACTGACCGACCAGGACCGCTTCACGCACGACGACCAGATCGGTCAGAGCGGCAACACGATTCACCCCGAACTGATTTTAAACTTCGGAATCAGTGGTGCCGTTCAGTACCTAGTCGGCATGCAGGACTCGCAGACTATCGTGGCCGTCAACTCCGATTCGCACGCGCCAATCTTTGACGTGGCGGATTACGGCTACGTTGGCGATGCCCAGGCCTTCATGTCCGCCCTCCTCGCGCAGTTCAACTAAAATTGTTTAGTGATGGATTGTGGTAAATTGTCCGCCTGCGGCTGCCAGGACTGCACCTGCTATGGGGTTGGCTCCAGCCTTTTCAAGGCTTCCACCTCGACTTGAAGCCACGAAAAACACGTGTCTCCAAGGTCGTCCCACGATGTAACCCGGGAAAGACCCCCGGCTAACATCGTCGACACAGCTGGCTTCGTCCTGACCTCCTCCGGCTTCGATTTGCTCACTGATCTGCTAACTGCTTAATCACATGCTCATTAAACTTTGATTGCATATAAAAACGTAGACGTTATCTGATGACTTTCAGACAGCGTCTACGTTTTTTTATTATGCAGTATCATTATCGCCAAAAAACAGAATTGACCAGTTTCCTTGATGACCGCCACCAAGGGCTAAACCCAAGTCCACATTGAATTTAAGGGAAAAAGATAGCCAATTATCCGCCCAACATGCTTCGGCAATCAGCTATTTCATGGCAAAGTACAACCAGAGCCGGAGGCGGCCAGGGATGCAGCCAGCCGTGGAGGTGGTGTTGACTGACGACTTTTGTCAGTCTACAGCACGGGCGACTTTGAAGACACGTGTTCTTTACGTGGCTTCAAATCGAGCGAGAAGCCCGCCCCTCAGGCTGAAGCGTCCCCACAGCCGGCGGCATCCCTGGCAGCCGCAGTGCGGACAAGTTACCGCAATCTATAGCGCCAGTAGTTCTGCCAACAGGTCCCGAGCGGATTCGTTTAGCTTGGCTTGAGACTTGTCGTTGCCGAGGTGGGTGTAGATTTCACCGACATAGACATCATCCTTGAACAATTGGTCGAAGACGGCATCGATGATTGGTTGCGTGGCGGCCTGTTCCTGGACTGGGCCAAATGGGTTGGCAAAGAACGTCGTGCTCATCCCCACTTCGTCCGTAGTCCCCAGAGCCTTGCGTTTGCCGGCGACGAAGGTGGCTTCCGCCGACTTCTGGTCCGTAAACCGGTGCACACCGATTGCGTCATCGTAGTTGTTCGCGTAGACCCACATGTCGATTTCGTGGTGCGCTACCACCCGCGGCCAGGTGTTCGCCGGGATGATGACCCGCGCGTTTTTCTGTTCGGGATTCATGTAGATTCCGCGGTCCATGTTGTTAAAGGCTACCTCACTGCTCAGGTCGTCGAGGCGGACAAAGGCACCCGTCTCGGTCCCCTGCGCGTACAATTTACCATCGGCCAAAGTAAAGCTCCCCATATCGTCGAAGATGGTCTCAATGCTAGCAATCTGTTCGTCGGCCACCGCTTGTAGGGCTTCGATGGACTCGGACTTGCCCGCACCGGAATCACCGAAGAACACAACGGTCTTGGTCTGCCCGTTGGCAAAGGTAATCTTGACCATCGAGCCGTGAATCGGCAGACGCTTCTCGGCAATCATGTGCAGGTTATGCAGCGTCAGGCACATCTTTTTCATGTAACCAAAGTAGGTCGTCTGATCGTTATACGGCACCTGACCGACGTACAGCTGATTTTGCGCGTCGTAGAAGTAGTGACCGTTTTCGGGTTGATCATCCCCCGCCACGCCAGGCGTCCCAAACAATAGAACCAGGTCGGGCTTCTTCCCAACGATTTGGTCGCGGTCGGCTAACTGGAATAAGTTCGCCAGTGCCAAGCCGGACGCCAAATAATCGCGGTGGAAGTAAATATAAGCCAGACTCTCCCCAATCAAAGCGGGGTAGCAATACCAGTCTTCGTTGGTACCAGTGAAGTTTTCAATCGGGTTGACCGCCGTCGCCGTGAAATGGCCCTTGCGCTTGTTGCTCTTAGTGTGGAGCATCATTGGCGGTCGTAACATCAAGCGACTCATGAAGCGAATGTCTTTCAGCGCTTCGTACCCCGTCGGCACTGGCCAGTTGACCTTCTGTAACAAGACACAGGCCGTAGACCCGGCGTTGACTTGCCGGTAAACGTGGTTGGCGTGACCCTGTAATTTTTCCTCGATCGTTCGGTATAGCCGAATGACTAAATCGTTAAATTGTTGATCAATCATCATAAATTCACTAGCCATGACATCGTTTTGCTTAATGGTCATCGTGGCGACCCGCAGATAGGTCCGGTAATAGGAATAGAGGTCTTCGATGCTCGCTAAGATCTCCGCTGGCTGAAATTGATTGTACGCGTCCGTCCGGTCAGTCAAAACGGCCTTGATCGTCGTTAAGTAATCGGCGGGCGTCACCAGATTAAAAGTCGTTGCGGGATTGGCATCGGCCGGCGTCTTGGCGCGCTGTTCGGTCAAAAAGAGCTGAACGAACTGCGCCAACTCATCGCTGTTGACCAAGTCGAAGATACTAGACATAAAGTGTTCGTTATAGTTCAAAACGGCAACGCTACGGTCCGGGTTGGCATAAAAGGACGCCAAATCAATCGGTGCTGGTGTTTGCATGGGAAAACCCCTTTCAAATTTGTTTGGTTCAAACATCAATAATGTAGAAATATTCGGCTATAACTGAAAATGACTCTGCGAAACCGACTATCTACCTATTGGCCGACAGTTTGATAGTCGGCAATCAAAACGGTATGTACACGCTGATTGATTCTGCTAGTAACAGCTTTCACAGTAAATTCCGTCCAATACCACTGTCTTATGCACAGTCCTAGCCGCAGGATGGCAGGGATGGCGCCAACTGGAAGCCCGCCCTTGGGCTGAATGCGTTCCATAGCAGGCAGAGTCCCTGGACCATTTCTAACTTATCCGCTATTTTAGCGTACTTAAGCGCCGGAGGGAAGCAACTTCTTACTTTCCCTGCTGGCTGAACAGGTGGGATAACTGACGAAGCGTCTCGTGTTGTGGATTATCCGCCCGATACATGGCGTAGATGACCCGCAAATCCTCCGGCACCGCCACCGGAATCTTCACCACGTTAAAGGCTTCCAAGTACAGCGTATCCGCCACCAATCCCACCGCAGAAGACGATTGAACCATCCCTGCGATTGAGATTTCATCCGGATAGGCGGCCGTCAAGTTGAGCTGGTCGGCTACCCCCTGTCGTTTCAACGTGCGCTGAACCTTTTGCCCAATCAATAGGTCTGGTGTATAGGTCAAGACGTGTTCCCCCACCAGGTCGGTCAGCTGTAACTGCTGGCGCTGAGCCCACGGGTGGTCGGGTGCCACAATGACAATGAATGGCTGCTTGAGCAACGGGTGGTACAAATAGCCCGGCTCCCGCCCATCCACGGCCGCTATTCCCAGGTCAAACGTCTTGGCGGCCAGTCCCGCTTGAATCTGCTCGGTCGTCACGCTGTGCAGCTCAAAGGTCACTTGCCGCGTGTGTTCCTGCTCGAACTGGTGCAAGACTTTCGGCAGATACGTCCCAATCACGGTCGGAATGCAGCCGACCCGAATCGTAATTGGCTGTTGTGAATTCTCCGCAATCACGGCGGCCACGCCATCGTCCAGCGTCCGTAGGCTTTTCTGCACGACCGTCAGAAGTTGCCGACCTGTGTCGGTTAGCACAATGTGACGTCCCTGTTTGGCAAATAACGTTAAGTTCAGCTCCGCTTCCAGCCGATGGATGGCGTTGGTCAAACTCGGCTGACTCACGTGGAGCTCTCGGGCCGCCTGCGTATAGTTCTCCAAACGACCGATGCATTCAAAGTAACGTAGTTGATTTAAGTTCATCCGCATCCCTCCGTTCTTTATTTCACAACTAATAGTCTCAGACTATGGATCACTTACCAATCGGTATTGGTATTCCCCTTGAATTCAGCCTAACATAAAAGGCGTAAGGAAGCGCTCCCAAATCAAAGCTCAATCATTCACTTATTCCTAAATTCTACTTAAGGCGGTGTTTTATCATGGATACTACGCAAACCACACCCGTTTCCGGTCACCGGCGACTCATCTTCACGGCGGCCTTCATCATTATCTTTTGTTGCTCGGCTTCGGCAGCCTTCTCCGTTTTCGCCGACACCCTGGTCAAAGCAACCAGCGCCACGGCTTCCCAAGTGGCCTTGACCCTGACCATTTATCAATTCTTTATGGCCGCATTTGGAATTATTTCCGGTCGCATCATTGACCACTCCTCACCGAAAAAATTGATGTACGTTGGGGGCTTTATCTTCGGCCTCGGCTGGTTTTTAGGGGCCTTTGCCCACAACATTTGGTTCCTGTATTTCTCCATTGGGATTTTAGCCGGTAGTGGGAACGGGCTATTGTACAACCCCTCCCTGTTGACCACGTTAAAATGGTTCCCCGAAAAACGCGGGACGATCTCCGGTTTGCTCCTTGGAGCCGCTTCTCTCGGGCCGCTGGTCTTAGCCAAGGCCGGTGCCTGGCTCTGTGACACCATGGGCGCCAACGGGTTGATGCCCATTGGAATTGCCTACTTAGCGTTAATCTGGCTGGTCGGCTGGTTGATGGCCTCACCGGAAACGCCAGCAGAAACCAAGAATCACCCGGCACCCGCAACCACCGGGAAGTCGCCCAAGGAAATGATGGGTTCCCTCAATTTCTGGCTGTTACTCTTGCTCTTCGCGATTGCCTGCACGGCCGGGATCATGCTGATTGGGTCGTTGTCCTCTATCGCGCAGGTTCAGCTTCAATTAACGCCGATCGTGGCCGCAAACTTTGTCGTGGTGAACACCTTAGCTAACTTCTTTGGCCGGATGATCACGGGCCGCGCCGTTGATAAATTAGGGGAAACGCAAACGCTACTGATTATTCTATGCCTCACCATTATTGGTCTGGCGGGCTTACGCTTTGCCGAAAACGTCGCGGTCTTTACACTCTTCTTGATCATCCTCGGTGCCTCATTTGGCGGTGTGCTGGTCGTCTTCCCAACCTTAACGGGAAAAACGTTCGGCCAAAAGTTCTCCGGGACGAACTACGGCATCATGTTCTTCGGCTACGCGATTGGGGCCTTGATCGGGCCACAGATTGCCACGCTATCCATGAGCCAATCCGCCGGGACCCACGCCTACCACGGCTCATACCTGGTCGCCATCGGGGTTGCCGTCGTCGGTATCCTGATTGACCTCTACCTGATGCACCAAGGCATTGGGAAACACACTACTGCTGCTGAAGATTGATGTAAATTGGTCGCACTGCGGCTGACAGAGATTCCGCCTGCTATGGGGTCGGTTCCAGCCTAAAGTTTGCAGCTTCAAGTTGCGTTCGCTTCGTTCCGGCCTATATCTGGCGGCCGGCAAAACGAACGCAGCACTAGGTTGCCCACAACAGCAACAACAATCAAAACCAGAAAACAAAATTTGGAGGTAACTATTATGAAAATTGATGGACATACTCGTTTAGTCGGCTTAATTGCGCATCCCGCTGGTCACTCCAAGTCGCCGGCCATGCACAACGCGGCGTTTGCCAAGACCAACGTTAACGCGCGCTTCTTGGCCTTCGACGTGGCTCCCGACCAGTTACCGGACGCCATCACCGCCATGCGGACATTCAACATGCTTGGGGCCAGCATTTCCATGCCCTTTAAGCAAGCCGTGATTCCTTTACTGGACCACCTCGACAAGACTGCCGAGCTGGTGGGCGCCGTCAATACCGTGGTCAATCACGATGGCGAGCTGACCGGCTATACCACCGACGGCATTGGTTTCGTCGAAGCCTTGAAGGACGATGGCGTCAGCCTGGCTGGTCAAACGATGACGCTGGCGGGCGTCGGTGGTGCTGGGACGCCGATCGCCATTCAGGCTGCTCTCTCCGGACTGAAGACGCTCAACGTCTTTAATATCAACGATCCGTCCGTCAAAAACGCCAAGCACATCGTCCAAGTCATTAATGAGCAGACCGACTGCCACGCCACCTTCTATCCGCTAGAAGACCGTGACCAATTCAAACGGGCTATCAGCGAAAGTGATATTTATACCGACGCGACTGGTCTGGGGATGGGCAAATTGGTCGACAAGACTTTGGTGGACGACCCGACCTGGTTCCACCCCGACATGACGGTCTTTGACACCGTTTACGCGCCAAGCGTCACCAAGCTCATGGGCGTGGCTCAGCAAGCCAAGGTCGCCCACGTCATCAACGGCCAAGGCATGCTCCTGAATCAAGGTGCTGCGGCCTTCAAGCTGTGGACCGGTAAGGACATGCCGCTCAAGCAATTAAGCCTTTAGGAGGAATTCACTATGACAGAATGGTTAGGATTAGAAGATAAGGTTTGCGTCGTCACCGGTGCGGTTGGCGGCATGGGCACCAGGATCTGTGAGGCATTGGCCGAACAAAAAGCCACCGTAGTCGCACTCGACATGGATCAAACTAAGACAGCCGAATTGGTCACCAAATTGATCAACGATGACCACATTGCCGGACTCGCCGTTAACTGCGATGTGACTAAGGAAGCTAGTGTGCAACGGGCCGTCGACCAAGTAAAGGACACGTTCGGTCGCGTCGACGTGGTGATCAATACCGCCGGAATTTTGAAATTTGACCCCCTGGAAGACCTCGACTACGCCACTTGGAAACAAGTACTCGACGTTAACTTAAACGGCTACTACTTGGTCACCCACGAATTTGGTAAGCTCATGATTGAACAGAAACATGGCACCTTCGTTCACATTTCCACGGTGGCTAGTGACATCCCCGAAACCTACAGTGGCGCGTACAGCACCAGTAAGGCCGGCGTCAATATGCTCTCTAAGCAGGTCGCTGCAGAATGGGGGATGTTTGGCATTCGGAGCAACGTCCTTGAGCCCTGCTTGGTCAAGACGCCGATGTCAGCGGCCTTCTATGCCGATCCGAAAGTTGAGGACGGCCGCAAGCAACTGACTGCTAGTAAGCGCATCGGAACGACCGACGACATCGCCAACGCCATCCTCTTTCTGGCCAGCGACCGCTCTAGCTACATCAACGCGGCCGGCATCGCCATTGACGGCGGATTTAGCGTCATGATGCAGAACCAGATTCCCAAGCCAGGTGGCCGTCGTGGCTTCGCGGAAACTCACTAGAAATTATTTTTGACTCAATTCAGTTTTTCTAATCAAATGCCGACATCTCAATTTAAGGGGGTGTCAGCATTTTAGTGTCTTGTTTTCCATTAACTACTGGCATAGACTTAATCTCAAACTAAATCAGAATCAGGAGGATATTCCCATGACAGTTGAAGAATTTTGGCAACAGTTTAAAACGACTCACCCCGCGGTCACGACCAACGACTACGACGCCTACGCTTTCGTTGAAGCCGATACGCTGGCCCACTTGGTCAAAATCGGGCGCAAAACGGCCACCACTTCCGCCCTGGACCTCTACGATGAAAACGACGCCCGGCCCCAAGTTGGCGAATACAGCATCATTTTGGATAGTCAGGGTCAGCCCGTCTGTGTGACGCAGACCAAGGTCGTCGAGACAGTGCCGTTCGACCAGGTCTCCGCCGAACACGCCTACCACGAGGGTGAAGGCGACCGCACCCTTGCTTACTGGCGCGATGTCCATCGTAGAGTTTTTAGCTCATTCTATCAACAATGCCATCGCGAATTTAACGAACAGATTCCTTGCCTCTGCGAAGTCTTTGAACGCGTTGACTAACTAAAAAGGGACCTGTTTAACTGCCAAATAAATGACGGCTAAACAAGTCCCTTTTGAATTACAATCTAAAGGTTGAAAGATGAAATACCTGTCTCGCCCCAGTATCAGCAAGGATTCGAACCATTAAGATAGTGTGAAATTGCCGCACTCCGGCTGCCAGGGATTCCGCCTGCTGTGGGGACGCTTCAGACTGGAAAATCACCAGTCTTCTCGCTCGCTTTGAAGCCACGAAGACCGCGTGTCTCCAAAGTCGCCCGTGCTGTAAGCTGGCTAAAAAATCACCAGCTAACACCACCTCCACGGCCGGCTACACCCCAGTCGCAGGCGGACGGGCACAGAACCCTGTGTCGGTAGTCTTAGACCGAGCGAACTTCTCGGCCTTAGACTACGGGTCGAGCTTTGAGACTCGCTCTCGGAGGCTCAAAGTCGCCCTGAAGACCGCACTTTGTCTTCAGGTCTACCCCACAGGGTGGCGTGGCCGTCCGCCGAAGACACCCCCGGAAGCGCAACCGACTAGGCCTTGGTCTTGCGGGGGTCGCGGAGAAGGGCGGCAAAGATCCACCCCACGACCGCCACTGCCAAGAACGTCGCAAAGACCGCCCGGTAACCAGCCAAATTGGCTATTGCCGCAGACTCGATCTTCACATGACTGGCCGTCACAGCAGCTAAAATCAACGTCGCCACCGCAACCCCAGTCGACCCCAGGATTTGACGAACGGTCGTGATGACCGCCGTTCCGTGTGAGATCAACTGGTCGGGTAGGGAGTTGGCCCCCAACGTGACGGCTGGCATCATGACGAAGGCGTTGCCCCCTTCAATCAGAGCCGCAATCAGGATCATGGCAACTAAGGACTGTTTGCCACTGACCACCGTCAGCCATAACCAGCCAACCACAATCATCGACATCCCGGTCAGCATGGTCCCCTTGAACCCTATTTTATCGGCTAATTTACCAGTCAACGGGTTCAACAGGCTCAAGACCACTGCACCGGGAACCAACGCCATCCCTGACGCGAATGGCGAAAGTCCCAACACTTCTTGGTAATACAGCGGAAAGACAATCGTGACCACGATCAAAGCGATGTAAGATGTCCCGGTCAGGAGCACGGCCAGGTCAAAATTAAACGTCTTTAAGACGCGTAAGTCCAATAATGGCGTGTCCACTTGGAATTGACGCCAAACGAAGAAGACGATTGCTAACAGACTAATGACCAGCAGACCACCCATGGCGCCCCAGTTGACCGCGGCCTTACCAATTTGATTGACCACGTACAGAATACCGATGAAGCCTAAACTGCTAAGAACGGACCAGTAGTCCAAATGAGCCTTGTGTTGGGGCATCACGTCTTTAATCGTCTTCAGCGAAATCACAAAGACGATCGTAATAATCAGCATGAAGACCACGAACAGGCCCTGCCACGTGGTGTATTTTAGAACGATTCCAGAAATAATCGGTCCAACCGCTAACGCCGACCCCATGACCAGACCGGCAAAGCCCATCACACTCCCCCGCTGGGCTTCTGGCGTGATCCGCAGCATGACTGTTTGATACGAAGGAAACATGATGCCGACCGCCATGGCTTCCATGACCCGCCCCAACATCATTAGGGGAAAGCTGGTCGCCAAGTAAATAATGAAGGTGCCGACATCGAATAACGCGAGTACACTAATAAATAATACCGGGAAACGAATGTTGTTCAATAGCCAGGGACTGACTGGCATCATGACCACCATGACCAGCATGAACCCCGTCGTCAACCACTGAACGGTCGACGCGGGGATGTTGAAGTAATGCATCAAGGTCGGGTACGCCGTCGACAGCGATGATTGGCTGATCGACATGGTAAAGGTCCCGGCGAGTAACGTCCAAATAAAGGCAAGGTGACTGTAAGGCCGCCCCTTTAAATCAATTGCTTCCTGCATAAAATTCCCTCTCCCTCATATCCACTTTAGAAACATTATTAACTGGAATCTATTCTAGTCCTTTTCAGAAGTCCTGTAAAATGATTGGGCCATTATCCCCTTACGCAATCAAGTTACTTCTCCGCAAATCTCTGGTACAATAGTATTAATTGGCAGTTGGTAACCTTACCAACCCCAGCGGACTACGCAAGGAATTGAGGGTAAAACATGGATTTAGTCGCATATTTAACGGATGAAATCAGTTTTCTAAAGGAACAAATGGATCGGGCCGAGGAAGAAAAGGACAACGCCATGCATTTCTTGTGTGACGCACGAATCACCGAAGCCAAACGAATCTTAGACCAAGTCAACGACGGTAAAATCACCAGTCTAAAGGCTTAGCAACTCGGGCGCTGTGGAGCAAATCTGCGGGGCCTATTCTATTTCAACTGACCATGAGGTTGACACACAAGCTGACGGGCATGTCTGAGTCGGTCCAACAAAGGACTAACTAACGCAATTTAGCCAAGCCATGATCCGCTTATCCTGGCGGCACAGCCAACACAATCATCAGCTCAATATCCAAACAAAAATCCAACGTTCACAACTAACACCAACCCCATTGGCAACATGCCGGTAAAAACGTTCGGTGGCCAAGTCGGCGGCTGGTGGGTACGGAACCCCGTGGAAGTTCTCTTAGACCGGATGATTTTCCCGGCCTTAGAGAACTGGCCAACTTTGAGACTCGATTCATGAGGCTCAAGGTTGCCCTGAAGACCGCTCCTCAGGCTTCAGGTCTGCCTCACCGGGTGGAGTACCCACCAGCCGCCGACGCCCCCAACCAAACAATTTTTACCGAGGACGAGTCGCCGAAATGGCAGAATTGGTGTAAATTAGAAGAGTACGATAATTTTAGAGGAGGCAACACGTTGATTACACTTAAATCAGATCGTGAAATTGAAAAAATGGCTGCATCCGGTGCCGTTCTGGCCGGCGTGCACGTTGGCTTACGGGACATTATCAAGCCCGGTATCTCAACTTGGGAAATCGAACGCTTTGCCAACAAATACATTGCTGAACACGGCGCTACCCCATCCGAAAAGGGCTTTGAAGGCTACAGGTACGCCACCTGTGTCAGCGTTAACGATGAAGTGGCCCACGCCATCCCTCGTAAGGAACTGTTACTAAAGGAAGGCGACATTGTCGCTGTCGACATGACCGTCAACTTGGACGGCTTTGAAAGTGACTCTTGCTGGACGTACGCCGTTGGCAAGATCAGTCCTGAAGCCCAACATTTGATGGACGTTACCAAGAAGTCCCTCTACTTGGGAATCGACCAAGCCGTTGTTGGCAACCGGATCGGTGATATTGGTCACGCCATCCAAGCCTACACGGAAGGCCAAGAACACATGGGCGATGTCCGTGAACTGATCGGCCATGGGATTCAACCAACCATGCATGAACAACCCAACGTGCCGAACTACGGTGAAGCAGGTCGTGGCCTTCGTTTACGGGCTGGCATGACCATCACCATCGAACCCATGATCAACCTGGGGACTTGGGAAATTGCTTCACGGGAAACCGATGACAAGTCTTGGGAATACTACGTGACGGCTGACGGGTCACTGTCCGCACAATACGAACACACCTTGGTCATCACCGACGATGGTCCTAAGATCTTAACGTCACAAGATCCCGACATCGACGCTAAATACTTGCTCTAATCTAGGAGGCTTACGGCATGGCACTGACGAATCATACCCCGGAGGACAAGGTCCAACAGATTTTCGACCACATCGCTCCCCAATATGACCAAATGAACAGCGTGATTAGCTTAGGCACGCACCGAATCTGGCGAAAAAACGTGATGCAGGCGATGACCATCAAACGCGGTGACTTCGCGCTAGACCTGTGCTGTGGCACGGGTGACTGGACGTTAGCTTTGGCTGACGCCGTTGGTCCCGCCGGTCAGGTGGTCGGCCTGGATTTCAGCACGGTCATGTTAAAACAAGCCACGGCAAAGGTGCGAGCGGCAGGCCGCGAAGACCGCATCACGCTGCGTCAGGGCGACGCCATGCACTTGCCCTACCCAGACAACAGTTTCAACGTGGTGACAATTGGCTTTGGCCTGCGCAACGTTCCCGATGCCAACCAAGTCCTCCGGGAAATGGCGCGCGTCGTCAAACCGGGCGGTCAAGTGGTCTGCTTGGAAACGTCACAACCGACGAACCCCATCGTGCATGCCGGCTGGCAGCTGTATTTCGGTCACTTGGTGCCGCTGATGGGTCGCGTGGTCGCGCACCACTACCAGGCCTACAACTACCTGCAGCAATCCACGCACCGTTTCGTGTCGGTTCATGAACTGGCTACGATGTTTCGCGATGCCGGCCTAGTCAAGGTCCACTACACTCAGTTCAATCTAGGTGCAGCGGCCGTCCACTTTGGAACCAAGCCTTATTAATTCGAACAAAATACCAACTAACAAAGGTTCCCATCCCGCAATTCATCACGTTGTGGACTGGGAACCTTTTTTTAACGTCTTAGAATTTTAGTTCAGTCGCTCTGAAAAAAATGAAACCGCTCCTAGACAATTACTAGGCACCTCCTGATGATAGATGACAGCTCACATTAGTCACTCCCAAAAGCCATTTTAAAAAATCTCTGCCTCCTATTTTACAGATGTATATTGAACTTTATTCACAAGAAGTTTACAATAAAGTTGTAGCTGTAAGCGCTATCATAGCTATTTATTTCTTTCCCTTTCGCATATAAAAGGAGGCAATTTTTATGAGCACACGTGACATAGCAAACGTCTTGTGGTTCAATGAATTACATCGTGAGGATGTTAGCCTAGTTGGTGGTAAATCTTCTTCATTAGGAGAAATGACTTCTTCAATGGATCTACCAGTCCCTTATGGGTTCGCGACTACGGCAAGTGCATACCGATACTTTATGCAAGCAACAGGATTGAATGACAAGGTTAGCACATTACTTAACGGCATCAAGGACTACGAAAACTCCGATGAGCTTCACAAAGCATGTACACAAATTCGTGAGCTGATCGTTGGTGCCAAGATGCCAGCTGATTTGGCCACCGATATTAGGAAGGCCTACGCAGATCTATCAGAAAAGATGGGCCAAGAAAACCCATTCGTGGCGATTCGTTCCTCTGCTACGGCTGAAGATTTGCCAGATGCATCATTTGCGGGCCAGCAAGAATCATACCTGAACATTAAGGGTGCAGATGACGTAGTTGATCGTGTTCAAAGATGCTACTCATCACTATTTACTGACCGTGCTACTTATTATCGTTACAAGCAACAATTCCCATATGAAAAAGTTGCCTTGTCAGCAGCCGTTCAAATGATGGTCTTCTCCAAGGCCTCAGGGATCATGTTCTCAGTCGATGTCTCCAACGGTGATGATTCCAAGATCGTGATCGACGGCATTCGTGGCTTGGGTGAATACATCGTCTTGGGTAAAGTCACTCCAAATCATTTTGTCATCGATAAGAAATCATTGAAGATCGTTGACAAGAACGTCGTTAAGCAAACCATTCAGTTAATGCGTGGCCCTGACGGCGGGACCGTCGAAGAAGCAGTTCCCGAAGAGTTACAGGACAAACAAGTTATTACTGATGAACAAGTCACCGAGTTAGCCGGCTATGCTAGGAAGATCGAAGAGCACTACGGCTGCTATATGGATATGGAATATGCGCTGGACGTCAACACCAATCGGCTTTGGATCGTGCAAGCTCGTCCAGAAACCTTCTGGTCACAAAAGAAAAAAGAAAACGATACCGACACTGATACTGGAGATGATAACGTGGTTGCAGAATCAGATGCTAAAGCAGTTGTTCGTGGGTTACCAGCAAGCCCTGGTGTAGCTAGTGGTGTTGTTCACGTCATCGACGACCCTAAGGATATTGACCAATTTAAGAAGGGTGAAATCCTGGTAACGTTAATGACCTCCCCTGACTGGGTTCCAGCCATGAAGAAGGCCGCCGCCATTGTGACAAATAACGGTGGGATGACTTGTCACGCTGCCATTGTCTCCCGTGAAATGCAGATTCCATGTATCGTTGGGACTGGGAGTAAGGGTGCCGCCGCAACCGACGCCATGAAAGATGGCGACATCGTCACCGTTGACGCCAAGAACGGGATCGTTTACAACGGTAAGG
Organism: Levilactobacillus koreensis JCM 16448; assembly: GCF_001435525.1. Lineage (GTDB taxonomy): Bacteria > Bacillota > Bacilli > Lactobacillales > Lactobacillaceae > Levilactobacillus > Levilactobacillus koreensis. The sequence goes on from NZ_AZDP01000102.1 coordinate 85,654, forward strand.
TCGAAGCTCTTCTTAAGAAGCCAAATGCTGAGAACCAAGCCGGCGGGCAAGTCGTTGCCGCAGAAACATTTGCTCCAACCGCCACCGGTGTCATGATGAACTTAGGTGACCCTGACCTGGCCGACAAGTACTCAACCCTGCCAGCCGACGGGATTGGCCTGATGCGTGAAGAGTTCATCTGGACCTCATTTATTCACGAACACCCACTATACCTGATCGAACAAGGTCACCCAGAAAAAGTTGTCGACATGTTGGCGGAAGGTGTTTCTAAGGTTGCTCGGGCAATGGCTCCTCGTCCAGTCGTTCTTCGTCTTTCAGACTTCAAGTCAAGCGAATACCGGAACCTTAAGGGTGGCGAAAAGTATGAACCAAACGAACCAGCCGACTTGTTAGGTTGGCGTGGGGCTTCACGTTACTACGATCCTAAATACATCGAAGCCTTCAAGCTTGAATTGGAAGCCGTTAAGAAGGTTCGTAACGACTTTGGCCTGAAGAACCTGAACGTGATGATTCCATTCGTTCGTAAAGTCGAAGAAGCACAAAAGATCACTGAAATCATGAAGAACCAAGGATTAGTCAGAAACGCCGACTTCAAGGTCTACATGATGGCGGAAATTCCTTCCAACATTATCTTAGCCGACAAATTCAATGAGTTCGTCGATGGCTACTCAATTGGATCCAACGACTTAACCATGTTGCTCCTTGGTTGCGACCGGAATAACGATACCGTTTCACCACTGTTTGACGAACGTAATCTTGCCGTTAAACGGGCAATCCGGCACTTGATCAAGACAGCTCACAAGGATGGGCGGACCGTTTCAATCTGTGGTCAAGCACCTTCAGAATTCCCAGACTTCACTAACTTCTTGATTCAAAGCGGGATCGACTACGTCTCCGTTAACCCAGATATGGTTAAAGAAACTAAGCGTAACGTTGCCCACTTCGAACAACGAATCATGTTGGATAAGGCAACGGGGAATGGGTTACAAGACCCAACCGATTACGAATGGTAATGCGACCTGAGATTAAAATTAATTAGGAGTCCTGCTCCTAAATGAGCCATAAAAAAACTAGCAAGCTTAGCCTATTCCGGCCTCAAGCTTGCTAGTTTTTTGTGGCGTTGAAAGTTCTAAAGTACCAATCCCATGCTGGTCCTAGTAGCAACAGCCGGCGTGCGGTCAATTTAGACTGCTTTAATCCTGACCCACACTGGATGGTAATTAGTCTCTACCTTAAGTTGCATTTCTTCAATTAGAACATTCCACAAACCATTCAGGGGTATCGGCATTAGTCTAAAGAAAAGTTTGCAATGTGCTGTAACAACTTCTGGTTATCGTTCAACCGCGCAAAGGCGGCGGCATCCTGTAGATCCTGACGAATGGCGGCGGGATCAGCGTGCTGGTCTCGTCGGTTAGATGCTCGTTGATAGAGAATGCGGGCCAGGTAGTAGGTCACGTGGTATTGCGCACAGACCTCCACCCCGTACGTCAACAGGTCATTGCTGGTCGCTGGCTGATTAACTTTGCCATAGAAGCGGCCCGTATAATAGACCACGTTCAACGCACGCCAAACGTTGTGCCGATTCTTGAAGTTCAGATTGCGAACCTCGCCGGCAACCTTATTGAAGTAAAACGCTGCGCGATCATTATCGCAATGGTTGCTATAGGCAATTCCCATCCCCGTATAAGCCAACGTCGCGTACATTGAGTGATGGCCCTCGTCAAACCGATTTAAAATTTGGGAAAAATCATAGAGCGCGTCCGCAATCGTCCCGCCATTGAGTGCAGTCAGATAGCCACGAATAAAGTAAAAACGCATTTGAAAGTTGACGGTCCCGTTTGCTGGGTCGCCCAGCTGCTTTAAGCTAGCCTTGACTTGGTCATACTCCCCTTGCAATAGCTGAAACTCAGCCTGTTCCAGCGTCTTTGAACGCACAGAATCCTCATCGTGATTCAACGGAAAGAGATCGTTTAGGGTCAGTTCCAACCGGTCACAGAGTTGCAGTAAGATTTTTAGTGACGGCACTTTGCCGTTTCGTTCGAATTTGCTTAAGGTCGCCTGCGTACAGATTCCCCGGGCCAGCTGGTCCTGCGACAAATGGAGTCGCTTTCGTGTTTCGATAAAAATATCAACATTCATTTAAATTAGCCATCCCTTAACCATTATGCGCTTATTATAACAAGCCAAACGACTGCCGACTAGTCCTGCCAGCCATGATTTTCACGATCCCAGTCGCGCTTTCGACTGCCAGAAACGAATGGATTCCCCGCCACCGTGTAACGCAGGGGCCGATCCTGCCAGCTACCAGCGCTCACGCCGACTCGTGATGTTGCGGCAATGTGCTTTGGCTGACGCGTCACGTCGGGGGTAATCGTCAGCTGATTGGCGCCCAACATCGTCCGATTCAAATCCTTAGATTGGATTCCCAGTGCCGCCATCAGCTTGCCCGGCCCATTGGTCACGTCCGGAACCGGCTTATCACGATTCTGCTGCATGAGGTCCAGACCCAGATGCGGTTCGATGCCACGAATCAGAATCCCCTGTGGTGTCCCCTCGGGCTGTGCGGCCACATCAAACATGTAGTAGCCCCGCAAAATGTAAATGTAAATTGTTCCTGGCGCGTCATACAACGCTGCGTTGGCTGCCGTATGACGACCATTAAACGCATGCGCCGCCGTATCCTGTTCACCAAGATAGGCCTCGGCCTCGACGATCCACCCACTCATGGTTCCCGCCGGTGTCTTGTAAACTAACTCGTGGCCCAATAGCTCCCGGGCAATTTGTTCCGTTGGCCGTCCTGTATAAAATTCACCGATTGTATCCTGCATGATTAAAACTTCCCCTCTGAAAATGCTATGCTAAAATGGACTCATGGAGATGATCTTTTATGGCAATCAAATGCGAACGAATTTACACAAAGCCAGCTGATCTTAACGGCTATCGTGTTCTGGTCGACCGCCTATGGCCCCGTGGAATTTCTAAAGTAAACGCGCAACTCGCCACGTGGGAAAAAGAAATCGGCCCTTCGACCGACCTACGGAAATGGTTTAATCACGATCCCGAAAAGTTTCCTGAGTTCCAGCAACGCTACTTGGCCGAATTACAGGCCAATCCGGTCCTCTCAGACTTCTTAGATCTGTTAGCGGGTCAATTACCCGACCAAGACGTGATTCTACTCTATGGCGCTAAGGATGAGACCCACAACCAAGCCATCGTTCTAAAAGACTTTCTACTTAAGCAATTGGCAGACCGAGTACCCGCTGCACGGCTGCAAGACTAAGTTCAGCCGTCGTCGCCAGCCTGGCGTCTGCGCCGGGTAACGCCTCAGTGTTAATGCCAATCGTTAGGCAGCCGGCAGCCTTGGCCGCTTGAACACCGGTAACGGTATCCTCTAAGGCCACACACCGTTGTGGGGCTTGATTGATCAGCTTGGCGGCGGCCAGGTACACATCCGGTGCCGGCTTACTGGCGCGTAGCTTCTCTGCCGCAACGATTTTTGTAAATACGTGCGTCAATCCCAACCGTTTGATTTCGGCTGGGGCGTTCGTTGAGGCCGAGGCAAGTGCTAACGGGTAGTTGGCGGCCTGCAACTCGTCGAGAAAAGCGGTGATCCCGGGTAACCGGTTCGCCGGCGTCATTTGTGCAATGAATTGGCGATACAGCTCATTTTCATGGTCCGTAATGGCTAACAACTGGTCCTCATCAAATTCGGCCTGTCGATTCACAGAAGACAGTATCGTCATGAGTGACTCCCGACGGCTCATGCCTGGAAGCACCCGCGTTAACTCCGCCGTCCAGGGAACTCGCAGCTCTGTCGCAATCGCCTGCCATGATTCCAAATGGTATTGCCACGAGTCCGCAATGACGCCGTGCAGATCAAACAGAAATCCTCGAATTGACCTAGTTTGCATCGTCAACTCCCCCTTTTACTGTGACCGTATTAGTAAGATATATTATACACCAAAGGGTCCGGGACAAAAGTCCCAGACCCTTTGGTGTCTTTTAAACTTGTTTTGCTGAAACGGGCGCCAAAAGGCTGCTGGCTTCGCTTAAACTCGATAACCAGCTAACCATTCTTTGGCTCACGCCTCTTTTCTAGCGAATCACAATAACTGAAACGTCAGATTTCTTCGCCAGACGCAACCCGATAGCCCCGGGATGACCATGGCTAGCAAAATCAACATCAGCGCCACAGACAACTAGGTCCGGTTGGAAGTCCGGAATGATTTTCTGTAAAACCACGTCGTCCACGTCGCCACCCTCGGCAACAATGGACCGAACATCATTGACGCCAAAGGCTTTCGCCTTCGCCGCATATTCCTGAACAATGCTCCGCAAGTGATCACGTTTTTCATTTAATTTCGTGGGCATTAAAGACTCATAGATGCTAATATCATCGCTTTCCAGGACGGACGCAATGCCCAGGTGAGCCTGATAATCACGCGCCATAGTCAGTGCAAAGCGAAACGCCCGACTGGTTGATGGCCGGTCGTCTTCATCGATGGTAATCAAAATTCGCCGGAAAAACAGCGGATTGGTCGCTTCGTCGTTGGTACTTTCATCTGCCATAAATATAATTCCCTCCAATGGATGATTCGGCTTCATTGTATCATAACTAAACTAAAAATCGTACTGTAAGTGAGTAAGTAGATTGATGGTAATTGGTCGCACTGCGGCTGCCAGGAATTCCGCCTGCTATGGGGACCGCCTCCAGCCTGTGGTACGGGCTTCCGGCTCGCCTGAAAGCCACGAAAACCACGTGTCTCTCAGGTCGTCCCACGATGTAAGTCGGGAAAGAACCCCGACAAACATCGTCAACACAGCTGGCTCCATCCCTGTCCTCCTCCGGCTTCGATTGTGGTTTCACTATAATATCAAATGGAAGCCACATATCGTTGTCCTAACAATCAGTCGTTGTCTTCGACCGACAATTATCACTCCACGCCTGTGATAATTGCGATGACAGAATAGAAAACTTTCTCCCACACTACTCTCGAACGAACTTAAACTTAATCGCAAAATAACAATTCAATTAACCACCTAGCTACGCCGATAGTATTGACACGATCTTAATTGAAATCGAGAAATGTCGGCCTCTCAACTTGACCACTGGTAAAAAGCTGTCAAAGCCGGAGGCGGCCAGAGACGGAGCCAGCCGTGGTAATGGCGTTGGCTGGCGTTCTTTGCTAGCCTACACCATGGGCGATTTTGAAGACACGCGCTTTTGGCGTGGCTTCAAAACGAGTGAGAAGACTGGTGATTTTCCAGGCTGAAACGGCCCCACAGCAGGCGTAGTCTCTGGCAGCCGCAGTGCGACCAATTTCAACCAGTCCCGAAAGACAACAGTACCCGCAACCGATAGCGATCGCGGGTACTGGCTTTATTTGATTGAATTAATTACCGTGCGTGGTCTGGGGACAAAATCATTGGCCCGCGAACGGCACGTGGTAATTCGACCGTGATGCGGCGAATTACCACCGGCTGTGGTACCACAACGGGAACTGGCTTTGGTTTGGCTGCCAACATGTGCCAAATGGAATGCAGCAACAGAATGCAGACAAACATCAATGGGAAGCCAGCAATCGTCGAAACCGTTTGAACGGTCTTGAAACCACCAACCATCACGATCCCGAAGGAGAAGATGATGAAGACAACGACCCAGATCATCCGGTTCCAGCGACTAGGTTCTTCGCCATCATCCAAGTTAAGACTGGTAAATGATGAGACGATGAAGGCGGAAGACGAAATCGTCGTCGCCAAGAAGATAAAACATGAGATACAGTACAAGGCTAAGATAATCATCTTAAATGGCAACGTTGCAATCACCGTGGCGACCACGGCGGCTTGACCCTGCGTATTTAAGATGTGGACCAAGTTAACGGCCCCGGTCTGTTGTAGCCACAAGGAGTAACCCCCAAAGATGGCGTAGAAACTCATACAACCTAAGGCCCCATACGTTAACATCCCGACTAAGACCTGACGAATCGTCCGGCCCTTAGAGATTCGAGCGATGAACAGTCCCATAACCGGCATGTAAGACAACCACCAGCCCCAGTAGAAAATCGTTTCCTGCTGAGCGGTACTATCCCCACCATTAGGCAAGGTGTTGGTCGACATCGCAATAAACTTCTGCGCCATCAACCCAATACTATTTGTTTCAGAATTTAAAATATAAATCGTTGGTCCGATAATTAAAATGATAGCCAATAATCCTAGCGCCGTCCAGATGTGAGCGGAGCTTAAGCGGTTGATCCCACCATTCAGGCCATGGAAGACCGTGACGGCAAACAGGATAAACAGAATGATAAAGAGTTCAATTTTCAGCATTAAATTATCTTGAACACCGGTAAGCCGGCTAAGCACTTTGGAGATAATCGGAATTTCCATCCCAACGGATGATCCGATACCACCCATGATTCCGAAGACGACCAAAAAGTCGACCACGTGACGGGCAACAACTTTCCCCGTGCTATCGCCTTGAAGACTGGTGATGGCGGCACTGACCCGTTGAACCTTAGCATGCTTAACGTACAAGACGTAGGCAATTGCAATCGTGGCCGGCGCAAACATCATCCACGCCATTGGCCCCCAGTTGAATTGGCCCAACATGTGAGCGGCACTGTACGCATTGCTAGAGAATGGCTTGAAACCAAACGCTGGATGCTGCAGGTACCGTAACGGATCGACAATCGACAGCATTAAGATACTGGCATCGATGGCCGTTGCGAACACCATGCTTCCCCACTGGAAGTTACTGTAGTGAGGCTTGTCATCGGGATCGCCTAATTTGACTTTCCCAAACTTACCAAATGCCAAATACATAAAAAATAAAAAGTTGACCACGTACACCATCATATATGCCCATGACATGCGAGTATCAATCCAGTTCAATATTGAACTTAGTGTGGCTTGCAGTTGACTCCCACCTAAGATAAATAGCAATGACGCGAGAATAAATAAAACGATGGTTGGCACGAATACTAACTTATCAATATTTTTACGCGCTAAAATAAATAATCCTCCTCATTTGTTTCCTGAAAGCCAGGCTTCCAGCGGATGATGTCCGGTGAGATTGTACGAAAAAAGCGCTGTAGCTGGGGTCGTCATGCGAGCCACCTGTACAGCGCTTAAACGTTAAATACAAATTGCCTTTGTCAATCTCTCTGAAACGATATCCAAAGTCTATTATACGCGGTCAGATTAATTAGTAAAATCTTGCGGATAGATAAGTTTTTTCTATTGGGAATAAAGCGGTTACACAGCCGATAACCATAGTAATCTAAGAATATGATTAGAATTTAAAATCAGGGTCGATCACGGCTACTTTTTCAACTTATCCGGCCATTGTTCCCGTGCTTGTTGATCCCCAACCGAGCTGTTGTCGATCTGCTTAATAATGCGTGCAGGATTGCCGGCAATCACTACGTCGTCACCAAATGATTTAGTCACGACGGAACCAGCACCGACGACCACGTTATTGCCCAGGGTAACCCCAGGCAGGATGGTCACGCGACCACCCAGCCAGGCATTGTCGCCGATAGTAATTGGCGCGCCCATTTCGACATCGTTGTTCCGCGCCATCGCATTCAGTGGGTGAACTGGCGTGTACAGACCAATGTTAGGGCCAAAGTAGCAGTGCTCCCCAATCGTGATTGGGCAGGTGTCAAGGAAGGTCATATCGTAGTTGCCGTAAAAATGGTCGCCGATATGAATATTCCAGCCATAGTCAAACATGAAGCTGGCTTCAACGAAGAAGTCATCCCCCGTGTCCGTAATCAATTCCTTATAAGCGGCGTTACGCTGCTTGTTATCGTCCAACTGATTGGCTGCCTTAAGTTGCTTCCGCGCTAAAACTCGGCGGTCGATCAGTTCCTTATCAAATTGTTCGTAGGGCTGACCGGCTGTCATTTTTTCCCGTTCTGTTGCCATATCATCAATCACTCCTCTTGCCCTTCATGATACCACACTGCCCAAAACGGACTGGAACAGCGCTCGCATTACGGCTGCCGGGGATTTCACCTGCTATGGGGCCGGTTCCAGCCTGAGAGTCAAGGCTTCCACCTCGACACAGCTAGCTGCATCCCTGACCGTCTCCGGCTCTGATCATTTTTTCTCCTACAACTTTTTCCTAGTAGAGACATAAAGTGTGCTACCAATCAACTGTTTAGTTACCTTCAGATTGACGCTACCCCAACCGGTTTTAATAATCTGCTTACCCTCTGCTCTGTTTAAATGTGGTACTGCTATCGTTGCCAATCGACTTCTCAATGACTGAACATCATTCCAAAGTTCCTTAGCCGTTTTGGCAATACCGATAAAGACAATTTTGGCATACGAATTTTCGTAATTAATAGCATCATCTGACATGTTCTTCGCCATTTCTGCCAATCTTACTCTGAGGCTATCAGCATCATTTGATAGATTTTCCATGTCATCAACAATCAGAACTATATTACGCCTGAACAGCACTTCTTCAATAATCACGAAATCATCGACGCCCCTGTATTGTTCAGTGATAGTTTGATTTATGCTTTGACTCTGCAACTCGGATCTTAAAGAAAACCAACACAGGTCCTCTTTGAACTCAACACCGTCTTCGTTAATCTGAACTCTACTTAAATGCAATTTACCAACCACATCCGTAGTAAAACTCTCCATCGTCGTTTTACTGCTCATAGTGACCCGAACACTTTTAGTACCATGAGATTTCTCTAGCATCTTTAAGTAGTCCAAGACCACATTTGTCCTTTCAACCCCAATTGGCCCATAAACCAGCACTTGTCTTCCTCGCTGAGAAAATTCGCGCATAATTATTCTGTCCAATTTGCGGTCCAAATTACCTCGGTCAACATAATTTTTAACAACGGACATACTTGACGTAAATCCATTATTTAATGCATCCGTAGCATCTTCATTCCGACTCCAAACCATAAGTATGCCACCTTCACCATTTTCTTTGACTATATGTCATACGCTCAAATTTGGCATTATCTTCTGCACTTAAACGTTAATCAAAACCAAAAATCATTCAATAATTGAGACTCTTCTCCAAATAAAAAAGGTCGTGACCATTCCCAGTCACAACCTCCGCTTTAATCCAAATATAACTATGCACTAGGTCTCACTAGTCTTCAGCTGACGCGGGTTGGTTTGGCATGGTTTGTTCCCGTAAAATCCAGGTAATACCATACGCATCAACAATTTGCCCCATCTTGCCACCAGTTACCTTGGAGAAGGGACTGATGACCTTGACGTCTGACTTAACCAACCGCTGGTAAAGCGTATCGAGTGCTTTAACACTAGCACTGTCATCTTCATCCACCGTCAACATCAACGAGATCAACGTTGACGAGGTGGGCTGACCCATTAAAGCATCCGCACATTGAACATCTAAGCCCAAAATACGAAAACCACCATTCATGGTCATTTGGTCCAGATCCACCGTTGGTTCCAACCCAAACTGTTCGACCTCCGTGGCCGTTGGGCTAACCCGATAAACATCGGTCGCACCAAAGACACTTTGATAATAGGCAATGGCCTCTTTGGCATTTTCAAACTCCAGATATGGAATTAATTTTGCTTGCATGATTCGGTACCCCATTTACTTACTATTTTTTAAGATGTGTTTGGCTAGCCCCTAGCTGACGGGTACTAGTCCCCCCAATTAGATGACCCACAGGTAAAATCTAGGTCTCATTATACCCTTAATTATCATCAAGCGGTAGGTTTCGGAGACTCCGGGCAATATCAGCCACTGATTGATCCGTATCCGCCTGATGTTGCATCTTTGGTGCACTGGATGCCGCCAAAGGCTGTGTTGGCGCGGTTCTTGTCGTCTTTACTGGCCGACTGTTTCCCTGATGCATGCCATCCATTGTTTCATTCAGTAAATGGTCGACAAAGACATTTCCCTGATTGGTCGCATGGCCCTTCGTCCACTGATAAGTCAAGTGGCTGAATTGTGGCAACAGCCGATCGACATCTTGCCAGAGTTCCGCGTTAACTAGCGGTCCGGCACTACGTTTCCAGCCACGACGTTTCCAACCTGCCAGCCACCCCTTAGTGATGGCATTCAGTACGTATTGGGAGTCCAAAACGAATTGGATTCCGGCCTGCGTTTGTCCTAAATCCACCAAACGTTGCAATGCATTACGAAAGGCCATAATTTCCATCCGATTATTGGTCGCGCCAAATTCACCAGCGGAACCCGTCACGGCCTGCTCTGGCAACTCAATACGGTACGCCCAGGCGGCCTTGTCGACTGAACGCACGTGACCACCAGCAACGTTTCCCGTATTACGTGACCCACCATCCGTATAAACCGTGATGGTTGGCGTCACGGTTGCTGTCCGTTCAGTTGTCCAAGCAGCGGCTTTTTTTACTGATTTTGCCGGGCTAGTCACCTTGGCCGTCATGAACGCCTTCGCACCCGCCTCCGTCGTAAAACTTTTGTACTGTGCACCTGAAAAGCCACTAACCTGTTTTTGTGTTTCCGGCCAAGTCCGATAAATTCCCGGTTGCCGGCCCCGCCGAACCGCGTAGTATTTCTGTGCCAAATGTATCCCCGCTTTCGAACTAATGTATGCTAGTTTACCATACTTTATCCCGATACTGTCCATATCCACCATTACCACATTTGTGTACCCGTTACCATTCCAATTCCCCCTAGACAATCTTTTTTCGGTAGTTGACCGTCAGAACCGCAAATTTGCCTAAAATTTAAAGGGTAAATTGTTTCCATAACTTTTAGATTATGCTAACCTAGTAAGTGTGAATACTGGCCGGAGACTGTCATTTTCACTTATTTTTTCAATCTTTGAGGGGGTTTTTTATGAAGAATCCGATTCGCGCAACCATTATTTCCGTCGACCAAGCCCGTGCCATGTTGAAAGACCAGCACGAACAACGCGACGAACGTTTTCCACAACTCGCCATCTCCGGTCAATACATCTTACCAGACTACCGGCTAACCCGTAAACGGGAGGCCTTCAAGATTCGGAAACATACTTTTTTAAAGCGCCACTTCCGATCTTATGTGGCCTTTGACTCCGACAACGGTCAAACGCTGTGGATTCACAATTTCCCTAGCCTTTCCGAGGCATGCTTCTGGTTAAACACCGGCCTAAAGCCTGGTGATACCGATTCCGCCAAGTCCTACCAAGATTGGAAAGGCGAACACGCCGACGAAATCGAGGTCTTGAAAGAACAGCTACGTACACAACACAAGGAAAAGAAACAACCCGCTGCGCCGAAGCCGTTAACCGTAGCCGCCGTCAAGAAAGCACATGCTAAAAAATAATTTCATCAAATAAGCGCCTCGGTAAAATTCTACCGCAGCGCTTTTCGTTTGCTTGAATTTTAACTGACCAATTACAGATTCATATGAACTTGCTTAGGGTCCGTCTTCACGATGGTCTTACCATGATGAATGGAGTAGAGCACTTCTGAACGTTGATTCAAGGCGTCGTAGAAGTTATCGTTATTCATGATGACTAAGTTGGCTGGCTTGCCGACTTCGATGCCATAGTGGTCGGTCACATGCATCGCCTTGGCCCCGTGGGTCGTGACGAATTGGTAAGAATTCATAATGTCATCGTAGCCCATCATTTGGGTCACGTGAATCCCCATGTGGAGGGAATCCAACATGTTCCCATCACCCATTGGGTACCAAGGGTCCTTAATGTCGTCTTCACCAAAGGCAACGTTAACCCCGGCAGCGTTCAACTCCTTAACCCGCGTTAAGCCCCGACGCTTTGGATAAGTGTCGAAACGGCCACCCAAGTGGGTATTGATCAGGGGGTTAGAAATCATGTTGATGTGCGACATTTGTAGCAAGCGCATCAATTTGTAAGCATAAGCGTTATTGTATGAACCCATCGCCGTGGTATGGCTAGCCGTGACTTGGTCGCCCAAACCGGTTTCCAGCGCCAATGTAGCTAGCGTTTCCAGGCCACGAGAAGCTGGGTCATCGATTTCGTCACAGTGGGCGTCAACAAGCTTGCCGTACTTCTGCGCCAATTCAACGGCGAAGTGGAGTGATTCCACACTGTATTCACGGGTAAATTCAAAATGCGGAATGGCCCCAATAACGTCGACACCTAATTTAGCCGCCTGCTCCATCAATTCCTTACCGTGGGGGAAGGATAAGATTCCTTCTTGAGGGAACGCAACCAGTTGCAGTTCGATAAAGTCTTTGACCTCATCACGAACTTCAATCAACGCCTTAAGCGCCGTCAGACTAGGATCAGTGACATCCACGTGTGACCGTACGAATTGGATACCATTGGCTGCTTGGCGTTCCAGTGCCATCCGGGCCCGCGTCTTGACGTCTTCAATACTCAACGTCTTCTTCCGCTCGGACCAGATTCGAATTCCGTCAAATAACGTTCCCGATTGATTCCATTCCGGATCCCCAGCCGTCATGGTACTGTCCAAATGAACATGTGGATCAACGAATGGTGGGATAATCAGTTTGTTCTGAGCATCGATGACCTCTTCGTTATCTTGGGGCGTTAAATGGTCAGCAATAGCTGTAAATTTGCCATCCTCGATTCGAATATCTTGTGGTTGCTTGGCGTTTTCAATACGTCCTTGTTGAATTAACATGCGTACTTTCCTCCTGATCGATTTAACGAACATTTTCAATAAAAACCGGAGATTGTCAATCCCAGCAGTAACAGTGTGCTATCAGTGATTATTCCAATCGTAGCGGCAATCGCAACCACCGTTGTTGGTATCAGACACCACCATGGCCCCCGGCGTGCAGAACGAACAATCCCTATTAAGCTTATCACAGTTAGTGCTAATCCGAACGTTAAAGTCAGTGGTTCGTTGGGAAAGTGACGATACAGCACACCCACCGACCCCATTACGGCAACCCAACTGGCGATGATTCCGGCAGCACACCAGCTCAATGGCCGGACAATTTCTGTTCTCATGGCAATCCCCTCCTCTGAAATGACTGTACACTTGACAACCTGGTTATACCGCCACCTTACCGACCCCAAGTGGCATGACACGCCTGCGTTCCTATCAACACTTGATACGGTGTTAGCCCAGCAAGTGATATTGGATCAATCTAGCTTACATGACCTCAAGTTGAGATAAGACCGATTTTTCAATCCACAACGTCATTTACAGCGATTGACCCCCTTGATAGGCACGCCATAATCAGTCGCACAAGTTTGTTTGTCAACATCGCAAATCCCTTATTCCGCATGGCTTAAGGGCGTAAGTCAGTATAACAAAATTTATACCCGATATCGTTGGCCTTTACCTAGTCACTTATGCTATGCTGAGGCTGTTCTAAATTTAAAGCGGAGGTTCGATGACTCATGGTTGTTAATTCTTATCCACAAGCCCTCACCATTGCTGGGTCTGATAGCGATGGCAGCGCCGGTATGCAAGCCGATTTACACACCTTTTTCGCCCGTCAGGTTTACGGGGCGTCCGTCATTACCGCGTGTGTGGCCGGCAATTCTTACGGCATCCACGCCAGTGTTCCCATGCCCACCGACTTCATTGACCAAGAATTTGCGGACCTTGCCGCTGACTACCACATCCGGGCAGCCAAGACAGGAATGCTCGCTGACTCGGAATTGATCAACGATGTTGTGAAGAACTACCAAAAATCTGATTTTGGCCCACTGGTCGTCGATCCTGTGATCATGACCAAACATGGCAACCAGCTGCTGGAGGAGAGCGCGTTCAATACGTTACGAACCACCCTGCTCCCACTAGCCACCGTCTTGACTCCAAACTTTTACGAGTCCGAAAAAATTGCTGAAATAACCATTACGTCCGCCGATGACATGGTCAAGGCCGCTCATAAGATGCAGCAAATGGGAGCCAAAAACATCATTGCCAAAGGGAGTCACGCCAACACCGACCAGACGGAGGTCCGTGACTTTGTCCTGCTTGAATCTGGTGAAGAGTTTTGGTTGAGCGAACCTTACCACCAAACGGACCGCGTCAACGGTACTGGCGACTCACTTTCGGCATGTATCACCGCTGAACTAGCTAAGGGAACTCCTATGAAACGGGCCATCGAAATTGCCAAGCAATTCGTCAACACGGCAATCGGCAGTCCCATTGAAGTTGGTCACAAGTTTGGCCCCGTCAATCACTGGGCAGCGCAGAACCGCGATTACTAAAAATTCTTACTAAGGGTTTAGGACAAAAGTCCCAGACCCTTTTTGCGCTCCGAACGTATATGGTCAAAACGTGCAACAGAAGGCAGTCACCCCCGATTAACCCCGCTAGACAAATAATCCAGAACCGGGATTCTTTGTCTAGCGACGTTAATTGCTCATTGACTAACCGCCTTTTTCTACGTCCATTCCAACATCTCACCAACGGTCTGGCCGCCAGCTACGACCATCGACCTCGCCCTGTAATTGATCGTTACGGCGGTCCTGCTCGGCAACCAATTTATCTAGTGCCAGCCAAAATGCTCGGTTGGTGAACTGGGCCTGCTGGCTGGCCAACGTTTCAATCTGTGTGTGTAACCACTCTGCCTGCTCAGTCATCTTCCTGCTCCTTAATCATGGCCAGCGTATCGGCCAATGCTTCGATATCGTCCTTTTGTTGATCAAACTCGGCTTGAATCAGTCGCCCGGTGGCTTGTTGCTCCGGCGGCAATTGATCGATCATGGCGGGTAACTTATGAGCGAACCAGGATTGCCGCTGTTCTAAGCTATCCGGCTGGGCTTGCGTGAGATAACGCTGGTAGTCCACGACCAGTTGTAACTTTTCCGGTTCTTCAAGGTAGGCAAACTGATAAATGGGAAAGGTCGGCAACCAACGCACGTGGGCTCGCGCAGCCACAGCGGCCAACGGTGCCAATGCCGCATCCAACGTGAGGCCCTCGGCGCCGCCCCGCTGAAAGGCCTTCTCTGGCATTCCCGTCGTCACCACAATTCCCAGCTCCTTATCGGCCAGTGGAAAACGATGGTCCCCGTACACGAACGTTCGGGTCAACACATCGTCTTCCCACTGCTTCAACCCAGCCGGTGCCGCGTACCAATACAAGGGAAATTGTAAAATAATCCGGTCAGCCTGCCGTAACTGGTCCTGTTCCCGGTCGACATCGAATTTCTGCTGACTCTCCAGGTGCTCCCAAGTCACATTCTGTGGCGGTAAACTAGCTTTTAAAAATTGTTGACTGGTCGAATCGGCTAACCTAGGGTGCGAAACTAATACTAGGGTCTTCATGCCCCGCTCAACTCCTTTTTTATTTACTGTATCACAAAATACGCGAAAACTTGAAGGCAAAGCCTGGCTGACTCCGCTTGTGTGGACGCTTCATTTACCCCAGTTGCCGAACCAATCATCCGTCCCGACAACCATTTCGACTAGCTGTTTCAAGCTGACTTATCACTTGAAAACCAAATTGCTTGTGTTATTAGATAATCCAGTTTACTATTAGTGTAAATTAAACAGGTGGTGAGTCTTGTGAGTGAAAAAGTATTTAACAAAGCAGAATTAGCGAAGTTTAACGGTCAAGACGGTCAACCGGCTTACGTGGCGGTTGCTGGCGTTGTGTACGATGTCACCGGCGTTGATGCCTGGGCTGGCGGAAAACATCACGGTAACCTTGCCGGCCAAGAGCTGACCAGCGTTATCGACGGCCAGTCTCCTCACGGTCGGAAGGTCCTCAAGAAACTTCCCGTTGTCGGCCAGTACGAAGACTAACTAAACAAATAAGGCGGCTCAGAATCGAATTATCTCGATTTTGAGCCGTCTTTTGATTTGCCGCCAAAGGTTGAAAGTTCCAAGATGCCAGTCATGTCTGCTCTAGCAACAACAGTGAGACTAAAACTAGGCAACCTGGTGGGCCCTTCGCTTTACCGGCCGGCAGATATGGGCTGGATCGGTGCGAACACAACTTGAAGCCTCGAAGGAACCGAGTCTTCAAGTTTGGTTTTCTGCTAAGCCGGCAAGAAACGCCGACCAAGCAGAACGACGCGCCTGAG
>NZ_AZDP01000102.1:101637-101924 GCF_001435525.1 Levilactobacillus koreensis JCM 16448
TCTTAGGCAACGAGGATACTGACTGTAACAATCGTTATAGATTGGACCGAAAGTGCTAAGCCTCTATGTCTTCCGACTGCTGTCGTTGTAAGGCACAGTCAGAGCCGGAGGAGGACAGGGATGCAGCCAGCCGTGGAGGTGGTGTTAGCTGGCGATTAGCCAGCTTACAGCACGGGCGACTTTGGAGACACGCGGTCTTCGTGGCTTCAAAGCGAGCGAGAAGACTGGTGATTTCCCAGTCTGAAGCGTCCCCACAGCAGGCGGAATCCCTGTCAGCCGGAGTGCGG
>NZ_AZDP01000102.1:101934-110767 GCF_001435525.1 Levilactobacillus koreensis JCM 16448
TAATACTGGGGCGAGACAGGTATTTCATCTTTCAACCTTTAGTTTGCCGAATAAAAAGGCTAGGATTCTTCACCCTAGCGCTTGCACGTTTACCCAATTCAATTGATGTCGCAAGAGAGATTCGAACCCTCGACCTACGGTTTAGAAGACCGTTGCTCTATCCAGCTGAGCTATTGCGACCTAATGTGGTCTGATAACCAACAACCTCTTAATTATAGAGAAGCCAATGCGCCGTGTCAATTCCAGATATTGTGGGAGTGGTTAGTTGACGCACACCCCTACTTTCAGCTAGAGTTGGGCTAAACCACAGGGGGTGTTCCGCATGACTTACATTCATATTGGCGCCGAAGTCGTCGTTTTCTTCGCAGCAATTACGTTGATCTACTATTTTTTTCAAATTACGCAGGCTCTGGGCGAACGAAAACAAAATATCAAATACCTAATCATCGCAGCCGTTGTCCTCTTTATTGCCTACCCGATCTCTAATCTTTCTGGCAAGGCGACCGTCAGTCCCACCAATCAAGTCTCTGATCAGGTCCGGAAAATCCAGAAAAAACACCAGGAAAAACAAGAATCAGCGAAGAAAGTATCTTCCAAGCAACAGGAAAGTTCCTCGACCAAGAACAAATAATTCTGATCAACAATTCAGCACTTATCCTCGCCAAATGACGTTCAGTTGCCTAACTTCAACACCAATACTGCCGCTCAGCAATCAAGTCTAATATTTAAGCACTTTCACCCTTTAGCGCATCAACCTATCAACCACCAAATGTTACGATACTCTGAAGAAATCAATTTTTTCAGGCAGAAGGCTTGCAATATTCCTGTAACATTAAGATAATATAACTGTAACCTAAAGTTGATGGGGGGAATTTCTATGCATGCTGTTATTGCTATTTTATTCATTATTGTGATTGCCGCACTGGGCCAATTGTACCTGAACAACCGGGCTGCTTTTCGTCAAAAGAGCAAGCATCTCGCCAATCGCGACAAATTCCACAACGATTCTGATCGTCGGTTAAGCTAGTCTATCTCTATCTCAGCGCTCGGATGCGACCGAACGCTTTTTTTATTTAGAGGCACAAAAAAACCACCGACACACCGTCGATGGTTTTTTAAACTCGATTTAGGCTAATAAATTAGTCAACAACCGAAACGTTAGCAGCTTGTGGGCCACGGTCGCCTTGTTCTACATCAAGGGATACGTGTTGGCCTTCTTCAAGAGTCTTGAAGCCTTCACTGTTGATAGCAGAGAAGTGAACGAAAACGTCTGAGCCGTTTTCCAAAGTGATGAAGCCGTAACCTTTATCAGCGTTGAACCATTTAACAGTACCTTGTTCCATAAGAATGAAACCTCCGTGCGCATAGCGCAATATATTTGCATTTGAAAGCTGGGGTAAAAAGGAGCCATTCTTAAAGAACGTCGAGCCTTTAAAACTTCCGAACCATAAATACATTAACCATAGGATAACAGGTATTTCCGATAATAGCAAATGGAAAGTACCAAAAAGTCTATGAGTTTTTAAATATCAGTCAATAATTTTCTGCTAACCAGTTGTGAGCAGCCATGACTTCCTGCGGGGTCAATTGGTGGGTCCCACCGGTCACTTCTACCGTAGTCGTCATCCCCGCTCGTTCGCAGTCTGCCGCCACTTGTTGGACCGTTGCTACCTGCACCAATGGGTCGTGCTGACCGGCCGATAACCAGACCCGATAACCGGGTCGATCAACGGCCATTGGCGTGGCCACTCGGAGTGGATGAAATAAAATTGCCGCTTGTCCTGGAAGCAATCCCATTTGCACGCCATAAGCAGCCATCGCGGCCCCATTCGAATAACCAACCACAATTAAATCGTCACTTGACCACCGATGCTGCTGACAGACTTGTTCGACCGTCATGCCCAACCAAGCCGCTTCCTGTGAAATTTGCTCGGGATTCGCCGTTTGGCTGGCCGTCTGTTGGAAATACTGCCGTTGGGCGCCAACGCCAATGCGGCCAGCAATCGTGATCAGCGGACTTTGTGGGGCTAGCCGGCGACCAAACGTCAACATTTCTTCATTCGTGCCGCCCGTCCCTTGCAATAATAGCAACGGTGGCGCCGTATTGGCTCCGGGTGCTGTCTCGACTAAATCCGACCCATCCACGACCATCCCTCCTCAATTTAACGGTGTACGATCAATTCAATTTGACCCTTTTGTGGCGCAAAGTTTAAGCCGTAACAGTCTTCCGTCAGAATTTTCGCGTATTCCGCCAACACATCCGCTGGTAACGGCGTGTGAGTGCGTAAATGTTCTATTAGTTCAGTTGCTGAACTGATATCTTTCAACGTCACAAACAATAGTGCATTATTAATTAAATCATGGAGTAAATCTGTTAATAGGCCGTTGGGCTTCCCAACTGGATCCGTCACCACAACCTGATGGCTCTCGACTTCTTGGTGATTGACCGAAATAAACTTCAAAACATCAAAAACTGTTTGCACGATTCGTCACTCCCTCATCAAACCGGTTTGTCTTAATTAATTAGATAATACTGCAATTTGGAGGCCACGGAAACTAATTCACCCCAAACACATCTGGATGGCCCTGTTTTTCGTAGCGTGCCATGATTTTTTCCTGCACCTTGGGCAAGGGTAAGTCCGCAATTTGTTCAGCCAACACCCATTTACCTGGGTAAAAAGTCAGCGGTGGCGTTTCCACTAACGTTGCCGTTAACAATTTGATCTGCCAGCGTTGGTGGGTATACGTGTGGCTAACCGGTTGGCCGCCCACCGGGGACAACTTCACCGGCACCTGGTATTCGGTGGCCCAGCGGTGCTCTAAGGTGGCAATATCGGCATCCAGACCGGCTGGCTCAGTTGCATCTTCCGCTTGTAGGTCAGCCTGCGTGACTAGTGGAAAGGTCCAGTACCCCGACAACATTTCCTGAGTCGTCCGTTGTGTGAGCAAATATCCCGCCGGTGACTGGACGATAATCGCGTAGTACGGCATTAATTTGGGCCGCGGTTTCTTCGTCTTTACCGGAAAATCGAGCACCCGGTCGGCCTTAAATGACGCGTCAAAATCTTTGACTGGTGAATGCGCCGTATCCGGATTCTTGCTGGTCATGTAGCTCGACCCTAAGTCCATGATGGCCTGATTGAACGCACCCGGTCGGTCAGGATCAACGATGGGTTGGATAATTCGCTTAAATAATTGCCGCGTCTGTGGCTTGGCAATGTCGTCTTCAATCATCAACAGTCGACTAAAGACGCGAAAGGCATTGCCGTCGACTGCCGGAACGACCTCACCAAAGGCAATACTGGCAATGGCACAAGAGGTGTAAGGCCCAATGCCAGTCAAATCGGCTAATCCGGCCGCCGTTTCCGGCCACTTGCCATGATAATCCTGAACCACCTGCTGAGCCGCCCGCTGCAAATTACGGGCCCGCGAGTAGTAGCCCAATCCCTGCCAGGCCTTCAACAACGTCTCCTGATCAGCCGCGGCCAGATCATCGACCGTTGGAAAAGTGGCCATAAAATTTTGGTAGTACGGGATCACCGTGTTAACCTGCGTCTGTTGTAACATGACCTCACTGACCCACACGTGATACGGGTCTTGATCTCGCCGCCAGGGCAAGTCACGTCCTTCGCGGTCATACCACGCCAAAAGAGTCTGGCGAAACGCTTGAATCGTAGTTGCTGACCAGTGTTCCATAATCGTCTTCCGTCCCTTCGCATCGCTAATTGTTCCTATTCTAGCTAAATTTAGGGGTTGGAACAAGTATCGGAGCGGATTGTAGTGAATTGTCCGCCTGCTATGAAGAACGCCTCCAACCAAAAGGACAGGCTTCCGGCTCGACACAGCAGACAGAATCCCTGGCAGTCGGTGTGCGACCGTTTTACACGAACTAAAGCTTGACGAGACCCGTTTGCTCCCCTATCATCAGGAAAGAATGACAACTAACGGAGTGAATAAATTGAAGCACTGGGGAACATTTTTAATAGGCCTGCTACTATGTATCGGGCTGACTGGGTGCACCGTGGTCCAAGAAACGGTGTCGCCTAGCGATAGCAAAGGGGTTATGACGAAAAATCAGGTACTTAACCTGTCCACGTCACATCCCCTCACCACCCTAGATACCGACAAGATGAGCCAGTTTGGTCGGCTCAACAATACAATTGAGGGTCTCTTTTCAGCGACCGGTGATGGTCAAACTGAACTCGCCCTTGCCAAGAAGGTCACGCTCAACCAGGCGCGCACGACCTATACGTTTACGCTCTGGAAGGATTCCTACTGGAGCAACGGTGACCTCATCACCGCCAAGGATTTCGTTTACTCCTGGCAACGGGCCCTCGCCCCACAGACCAAGGCACCGGATGCTGATCTTTTTGTCGGCATTCACAACGCCCGCAAGATTCTCGATGGTCGGCTGCCGGCCACACAACTTGGGGTGAGCGCCCCCAGCAAATTTAAATTAGTCGTCCGTCTCGACCATCCCATGGCGGAACTCCCGCAACGATTGACTTATCCGTTATTCGGCCCACAAAATGAACGCATCGCCAGAAAATTTGGCAAGCGCTACGGAACCCAGCCACAATATCAGGTTTACGCGGGTCCGTTTATGGTCGCAACGACTGGCAACACCAAGACTCACTGGCACATGGTCCCCAATCCCCACTACTGGGACCGCGACCACGTCTACCTCAGTCGCATCAACGTCAACGTTTACCGTAGTCCTAAAAAGTCCTGGCACGCCTATCAAAGTGGCAAGCTAGACGAAGTTCGGCTCTGGTCGCAGTCTAATATGAAATCCTACGAAAAACAGGCCGCTTACACTGCCCGGCCTTACTCTAAAATGGTCTTGCTCGCCTACCGTCAAAATGGGCCGAAAGTGATAATCAACCAGTTACTCCAGCAAAAGGCCGCCCGCCTCGCTATCTCCCATGCTGTCGACCGTGAAAAACTGGCCCAGGCCTCCTATGGGAACACCTCATTACCAGCACAGGGAATCGTTCCAGCAGGGCTCAGCCGTGGGCAACGAGGGACCGCTGATTTCGCGGCAGCCCAACCTAACCAGAAAACACTGACCTATCAACCTCAACTCGCCAAAAAGGAATGGCAATCGGCGCTGAAGGCAATGGGGACTAAACACGTCACGCTGTCCGTGAGCTATCTGAATGCCATCAATAGCGAAAAACTCGCTAAGAAGTTACAGCAGCAGCTTGAAACGACCCTTCCTGGCTTAACCATTACCCTTAAGCACCGCAGTTGGGTGATCGACGAACAGACCGGCCCGCTTGAGGCTGACCTGACCATTCTCACTCAGCGGGCACAATACGCCGACCCACTAGCCATGCTGGCGCTGTATACCAGTTCAAGCACCGCTAACCTGGGACACTGGTCGAATCCAACCTACGACGAACTGATTGCCGAGGCCAGCAATGCCCCCTCATTCAACAGTCACCGCTGGCAAACCTTGTTGAAGGCCGATGGTGTGCTCATGACACAACAGGGCGTCACACCGCTCCTACAGCCCGCCAGCACCTACCTAATCAATCCCAAGCTCAACGGCGTGCAGTACAACACCGTGGGAACGCAGTCAAACTTTAAAGAAGCTTACTTCGTTAAATAACTATCAGAAAAGGCGGTTAATGCCTTTTCTCCCACGTTTCAACTATATTCGTCCGGAGCGCAAAATAAGAGTGGGACGAAAGGCGGTTAGTCAATGAGCATTAACATCGATAGACGAATAATCCCGGTTTTGGATTGTTTGTCTATCGGGGTTAAGCGGAGTTGACTGCCTTTTGTCGCACGTTTCGACCATATACGTTTGGAGCGCAAAAATGGGTCTGGGACAAAGTCCCAGACCCATTAAATTTGTCATCCATTACGGTAACTTCTTAACGGCAGTCTGTACGAGCTCCTCGCCCACAAACTCACTGGTCAAGCGTTGCATCGGCGTGAAATCATGCCGGTCCTTGTAGGCCACCGGATAAGCGGCAACGACGGCTACTTTTAGGCTGTTCTCCGTCAAGAAGATCTGACCGAGGCCCTTGTACTTGCCCTTGCTGTGGCGACCCGTACGCCAGGAATGAAGCTTAAAATCACCATCCGGCTCTCGCTTGATCTCATACTGGCCGGACGCTTTGGCCGCCACCGGCACGCCAATGTATTGGTTCACATCATACTTAGCCTTCATGTGGCGCCTCCGCTGTCAATGCCGTGACAATGGGATTAACGGCAGCGTTACCTAAGATATCCAGCACATCAGGTTGGCTCAGCACGGCCGTCACCGCGGCTGGCGTGGCGTCAATACCGGTCAATTTTTCGGCAACCGCGTGCAACCGTTCCGGCGTTGCGACAGTGCCAAACAATGCAACAGTCTTAAACTTATCCGCGTGAACCGTAAAGTTCAAATGGAGTTGTCCCGTTGGCAGTAGCACCGCCCGATACTCCCGGAAGCCCGGATTGGCACCATAATTCCATTCATCGGTCCGGTACTTTTCACTGAGTCGCTGGTCAATGACCGACCAGTCGTGCTCGGACAAGTGATACGTCTCAATCTGATCAAGGCGGTCGACCTCAAAGATGTGGCAGAGCAAGGCCTCCTTGAATTCCTGGATGTCTAAATTCTGATATTCGGGGGCGAGATACTGCCGGAGATTCGTGATGGGCACCCGGTTCGAGGCGACTCCTCGATGGGGGCGATCACCGGCTGGCAGCAACGCTTGGTGGGCAGCGTCGACGTTTAAATCGTACATGATTGTTCCGCCAGCAGCGTAGCCGTCACCATTTTTAAACATGGTCATCCCGGAAAACTTCTTGCCATCGACCACCAGGGCACTCTTATTGCTGATGCCTGGTGAATCCACACCCATCGCCGCTAGTGCCCGGAGAATTGGTTCGGCAAAAACGGTATAGTCGCCAAATTTAGACCCGTCTTGCGGATCGCCATTTACGATGTGCTCAAAGATCAGATTCCGCTCATCATGGTAAACGGCACCACCCCCGGACGTCCGTCGAACCAACTGAACATCATGCTTGGCGAGATAGTGAAAATCCACCTCGGCCGTCACGCTCTGGTTGATTCCGACAATGACGGCCGGCTGATTCACATACATCATTAACCCGTGGCCCGGAAGCTTCAGGTCGTTGACCAAGTAGTTGTCGATCGACTGGTTCACAATGGCATCCGTGACGACCTTACCTTGACGATTCGTATCAATTAAAAACATGCTGAATTCTCCCTTCGTTCTCCCCCGATTAAGTGCTTACATTTTAGCATAGACACCGACCGGCAACAACTAACGCCGATTCGTGAAGCAGGCAACAAGCGTCTTATTGTCAGCGGTTGCAAGCAAAGGGTATACTAAAGGGTAAACACTATGGCTAGTCGCCAAATGGACTGGCTGTTAACGACACTAGGGAGGAATTTATCATGACCGAACACCCACAATCATTTTGGCAACGCCTTTTAAGTTGGTTCCACCACGACAGTCAGCCCGCAACACCGGCAATCACCGTAAAGGATGGGGTCTGGTTACAGATGCGTGCTCAAGGGCATTACCGCATGGGGCTCTCCAGCGATGCCCTAGAACAGATCGGCGACATCAGTTTTGCTGACCTCCCCATCATGACCGACGACGTTCTCGCTGCCGGCGACGATATTCTGGAAGTTGAAAGCGACAAAGCCGTTGAAAATTTCAAGACGCCTTACGCCGGTACCGTGGTTAAGGTGAACGAAGACCTCGTCGCCGACCCGGCCACCATCAACCAGAATAAGCAACCGGACAACTGGATTTTGGAGCTTCAGGTCGCTTAGAAAATATACGCTGGGCTATGGTTAGCTAGCGCATGTTGCCACAATATAATTTTAAGTAGAAAGCTAGGGTTGCGATACTTGTCGTGGCCCTTTTTTGACCGAAAAATTTCAGCCGCTTAACCCGGGTTATACTCAACTTCCCATCCGCGCAACTAAACGGTTCGTGCAGCCGTCGCCTAAGTTTGCTAGGATTGAGGCAACTGTTAATTGGAGGCTGGATTTATGGAAATCGGGGAACAGATCAAAATACAACGGGAACGTCAACACTGGTCACAGCAGGAGTTGGCCGATCGTCTAAATATCTCGCGTCAATCAATTTCAAAATGGGAACGTGGCACCGCCCTCCCCAGCTTTGCCAACGTCGTCACCCTCAGTCAGCTCTTTCAATTGACCATCGACGACTTGATTCGCGAAGACACGCATATGATGAATCGACTGGAGCGTCCGGTCGATGGACCACTCACCTTGATCCTACTGAGTAGTTGGGGTCTGGCCATTGTCGGCGCCATGATCTCCCTCAGCCTGGGAATTAGTCTAACCACCTTCGTCAATGCCACGCAATCGCTTATCCTGATTGGCGTCCTTGGTCTACTTGGCTTAGTCTACTGGAACCAGCTTCACCAACGTCCGTCCCTGTCTCGGTGGGTGATTGCTCTCGCCATTCTCACACTGACTCTGTTGCTCGTCCCGCAGGTAGATAGCCTATTTATGGGCTTTCTGGACGGGCTACGAGAACAGGCGCACTAGTTCAGTCCGACGACTATCAATAATCACCAGATTACCCAAAAATCATCCAAACAAAAGCGCCGATATGATCTGATTTTTTCAGACCATATCGGCGCTTTTTGATTGTCATCTAAAGTTTGAAAGTTCCAAGTTTTCCGACTGTTGTCGTGGTAAGGCACAGTCAGAGCCGGAGGAGGACAGGGATGCAGCCAGCCGTGGAGGTGGTGTTAGCTGGCGCTTCTGAAGTGCCAGCTTACAGCACGGGCGACTTTGGAGACACGCGATCTTCGTGGCTTCAAAGCG
>NZ_AZDP01000102.1:110812-138289 GCF_001435525.1 Levilactobacillus koreensis JCM 16448
GCGAGACAGGTATTTCATCTTTCAACCTTTAGATTATCATCGTAAGAATTCCTGACCACCGCAGTGCAATCGTCTCAAGCTAACCTTCGTGTTACCAGCGATACTGCACCGGATTCTTAATGTACTTGTCGTAAACGTCACGCACAACAGCCATTTGCTCCGCCGTAAAGGCCGGTAAGTCGGCCGCCGCAACGTTACGGGTAATCTGTTCTGGCTTGGAAGCACCTGGAATCACCGTGCTGACGGCATCGGCCATCAGAATGTAGCGCAATGCCATTTGGGCCAGTTGATTGCCAGCACCTAACCGTTCCTTTAGCTCATCGGCTGCCTTGACCCCGGTCGCATAATCCACACCGGAGAAGGTTTCTCCCTGATCGAAGGCCTCACCGTGCCGGTTGAACGTCCGGTGATCTTCCTTACCAAACGTCGTATCCAACGTGTACTTTCCGCTCAACAAACCACTAGCCAATGGCACCCGCGCAATGATCCCAACGTTATGGTCCTTGGCCATCTTGAAGAAGTTGTCGGCTGGCCGTAACCGGAACATGTTGTAGATAATTTCAACGGCAGAAATATCGTAGTCTAACGCCTTCATGGCTTCCTCGACCCGCTCAACACTGACGCCGTAATTTTTGATCTTCCCCGCTTTTTTTAGTTGATCAAGGGTGAAGAAGACCTCTGGGGTGTAGTAAACGGGAGTTGGTGGGCAGTGCAACAACACATTGTCCAGTGCATCGACATCCAAGTTGGTCAGACTCTCCTCAACGAACTTCGTTAAGTTTTCGGCCGTGTAACCGCTGGCAACGTGGGGGTCTAGCTTCCGGCCAATTTTAGTCGAAACAAAGACCTTATCCTGTTTGCCCTTAATGAACTTGGCTAAAGCCCGTTCACTGTGGCCATCTTGATAAATATCAGCCGTGTCAAAGAAATTAACGCCCGCATCGTAAGCCGCAGCCAACGTGTTTTGGGCATCATTTTCATCGAAGGGGTCGCCCCACTTCGAGCCAAGCTGCCACGTTCCTAAGGAAACTTCACTAATGTTAAACCCTGTTTTACCCAATACCCGGTAATCCATGTTAAGTCCTCACTTTCAGCCGTCTTGATTGACGTTCTCTCCACCCATTCTGCCGGTTTTTAGTAAGGTCGTCAACGATTTCAACCAATATTGGCAACGAAATATTTACCATTTCCCCATAAAAGGACTACCATAAAAGTTGAAGCCGGTGGCACATGCCAAAAACAGATACCGCTGACCCCAATTTTCATTTTGGAGGTAATTGGTTATGGCTGTTGTATTTAAGACTGCTTTATTGGATGAAATTATGAAGGATGTATTCGACTGGTCCGATCAGGATATGCCTGTTCGTGACGCATTGTGGGATCATTTTATGGAATCCAATGGTCACAACACCGATGAATCTGAAGCTTCTATGAAGGAAATCGATGCTAAGTCTGACGATGAAGTTCGGGCTTACGTTGAAGAGAACCTCAAGAAGTAACCGGCTGTTTCAACCTAAAAAAGAGTCTGGGATCAATTCCCAGGCTCTTTTTTCAACTTCTAAATTAATTTTGGTGTGACCCCATAAGCCGTCAAATAGCGCTGACCCGTAGCGGGATCAATCATCATCTGCGTCACGCTGGTGTTGGCCGGTTCCGGCAACGCCGTGGTCGCTGGCGCCCCTAGCATCAACAGGGCCGTAGCTTTGATGGTAAGGCCATGACTGACCACTAAGATATGATCATTGGGATGGTCGACCACTTCCTCGGCCAGCCACTGACCGACCCGTCGTTGAATCGCCAAATAAGACTCACCACCAACTGCACTCAGCACGTTGGGCAAGGCTTCCCCCGTGACCGCGTCGAAATCTTGTGGCCGCTGTTCGCGCAAACCGACGAAGTTTTCGCCAGTCCATTCGCCATAGGCCGCCTCCATAAGACGGTCATCGAACTGCGGCGTTAACGTTAACACCTCGGTTAGTGCCGCCGTCGTTTGGCGGGCCCGGTGAAGCGGACTGCTGACGATTTGATCGTACGACCGCCCACGCAACCATTGCGCGACCCGCTCTGCTTGTTGGAGCCCAGTTACCGTTAAATGTGTGACGGCACTATCTAGCTGCCCTTGCATGACCTGATCCACGTTGGCCTGCGTCTGGCCGTGTCGTACCCAATCAAAAGTCGTCATATTGTCACTTCCTATTGTTTCTCAAATTGCGTTTCAATTTTACGGCGTCCCTGTTGCAGCAGATAAATGGCCACGATGACCAGTGCCGACCCGATCACTTCCGCAATTGAAATTTTTAAACTCAAAAATAAAATCGATAAGATAAAGGTGACCACCGGTTGCGTGGCGTCGACGATACTAATCACGTCGGAGGGCGCAAAGTGACTACTGTAGAGCAGTAACGAGAATGGCAGAATTGTCCCAACGATGATCACCGTCGACATTGAGCCAATCAGCGTCCCCGTAATCGGTGGCATGTTCATAAATACGGGGTGGTAGAGGTTAAACACGACCCCCGCAATGAACGTTCCCCACCCCAACACGGTAATGGGCGCGTGACCGTAATCCCGAACGAGGGCCCGTGGCAAGACCACGTAGCAGGCCGCCGTAATCCCAGACCCGATTCCCCAAAGTAAGGAATCCAGCGGAATGGCAAGTTGTTCGATATTTCCCCGCGTGATGGCGAGGATGACCCCAATCAGCGCCACGACAAAAGCAATTAAATCACTTCGTAATGGTCGCTCATGCTTAAATAATAGACTTCCTAGAACAATAAATAAAGGACTCAAGTACTGAAGAATGGTCGCAGATGCCGCATTTCCGCTCTGTACTGCAATGTAAAAGGTCAGTAAATTAGCGCCCAATCCGATGAGCGCGTAGGTGACGATCCAAAAAATCTCGCGCCAGCTATGGAAAACAGCGAACGTTTTCTTACCATACAAAATAAAACTGATGATCAGTAAAATAACGCCAGCACCCATCGTTCTAGCGGATAAAAACCAACTGGTGGGAATATTCTGCCCCTGCGAAATAAACTGTAAAACCGTTCCGGAAACGCCAAACATGGCCGATGCAACGGTGGCCCAAAAGATACCCTTCATGACGTTCTCCGTCGGTGCCCCAATATTCTTCAAAACTCGATAAATCCTTTCTCTCCCATACCGACAGTGACGGTATGCATTTTAAATTTAATGAGCATAAGTGGTGAACCGCACTCTGGCTCAGATCAATTCCAGCTGCAACAAGCCTCGACCCTTGTCATGCTAGCTTATGATTAATAAAATAGTTGACTAACTAATCTCATGTCAACTTTCCTATGACCAATAACTTTCAACCGCAAATAGTCGGTCACAGATTGGAAAAGTCAGCTCGTTTAGCTCGTCCATAATTTTTCTATTTTACCGGATAATCATTAGAATCTAGCGGCAAAATGTCTAAATTTTAAAACTTTTTTGCGTTACATTTTAAACGAATCCAGGCCCTATCTAATCGGCCCATTTTCTATTTAGCCACTTAGACACCTTTTCATCACAAATGGGAGCAACCACTTGGGCTGCTCCCACTTTACTTCATCTCTATTGAGTATAGCCGTCCGGCGTAAGCTCGTAAACCCATCCATCTTATAAATAAAATAGTGACCGCAACCCACGGGTCACAATCACTACTCTACAATCATTCAAACTCAGTGGCTACCTCACCAAAACTAACACAGACTGGTGAGACTAAAACTAGGCAACCTGGTGGGCCCTTCGCCTTACCGGCCGGCAGATATGGGCTGGATCGGGGCGAACACAACTTGAAGCCTCGAAAGAACCGAGTCTACAAGGTTGGTTTTCTGCTAAGCCGGCAAGAAACGCCGACCAAGCAGAACGACGCGCCTGAGCCCATATCTGCCGACCTCTCGGCTTACACAGTGTGCGTAGACGATGGAGATAATGACTGTAACAGTCGTTATCGATTGGACCGAAAACGCTAAATCTCCAAGTCTTCCGACTGTTGTCGTGGTAAAGCACAGTCAGAGCCGGAGGAGGACAGGGATGCAGCCAGCCGTGGAGGTACTGTTGGCTGGCGGAATCCCTGGCAGCCGCAGTGCGGCAATTTCACACTATCGTAATGGTGCGAATCCTTGCCGATAATGGGGTGAGATAGGTATTTCATCTTTCAACCTTTACTTTGAACTATCAAGCTAAATTACGCTGTATGATCGACCCGGCGTGCCAACCAGTCACCCACCAATTGAATGAGAAAGACGATGACTAAGATAATCAGCATGGCAAGGAAGATCACGTCCGTTTGGAATCGGTTGTACCCAATGTTGACGGCCAGATTCCCTAAGCCCCCACCACCGATGGCACCGGCCATGGCGGTCAAGTCGATCAGGCTGATCAACGTTAGGACGGAAGAGCGGATGATGTCCGCCAAACCTTCCTTGAGGTAAACCCGGAAGATAATCGCGATGGGACCAGAACCTACCGATTCAGCAGCCTCAATCACACCATGGTCAACTTCGGCCAGGGCATTTTGAATCTGCCGCGCATAAAACGGTGCGGAACCAATGACCAACGGCACGATGGCCGCGGTCGTCCCAATCGCCGTGCCCACAATGATCCGGGTCACTGGCGCAATGATCGCCAGCAAGATTACGAATGGAATCGACCGGAACAGGTTGACGAACTTATCTAACACGTTATAAATAATCCGATTTTCCAGAATGCCCCCGGGTTGGGTCACAATCAACCCAATCCCAATTGCCATTCCCAGAATCCCGGCAATAATTGCGGTGATGGCCGTCATGTACAGCGTCTCACCCGTTGCTTGGATGAAGTCGCTCTTCATCGTCACTGCGTTTGGAAAATACTTTGCGAACCAACCCAACTTAGGCCACCCCCGGTTTCTTTGGCTTTAAATGTGTAATGGTAATTCCGGCGTCCTGACAGTACTGCCAAGCCGCTTTCAGCTTGTCGGGTTCCCCAGTCATGACCACGATCAGGTTCCCCAACGGCGTATCTTGTAAAATTTCGACGTTCCCATATAGGATGTTGGAAACCACTTCATACCGTTTGTACAACTCGGTGATCAGCGGTGCATCGGTCGTTGCCCCCACGTACTGGAGCTGAACCAGTTGATGATGGTCGTCCAGACCCAACGTACTAGCCTGACGATAGATCTTTTCCAACGCCTGATTGATCTGCGTCGCGGTGTTGATGAAATCCTTGGTCAGCGGTTGTTTAGGCTGACTGAAAATCGTCACCAAGTCGCCACATTCGATGATTTCGCCATCTTCCATGACGGCCACCTTGTTACAAATCTCCTTGACGGCTTCCATTTCGTGGGTGATCAAGACCACCGTTAACCCCAACTCTTTGTTCAGCCGCTTCAACAACTCCAAAATAGCTGACGTCGTCTTCGGGTCCAACGCACTCGTGGCTTCATCACTGATCAGAATTTCGGGATCGTTGGCCAACGCCCGTGCAATGGCGACCCGTTGCTTTTGGCCACCGGACAGTTGTGCCGGGTAATCCGTGGCCTTTTCCGTCAACCCAACCAGGTCGAGCAAATGGGCCACCTTTTCCTTACGCTCCGTCCGCGACAACTTGCCACCCTTTAAAGGATAGTCAACGTTGTCCGCAATCGTCCGGGAATTCATCAGGTTAAAGTGTTGAAAGATCATGCCAATTTTGGTCCGTGCTTCCCGTAGATCATGGGAGTTCAGTGCCAAGATGTCTTGACCGTTCACGTCGACGCTACCGGCAGTTGGCTTCTGGAGCCGATTGATTACTCGCACGAGCGTACTTTTCCCCGCTCCGGAATAGCCGACGACGCCATAGATGTCACCCCGGTTGACCGTCAACGAAACCTTTTTAACGGCTTCAACGGTTTGCCCCTTATTATGGAAGGTTACGTCGATATCTTTTAATTGAATAATCGCTTCGTTAGTCACTAACTTCATTCTCCTTACTCGCCAATGCCGGCAATTTCGTTTACTTTAATTTCAAGTTCCAAGCTGGAATAGACAAGCCATCGTAAGCTTTTTGAATGTTCTTCTTGGTTGCTTCAGTCTGGTAAGCCTTGATGATCTTCTTGAAAACAGCCTTGTTCTTGTCAGACTTGTTAACGGCTAAGATGTTGATGTATGGCTTGGAATCCTTGTTGACCTTTTCTTGGAACAGCGCCTTCTTAGCGTTCAGCTTAGCACTAGCGGCAAATTCGTTGTTGATGACCGCTGCGGTTGCGTCAGATAACGAACGAGGCGTCTGTGCAGCATCCAATGGCGTAATCTTCAGATTCAACTTGTTTTGCGTGATGTTCTTTGGGGTTGGCAACGTGACCTTAGGATCGACCTTGATCAAGCCAGCGGATTCCAGTAAATGTAAGGCCCGGCCTTCGTTAGTGGAATCGTTAGGAATGGTGATCTGGTCACCCTTCTTGATTTGAGAAACCTTGGTAATCTTCTTGGAGTACA
This sequence comes from Levilactobacillus koreensis JCM 16448, assembly GCF_001435525.1. GTDB lineage: Bacteria > Bacillota > Bacilli > Lactobacillales > Lactobacillaceae > Levilactobacillus > Levilactobacillus koreensis. The sequence goes on from NZ_AZDP01000102.1 coordinate 117,277, forward strand.
ACCGCAGTGGTGCTAAGTAGGTGTTGGCAATGCCGACCAAGTTCGACTTGTGGGCCTTGTTCCAAGCATCCAGGAAGTAGGTGTGTTGGAACGAGTTCATGTCGATTTCATGGTTAGAAAGTGCGGCGTTTGGCTGGTTGTAATCGGTAAACGTCGTCAATTTGATGGTGATGTTCTCCTTAGCCAACTTCTTTTGAATCGGTTTCCAGATTTCTTCATCGGTCCCCATGATTCCCACCTTAACCGTGGTCGTCTTGGAAGCAGACTTGCCACAACCAGCAACAATCAATAATGGAATCAACAATAATAAGAGCCAGCTAAAATGTTTAAATGATTTCTTCATTCTTAAAAACCCCTTTGATATCCCTAATTTTTAAATCAATCCTCAATACGAAACGCCACAATTGAAAATAGTGACCAAAAGAAAAAGTCCGCTCCTAAATTAATAGAAACGAACTTTGTCGTGGTACCATTCTAATTTAAGTTAGGCTAAAAAGATGCCCAGCTCCTCATTAACACTCGCCAGCTTACGCCTTTAAAGTGCGTGCACGATAATGAGTGCCAGTCATCACCACCTCATCGCTAGGACTTAGCAGTGCCAATTCATTTCAGGCCATCTTCACCCCGTCGTTGGTTACCCCCTTGCAGCAAATCGTGGGCTCTCTTTAAACCGGTAACGGTGGTTACTCTCCTGATCACATTGTTTTCAATCGCTTAATTTATCAGTAAGTCTAATGCAACTTTAATCCGGTGTCAAGCGGGAATTGATATAAATTATTTTATATTGAGGCCCGCCAAATCGGGATTTGACCACTAGCGTAACAACTAAATTGGTTTCAGTCAAGCCAAATTTCTCACTCAAATTTCACATAACCGTCTGCTCGACTGGCAAAAATCAAAGGCTAGCCGTTCATTTTTGGCCGCGACCAATTAGTCATCTAATACCTGTTCCCTCAAGATACCTGCGGCCAGCAAGAACATGTGCGTGACCACCGGACCGACGAACTTGAAGCCGCGCCGTTTAAGATCTTTTGCGACCGCCGAGCCCAGTGTCGCCTGATTGACGAGTTCATCGCGAGTGACCGCTGGCAAGAGGAGCGGCGTGCCGTTGACGAAGGCCCAGAGATAGTCCGCAAAGCTACCAAACTCCCGCTGAACTTGTAACAGTGCCCGCGCATTTTGAATGGTCGCGCGAATCTTTCGCCCGTTACGAATCATCGCCGGGTCCTGCGCAATGTGGTCGCCGTCGATTTCTAGCTCAAATCCAGCCACTCACTGTGGGTCCATCCCCGCAAAGACGCGGCGATAGACGGGCAATTTGCTAGCTGCCGCCTGCCAACTCAGGCCAACTTGAAAGACACCTACCGTTAACAGCTCAAACAACACGTGGTCATCATGCGTTGGCGTCCCAAAGTAAGTGTGGTATTCCTGCACACCATCCGTATCCCATTGCTGGCCATCGTTTGGTCCAATTGCCATGTTTCGTCACGTCCTTCGCTAGCTCTCTATCTACTATAGCAAAGACTTTTGCCAAACAAAAGGACGGTCCCCACCGAGACTACTTGTGGTGGGGACCGTCTGAGTTGCGATAAAATTCAGAAATCACTGCACGCCACCCACTACCAGTCCCTTTGAATCTGCCCACGGACCAGCAATGCATCGAGTTTTAGTTATTGGCTCAAAATGAATTGATGCCGTTTCGAACTAACTACGGTCCCATACGCCCCGCAATGTAAGCCGAGAGGTTGGCAGATATGGGCTCAGGCGCGTCGCACCATTTGGCGCCCCTATCTTGCCCATCTCACACCCTACTTGATATAAGCGTACTTATAACTCCACTGTGTCCCAGCCGTGTTGTGAATAATTCCCTTCACGTCGGTCCGCTGGAGGTAAGCGTAGTTCGCTTGGTAAAGGGGCGTAAAGCTCTGAGTCTTATTGATCAGCTTAGCCGCCTGTACCATATCCTGCCAGCGAGCTTCATCGTTGCCGGCATCCTGGTTCTGCGCCTTAGCAATCATTTTATCATAAGCCTTACTTGACCATTTGCCATAGTTCAACGAGTTTGAGCTGACTGGAATTTGCAGGAAGGAGATTGGGTCATTGAAGTCGGCCCCCCAGTGTGACAGGTACAAGTCAAAGTCACCGCTGGTCGAACGTGACTGGGCAACGGATGCTGGGACGTTTTGAATCGTCAGGTTGAAGCCTTTCAGATTCTTCTCCAGTGCACTCTTCAGGTACTGGGTCACGGTACTGGCCGCTACGTCATCGTTGCCGGCCATGATGCTCAGATCAACCTTCTTAATCCCTAACTGCTTCAAGCCAGCCGCCCATTTCTGCTTGGCTAACGTTGGGTTGTAAGTCGTCGTGTTCTTCACGGCCTGTTGTTTGGCGAAATCTTCACCCGTCTTGGGATCCCGGGCTAAACCACTGGCCACGAAACCAGTTGGTGTCACGGAACCATCCCCCAGAACCTTCTTCGTTAACTGACTCCGGTTGATGGACAAGGCGATGGCCTGGCGAACATTTTGATTGCTCATGATCCGCCGCTTTTCCTTATTGGCGTCTTGGAAGTTGTACTTCAAGTGAATGACGATGGAGTACGGATATTCCTGAAAGGCACTATTGTTCTTATAATTCTTCACTTGCTCGTTTGAAAGTTGAGCGAAGTCCAATTTCTTATTTTGATAGAGGCTCAGACCAGTCTGGGGGTTCGTGACCACTTGATAGTCGATCTGGTGGAGCTTCACGACCCGCTTGTCCCAGTACTGGCTGTTCTTGACGAAGGACCAGGTGTTGCCGGTCCCTGTCCAGTTGGTAATTTTAAATGGCCCGCTGTACACCATGTACTGCGACTTAGTGGCATACTTCTTCCCGTATTTGTTGATCACCTTTTCATTTTGGGGGGCAAATAACGGATAAGCCATTAAAATCTTAAAGTAAGCGATGGGCTTCTCTAATTGGATAACGACCGTCTGTTTGTTCTTGGCACTGATGCCAATGGTGGCGGGGTTCGCCTTGCCAGCAATGATCTTATCCCCGTTCTTGATACCGGAGAACATATTCATGTAAGACGACTTGGTCGATGGTGTCAATGTCCGCCGCCAAGAGTAAACGAAGTCCTGGGCGGTAATCTTATCGCCGTTACTCCACTTGGCGTTGTCCCGAATGTGGAACGTCCACGTCTTTTTATCCTTGGAAACTTTTGCGGAGTCAGCCAGGCCGGGCGCAACCTTGCCATCCTTGCCTAACCGATAAAAGCTTTCGAACACATTCCCCGTCTGGCCGTACCCTGTGGCCTTGGCGAGATCAATAGTATCTAGCTGTGCCGTCGCTGGTAACCGGAGCACCTGCGAAGGTTTTGCCGCTGACGTTGATTGGCCACAAGCTGCTAACCCCAGGCTCATAGCGATCACTGCAGCGATTAATCCAAATCCAGTCCATCTCTTCATAAACTTAATGCTCCCTTTTTTCTCAAATTTAGTGGCGTGCAATCCCTAAATTGTGACGTGGTACAGAAAAAGCGGGTTACCCTTCACTCGCATCGTGAAAGGTAACCCGCTACACTGACAACCGGAGTCGTCGTTATGTATTGCTACGGTTTAGCCGAAAAATCACGAATTTGAGCAACGCAAAGAGCACACGTTACATTCGCAACATGCGGCAGACATGAATTGAATTTGATTTGCGTTGATCATCATCGTAATTTTTCCTCCTTACTTTTTGTAATTAATTGGATTGCACAGGATTAAAGTTACCCTACTTCAAAACATTTGTCAAAAGTTTTGTTTTCAACCGGGAAATATAATCGTTCTAAGTGGTGACGTGACCATGATGTTAGTTGGGATTCTTGCCGGCCTACAGCCCAGACGCGCGGTCTTGGTATGGTTTCACGAGCCTGGCGTTCTCCCAAGTTTAAGGTGTTCCCCATAGCGGGTGGAATTTCTGGCAGCCGCAGCGCGACCATTCCCACAATCTATCTTTCAAGATATTCGCGAACCGCTAACATCTCCGCAATGAAAACGGTATACTAGAAATAATGAACGAGTAGAAAGGATTTGAACGTATGGACATCGAACGAACGCTTGCTGCACTCACGCTACCAGAAAAGGCGGCTTTACTTTCGGGTAAAAACAATTGGTATACCGCTGCAATTAACCGCTTAGATATTCCCGCTTTGATGATGACGGACGGCCCCTCGGGGTTACGGAAACAGGATTCGAGCGCTGGGGCCAACGACATTAATGCCGCGGTCACGGCAATCACCTATCCAAGTGCGGCCTTAAACGCCAGCACTTGGAACCAACCGCTGCTGCGCCAACTGGGTGAACACCTAGGTGAAGAAGCTCGGGCTGAGCAGGTCAGCTTATTGCTGGGACCTGGGGTCAACCTGAAGCGCTCCCCACTGGGTGGTCGGAATTTCGAATACTTCTCCGAAGATCCCCTAGTTGCCGGCAAACTGGGTAGTGCCTACGTTCAAGGGGTACAATCCAAGCACGTCGGGGTTTCCGTTAAGCATTTCGCTGCCAACAACCGGGAAAATCAACGGTTCACGGCTTCTAGTGACATGTCACAACGGACGCTGCGTGAACTCTACTTACGCACGTTTGAAATTATTATTAAAGCGGCCTTACCTGCGACCGTCATGACGTCTTATAACAAGATCAATGGCACCCTGAACTCACAAAACTCACGCCTGTTACGCCGGATTTTACGCGACGAATGGGGCTTCCATGGCGCCGTCATGTCTGACTGGGGGGCGGTTGCTGACCACCCCGCTGCATTACGCGCCGGCCTGGACTTGGAAATGCCGGGTAAGGGACAAGCTTCTGTGGACGAGATCATTCGCGCCGTCGAGACCGGTGAACTGGACGAAGGCACGCTGAACAAATCCGTTCGTCACCTGCTCCACGTGGTCGACAACTGGTTACCAGCACCTAAGCCCGGTAAGTACGACCATGCCGCGCACCACCAATTTGCTCGGAAATTGGCTGACGATGGCATCGTTCTGCTCAAGAATCATCAGCAGGAATTGCCACTGACACCGGATCACGCCGGTAAAGTGGTCGTCATCGGTGAATTGGCCGACCATCCCCGTTACCAGGGTGCCGGCAGTTCCCACGTTAACCCCAGCGATCTAGTCACACCATTAGCTGCCCTGAAGAAGAGTGGTTTGAGCGCCGACTACTATCCTGGTTACCGAATTGACCAAAGCGAGACGGACGACAGCTTAGTTCAAACGGCTCTAAAGGCTGCTAAAACGGCGGATCACGTCATCATTTTCGCTGGTTATCCCGCAAGCGCCGAATCTGAAGGCTTCGACAAGTCATCGTTGATGCTCCCCGAAAACCAAACGGATCTCATCGGTAGTTTGTCCAAGGTGAACGCCCACACAACGGTCGTCCTCCAAAACGGCTCCGCGGTCGAAATGCCTTGGATTCAAAATATCGCGGCCGTCGTCGAAACTTATTTGGCTGGTGAAGGTGTGGGTGAAGCCACCTGGGATATTATCACTGGTGCCGTCAACCCTTCTGGTCACTTAGCCGAGACCTTCCCGTTGAAGTTGACCGATACGCCAATGTCACCAACCTTTGGTCAAGACCCACATCACGAATATTACTCCGAGGGCATCTTCATGGGCTACCGTTATTACGATACGCATGAAATGCACGTTCTCTTCCCATTTGGTCACGGCCTGAGCTATACCAGTTTTGAATATACCAATCTGGCAATCGACCAAAGCGAACGCGGGGCAACCGTGACCTTCGATGTGACCAACACTGGCGACTGCGCTGGTCAAGCGGTTCCACAACTCTATGTGGCCAACCACGCATCTCATGCACCAATGCCAACGAAGGAATTACGGGCATTCACGAAGATCATGGTAGAACCCGGCAAGACCGAACCGGTCACATTAAAGCTAGAACGTCGCGACTTCAGCTGGTGGTGCGAACGTAACCACCGGTGGCAAGCCGACTCTGGAGACTATGAAATCATGATTGGTGAATCCTCTCGCGATATGCGCCTGCAGACGAAGCTCACCATGGATTTCAAGAACTCGCCGGCGCCCGTCACGAGTGAGACTTACCTGTCAACGATCATTCAAGATCCAGAACTGCTGAAGATCTTTAAAGAGACCATCATCACACCGCAAGCCAACGGCGATAACAGTGGCAATCCATTCGTCGACACTGACGAAAATGGTGAATCACTGGCCTTGAAAGACCGGATGTTCCTGAACATGCCCCTTCGAGCGGTCATTGCCCTAGGAACCCCTTCTAAATTAATCAATAACTTTATCTTCGTTGCCAATCAACGACGGTAAGCAGAAAAGCGAGTGGAACGAAAGGCTCATTGACTGCCTTTTATCTCACGTTTCAGCAATATAAATTTAGCGAAACCAAAACGAGTCTGGGATTTTGTCCCAGACTCGTTTTGATTGTCCTGAAATTAGTCAGGCACATTAATTATTATTCACCGGTAAGATCATATCTAGGTGCGGAATTCCCGTATCCAAATAAACCTCACTGACCGGCTGAAATCCAAACGAAGCGTAAAATTTCTGCAGATAAGCTTGGGCCTGAATCACAATTTGATTAGCCGCCGGATAAGTGGTCCGTGCCGCATGAATCGCGGCAGACACTAGGGTGCGACCTGCACCGTGCTTTCGTGCTGCTTGTGCCACGACCACTCGACCGATCCGAACCTGTTGCCCTTCATCCATGAGCCGAGCATAGGCAATCAAGTTGCCGGCATCATCGTAGCGCAGAAGATGCTGCGCCATCAGATCAAGCTCATCGACCTCCTGATAGGCACAATTCTGCTCCACAACAAAAACGGCTACCCGTAACTGATAAATTTGAAATAACTCTTGAGTACTTAATTCAGCAAAACTTTTTTGCATCATCATTTTCATCGACACCCGCCCTAATTTAACTGATGAACATGGGGCTTGTGATCCAACGGATACTCAACGGGGGTGTCCCAATCCGTCAACATTTCATCGGTAATCTTGACACCCTGTAATTCGAGGTTATCGTAAGGTTCCATGTAATAAGCCCGTTCTTCGAGGCTCATATAACCACGATACTGCGTATAATCGCTATGACCATCGGCCTTTAGCTTGACTCCCTTGGGAATCGTAACGCCGTCGAGCAGGTGCTGTAACAGGTTCAATGTGCTTGGAACGTCCGGGGTCGGATTGCTGAAGTGGCGATTAAAGACGGTTCGAACAAACCGCGACGGCGACGTGTAATCCCCAGGTAACCCGAGAGCTCCGGTCCCCGGTCCCTGCGTCGTCAGATCAAAGCCCATGTAGTCGTGAAGCGGTCGCTCTTCTGCCGTCAAGGTCCCGTAAGTACTTAGGTTTTGCAAGTGCCAGCTCAATTGTGGCGAGTTCGCCATGACTCCCACTGGATCATCGATCAAGTGGAGGTCTTCACTCGTTGCTTCCAACACGGCTGTATCACCGGTTGGGTCGCTAAAAATAAAGTGTAAGGGCGTTGTTAACCCTAACAAAGCAACTGGGATATCCAGAATTTGAATGTGCTTGACCTGTTCGCGTAAGTCGGCAACGCTCTTCGCATTTCCCAAGACCCACGCCGTCACGTCATGGGGCGCCAGACCTAACTTATCCGCTGGCGCTTTCTTAGCATATTTAGCGTACGCCGAGAAGTACAATGCCGCGGCCCCGAGGCCATACTCATTGACCCCATCCACAAACATATAATGACTAAGATCTCTCCCAGCACCGACAAACCCGTACTTGGTGGTAAACTCACCGGCATCCCCTTGAATCTTTTGGTTGCGCGGCATAAAGATGGGCTGACCACCTAATTCGAAGGCAAAGTCCATGGTCCGGGCCAAAAAATGGTCACCACGACTGTTTTCATAGGTCAAACTCGTACACATCAAAATCATCCCATTTCTCATTTATTTAATCATCATTGTAAACCTTTGAAATTAGTTATGCACGGATAATCGTTAATTATATGATTGAATTTATCAATTAAACGTTTACACAGTCCAACATGGGGTGACGATTTATCGTGGAAACCTTCACCCATAAAAATCGTTCCCCGCCAAAATTAATTCAGTATCAGAAGTTCACCGGTAAAACTCCCCTATTTTGGCCAATCTCACGGTTCACGGATATCCATGATTAATCAAATCGTGTATTCTTAACACGAAAAGTATCTTGGTTTGACCCAACTACCCCGAGGGTATTGCCCAACTGGCTGTTTCGTCACCAGCAACAACCGACTCTGGTAATTACCGTACCATTCTGATCCGTATAGCTTATCTGCGGAATCGGTCAGCCTTTTGACCTCCGCTCAAGTCTGACAATCACCCGTCAGCTAACAGGCTAACCCCTCCTTTTCCCGGTGACAACCCCAGTAGTTTGCGAGATACTTTTCTTTCCATAAAAGGAGCTGTGGCAACTGTCACAGCTCCTTTTGAGACGCGTTATTCATTATCTGAAACGTATTTGATCGTACTCTCGCCATTACCACCAGCGACTACTTGAAGTTGATTAGTCACTTGGTCACGCAGCTCGCTCACGTGACTAATGATCCCAATCATTCGGTGTTTACCTTCAATTGTCTCCAGCGATTCTAAGGCGGTCCCCAAGGCATCCTCGTCTAAGGAACCAAACCCTTCGTCGATGAATAAGGCATCCACATCCACACTCCCCGTGGTTTGCTGGATCACCTCACCCAAGGCCAACGCTAAGGCCAGTGAGGCAATAAAACTTTCGCCTCCAGATAGCGTGTGGACACTCCGTTGACCGCCCACATGGTCATCGTAAACGTTGATTTCAAGGCCAGAGTTTTTCTTATAACTGGCCGAAGATTCATCAATGACAAATTGGTACCGACCGTTCGTCAATTGCTGTAATCGAGAATTCCCTACCTTTAAAATTTGGCGCAGATAGGTCTGGAGCACGTAACGCTCTAAGCCCACCTTACTGTTTGGACCGTCACCATTAACGATACCACTCAGCTCAGTCAGCTCTTCAGTCATCTTCAAAGCAACCGCCTGCTGATCGATCTGTTTAGTGATCTGATGAACGTGCTCGTCATTTTGCTGCCAAAGGTCCTGATACTCATGCTGTCGTGCTTGGAAATCCTCAACTTGCTGATTAGTCGCCGTTACTGCTGCCTTAGTCGCATCACGATCAGGCGTTGGTCGATTACCGATTCGTTTCTTTAAGTCGTCAATGGTCGTCGTGACCTGAGCAACCTGTGCCCGGTAATCTTGAAGTTGTCGCCGCTTCACTGACAGGCTCGATAATTCTACTAGTTGCTCCCCAATCATGGTTTCAGTCGCTGCGGTTACGTCGTCAAAATGCGCGGCCAACGCTGACGTAACCGCCGTCCGGGCCACTTTTAATCGTTCTTGGCTCTGCTGGTACTCACCGACTGCGGTTTGAAGCTTGGTTTTCGCTACCGCAGCGCGTTCTTGTGTTTGCTGGACATAATCGACCACGTTTTGCCACTGCTTTTGGTCTGCATTCAGCTGGTCGCGCAAAGCCTGCTCCTGTTCATTGAACTCAGCTAGCGTGGCCGCCTTTTCAGGCAACCGTTGTCGTTCCGTCGTTAGCTGCGTGATCAGCCGATCCACATTCCGTTGTGCCGCTTGCTTGGCTTCATCGGCCTTGCTTTGAGCCGCTACCAAGGTCGTCGCTGTAGTCGTCAATTGCTCTACTCGCTGCTGGGCGGCCTTAATCGCCGCGACCTTCTGCTGGTTAGCCGCTTCATCACTATCATAAATCGTCACTAAATTTGCCACTTGCTGGTTCAAGTCCTGTAACGTCGCTGTTGCCGGCTGATTCAGCCCTTTTCGCAAGGTTGCGCGTTTCTCAGCCAGCTCATCTTGCTTCTCGACTAACGCCTTGCGCCACTGCGCTAGCGTCGCCGCAAATTCACTGGCCTTTTTCTCAGCCGCATTTGCCGTTGCTTGAACCTGTTTTACGGTCTCCTCAGCCACTTCGGCAACCGCTGTGACTGCTGGCTGTGGATGAGTCGTCGCACCGCAAACCGGACACGGCGTCCCATCTTTTAACTGTGAACTAAGTCTGGCAATTTGGCTCCTTAGAAATTGCTGATTCGTCTCCTCAGCAACCGCGCGTTTTTCCTGGGCCGTTGTCTGGGCCGTCTGCGTCTGGTCAGCTTGCGTGGTCACCTGCCGAGTGAGCTTTGTGACCTGTTGGTCGGTTGTCTTTAACTCCGCCAGCTGATGCCGCCACTCTCGTAAGTCACCCGCCAACTGGGTTAGTTTTTGTTGCTCAGCATACACCGTCGCTTGGGTTGCCAAAATTTTCTGCTGGTCGGCCTGATCCGCTTGGTTGGCGTCGACTGCGCGCTTAGTCTGATTGAGCGTAGTCGTACACTGTTGACTGGTCTGTTTGGCCTGCGTCAGTCGTTGGTTCAGTTCACTCATCTTCTCATAAACTGGCCGAACTGCCGCCTGTTGGGCTAACTGGTCCTTCTCTTGATCAATTTTCTTCTGAATTGGAACCAGCTGCTTCTGCTGATCAACTGCCGCTTGATAGGCTTGATTAGCTTGTTCCACTGCCGAAGTTGCTTGCTGCTGTTCCTGTTGCCGTTGCCCGACAGCCGCTGTCGCTGTCTGTCGTTCCTGCCATTTTGGTTGCAACTCTTGGACCCATTCTAGTTCAGAAATCGTTTGTTCGAGCTGCGTCATATCAGCCTGCTGCTTAGCTAATTGGGCATGTTGAGCTTGCTGTTGGCCAAGCTGTTGCTGATCATGAACCAGTTGCTCCTCGCTCGCGTCTTGCCGAATCAACTGGGCAGCCTTCGTCTTAGCCGTAACCAGTTGCGCCTTGACCTGAGCGCTCGCAGCCTGAGTAGTCGTTTGTTGCTCTGCCATTAGGGCTAATAGCTCTGTTGTTTGGCGATTGGCCAATAGTACCTTGGCCTGGTCGGCATTATCCTCAGTCCACCTTAATTCACTTTGCAATCGGTCTAACGTCGCTGCGGTCTCTCGATTGGCATTCTCATTTTCTCTGAGCTTAGACTTCAAGCGAGTCGCCCAACGTGCAAAAACTTCGGTATTAAAAAGTTGTTCTAAGACTACCGCCTTGTCTTCACTTGGCGCCACTAGGAACCGCCGGAATTGGCCTTGGGGAAGGAGCACGATTTGGGCAAATTGGCGACCATCCATCTGCAGAAGGTCTTGTAGATAATCCTTGACCTGCTTCACCTTTGTCAGCTGCGTGATCTCTTGGTCACCCTCAAAGACCGTCAACGTCACACTTGCCGGGACATTTCTCTGCCCCGTGCCACGCTTTTTATCTAGTAGTTGTTCGGGCTCACGAATAATCTCGTAGTGCCGGTTGCGATGCGTAAAGGTAAAGCTGACCCGGGTCTGATCTGCCGACGTTGCAAAGTCCGACCGCATGGCTTGCGCAGTGCGATCACCACCTGATGTCTGATCAAATAGGGCGTAGCACATCCCGTCAAAGATGGTCGTCTTTCCGCTCCCCGTTTTACCGCTGATCAAAAACAACGGCGTCGCTGAGAAGCGATTGAAGTCGACCGTTTCATCACGGTACGGGCCAAAATATTCCATGTGTAAAGTTACCGGACTCATTACGCATCATCCTCCTTCAAAGCTGCTTGGAGCGTACTTTGTGCCCATTTCACTTGCTGTGCCGTTAGCTTATGCTGTGTCGCTTGCTCAAAGAACTCTGTCATGAGCGTTAACGGATCTTGCTGAACTTGCTTCACATCCAACGTCGCCTGACTTACTTCAAGCTGGTTGACCCGTTGAAGCTCCACAACCTTAGGGAATCGGGTCTTTAAGCGCTGCATAACGTTACTGATCGGCGTGGTATCCGTCAAGTCGATTGCCACAAAATCGTCCGGTGTCACGGGATAGTCGTGGTCAAAATCCATGAGATTGTCAAAACTATCGGTCAATACCACCAGGTCGTGAAGTGGCTTAAGCGGCTTAAAGGTTACCGTAACGGGATCTGTGTCCGTATCAACGATCCAGACCCCCTTGGTATCTTCGGCCTCGCTGGTTGAGAACTTCAAGGGCGATCCGCTATATTTGATCTTAGGTTCATTTTGCAAGGCTTCCTTGCGGTGTAAATGGCCTAGCGCGACGTAATCAAATGGTGCTAGTAAGTCTACCGGCACGGCATTTAGTCCCCCAACTTGCACCTGAGTCTCCGAATCCGAATGTTGACTCCCCGCCGCAAAGAAGTGGGCAATCAACACGTGCTTTTTGGCTGGATCAAATAGCGCCTGCATGGCCGCAACTAGGCGCACCATAGCTTCATTGACCGTCCGAATGCTGTCGTCTTGGAAATACTGACGCGCCGCAATCGGCTCAAAATAGGGCAACAGGAAAAACTGCGTATTCCCCATCACAATTGGCTTTAGACTATCGCCAAAACTCGTTCGCAAATAGAAGTCCGTGCTGGCAAACCACTCCTGCCCGTAGCCTAAGCGCACGGCAGAGTCATGATTACCACTAATCGCCAGCAACGGAAATTTCTGCTTACGATTCAAATCAACCAGCATGTCATCCAACGTGGTCACCGCTGATTCGCTGGGCAGTGCCCGGTCGTACAAATCGCCGGCAATGACGACTGCATCAACCTGTTCGGCCTGGGCAATTGCCTTAATCTGTTCATACGCGTCACGCTGTTCCTCCAGCAGATCATAGCCATGAAGTTTCTTGCCAATATGCCAATCGGCAGTATGTAAAAAGCGCATCTTTTATCCCTTCTTTATCTGATTTTCTGGTGCCCAGTCACAACTCATCAAATGGTCATTAATCAACCCAGCTGCTTGTAAAAACGAATAAACCGTCGTAGGCCCGACAAACTTCAGTCCCCGCTTCTTCATTTCTCGGGAAATATGCTGGGCTAAGTCAGTCGTTCCGGGAATCTCACTGGTCTGAGTAAAGTGATGCCGAATCGGTTGACCGCCAACAAAGTGCCAAAGCCAAGTTTCAAAGTTTCCTTCCGGCCAATTTAAAATGACTTGCGCGTTATTAATCGTGGCTTCTAACTTACGCCGATTACGAATAATTCTCGTGTCCTGCAGCAACTGGTCCACGTCAGCAGGGGTCATGGCCGCAACACGTTGGAGGTCAAACTCGTAGAAATCCTGTGTAAAGGCTGCTCGCTTATTCAGCACCGTTTGCCAGCTCAATCCTGCTTGGTAGGTCTCCAGGCAGAGCAATGCAAATAACTTCTGTTGATCATGCTCGGGTCGCCCCCATTCCTCGTCATGATACCGTTGCATTGTCGGAGAAGCTACTGCCCAATCACACCGTTTAACCATTTTCGTTACCCCCATACTTTTTCTCTAAATTCACTATACCAGATTCCGTCACGTTACCCAAACAAATGTTCTATTTATTATTTTATGGAAAGCGTTACCACCGCCACAGTTTATGGCCAAACATCTTATTTTTTCCTTGAATTTTATCGCTTGACCCCAATCAGTGAAAAGCCTATGCTATTGTAAATGTTAATGTTTTGGGGAATTGAGGGAGGTTCACATCATGCGCGGATTAAACCATTTAAAGGCTCGATCACTTTTCACGCTAGCCGCCGCTACCGTGTTACTAGTGCCAGCCATCACGACGAGTACCGTTACCGCTCAAGCGGCCAGTGTCAATCCTTCAGCTGCTACGTTGAAGAAGAGCAAGAGCTACTACCAGAAGCATGCCAAGGCGCTAAGCAAGAAATACAAGTTGGCGTTCGACGCTCAAACGGGATTGAAGAAAAACGGTAAGGCCGTGGTCTACGTAAAGACTAGCGATAAAAAGCTTAAACAGAGCGTTAAGCTTGCCATGGCTTACTGGAACAAGAAGCTCGGGAAAAAGCAGTTCACCCAGGGATCCAAGAAACACCACACCCTAACCTTCTCCGTCTCTAAGGCGAAGGCCACCAAGAGTGATCAAAGTGACGCCTGGTGGACGCCAGCCAAGAAGCAACTCCAAGTTCGTTGGTCTTACTATCAAGCTGAAACCCAAAACATCGGCATTGCCATGACCAACCAACTGAATGATTCCTTCTACACCACCTACTCCAACACGATTGAAGCCAAGGCGAAGGCTAACCTAGCTGCTAAGGGAATCTCGACTAGCGATAAAAATTATCAGAGTCTCTTCAATCAGGAGGCTAGTAACGTTGAAACGTCTCTTCCGGCTTACAATCAGCTGAAAAAGGACGTGACTAAAGTGAAGACCTCTTTAGCCAGTGAAGGTCGGATGTACGAATACGCTAGCACCATTGCACACGAGTTCGGTCACGTGATGGGCCTGAACCATTCGCCCAATAAGAAAGATTTAATGTACTTTGAAAGTGGCAGCAGTAACGTCTACAGCTATAAGCAGGTTTCTGCTGGCCTCTCCAAGTATAACCCGGTCAAAACAACTGACAAGAATCGGGCCAAATTAGCTTTAAAAATTTACACAGCCGTACACTAACTAACTCCGTAAAAAGTTGCCCTTTATTTTTTCAAAGAGCAACTTTTTTGTACTACCGGCCATTAGTTTGGTGACCTCCCAATGGCTTTACCCATTAAATAATTGCTGGTAGTTGTGGACTGGTTGACTGCACCCATCGCCATCCCCGCCACAGCACCGTTCGGGTTCAAAAATGATGGTCGACCAGCGCTTTGCAATCGAACTGTAACTTAATGTAAACCAGTAGTAACCTCCCATCCGGTCAGACCGTGTACAATGGATGGTAAAGACTGAGGAGGATATATTCTATGCATAAGACGTTACACAAACTGGGTGCTGGATTAGCTGTTTTCGCTGCGGCTTTGGCCGTTGGCGTGGGGTTGAACGCAACGACCGCCAGTGCTGCGGGGAACAAAGTTGCGGACATTTCGCAATATCAAGGGAATATTAATTGGAGCAAGGCGTCTAAAGACTTAAAGTACGCCATCATCCGTGTTCAACACGGGAGTATCGGTGACCCTGGCTACATTGTTGACACGAAGAGCAACGTTAACGCCAACGGGGCTTACCAAAACGGTGTCCCATTTGGTCAATACATGTTCGCTGAATTTACCAGTGTTAAAGATGCTAAACAAGAAGCAAAGGACTTCTACAAGCGGAGCAATTCACACACGAAGTTCTTCGCGTTGGACGAAGAAAAGCGGATGCCAGGTGCTAAGGGTAAGGAACAAACTTACGTTAACGCTTGGTTGAAGACGATGCGGAGCCTAACTGACAAGCCATTGATCATGTATTCTGGTGAATGGTATGCCAACTCCAACAACCTCAACTTCTCGAAGTTTGACGGATCTTGGATCGCCAAATACAGCTCCACGAAGCCTAGTGTTGCCGGAACTTCTGTCGACCTATGGCAATACACGAGTAAGGGGCGCGTTGACGGAATCCGGGGTAACGTTGACTTGAACAAGGTCTTGAACCGCTCCGTGGTTGACAGCTGGTTCTCTGGTTCGAACGCTTCTACGTCTGCCGCTAACTATTACACCACGGCAACCGGCGTAAATGGCCTTCAAGCCAAGAAGACCGTCTACCAATACACGTCTACTAGCTTCACCAAGAACAAGCGGACGAGCAAGGTTAAGACCGGGACGAAGCTTGCCGTTACCGGCGTTGCCAAGAACAGCAAGGGCGCTTACCGGTTCCAGTTAAGCAATGGGAACTACGTCACTGCTAACCAAGCTTTCGTTTCAACTTACTAAACACAACTTTAATGGAGACCCGAGATGACTTTCTCGGGCCTCTTTTTTTGCGTCCAATTTCTTCGTTTCCGCTAGATTTCGGGCTTTCCCTTACGGTTAGTCTAATGTAAATTATGCTATCATTGAGTTAATATTTGGCGGTCAACCGGCTAACTCGGACCGCCGATCATTCGGGAGGATACGCCTATGCAACCTGGCTTGTTGTTAGTTAACTTAGGGTCACCGGCATCACCACAAACCGCTGATGTGCGGGCCTATTTGAAAACGTTTTTAAGTGATCCCAGCGTGATTGAAATGCCGGCGGCCGTGTGGCAACCCATCTTACGCGGGATGATTTTACCGCTGCGGTCTTGGCGGTCAGCCACCTTTTATCAACACATCTGGACGAAGGCTGGTTCACCGCTTATCGTGTACACGCGCAAAATGTGTGAGCAGGTGCGGGCGCTACTTCCCGACTGGAACGTTCAGTACGCGATGACCTACGGCAAACCGGCCATCGACCAGACGTTAACGGCCATGCAAAAGACCTGTGATCGCATCGTCTTACTCCCACTCTTTCCGCAATACACGCAGAGTACGCACGGTGGGATCATTCGCCAGGCCAAGGCCACCGGGGCACCGCTAAATATCGTACGACATTTCTATCAGGAACCGGCCTACCTCGACATTTTGGCGTCTCAGGTCTGGCAAGCCTATCAGGAAGCCGACTACGACGCCGTCCTCTTCAGTTATCACAGCATTCCCACAGCCATGGTCAAACACGGCGATCCTTACCCAACGGAATGTTACGCCACGACACAGGGAGTCTTAGACCGGTTGCCCAATCTTCCCAAGGACAAGGTCCAGACTGTTTTCCAGTCCAAATTTGGCCCCATGCCCTGGCAAAAGCCCTACCTTAAGAACACGCTGATGCAACTGGTCGAGCTAGGCAAGCGCAACGTTCTCCTTGTCACCCCCTCCTTTGTCGCCGACTGCCTGGAGACGCTTGAAGAAGACAATGTTCAAAATTACCAAACGTTTAAGGCCAGCGGTGGCGACCGTTTTCAAATGGTCCCGCCCATGAACGACGACTCGCGCTTCGGTCATTTTCTGGCCGATTTAGCTCAGCAGCAACTGCTACAGGACGGTGACGGTCATGCCTGAATCCCGTCGACAAAAAAGTTTGGATGAAGTCAACGAGAGCGTCGACGTGCCCAGCGTTTATGAAACCTCCTTTCTGCAAAAATTTCTCGCCTACAGCGGTCCCGGTGCCTTAGTCGCCGTGGGTTACATGGATCCCGGCAACTGGCTAACATCGCTGGCCGGTGGGAGTCAGTACCGCTACCAACTACTAGCGGTGTTAGTGACCGCCATCCTCGTTGCCATGTTCATGCAGTCCTTAGCCATCAAACTCGGCGTGGTCGCCCGTCAAGACCTCGCCCAAGCCATTGCGTTCAAGGTGCCACTGCCGATTCGCATCATGCTGTGGCTACTAAACGAGGTCGCCATGATGGCCACGGATCTCACCGGAGTCGTTGGCACGGCGATCGCCTTGAAACTACTAGTTGGTCTGCCCCTACTCTATGGGATCCTATTAACCGTTGCTGACGTTTTAATTGTGCTCTTATTCCTACGCTTTGGGATTCGGCGCGTCGAATTCATCGTCCTCAGTGCCATTCTCATTGTCGGGATAATCTTTGCCGTGGAAGTCGCCCGGGCGCATCCCGCGTTACCAGCAATTCTGCAAGGCGTTATCCCTACTACAAGTCTGCTGACGGATCATTCCAAATTGATCCTCAGCGTCGGCATTATCGGGGCCACCATTATGCCCCATAACCTCTACCTCCATTCGTCGCTGGCTCAGAGTCGCCGCTACGATCACAACAATCCCGCGCAGGTCAACGAAGCACTCCGTTTTGCCAAATGGGACTCCAATGTTCACTTGGCCGTCGCACTCATCGTCAACGCCCTGCTCCTGATTCTCGGTGGCACCCTCTTCTTTGGCAAGACCGGCCAACTGACCAGCCTGCAAGCCGTCTATGAAGGCCTGAAAAATAGCGCCATTGTTGGCAGTCTCGCCAGTCCCGTCATGAGTTGGCTCTTTGCCTTTGCCCTCCTCATCACTGGCCTGATTTCCTCCATTACCAGCACATTGTCGGGTCAAATCGTGATGGAAGGCTACATCAATTTACGGCTGCCGCTGTGGCAACGACGGTTGTTGACGCGGTTCGTGACGCTCATCCCCATCGTGATCATCGGCTTTGTCGTTGGCTTTAACGACCAGACATTCGAGCACCTTATCGTCTACGCCCAGGTCGTCTTGAGCATCGCGTTGCCCTTTACGCTGTTCCCCATGATTGCCCTGACCAGTCAGACCAGTCTCATGGGCCAGCACGTCAATCGCTGGTGGGTCACGGTGCTGGGCTACGCATTGACCGCGGTGATCACCGGGTTTAACTTGAAGCTCCTATTTTCACTCTAAAAAAATAGATGACGAAAGGTCTGGGAATTCGATCCCAGACCTTTTGTCATCCCTAAACCTATATTGCCGAAGCGTGCGCTGAACGGGCGGTTGACTCCGCCTAACCCTGATAACCCAACCATTCAAGATCCAAGTTATCAGCCCTAATGCTCACCAGCCAACCGTTTTTTAGCCCACTCCTTTTACCTTAACTTCACCTACGACAACGCCGTAACCACCTGTAACGTTGCGGAGAAATAGTTCTTCTTCTCAATGCTGTTTGGCAGTTGCTTAGCCGTCTTTTTCTGGAGCGCCGTTTGCTTTAGTGCCTTGGCACCGTAGTTAACTGGCGCCGTGAAGGCCGTGTTGACATAGCTGTTAACGGCCTTGCCTCCCAGCGTGTAAACCGCCGTGATCTTCTTTTTCTTGTTAAAGAAAGCCAGTTGCTTCTTCAGTGCCTTCTTGGTCGTGACATCCTTACCCAGCTTATAGGTTTGTCCTAACCGCCATGGCACCCGACAAGCATTATACCCAACTTGATTATCGGTTCCAGATTCGATGCTGTACGCAGGAACTGATTTTAATTTCAGACTACTTCCGGTCACAAAAATAAAGTCAGGGAACAGTCCCGTCTTATGACGCGCACTCAACTTCTTTACGGCCGTTTGACTACGCTTGGCCACCTTAGTCCACGTGCTATCCTTCGTATACTTGGCAAACGTCTTGAAGTACCCGGTGATCAGATCCGCCGTCCGGAGCTTGCTAACGTCATAGCTCGACGTGGCCCAGTTCCCCATAGTCGGCAGGTACGTGGTCTGGTTAATTTCCTTGTTCTTAATGGCGGTCAACAGCGTCTTAGCTGCTCGCCGATAGTTGGTTCCCTTACTGCCCCATTGCTTATCTGCCAAAATCAAGGCGTACGCAATATCCAAGTCA
Source organism: Levilactobacillus koreensis JCM 16448 (assembly GCF_001435525.1). GTDB lineage: Bacteria > Bacillota > Bacilli > Lactobacillales > Lactobacillaceae > Levilactobacillus > Levilactobacillus koreensis. Next base: position 136,360 of record NZ_AZDP01000102.1, read on the forward strand.
CCATCCGTTGCACTATTCTTCTGGGACCCCACGCTGGTCATCTTACCCGAGCGTTTGGTCTGTTGCCAAGACATCAACGGCACCTTGCTAGAAACGCGGTGTGCGCGGTAGTACTTGTACATTTGATTAAAGGTGGTATGGGTGTTCTTCACACCCTTCTTAGCGGCCAACACCGTCGCCAACATCCCGTAACCTTGGCCCTCAGATAGCGCCGTCGTTGCCCCCTGGCCGTTGTTGCTCTTAACGTATTTCTGCGTCTTACCGCCAACGTAGACCTTCCGCCACTGCTGATAGAGTGTCGTCGCCGAGGCGGCCTCTGCCGTCGTTGGCTTAGTCGTTAAGCTGTTTATTCCCAACACCAAGCCACTGACCAACACCACACCGGCTAACCCAATCATGACCCTATGTAATTTCATCTGTCCAAAACTCCCTTTCGTTCTGAAACGTTGGCGATGATGCCACCAGCTCATTACGTTTATTATAGTCCCCGGATTCCCTGGTAGCGAGGGACAGTATGCCAAAAAAGCGGCGACACGTCACTATCTGCATCACCGCTCATGTCATATTCATTTAATTTAGTCCGTGAAAATTTCCTTAGCAAGGTTGAATGCGGACCAAGCCTTAGGCCAACCCACGTAGAAGGACAGGTGAGTGATGACTTCAGCAATTTCGTCCTTGGTAATCCCGTTGCCCTTACCGATTTTCAAATGAGCTGGGAGCTGTTCAAAGTTACCAGCTGAGATCAGTGCGGAAATCGTAATCAGACTCCGTTGGTGCGCAGATAATTTGTCTTCTCGCGACCAGACTTGGCCGAATAAGACATCATCGTTTAGTTCCGCAAATTTCGGGGCGAACTCGCCCAAGTTGTCGCGGCCAGCTGTTTGTTTCTTAGCCATATCTTTTTACCCCCTAGAGTGCGTCGTAAGTCGCGTCATCAACTGGTTCCAGCCATTCCGGCGTGCCAGCGGTAATCGCAATGTGACTGAACCAGCTATCCTTGGTTGCGCCGTGCCAGTGCTTAACGCCGTCCTTAGTGACGACCACATCGCCGGGAACCAAGTGCCGAGCTGGTTGGCCTGCTTCTTGGTACCAGCCTTCGCCACCAGTGACCAGTAAAATCTGGAACCCGTTGTGGTGAATATGCCAGTTGTTCCGGCAACCAGGTTCAAAGGTTACATTGCCGACACCCACGCTCACGTCGGGATCATTAACTAAACCGTTCAAATAACTTTGACCGACAAAAAACTTTTGGTAAGCCTCGTTCTTGTCGCCTGCTGGAAAAATAACGCCATTTTTAACGTCTTCATTCTTAGCCATTTTTATCCGCTCCTTGTTTGTTGACTTGTTATCGGTAATCATGAAAGTCCTCTGTGGCCGCAGTCACTTGGTCGACTCTAACGTCGTACCAACTGCCGCCTTATTCTTCAGGCTCCTCTGTAATTTGGCAATACGAGATTCGTTTCCCTTAATTGCTTACAAGTCCCAGTAAACACCTTAAAGTGCACTCTAAGGCAAGGAAAAACTGAAACTTTCTGAGTCCATTTGACCTGATTGTACTGCGGTTACCGGAAATTCCACCACCTACGAAGTACCACTTCATCCCAAACTTTTGACGCCAATTTCGACCATGAATATTCGGAACGCAAAACGAGCCTGGAACAATCGCCCCAGACTCGCCTCTAAACTTATATTTCTAAAGGTTGAAAGATGAAATACCTGTCTCGTCCCAGTATTGGCAAGGATTCGCACCATTAAGATAGTGTGAAATTGCCGCACTCCGGCTCTGACTGTGCTTTACCACGACAACAGTCGGAAAACGTGAAGACTTAGCATTTTTGGTCCAATCGATAGTTATTATCTCCGTCGCCCAAGAGCCCTGTGTAAGCCGAGAGGTCGGCAGATATGGGCTCAGGCGCGTCGTTCTACTTAG
>NZ_AZDP01000102.1:138340-170296 GCF_001435525.1 Levilactobacillus koreensis JCM 16448
GCCACCAGGTTGCCCAGCTTTAGTCTTACCGTTGTTAGAACAGGCATGACTGGTATTTTAGAACTTTCAATCTTTAGTTATATTTCTAAAACGTACACTCAAACTACCTTTTCACGACCTAATCAATCGTCGAGAACTGGGCAATCGCCAACTGCATGGTTTGCTCGAAGCGTTCATCGACCTGCTGAGCTGGCGATTGGAGAAAGCCACCCATTTCCTGCATGATGAAGCCAAACAGCGCGGACCGATACAACGTCGACTCCACCAGCCCAGACGACTCGTCCTCCGCTAAATGGAGACTGGCAAACATCTGGTGATACAGCGTGACCAGCGCCAAATGGGTCTGCTGAAGCTGCTGCAAGTCGTTGGGGTTTAATAGCAGTGGCGCCAAGTGTTGTTGCTCGTGGCACCCCTGACGGAATTCACGAGCAAAGACCATCAAGGCCTCCTTGCCCGCTACCCCTAGCAAATGACGCATCAACCGCTGCTCAATCTCATGGACAAAGGCAACTCCCACCTGATCCAACAAGTCATTTAGACTGTCGACGTAGTTATAAATGGATTGTGGCCGCACATCCAGTGCATCGGCCAATGACCGAATCGTCAGCTTGTCAATCCCATTCGCCGCGATAAGCTGGTTTGCTTGTTCAATTACCTTTTCCCGTGTTAGCGTCCGTCGCTTAACCATACTGTTGCCCCTTCCAAAGCTCTTTTTGTCATTATACCCTGTTCAATTTTTAAAATAAACTGATTATAACAGTTTATTTTCTTCTTAAAACAGTCTATAATCATTTTTAAATTCAGCGGCGGTTCAACGCCGAGACAAAAGAGGGCAATTTCTAATGAAAGATACAAGCGGACGGCCGTTCAACCGGATCTGGTTGATGGTCACCCTAATGTGTGGGACGTTCTGTACGGCATTAACCACCAACATGCTGGTTACGGCTTACCCCACGTTAATGACGCGTTTCAATATTTCCAGTGCCACCGTTCAATGGCTAACCACTGGCTTCCTGCTGGTCATGGGGATCATGATTCCCATCAGTGCTTGGCTGATCAACAACTTCAGCCTGCGGACCATCTACCTGACCGCGCTCAGCTTCTTCCTGGCGGGGCTGGTCATCAGCTACACGGCCCCCAGTTTTGCCATGATCTTCTTAGGCCGCCTGGTCCAAGCCATCGGGGTCGGCATCACGTTTCCCACGATTCAGACCGTCCTGCTGGTGACCTTCCCGGCCGACAAACGGGGCTCGATGATGGGCCTCGGCGGGATCGTCATTGGGCTCGCTCCTGCGTTGGGCCCGACCGTTTCCGGCTGGATTCTCGACAACGCAACTTGGCGCGACCTATTTGGCGTCATGATTCCACCAGTCATTCTGGTCCTGATCCTGTCCTTGATCTTCGTCCGGCCAGTCATTCCCGTTAAAAAATCACCGATCGATACGCTGGCCATTATTCTCTCCACGATTGGCTTTGGTAGCCTGCTCTACGGCTTTTCCGAAGTCGGTGAGCATGGCTGGGGGTCTGTCAGCGTCATCAGCGGCATCGTCGTCGGTCTCATTTTCATTGGTCTCTTTGCCCGTCATGAATGGCCACAGGCTGACCCATTCCTTAACGTTCGGCTGTTGAAAATCCCCTCATTTACCATTGCCTCCTTCGTCACGGCGCTCTCGAACACCGCCATGATTGGGATTCAAGTCGTTCTGCCCATGTATCTCCAACAGGTCCGCGGCCTCAGTCCCTTTCACTCGGGGTTGATGATTCTGCCCGGTGCCTTGGTCTACGGCATTGTCAGCTTGATCAGTGGTAACCTGTACGACCGCATGGGTGGCCGCCGATTAGCTTTGATCGGCACCTTCTTGCTGACCCTTGGCACGCTGCCATTTGCCCTACTGACGCGGAACACGCCTTACAGCTACATCATTTGTGAGTACACGATTCTCATGATTGGGGTCGCCCTGGTCACCATGCCGATTACGGCCGCCAGCTCAATCGACCTCAAGGGGCTTCAATTGAGCCACGGAACGGCCGTCAACAGCACCATGCGACAGGTCACCACTTCCATGGGAACCGCGATTCTGGGGAGCGTACTGGCAAATGTGATGGCTAACCATATACCGGCGCATAGCCTGTTAACTAGTGCCCCACTAGCCTATCAGAGTCAGAGTTACGCGGCAGCCATGTCCGGCTTCCACGCGGCATTCTTAGTCGCTACGGCATTTGGCATCATTGACTTGGTCTTCGCAATCTTCATTAAAGATCACCGTCGGGAGGTGGCAGCATGATTCTCATCGCGTTATTTCTAGGTATCATCATCTTTGTTGGTGGCTTTCTGCTCATGCCCACCAAGGGTCAACGTCTCACGGTCGGTGGCCTAGGCCTAATTGTTTTGGTCGCCAGCGCCACGCTCATGATTGGCAACGATAATTGGCACTGGGGCATGCATCAGCACAGTGAAACGACCACCACTAATATCGCCTCCATTTCACCCAGTAAACAACTGAACGTACTAGTCTATCAACCGATTCGAAAATCCAATACAGAAAAGGTTTACGTCTACCGCAAGGCAACCAGCAAGCGCCGGCAGCATACCGCTGCTAGTCTAAAAACGACGAACTGTGTTCACTATCGTCGTGTGAGTCAAGCTAAAATGATCACGAAGACCACGACTTGGCGCTACAACAATTCGTTCTGGCGCTGGCTATTTTCCTGGACTGGAACGCACCACGAACTGATTGGCCACCAAAATACCTTTGTTTTGCCCCAATCCTGGGTCACGCTGAGTGCGCACCAAGCAAAGTGGCTCAGCACCGCCGTTAAGCAACGGGAAGTCGCCGCCAAGGCCACCATGACGCAAGCCGTCACGGCCGCAGTCAAACAGAAAGTCGCCGCCGATCCAAGCTTAACTGCTCAACAAGTCGCTCAGATCAAGAAACAAGCCGAAGCAATGGCCCAACAAGCGGCACAAAAGCAAGCCGCGACCGTTCTGAACCAACTGGTCAAGCAAGCCAAAGCGCAACCCGTCCACTAAGAAAAAATAGACCAAAAGGCGGTTAGCTGAACCGCATTAAGACTGATAACCACATGATTCTGGACCTTGAGTGTGTTTGATTATCAGTCTTATGCGGAGCTAGCCGCCTTTTTAGCGTATATTTAAATAAAAGTTTAGCAACGCAAAAGGACCGGCCATCTATTCATGGTCGGTCCTATCTGTGGGTAATTTAATTGTTACCGTGTTCCTTGATCCAACCTACCAGACCAGTTGCACTGGCGATCAGTAAGGCCAATCCCGCAAGAACCAACGTCCCCGTGTCATGCTGGTTTTCGCCAGTCTGTGGCAACGTTCCGTTTGGATATTGTGGTGCTTGACTCTGACCATTAGCGTTCCCAGTCCCAGTTGTGCTCCCGGCACCGTTCGTCGAACCTGTGGTCGTGCCGGTCTGTGAAGACCCAGTCGTGCTTCCAGTCGTCGTACCGCTTCCTGGCGTCGTAACCGGCGTGGTTGGCTTACTTGGCTTGTTCGGCGTCGTTGGCTTTACCGGTGGTTTAGGCGTCGTCGGAGTTGTAGTGCCAGGTTTTTCTGGCGTCGTTGGCGTCGTCGTTCCCGGCTGCGTTGGCGGCGTGGTCGTTCCTGGATTTCCAGGATTAGTTGGCTCCGTTGGCGGTGTCGTCGTCCCTGGATTCCCAGGGTTCTCTGGCCCCGTTACGGGTGGGGTCGTTGTTCCTGGATTTTCTGGGTTCTCCGGTTCCGTTACGGGTGGCGTGGTTGTCCCAGGATTTTCTGGATTCTCCGGGTTCTCTGGCTCCGTCACAGGTGGCGTGGTACCGCCTTCAGATTCCTTCGGCACATCCTTAGCCGTCACCGTCACGGCCGCCGTTTGGTTAGCCGTAATGGTAAATGGGATGGGGGTTGTGTCTAGCTCGTAACCCTCGGGGGCCGCCGTTTCGACGAACTGATAGTCGCCGGGCTCGAGGCCCGTTACCTCCAGCTTGCCATCCGCGTTCGTGGTGATGACGGTCTCCATGTCCGTCCCATCACTCATTTCGAGCTTGTACGTTGCTCCAGGCAGAACGGCATCGGTCTTTGCGTCGACCTTTTCCAGTACGACATCACCCGTACTTTCTGTGTCACCGCCGTTACCACCGCTACCGCTACCGTTACCACCCCAAGCAACCGACCCGTTAACGCTCACACCATTCATGGACGCACTATTCGTCCAGGTACCATTTGGTGTAGTTGGCGTCGTTTGATAGGTGATGTTCACGGCCGTCGAAATGTCCGCGAATGTAAAGACGATCTTGTTGCCGTTCGCATCCACTGCCGGTGTCACTGACCCACTGCTGATGAAGTTACCCTCGCTGGAATAACTTCCCGTGTTAGCCACGACTGATCCCGGTACATAGGTCTGGTTCGGGCCCAAGGTATCCGTAATCACCGTCTGACCAATTGCTTGACCAGTAGGGTTAAAGGCCACGTTCCAAGTAATCTTACTTGGTGTGCCATCCGGATTACGCTCCGAGATCCAACCAACCTTGTTTAACTTCCAATTCAAATCAACGTTGGTGTCTCCCGAGGTTCCTTTGGCATAAAATTGCAGCGTGCCTTCCCGATCTTTTTGATAGGAACTCATCTTATCGTTGAACGTAATGGTCCCCGTGGTCGCGCCCGCCTTAATGAAGAACGTCCCCACTTCGTTACCGGCATCGTCTAATAAGGGAACCGATAAATCATGGTTCGTGGCAACCCCATTAGGTAATTCAACGGGCACCGTATCCCCACTCTTAATTGGCACGCCGTCCGCAACGGACCAATAATACTTGACTTGATAACTGGTCCACTTAGTCAATACTGTCCCCGCAGGAATGGGATTCCCATTGATGTCGGTCAACGTGGCGTCACTCCCCGTCAACCCGGAAGCGGGAACATCTGCAGCCTCAGCCGTAATGCCACTAGATATCGCGCCCCCAGCTAGGAAGATGGCCAGGGTAAGAACCAATCCAAACACTAGCGCACAAATTCTCTTGCGCATCCTAATCTCCTCCCTCTATCAAAGCCAACGGCACGTGTCACGCCCACCGCTAACGTTAACAACCTGTTACCAAACTCAAAGGCAATCAAGCCTGCCTCCCAGCACGCCTGTGACTCTCAACCAATGATGCCAACAATAAACGCGTCCTCAATGAAGACGTGTTGTCGACTCGCTATACAGCGTTATCAATTGACCCAGCCATCACAGACATTGCTTTATCTTTAATATAGCGAAATCTCTAATAAACTGATAAGCTACTGCCTAAATCGGCTAGGTTAAAAAAAGGGGCCACCGCAACCACTGCTCACCATCGTCATTTGATTGACGCACCCGTCAAAATCCTATCCACTGGCGTTTAGGGACCACCATTTGACCATTAATTCTCTAAATGGGTAGGTCCGTTATGATTTGTCTGATTAGAGGACCTGGGAATACACACTTCAGAAATATAAGCTTAGAGGTGCAAAAGGGAGCCTGAGACAAAAGTCCCAGACTCCCTTGATGCTCCGTCAAAACGTGTGAGAAAAGACAATAAAGATTGCCTTAATCCGCTGCTAATTGCTTAGCCCGGTGATTCTTAATAACGCGATTCAAAATAACGGCCAGCACCAGCGAAATGGCGGCATAAACCGCGGCACCCCAGCTGATATGGGTCAAGCCAACCGTGCCCAGCATCCCCGAAGCCGTTGCCGACCCCAGTGAGATCCCGAAGTTAAAGAAGATTGAATTTAACGACGATGCCAACACCGCCGATTGTGGGTAGTCCTCTTCCGCAATGTTTAGGAAGTGAATCTGAATTGGCGAGTTTAAAATCGTCACGATCAACGTCAAAATTAAGATGACGGCTAACCCACTGATTTTACTCCCTAAAGCCAATGGCATCAGGGCTAACAGAATCACGTCGGCGATATAGAACCGCGGCATGATCCGTAACCCATCCCGTTCGGCCAGCATCCCGGATAACCGGTTACTGATAATGCTCATAATCCCAATGATAAATAACAGCCAGTTTAGACTGGTCGTGCTAAAGCCTAACGCGGTCGTCAACAGCGGCCGGATATAGGTGTAATAGGCGTACATGGTTGCTGCGGTAAACAGCACCAGGGCGATACCCACGTAAACCCGACGGTCCTTCAACAAGACCAACTGATTCTTAATGCTGCCTTGAACCTGTTCCACGTGGCGGGGCAACAGCCACCCCAGCAGAACACAGGTAATCGCGCTAACCCCTGAGATCAGGAAGAACGCATCATGCCAGCTATAAGCAGTACTGATAGCTGTCCCAATTGGCACACCAAAGACCGAGGCAATGCTGAATCCCGCGAAGATCCACGAGACCAGCCCCGCCCGCTTTTCCCGCGGAGCGATGGTACTAGCAAACGTCATAATCAGGGAAATAATGGCCCCAGCCACGACCGCCGTGATAATCCGGGATAACAGCAGGACGCCATAGTTCATGGCAAACCCACTCAACGTGTTCCCAATCAAGAAAACCACCATCAGTGTCATCAGCGTCTTGTAGCGGCTAAAGCGGTTGGTCAAAATAGTGATAAACGGTGTGCTGACCGCATACACCGTGGCAAATATCGTGACTAAATAGCCAACGGTTGCCTGGGCAATTTGGTACTCCTTTGCAATGTCGGAGAGGACCCCAACGACGATAAATTCATTGCAGCCCAACATAAAGGCCACTAGCACAAACACAATGGCTTGCCAACGATACTTGTTCACGGTTTCTGTTCCTCCAGCTTCTCTATAGTCTTCTATTTACCAGAGTACACTATCTCGGCGTAAATTATCAGGGGGAAGACTCATGTAATCGTCTCCAAAGTAAAATTAATTTTCGAGAGCGTTTTCTTCACGATGCGCAGCAATTGCTCGGTTCAATAGGATCGTCAAAACCAGTGCAATCACGGCAAAGACCAGACTCCCCCAGCTGAGATGTCCGAGGCCAAAATGGGTCAGTGATCCCGCTGCCGTTGCCGATCCCAGTGAAATTCCCACGTTATAGAAAATGGCGTTCAGTGACGACGCAAAAGCCGTTGCTTGTGGGTAATCGGCCTCGGCCACATCCAAAAAGTGAATCTGAATCGGCGAATTGATAATGGGAATAATCAACATTAACACCAGCAAGACCGTGTAACCGGGCCACGTTGCAGTCAACGCAAATGGCATGACTAAAAACAGCCCAATCTGCGCCAAGTAATACCAAGGGAGTGTGTGCACCCCGCTTCTTTCGGCAATCGTGCCGGACAGGCGATTACCGATAATGTCCATGATCCCTAACAACGACAGCATTACCGTCATCATTTTTAAGTCAAATCCCAGTTGCGTCGTCAATAGTGGCCGAATGTATGTGTAGTAAGCGTACAACGTGGCCGCCGAGAAGGAAACCAGTACCGCCCCTAAATAAACCCGACGATCCGTCAGTAAGACCAGCTGATCTTTGATTCCCCCGGAGACGTGCTGCACATTTTTCGGCAGTAACCAGCCTAGAATCAAGCACGTGACCAGACTCAATCCAGAAATCAAATGGAAGCTCACGTGCCAGCTAGTTGCCGCACTGATGGCCGCCCCCACGGGAACGCCCACCACGGAGGCCACGCTAAAGCCAGCCGCGATCCACGAAATCAGCAGTGCTCGCTTTTTGTGCGGCTCAATGTCATTGGCAAAGACAATGATCATGGCTTCAATCGATCCCGCCACGGCCGCCGTCATCAGTCGCGAAATCAAAAACGTCCAGTAGTTGCTCGCAAACCCACTCCAGGTGTTGCCGATAAGAAAGATCACCATCAGCGTCATCAACAATGGATACCGGCCAAAGCGGTTCGTCAACACCGTGATCACTGGAGTACTAATGGCATAAACAATGGCGAACACGGTCACAAGGTAGCCGGCCGCAGCGACCGTGACGTTCAGTGAACGGGCAATGTCCGAAATGACCCCTACCACCATAAATTCATTACACCCCAACATAAAAGCGACAAGCACCAACGAAATGGCTTGCCAACGATATTTTCTCACGGTCGATGACCTCCTTGAAAGCGATTTTTAGATTCTAATTAATAGCATACACCACCGCCATTTATCCTGGCAAAGGTAAATCAGAAAACCCATCCCCACAACTTAGTAATTGCTAAACGCATTTCACTAATATTTACTGCGGCACTACTTGATTTTTCCACATTCATCGGAAATGTTGAGTATCCACGTTTTCCAAGTACTATTGCGGCAACCCACAACCAGAACCAGCGTGCGGCCAATTTATACTAGTTTAGCAACGCTCCAGCCCATATCTGCCGGCCGGTAAGGCGAAGGGCCTACCAGGTTGCCTAGTTTTAGTCTCACTGTTGTTGCTAGAGCAGACATGATTGGCATTTTGAAACTTTCAACCTTTAGTTATTCACAAAAAAATAGCTATCCAGACCAGTCGCCACACTCACTGACCTTTCCAAGCATACCTATTCTTGATTCTATGCTACTTGCTGATTGTCCGCACGACTTGAGCCGTAATGAGCCGCAAGTCTTCCTGCTCACCCTTGACAATACTTGGCGCGAAGTTCGACTGAATCACGTACATAATCAACTGTCCCGCCAGAATTCGCATGAGCCCGGCGACGTCAATATCGTCGCGTAATTGTCCCGTTCGCCGGAAACCATTAATGAGCTCACTGGGAAAATTAAAATCGCTAGTTATCACTAATTTAGCAAACATTTGGCGCATCTCTTCATTGGTCATCATTTCCATGGCCAAAATCTTAACGGCTTGCTCGTTACCCTTGATGAAGTGGTAACGGTCGGTCACGATGAATTCTACCATCTCTGGTAAAGTTTTCTGCTCACTGATGCCGTGAAAGAAGTCGTCCCGGTAACTGGGGAAGAAGTGTTCCATCACCGGCTTCACGATGGCTAACATGAGGTCTTGCTTCGTGTGAAAATACTTAAAGATCGTTGCCTGACTGATGCCCGCCCTTTCTGCCACTTGGACGGTCGAGGTGCCATCAAAGCCAGTCTCGGAGAAGAGTTCCATGGCGGCCACCAACGATGCCTTCTTCCCCTTTGGCATCTTTTCGTGCTCTAGCCAGTCCCGGTAATTATTGAAAATATTTGGCTCCACACCAGTCATCCTTTCAGTTTCACTCATTTCAAACGTATAACCATTATACACGGACTCACGAACCATCTGACTTAATTCCAACTTAAACTTTTCGGTAACGCTTCAACCCCACAACGTTGAGGAAGGTCAGGACGACTAGGAATGCTAGGAGGACCAAGAGATTGCCACCCTCATCAAAAATCGACGTCCCGCGCATGATGATATCGTTAACGGCATCCCCGGAGTATTTTAGCGGCACAATGTAGGAAATGTCTCTGACCCAATCGGCCATCGAATCCAGCGGAATGATCCCGGAGAAGAAGATTTGCGGAATCACGACCAGCGTAATGAACTGCATCATTTGGAACTCGGAGTTGGCAAACGTTGAAAGTAAGATGCCAAAGGCCAAGGCCACCAAGGCTAAAACTAGGTTGACGACCACCACGCTCGCCATGTTACCAACCACTTCGATGCCCAGTAGCCAAACGGTGACCAGGACGATCACAATCGTTTGAATCACAGCCAAAATGCCGTAGCTCAACATGTACCCAAAGACGATGGCGGACCGTTTAACTGGCGTTGCCAACAGGCGATTCAAGGTTCCCGTCGTCCGTTCCTTTAACAACGCCATCCCAGAGATCAGGAAGACGAAGAAGAAAACGAAGAAGCCCATCAGAATCGGGAGCATCTTGGCAAAGTAGCCGGTATCCTTGTCGCCATAGACATAATGATTCGTAATCTTTGGCGTGGCCTGACTGGTACTCTTGGTACTGTTGTTCGTCGACGTCGATTTGGTTGCCACTGCCTGCTTAGCGGCGGCAGTTGCGGCAGTCGACTTGGTCATGGTATTAGCGGCGGCCTGTTGCTTCTGCATCGCTTGTAATTGCACCCGCAACTTGACCATGCCGGTCGTACTCTTCTTCAGCGCCGCCTTCAATTGACTGATACTCGTCGCGGTCAATCCGTTCTTGAAGGCCATTTTAACGGCAGCGGTCTTGGTGGAATCGGTATTGGCGTAAGTTAGGCTGTAGTTGTTGCCATTTTTCTTAATGATGGCGTCAATTTTTTCGTTGCTCAACGCCTTCTTCGCTGCTCGTTTGGTGCCATAAGTCTTGACGTTAACGTGCTTGAGGCTGCCCATTTCCTTATTCAGTTTCTGGGTAACGGCGACCGTCCCCACATTGACGTCGGTCGTCGAGTTGGTGTTAAAGATCACACTCATCAGTAACATCACTAGAATCGGCGCGACAAACATCAGGGCTAATGTCCGCTTATCTCTGAAGAGTTCCTTTAGAACCCGATTCATAATCGCAATTGTTCTCATGATTCAACCCCCTCCGCCTTTAAGAACACATCTTCAACCGTTCCAACTTGGTATTGCGTCTCCAGGGAAGCCGGCTTATCGAACGCCATGACCTTACCGCCCAGCAGCAGCGCCACCCGGTCACACAGTTCGGCTTCGTCCATCACGTGCGTCGTGATCAAAATGCTACGACCTTCATCCCGAATTCTGCCTAATTCTTTCCAGATCTGCCGCCGCAACGCCGGGTCGATCCCCACGGTCGGTTCATCCAAGATGAGTAGCTCCGGTCCTCCGAGTAAGGCGATGGCTAGTGACAACCGACGCTTCATCCCACCAGAGTAGCCGGCGACCCGCTTGTCCAAATCTCCCGTCAAATCAACGACCTTGGCCGCGTGTTCAACCTCTTTGGCCATATCTTGCTTGGCGATTCCCTTCATTACACCGTAAAATTTTAAGTTTTCACGGCCGGACAAAGCGTCGTACAATGCATCCGTCTGGGCCATGTAACCGATGCGACCTAGCAACTCCCGATTGGGCATGACAGTATCAAAAACCTTGGCGGAACCGCCACTGGCGACCTCCATCCCCAGCGTCACTTTGATGACCGTCGACTTGCCAGCCCCGGACGGCCCGATCAGCCCAATGATTTCACCCTGGTTTAAGGTCATGTTGATATCTTTCAAAACGGTCTCATCACCGAATTCCTTGGCGAGATGGTCGAGTTCAATTACTGTATTTGCCATAATGATACCTCCCAAAACATTTTCATCTTTAGTGAGTGAGTACTTACTTACCTAATAAAGTGAGTATAGACTCACATCCCTTACTTGTCAATCATGCCGACTATTTTTTGAAAAGGCCGGCTAAACGAAAAGAAGGCCACGACCACTGGCCGCAACCCTCTTGCTATATCGTGATTTAGTTAGTCTGGTCAATCGCGTTGTAGACCGCATTCGTCTGCGCTTGCACGTACCACCCGATTCCAATCTGAGTTGTTTCCGGACTGATCAAGTTCATTCGGTGACCCCAATTAGAATCCGCATCGTGATACAAGTAGCCATCAGCCGCATCCTTCCCAAAGTTGAAGCTTAAGGCGTTGCCCTCGGACATGTAGAGACACTCCGACCAGGTCGTCCAACTACCGACACCAAACTGATCTGCTTCCTTTTCAAACATGGCGTTCCCCTGCGCATCAACGTGTGAGAGCGTGTTGATATCGGCATTGTCCTTTGCTCGCTGATTGGCGAGATTGGTCAGTTTATCGTTCATGGTCAATGGGGCCACGCCCAACTTCGTCCGTTCCTGATTAACGATGGCCAAGAAGTTCTGAGACATCTTAGTCGCGTCAAAAGTCGTCTTGGCTGTGGGTTGAGTGACTGCCGTAGTTGTCTTCTTAGTCGCCTTTCCCGCCTTTAAGTAGCCGTGCCAGATCCACCCCTTAGCCTTGCCCTTACCTATGTAGTAGTAAATAGCCCGCTTATGGTTCGCCTTACGAATCGTCGCGTGCTTGGTGACGTAGAGTGTCGTCCGCGGATAGTTCTTAGCGTTATGGGCCACCTTGGTCAGGGTCGTGTTGCGGTAGATCTTCCCCTTAGTCGCATGGTAGGCCTTGGTTGACACCTTGGTCGTTTTAAGCACGATAGCCTTCTTCGTCTGATGCGCCGCTGCTGGGGTCACACCAAGTGTCAGGCCACCGACTGCCAGTGCGAAGACCAATAGCAGCTTTAATTGCCGTAATAGTTTCATTAGTTGCTTACCTCCTCTTAATAGCTTTAAGTATAAGAGTACGGCCATAATAGCACAACCTGTTAACCACCATTTCCTATTAATCATTTTATAGAAAATGGCACCACCCTCTAATGGCGTCAACAAAAAAGGCCATAACCAAAGTCATAGCCTCCGTTTATTATCAGTTATAACGTCATCGAAACCCCATCGCAATAACGGGTCAATTCCGGTGTCGTCGGGTACTGGCCCTGCTTGACGATCTCGTTGTCGACCATGGTGATTGGCAACGCCGCCCCACCTTTAGCCGCAATCAAGTCCGCCACGCGCTGATCACAGATGAATCGACTACCATCCTGCATCAAGTTATAGCGCACCAATTGCACATCTTGCCGTTGATTCAGCGTGCGCGTTGCCAGCGAGATCCGGGCGAGATCAGCCACCAACCCACTCTCCGTTTTGGCCACTGCATAACCAGATGTGCCCTCGTAAATCTTAATCTGCGTCATCTTGCTCCTCCTCAACTCCGGACCGATTCACAACCGATCACGGGCCTTCAAACTGGCCACCGGTTCATTGAATCACGGGCCACGTCTATTTGAATGATAGCGCTTTCAATGAAGATTCGCAACCAAGGTCTTTTGTAACCTTTTTCACACTATTTTTCACGCTGCCCTACACACTAGCCCGCAGATCAAAGCCACTGTAGGCTTCCATCTCGGCCGTTGTCGGGTAGGCTCCCTGCTTGACCACCACGTTGTCCACGATGGTCACCGGCAATACCGAGATTCCTTGGGCCGCAATCAAATCTGCCACCCGCTGTTCCCGGACAAAAGCGTTGGGATTCTGTGCTAAATTTCGACGAAGAACCCGCACGTCAGCACTTTGATTGATGACCTTGGCCTGAGCCGTTAACCGAATCAATTCGGGATTGACGCTCGGTCCGCAAACCCCGGTCGGACAGCACAGAGCCGCTTCATAAATATTGATTTTTTTCATGACCGTTCCTCCTTACGTTCCGGACACAATCGCTGTGTCTCAAAATTCGTTTGCCAGCCATTGACCACAAAATGATTGGCCGATGCCGTTGCTATCTGTGAGATCCACGGAGACTCATTTTGAGCCCGAACGGCTAAGAATGGACTCAGCTGTTTCGTCGTTCCCAGCAGACTCTGGTTGACGACCCACCAGGTATGCGCAATCTGGGCCCGGTCCAAGTCCTGTTGCAGGCGTAACGTCTCGTACACTGGCGTTGCCTCGGGGAGCGTGACCATGACCGTCTCCGTCTGGCTGGCATCTTGGAGTCGTGGTAACAATCGCGTCACGGCTGGCGGGACGGTTCCCGTCGTGCGTTTGACCTCGGCAGCATAACTCTCTGTTGACGACAGCAAGAGGAGCGTGTGGCCCGTCGGCGCCGTGTCGATGACCAGCACATCGCTGTCATCTTCGTCTACGATCTTCGCAAACGCCTCAAACGTCGCGATTTCCTGCGTACATGGCGATTGCAAGTCTTCTATCACGTAGTCCACGTCGGCACTCGCCATCTCCTGTCTGGCCTGCGCCAACACCGTGTTCTGGTACTCGCGTAACACCTGGTGTTCGTCGATATGACTGACCCGAATCGCTGGGTCTAATTTAAACCAGTCCAAATGGTCCGCCGGATCCGTCGTGGTCAGCCGCACACGTTTGCCCAACTTGGCGAGTCCTTGAGCCAGCTGAACGGCGATGGTCGTCTTGCCCACGCCACCCTTACCCATGGTGAAAATGATGCGGTGATGCTGGAGTGCGCTCACCACCGTTTCCAAGCCCGGATACGGTGGCGCTGTTGCCTGTTGTGGGGCCACTGCCGGCTGCTGATCAGCCAAAAGTTGTCGCAACTGCGTGACGTTAGTGACATTGTACGCTCGCAACGGCACTCGCCAAGCAATTGCCGGTAGATTGACCGGCAACACAGCCAAGTCCGCCTGCTGTTGCTGGTAAAGTTCAGGCGCGGCCTGACGCTGGTCGGCCGGTAACACACCGTTGATCACTAACTGATAGTTGTCGATACCCAACTTCTTCAGTTCGCCAGCCGTGCGACTCGCCTCCTGCAACGTCGCCTGTTGCGGCCGCGCAACCAGGATCAGTGACGTCTGGCTGGCATCCGCCAAGACCCGGGCGGCCTGCTGGTAGCGCTCACGTTCGTCGCCTAACCCGGCCAGTTGTCCCAGACAACTCGTGCCTAATTTGTTCGTATCCAAATAGTGACTCCACGCCGCCGGCAACTGCAATAACCGCAACGTATGCCCGGTCGGTGCCGTATCAAAGAAAATGTAGTCGTAGCGCCGGTTGACCTCTGCATCGGTCAGTAAATTGGCAAACTCGTTAAACGCCGCCACCTCAACGGTACACGACCCAGAGAGTTGCTCGGCCATGTTGGTCAACGCGGCTTCCGGCAAGAGTTGCCGGTATGGCCCGATCACCCGCTCCCGATAATCCGCAGCGGCCGTGTTCGGGTCAAAATTGGCCACATCCAACCGAGGGACGGCTGCGATTGGCCGCAACTGATTGGTCAAGTCATCAGGGAAAAGGTCCTGCAGGTTACTGGCTGGGTCCGTGCTGATCAAAGCCACGCGATAACCCTGGTCGGCCAATTGCACCGCCGAACTCGCCGCAATCGTGGTCTTGCCGACGCCACCTTTACCGGTAAAGAAGAGGTACTTGGTCAAGCTTAGGTGTTCCCGTACATTTACCATGCCATTCACCCTTTCGACGTGCCGTATATCTACATTTATATGGTAACGTTTTCACAAATAAACGGCAAGCTAAGCCCCTCTGAAAAAAATAGGAGCCATGGCAATTGCCGTGGCTCCTATAACTCATTATTTTTAGTTATTAACTAAAGGTTGAAAGATAAAATACCTGTCTCGCCCCAGTATTGGCAAGGATTCGCACCGTTAAGATAGTGTGAAATTGCCGCACTCCGGCTGACAGGGATTCCGCCTGCTGTGGGGACGCTTCAGACTGGAAAATCACCAGTCTTCTCGCTCGCTTTGAAGCCACGAAGACCGCGTGTCTCCAGAGTCGCCCGTGCTGTAAGCTGGCTGATGAAGCGCCGGCTAACACCACCTCCACGGCTGGCTACATCCCTGTCCTCCTCCGGCTCTGACTGTGCTTTATCACGGCAACAGTCGAAAACCTTGAGACTAGTGATTTCGGCCAATCGATAGTGACTGCTACAGTCATTATCTCCGTCGTCTACGCACACTGTGTAAGCCGAGAGGTCGGCAGATATGGGCTCAGGCGCGTCGTTCTGCTTGGTCGGCGTTTCTTGCCGGCTTAGCAGAAAACCAACCTTGTAGACTCGGTTCTTTCGAGGCTTCAAGTTGTGTTCGCACCGCTCCAGCCCATATCTGCCGGCCGGTAAGGCGAAGGGCCCACCAGGTTGCCTAGTTTTAGTCTCACTGTTGTTGCTAGAGCAGGCATGGCTGGTATTTTGGAACTTTCAACCTTTAGTTATTAACGAAAGATGAATTGTCTGCTTCAGCCTAAGAGTAGCACGCATCGATACCACTAAATTTAGTGTAAATTTGCTACACTACGACTCTGATTGTCCTTTACCACGACAACGGCCGGAAAACGTGGAGATTTAGCGCTTTCGGTCCAATCGATAGCGGCTACTACAATCATTATCTCCGCCGGCTTAGCAGAAGACCAACCTTGTAGACTCGCGCTTTTCGAGGCTTCAAGTTGCGGCCGCTCCGTTCCAGCCCATATCTGGCGGCCGGTAAGGCGAAGGATAGACTAGGTTGCCCAGTTTTTACGGTAATATCATTGTTATACCAGGCTTAACCCGCATTTAGATACTTTCAACCTTCAGTTTAGTTAATCGCTTCAATCTTGCCAACCGCAATCGGTAAGGTCGTGTGGGCATCATAGCTTCCGACCGCGCCGGCCACCGTGGCGGGCAAGCCGAGACTAGCTGGAACGCCGTGGATGTAGACGACCCGCTTATCAAGGTCGAGGTCATCGGTACCAAAGACGGCTTTAAACTTCGCCCGTAATTCATCCAAGGGAACGTGTTGCTGATAGGCAAAGTGCCCATTCGCATCTGACGTTGGGTAGGCATCGTGAGGAATATTCATTTCATGAGGCGCATTGTCAAATGGCACCATGGTCGTGCCGGACACGGCTTCCGTCTCCGGGAGGTCAACGAAGCCATCCCCGTTCACGTCCTGTGCGCTAGTCGCAACCGCTGCATCCCGACCATCGGGGAAGCCGTGAAAATGTTCCCAGTGACTGGTATTTGCGGGCGTCTCAAACATCTCAATCTTAATATCGAGCACATCGCCCTCAATTGTAAACTCCGCGGTCCCATGGGCGCTAGTCCCAATCTTATCTGCATTTAGTGGATTGATCTTTGCCAAAAATTTCGTTGCCATTGAAATCATCCTTTCCAAAACAGTCACAAGTAGGGGAAAATAGCTCTTCCCCAAAAGTAGTGTACCACGTTTAATTGTGTATGACTTAGTTGACGATTTGAAAGATACCGTCATTTTCAAACTCACTGTTCCACGCCCCAACTAAAAAGGACGCTCTGTCAGCACCCTTACTGGCACCAGAACGTCCTGATCTGCTTACTGCATTAAATTCAAAGTCACTAATTGATACGTGTAGTTCTCATGTTCGGTATGGTTGGTGGCGTGCTTCTTAGTCTTGACGTACAGGTGCGTCGTGGTCCGAGCCTTGACCGTCTGAATCTTGGTCACCACCAGTTTTACCCCGGGATTCAACAGATATTCCTTCTCCCCCTTATTCGCGGAGATGGGATCGATGTAGGCCCCATGATAACCAACTGGCAAATTGATCTTCAAAATGACCTTGCTGGCGAAACTCTTGGCGATCGTCGTGTTCAAACTGGTTGAGGAGAACGCGGCGTCCTGGTACACGACCCCTGGCTTCACGGCCACCTTGCCTACCGACAGCTTCAACCCCATCTTCGAGGTTCCCCGGTAAACGGTCAGCGGTTTCGTCAATTTGAAAGACTTCAAGCTGGTCTGCAGTGACCGAACGCGCCGCTGGGTCTGCTTACTAGCCGGCTTATTCGGATCCCGCAAGGCGGCGTTCATTTGCTCATAGGCGTCGCCAGTATAGTCGCCGACGACCTTGACCTGCTTCGCACTTAATTTACCGGCCCAGGCCTTGGACTGCTTGACCAACCGCTGGTAATCGGTCTTGGTTAGCTTAATGGCCCGGTTACTGTAGGTGATCTGCGCTGGTTCGTTAATCAATAATTGCTGGTCACTCCCGGCGACCCTGACGACATCGCCCCCCGCTTGCTTCCGGAGAACGGTCAACGCCGTATTCTTCGGAATGACGACCGTCTCCGCACTCTGCGTGTCGGGATCGGTCATGACCAAGGCCTTAACGTCTTGATTGGTCACCAACTGTTGCGTGCCCCGTGACGTGGACGAATTGGTCTGACTGGTAATCATAACCAAAGTCGGCTTGTTACTCTTCTTGGCACTCGCCGTGGTGGTCGTTGCGGCTACTCCACCGAACACTGCTAACCCCAAGGTTGCCACCACAAAAAAGCCTCTGTGTTGCCCCATAAAAAACTCCTCCTCTGAAGTAACGGGACCGCCGAAATTCCCCGACGACGGCCAACCATTTAACTTCGAAAATGATTATACCATAATAGTATGATACTTGAACCGTTAATCCTAAAAACCGATTAATTACACCTATTTACGTCTAGGTCCAGTATGGTCATGAGTCCCCATATCGCTCAATCTCGTTGCTCGGTTCCGACTACCACCGATACAATCCAACGCACCTAACTAGACTTGTATGACCTGCTGGCGCCGACCAAACTAAAAAGCACGAGTCCACGACCCATGCTTAGTTCGGTTCAGTAATGAAGTTTAAAAGTTGATAAAGGACCAGCTGATTCTCCGTTGGTACCGCCTTGGCAAGAACCTCCGCGGCCGTTTGACCCAGTACGGACCCGACAAGATAGTCCCCATCGTTCACGACCATTTCCCGGACGTTGTCGGCCAGGGGTTCCAGATGGAACTGGAGGCCAAGGACGTTGCCGTTGTACAGGTAACCCTGATTACGAACATGGGCGCTGGAAAAGAGCAGCCGGGCACCGGTCGGAATTTCAAACATGTCCTCATGCCAGTGCAGGACTTCCAGTTGGGCTGGCAATCCCGGAATCACATCACTCTGACGGGTCACGGGGGCCCAGCCAACTTCCTTGGCGGGGGCCTTCCCCACCGGATAGCCTAACTGTTTACTGATCTGTTGGGCGCCAAAACACACACCGAAAATCGGCGTATGCGTCGCCAGTAGCTGCTTGATTAAGTCCCGTTCCGCAGCGATCCACGGTAAGGCATCGTTCGGACTGATTGGCCCACCTAAGATGACCAGCAGGTCCGTCTCAGCCGCAGTGGGCAACTTACCAAATTGTGCCGGGTGATAGACAAACATCGTGTGGTGGTTGGCGTGGACCCAGTCGCGAATGGCGCCGGGACCTTCATCGGGCGTGTGCTGTAAGACATTGACTCGCATGGGCAATCGAACCTCCTTGACTGTTTGTTCCCATTATACGCCGTGCAATCAGCATCGCTCCCCATTTTCTCACATCGACAAGTTGACCCAACTAAATAGCCGGCGAAGAACGTTCAACGACCGCTCATACGACAGCGTCGCCAGTAGCAGGAACGCCGGTAAGTATTGAATCAGATACCGACTCCGCCCACCTTCAAACAGTAATAGGAAGAGAAAACCGCCGATCATGGTCAACCGGAGTACCTGTGTCACCTGGCGCCGGTCGCTCCACGCAAAGAGGATCATCAGCAACCAGACGATCCACCATGCCTGCGCGACGTAGCGGAAGTCGCCGAGATTCGTGCCATACAGGTAGACAAAGTTCCGCAGCATACGGCCAAAGCCACTGCCCTTAGGCTTCGTCCCGTCTAAGATAAAATGTCCTTCCTTGATCCAGGCAAACGACCCGTCCGCTGTATTATTGCGCTGCTTCTCAACCAAAAAGACCAGGTAACCCCAGAACCCACGTTGCTTCAGGCGTTTCAGGTACATCTTGATCGACCAATCCGCCCGCGCCTTTTTCGTCGGCAACTGAGCCATCTTGAGGGCGTCCTTGGCATTGTAGCCCCCTTGACCAGAGATCCCCATGCTCATGAAATGGACCGCGGGAATCGACCGGGCCGTGTTGATCTTAATATAAGTTTGCGTATCGAGCACGCGATTGCCCGCCACATAAGCGCTCAAGCCACTACTGCCGCTCAGCAGTAGGATGGCGACAACCACCGCCAACCGTTTACCACGTAACCGCTGCCAGGTCGATCGTTTCAACAGGGTCAGGCCCTCGACCAACGCAATGGCGATGACCCCCACAATGGCGGAGGGTTTCATGAAGTAGGCACCAGCTACGGCTAGGCCAAAGCCAACCGCCGCCACTAGTTTCCACAACCAGTGCACATGCCCATACCGCATGACGCAATAACAGAACACGTACGCTGACACGAATGGCAACACCCACGCATCGGTATAGGGCACGATAATCATGGGAAATAGCGCCAACCACCCAGCGTGAATGTACATGGCCGCGGGCACTTTTCGCCGACTGAGAACCGCTACACAGAGGATGTTCAGCAGCGCCGATAAGTCCGTTAAAATCAGCGTGACCCAGTCAAAGAACAGCCAAGAAGTCGTGTGAAAGACCCCCGCTAACCAGTGCTGCATCAAGAGGATCGGCAAGTTGTTTGCGTTTTGGCTGAAGTACGACATCGTGTTCAAATTTTTCGGGTCGATCAGAGCCTCGTGAATGGCATCCACATCGAACCCGATGACCGGATGGACGTAGAGGATGAACACAATTTGCCACAGGACCGTGACAGCTAAGAGGACACTGGCCGTCACGACTTGATGTTGAACGAAGAGCCATTTAAATCCCTGGGAGATCCGCGGATAACTAAACCCACAGATGATGACTGCTAGCGCCACTAAGATAAAGAACGCCGTCACGATGGTCGTCCCACTCCCGGTCTTCGCGTTATCTCCCAGAATAATATTGGGCGATGTGATGGCGAAATAGGTCGTCAACAAGAAGAAAAAGTAGAACAGGTCATGGATCAGTCGCTGGCCAAAGTTGAATAGTTTTTCCGTCATAGGAGCCCCTCACATCTTAATCGTCCGTATGCTGAATGCAGTAGAAGCGGGTCGGCGATTCCCCCACTTCCAGCCGCATTAATTTTGCCTGACTCTTCGCGAGGACCGCCGTCAGTTCTTTATAGAAGTACCGCGTAATGTTTTCCAATGAAGGATTGATCTTATCGAACGGTGGAATCTCATTCAAAAATTGACCGGAGTACCGTGCGGAGACCCCCTTTAAATCGTCCTCAATATCGTTGAACCGGACCAGATGTTCCGTGTCCAACTGAATCTCTGTGATGACTTCCCAGGTATGATTGTGCTTCTGACCAGTTCCCGATT
This sequence comes from Levilactobacillus koreensis JCM 16448, assembly GCF_001435525.1. GTDB lineage: Bacteria > Bacillota > Bacilli > Lactobacillales > Lactobacillaceae > Levilactobacillus > Levilactobacillus koreensis. The sequence goes on from NZ_AZDP01000102.1 coordinate 158,994, forward strand.
CCCAACGCATGGCGTGACTGGCATTGATATAAGATTTGATTTTATACGTATGAACTTCGCCCATCAGACTCACTCCTTCTTCTTTTCCCGCAAGCTGCGGACATCCCCCCGCACAATTTTGACGGCCGATCGTACTTCAGCGGTAAAGGTTGACGTGTTCCAGACCCCCGGTAGCGACATGGAATTGATGACGCCAATCAGGCGAATCCAGGAGACGACAAAGTTATACAGTGGCAACGACCAGATGACCCAGCTCACCCGCTTATAAAATTTTAGTTCTAGTGGAAACGGTCGCAATAACCGCCCCACACTGATAAAGTTGATTGCCGACACAAACACGTATAGCAAGTAGATCACCACGTACGAGAAGCTCAGTACCACCGGTGAATAACGGAAGAACAGCAAGACAATGCTGGCAAACATCCAGATCATCTTGGGGAAGACGAAGGTGTGATCGATCATCATCCGCCGCACCAGGAAGTTTTGGAAGAACTTGCCGAGCTGCGCGTTGTGGTGCATGTACTCCTGTGACACCTCCAGCTCCCCGCGCATCCAGCGTTGCCGCTGCTTGTACAACTGTTCGACACTGGCGAGCGGTTCAATGTAAAAAATGGCGTCGGCACACAACATGACCTTGCGTTTCAACCGTTGCCGCACCTGAAAGGTCATGTCGGTGTCCTCACCGACCGTGCTGGTATTGTACATGAAGGTGTCGAGTAACGTGTCCTTACGAAAGGCAGAGAACGCTCCGGACATGGTAAACAGCTGATTATTGTCGGATTCGATGGTCCGACCAGACAGGAAGGCCTGCGCGTATTCGAAGTATTCCGTCTTCTGCAGGAACCGTAGCCAGCGACTTTTGGTCGTCTTGATCAGGTCTTTTTGCGTCAAAATCGTTCCGGTCAGCGCCGCCAGTTCGAGATCGTTCTCGAAGTGCAGCACCATATTCATCAGCGCATGCTTTTCGAGGACGCCATCACTATCGATATTGATAATGTAGGTCCCAATGCACTGATAAATGGCACCGTTCAGTGCTTTGGCCTTTCCCTGATCGGTCCGAATCAACTGCATGTTCAAGTTGAACCGGTTCTGTGCCTTGGCGTAAGCACTGAAGCTGTCATCGGTACTCTGATTGTCGGCCAGGACGATCTGCATATTGCTGTTGGGAAACGTGGAGTCGTTGATCGACTGCAGACAGGCAAACAGGGTGTCCTCCGAATTGTAGACGGGGACAATAATCGAGATAAAGGGAAGTTTGGCCGGGGCCGGTAGCCGTTTGAGATGACCACTACGAATGATCAAACGCACCGCCGAAATCAGCGACGGCACAATTTCGACCACGATGGGAATCATGGCCCAGGTAATCCAAAAGCCCATTTGCGTTAACGTTAAATTCAGTAAGTAATCTAACAAGACTTAACCTCGTGAAAGACGCTTTTTGATAGTAAGAACGTGTCGTTTGAAATTGGTATAGAGGCTCTGCGAGAGCTGGGAATACGTGAAAACGTTGTAGTACAGCATGATGATCAGCAGGGAGAAAATAATCCGTCCCAACAGGGTGTGCGCCATGAAAAACCACTCGGCCCCGCCAAAATAGACGATGACAACCACGATCATTAGCCGAATCACATTTGATAAATAGATCCACAGCGCGCCCATGACCAGATAGAACACCTTTTCTGGCCGACCATACGTTGGATAAAAAGCCAGTAGACTGGCGAAAGCAGTCGTTTCGATGATGCCTGAACATTCATAGTCGATCGACATGGTAATGGGATTCATGCCATTGCCGATGTAGACGATGCCGTACTTGGCAAAGACCCGGCACCAGTGGGTCAGATCCCCCAGGCCAGAAACCCCGTTGATCACGGTGTGTGTCAGAAACCAGACCCAGTACGGGTTCCCCAAGGAGATTAGAATAAAGAACAGGCCAACGCTCCCCACAATAAAATAATACGCGGAAAGCCGAGCCCGTTTTAAAACTGAGATTGCATAAAGCCAACCGATCATGCCAAATAACAGATAACTATTCATTCAAATCAGCCCTTGCAACCTTACCTCGATGGTCGCAACGACCACGCCCACCGTGCATTTGGGCAACTAAGTTGAGTTCACGCATGACGCTGCCCCCTGATTTCATTTTTAGCTCATAAACCGTCAATGGATTAACTAGTTTTGTTGTGAGTTCTAATTAGCCCTCAAAAATGATGACTAATCACCATTTAACCAACATTTCCGATTAAGTGTGTAATTGGGACGGTGCTAAGCCAGTTTCCGACGACGACGCGCCATCTGAACGACAGCCACGATAGCAATGCTAAACCCAACGGCGACTAAGATGATGCCGCCAGTGCTCCCGCCAGTCGTCGTCAGCGTTTGCCCACCCAGAGCGGAATTACTGATGGAGATGTTTTGACTGGAAGTGGCAACCACGCCCAGGCCCGCAAATGGCAGGCTCATTTCGATCACGTCATGGTTCCCGTGACTATCTTTAGGTCGGGTCATCATGGCTTGGGCACCGCTGATGGCACTCCCGTTGGCGCTGACACTAACGGACGCACTCTTGCCGGCACCTAGTCCCCTGGCCTTACTGATGGAAATGTCGTAGGACTTCTTGCCGACGTTCAGCGTGAAGGAGCGGCTGGGCAGGCTCAGATAGCCGTGGCCACTGTCGTCAGGATCCATGTTCAGATAGAAATAAACGTTACTGTCGTCGGCAACTAACGAGCCCACGGCCCCATTGCTAAAGGTCGTCGACGGCTTATCATTCCAGTCACCGAAACTGCCATCAATACTAATGTTGAGCTTACTGTTTGACCCCGTGTCACCGGCCGCGTATGCGGAAATTGGACTACTCCCAAAGAACGCCAAGGCCAGGCAAGCTAAAATAACGAGCAACGATTTACGCATCTGTATCTCCTCCAATGACCACTACCGTTTTAGCTAATTCATACATTAGATTAACCTTTTAGTCCACGGTATGGTTAAGCCAATTGTACGCCGATTGTTTTGGGAAAGTAGCGTCGTTTTAAGCGATGTGTGTAGACGTTTTAAGGTTCATTTAAGGTCTACCTAAAATGACGATATGTTTTTCTGAAAACGGTTGATTAACTGCAGATCTTTATAGAAAGTCAATGTGTAACTTGACGTCCTAGTCAGGCATGTAGCTAAAAAAGTGTGCTCTTTTCAATTAGTAGGCGAAAATTCCGGCTAAAATGGTAACGCTTAACATGCTATACTAGAACCTAAACTGGAGGTGGGTTTCGTGAATTATCTCTTACTCCTGCGGGGCATCAACGTCGGTGGCAATCATCGTGTCCCCATGGCTGTGCTCCGCAACTTGCTGGCAGCGGCTGGCTTTACCGATGTCAGCTCCTACATCAACAGTGGCAATCTCTTCCTGAACAGCGACCTGCCAACCACCACTTGTGAAGAAAAGGTAGCGGACGTATTGGCCACTAACTTTGACTTTCCCATCGACTTTCGGCTACTCAGCGAACCGGATTTTCTGGCCGACCTCGCGCAGGCACCGTCCTGGTGGGGCGCTGACCCCACATTACGGCACAACGCGCTGTTCAAACTGAACACCTACGTATCGGAAAACGACACCTGGCTCACTGACCGGGTCACCGCAGATTACGATCAGGTGTTGGTGACGCCCAACGTGATCTTCTGGACGTCCACCCTCAAAGTCAATTTTAGCCGCTCATTCTACTCAAAAATTATGGGCACGCCATTTTACAAGCAGACCAGTGCCCGCAACTACAACACGACTACGAAACTTAAACAACTTTTGGAGGCTTCTCATGATTAAAACCGTCGTTCACGACCAAGCTCGTTTAGCACAAAAATCCCGACCAGCAACTAAGGCCAACGCCGCTACGGTCACTGACCTACTCGATACGCTCAAAGCCAGCAGCGAAAACTGCGTTGGCATGGCCGCCAACATGATCGGCATCAACCTGCGGATCATCGTCGTCGACATGGGCGTCATTCCCGTGGCCATGGTCAATCCCGTTATTACCAAGAAGTCCGGGGCCTACGCCACCCAGGAAGGCTGTTTATCGCTTCCCGGCGAACGGCCAACGACTCGCTACCAAAGCATCGACGTGGACTTTTTAAATCAAAATTTCCAAAAACAACACCAAACGTTCACTGGTTTTGTGGCCCAGATCATTCAACACGAAGTCGACCACTGTAACGGCATTATCATTTAAGGAGGGACCGAAAAATATGCTTGAAGAAGAAAAAAAGATGTTGGCCGGTAAATTGTACGACCCCACGATCCCCGAATTAGAGGCTCGCCGAGTGACCGCCCACGCCCTCTGTCAGGAATTAGGACAAACGCCCGAAACCAGTCCACGGCGGCAAGCCATTCAGGCCGAACTGTTTCCCGACAAGCCACAGGGACTTTTTGTTCAGGGCCCAGCTTTCGTCGACTACGGGACCCACACTCACTTTGGCAAGGACGTTTACCTCAACGCCAACCTGACTATTTTGGATACCTGCGATGTCGTCATTGGCGACAACTGTATGATCGGCCCCAATGCCAGCTTCGTGACCCCCATGCACCCGTTACTTTCGCGGGAACGCAACTTAAAAACGCGGCCAGATGGCTCCCAGTATGACCAAGAATACGGCAAGCCGCTGACCGTTGAAGCTAACTGTTGGTTAGCCAGCAACGTGACCGTTACCGGTGGCGTCACGATTGGTCATGACAGCGTGATTGGTGCGGGGAGCGTGGTCACGCGCGATATCCCCGCCAATTCGTTGGCGGTCGGCAATCCCTGCCGCGTGATTCGCACCATCACCGAGGAAGATTCCGTCAAATTGAAGAAGGAGCTCTACTAATAAGAAAAAATGTTGGTCAGCTCATTGGTGATGACTGCGATTAGCTCAAAACTGAAATTGTACTAAAAAAAGAGGCGATTGGTCGCCTCTTTTTTGATTTCTCTAATTTTAAATTACTGAAACGTGCGACAAAAGGCAGTCAATGAGCATTAACCGCCCCGTTGCCCCACCCTTCCTTTCACTCGTGTCGCGACAACTGAATCCAGCCCCAACCAATCAGGCCGAGGTTAAAAATCATCAATAGGGACCACAACCAAACGTACTCGTTAATGGTCGGTGCAATCGTACTCCACCAGAGAAAAATAGACATGAACGCAATAACACCGGCGTTTACGATCAGCCCCACCTTTTTCAGGCGCCGGCTTTTGGCAAAGAACGTCAAGCACACAATTACGCCCAGAACCGCAACCATCTGCAGGGAGCCTGCTTGCCAATGAAGTTCGGCACCCAAGCTCGTCAGGTCATCTGGGACAAACGTTAAAATTAGTAAGAAGAAAAACTCACCCACAATATTTAACAGTGGCACAAACCCATAGAGTTTCTGCATGGCAGTCCCCCCTTTTATTGGTTTACCTCACTGTAAAAAATTAGCGCCTGAAAGTAAACTAAAACGCAACATTTAAGTTATGTCACGGGACTAACTGAGCGGTCAAACTAAATACCACTCCACGAACCCCTAACTACAGTCTGGTGCTACTCATCAACTGATCATTACTCGCACTACACTAAAAATATCTTAATTTCTTTTGCACACAAAGACTCTCCAAGTTTGCTGAAACTAAAAAGATAGGTCGGCTGCGGAACCAACCAATGCATCGTTCGCCCCCAAGCCACGTTGACCACCTAATATTAATCTGTGGATGCTGACTCATCTCGCCGCCGAACATCGGATACGGGATTCAACCGTTGAATCAGTGTGATAACTTGCCATGGCTCTGTTGGTAAGGCCAGCCGTGGAAAACTATCGATGGGCGTACGCATCCTTACTTGGGTTGGTCGACTGAGCTGATAATCAATCACCGTGTCATGCGAGATGCTGTCCTTAACCCCCTGATACCCCTTCACATAGCGATCGACGCGGCCATTGAACTGCACCATGTCGCCGCGTTGAAGTTGCCCTAACTCGCGAAAGCCCTTGGTCAGGTTGAACCAGAGATGGTCGGCCATCAGTTTGTCGCCAACCACGAGGCGGACATCTCGCAGCAAAATCGTTGGTTCCTCCCCACGATAGCCCGCCTTGTATCCGTACCGTTCAAAGCGACCGTAGAACTGATGCCGCTCCTCCATGCCTAATTTCTCTAATCGTTGCCGCCGTGCTGCACGTACCTTCATTGCAAACGCCCCTCTCTACTGACTAACTCCGTAAAAAGAGGCGAAAAATTTGTGAGATTTAAAATTAATCTGTCGTTCCGTTAAACCGCTCAATGCTGATTGTGAATTACTCGAGACATATTCGTTGTTGATACCGTTTACATCACGTAGAATGAGGGAGGTAATTTCACAAGTACATACACCTCTGACGGCTGAACATTATTGACGAAAGTGAGCGATAATTATGCAAAATTTGTCCCGACACATCTCGTTCCCCCGCCTGTTGATCTTAGGCGCATCCAGCGTGATTGGCAGTAGCTGGATCTACACCAACGGAATTTTTTTCGAAAAATATGGTGCGGGCGGTGAAATCTTCGGCTTTGTCCTAGCCACCTTTATTACAATTCTGGCTTCCCTTTCCTTTGCGGAACTGTCTTCGATTTTTCCCCGCAGTGGTGGGCCAGTCGTTTATAGCTATTTGGCATTCGGTCAGAAATGGGCGTTCGCCACGGGCTGGGCGATTCTCGGTGCTTATCTGAGTGCCTTGTCGTTTTACGTGACCGCTTCAAGTATGCTGCTGGCCACGATTTTTCCACAGATGTCAGCGGGCCCGGGGTATACAATTGCTGGCGCTCACGTGTCATTGATTGAGTTGGCAGTCGGCGTGGCGTTCACCCTCTTCATTTTCTCGCTCAACATTCGCGGAACAAAGTTGACGGCGGGCGTACAGGCGATACTCTTCATCGGACTGCTCATCTTGGGGAGCGCGCTGGTCGTCACTGGCTTTACGCAAGGAAGTCCAGCTAATTTCTGGCCAGCATTCAGTGCGGGTAGCCAACCATTTGCTAACGTGGTCCGTTTCGTGTTGCCCGCCATGACGTTCCTGACGGGCTGGGAGGTCGTGACGATTCTGGCGGAAGAAGCGGCGATGCCCCCGAAGAAAATTGGGAAGGCGGTCGTTGGTGCCATTCTACTTGCGGCCGGCTATTACATCATCGTGCTATTGGCCAGCGCGTGGGTCTATCCGTGGCACAAGACGGCGACGTTCCCGATGGGGTCGATCACGGCGTTCACCAAAGCCGGCTTCCCGTTGTTGGGAACGGCGGCCTATCTGATTGCCTTTCTGGGATTATTCACAAGTTTCATTGGCCTGTTTACGGCGGCGCCCCGGTTGATCCTGTCGTTGGCCCGTGCGGGATTGTTGCCGCCAAAGTTCGCGGAGATTAGTGTCAAACGGAACACGCCAATCAACGCGACGATTCTGGTATTGGCGTTTGCGATTGGTTTTGGCTGGTTAGGTAAGGGCGCGATGACGTACTTTCTGGACCTGGGCGGCTTCTTCGTCGCAATGGCCTGGGCAATCACGGCGATGGCGCTGCGCCGGACCCGTCGCGACTACCCGACACTGGATGGCGGCTTTCGACTGCGTCACCTGTGGCCGAGTACGCTGGGTGGTCTACTGGCAGTCATCATTGCGGTAAGCACGCTGTACCCCAAGTCACCGGTAGCGTTGGCGTGGCCGACGGAATACATCATGCTAGCAGTCTGGATTGGTCTAGGCTTGCTGTTCTACTGGTTAGGCCGGTCGAATCACCAGGAAAAGGATCAGGCGTTGCACCATTTGCTGGGTGAGACCGAGTATCAACGTTTGAAAAAGAAGGCATAATGAAAACGGCCACCGTTGGGAAAGCGGTGGCCGTTTTTGTGTTAGTTGGTTTGGTCCTGTTTTAGGAGTTGAAGAAGCTAAACATTTGATTAGCTCAGTACTGGTCGCCCCATCCCAACCAATGAAAAATTATTTAATAACAAAAGCTAACTGTTACTCAAAGAAAAATCAGAAATCACTAAGTCGCTCAACTCTATCGTACGTCTCTCGATATCCTCGGGTGTCCAACTTGCTTTGGTATTAATTTTTTCTTCACTTTCTTTATTCGGAATAGATTCATTAATGAACAACCCGGTTTTCAATCCCGCATAATGCCCATCAACGACAAAATCACGCTTGAATTCAAAGCTCCGATCACTCATCTCAGAATTATATCCAGTTAATGTCAGATTGCCTAATTTATGCATATATTTATCTTGCTTCGTCGTTGCTTCATCGACATTGTCTGGAGAAATCATTTCCGGCCAACCATTCTTCAAATTGGAAGATTCTGGTAAAATATGTTCTAAGCTCCAACGTGGCATTTGTTTTTTCCCTTTGGAGACCATGTAATCATCCAAAGTATCTTTCGTTTGTTTATTAAAGAAGCTACCATGTTTTCTCTCTAAATTAATCAAAATAAAGCGCACTGTCCTTGGAGATATCTCATAAACAGCATCATCAAGCGCCACCTTAAACTCATTATCCGGAACACTAATCGTTTCTATCGTTTTTCGAACAGCTTCTTGAGCCTCCTTATCAAGCTGATCACTATGCTCAATTTTTCTCACAACGCTTAAAAATGCAGCTCGAATATTGGAGGCTTTTGGTTTTAGTACAATATTACGGCGGACATAAAATTTAACTAGTAGTGAAAAGATATCAATGACAGTTTGCTCTTGAATTTTTTCGTTTCGTAACTTATCTAATAACAGTAGCATCAGCGGATAGGACTGGGAAGCATCTAACTTCATCAGATCTTCTGTTACATCCATAACCTTTTCTCCAAAATCTACATCCTTATCCTGGTCAATAGCTGGAGAAATGAACGAGAACAACCGTGCACGGTTAATTAGCTTGTAAATATACTTGTATCCTTGATCATCAAAAACTGCTTGATATTTCTTTAGAGCCTTCGTCTTAGTGATGGACGATGTTTTCTTGCTAATAAATGTATCATAGTTATTCAACAAAAACTGTGTAATTGCTGTAGACTTGGCTTGTGAATCACCACTAACAAACATTGAAATTAACTGGTCCCATAATTCTGATGCCTTCTTTGTATCAATCTCATCAACTGTTGCTTTAATAAATGTTGACTTCAGTAAGTCAATTAACGTTAACGGTAATCCTTTCGCATTTAGAGAAGAAAAAACGGTAAACGCATCTACTAAGTCTCCCATTGTAATTCTCAATAAGATCAACGAATTCAGCTTGTCATAAAATCCTTTGAGCTCACTAAAATCTTCAAAATTTTCATCTACTAGTTCTGTAATAAATTTATAACGCTTTGCAAAGGCACGTGTTCCATACCTTGCCTTTTCCTTTTGGTCTAAAATTCCCAAATAGTTTTCAAATACTTCCGCATCTCGCTCTAGTAGCTTTAGTCTTGGACTGTCATTATCCAACTGCAATTTTCGCTTAATATCCGTTTCTAAACTAAAAATATCTCGTTGATTTTCTTTATATTTAGTCGAATTATTCTTTTCCTCCAAGTTTTCATAGATTGCTAGGAAAAATAACGCAATAGTTGTCAGCCTCTGTTGACCATCAACTACACTATATACCTCATCATTATCCTCACCCGACTCTTTAGTGACCAAAAGATTACCAATATAATATTTTTCATCTTCATTTAAAATATCATCAAATAGTTCCTCGATATTATCGATATTCCAAGAATATCCACGTTGATAACTAGGAATGACATATCGACTCCTACCCTCAATTGGAAATAACTCCGAAATTGGTTTTTGTGCCGGATCCAAATACAATATGACCGCCTCCGCTTAGTTGCTTTTGTAATTACCTTATATGGGATAATTATAGAACACAAATAACTCTTACAACTAACTTTATCTCTAAAGATAACTACGTATTTTTCTTCGAAATATTTTTTCAAAGGTATTTAACTGCATATTTTAGTTGTTGGTAATTAACAATTACTTGAATTCCGCTTGTAATATGGCAATAAAAAAGACGAATGATAAATAATATATGAGTAAAGATCAACTCATGGACTATCATTCGTCCTCTATATTCCAACACTAGTAATTATTAAGCTAAAACAATTTAATACCTAACCTCACCATACATTCACAGCATCATTAGCAAACACTGCCTGTCGTTTATTAATTTCAGTTACACCCCAACCGTGCTCACGAATAATATCAGCTAGTTCTTGATTGGCTTTTAATTCAGAACTCTTTAATTTTCTTTCAGCTTCATAGATATCAGAGAATCCCGATTTGACCAGACTCTTCTCAATAATCGTCCAGTTGCCAATGTTCTTTGAATACTCACTTAGCTTATTGTCATTGCTAATCTGAACGACACGATAACAATCATCATCGAACACTCTACCATAAAGCTCATCCTCCGAAAGACCTTCATAGCGATTGTTATAAATTTCTGACAAGATGTAGGCCAATACCCATTTGTTTCTCCCCTTATCGCCGCCGTCCTTTCGCAAAACGCTAAAGGATGCTTTAGTCTCTTCATTGCTCTTCAACATTTTACTATTGATACCATCGATAATTCTATCGACGCCTTGATAGTTTAAGTTCCAAATGTTCTTAGCAATTTCAGAGAAACCTACTTCTAAAGTATTGGTTCCATCATTAATAATCGTTCTGTGCCGAATAAAAATCGACAGAAGTTTGTTAACGACCATCAAGATATCATCATCCTTATAGTTTCTGTAGCTCATCGCAATGACGATCGGATAATACAACTTCACGTTAATTCTGGAGAAAATATCCAACCTCTGCATAATTCTTTGATCACTGAAATATTTTCGATGGTCTCCTGTCGTTGGTGACTCGAGTACGACGTATAGCTGGACTAGATTTTCTAAATCCGTTAGCAGGTCCTTAGCACTATTGACGTCCGTAATGCAGTCACTAACTTCTCGATAGAGCTTTGCCGTGGAGACAATTCGTTCCTTTGACGCCCAGTAAGTTCGAATAAACCGCGTAATTCGCTTACTATCATTATTTAAATATTCAGCCAGTTCTCCCCACATCTCATTCGACTCTTCTATGTTATTTTCCATCGTTGACATTAAGTGGTTCTTAATAATATCTGAAGGTGCTAGATCCTTCCCTCTGCTGTTCAGCGTTTCAAAAATAGTAAATGCATCCCGTCTGCTTGGTGCAGAGATCATGACTAAGTAGAATCGGCGCGAAAATGACAAAAAGATTTTCCGTAACAAATCGATCTGGGCGCGGCTCCTTGTCAAGTAGACAGCTAAATAATTAAAATCATTATGCAGTAT
>NZ_AZDP01000020.1 GCF_001435525.1 Levilactobacillus koreensis JCM 16448
ACTATCATATCGTGGATTTGCCGCCAATCCTAGACGGTCAATTATTGGGTGCTTACTAATTAACCACCTTACTTTTAAATAAAAAGGAGTGGTTAATCAAGGCTCAGATATCCCGCCCTGTTTGACCACCTCTTACTATGTACGACCCCTAGTGCTGAACGACTGACGATCGCTTAACCAGCTCTGGTTGATATGTAATCGACTTAACCGGTTCATGATTAAGTAACTTAATCAGCATATTACCAGCATCCGTTCCCATCCGCTCTTTCTCATGGTTTAATGTCGTCAGACTAGGCGTTAGGTACTCACCCATCCGGTAATTATCGAATCCAACTACCGAGATATCTGCTGGCACTTGCAGGTGTTGTGATTTCAAGAAATCAATAACTTCAATGGCCAATTGATCATTGTAACAAGCAATTGCGGTCGGTGCATCGTCTTGATTAAGGTAACTTGAAATCCGCTCAAACAATTTCTGAGATGTATCGCCAGACTGATACATAATGATATTGCTCATGTAAGACAGCTCTGGTCGTTGCTGATAAGCACGAACAAAACCATTCATTCGATCCACACCTTGTAAATCGTCCACCTGAAAAATACCAAGAATACTCTGATGGCCCTGCGCCAATAAGTAATCCACCATTTTCTGTTCAGCTAACGCGTCATTCGTATTAACATACGGAAAATCCATACTTGGATAATACGAATTAATGAAAAGCATGGGCAACTCATCGTCCTTAATCTCATGATAAAGGTCCTGATTAGGATTCGGTAGTGCACTTTGCGTTGGTTCAACGATCAACCCTGCCACTCGACTATCCAACATACTAATTAAACACTGACGCTCATTGGCATGATCATCATGAGTATTACTAATTAAAATAGAATAACCCGCTTTAGAAAGAACTTGATCAATTCCAGCAATAATATTCGGAAAAATATAATCAGCAATGTGCGTTGTAACTACACCAATCAGCTTGGTATCGGGGGATGACCAATCTTTATGCCAATCCTGAACAAACATACCACCGCCCTGAATTCGATAAATAAAATGATCACTCTCTAGATCACCAACAGCTCGACGAACGGTATACCGACTTACCTTATACCGTTCCATCAAATCTGATTCAGTCGGTAACTTCTCATCCACTTGAAATTTTCCCGAAATGATATCCTGCTTGAGTCCATCCTTAACCTTTTGATATTTATTTTCCATATTACACCTCACCATTACCCCTATTCATTAATAACCAACCGTTAGCAGCCTATGGTATCGCTTTCAATTGTGAGTATTTAGCTAATAGGCGCTACCCTATTAGCTAAGATCTAATTTTAATTTAGGCCTCTCTACTTTTTATTTTACACGGCTCACATCGCCTACCTGAAAACAAAAGAGGCCTAATCCACAAGTGAATTAGACCCCTAAAGTTTTTCAATTGTGTTCTTGCATGCCGTTAAGTGACCTGCCAAAGAACTCTTTAGTAATCAAAGGTTAAGACGTTCCATGAGTACCCCGATAACGTTGCCGTTTGCGCCTTGCTACCAACCTCAACGGTCAGATCATTACATGGTTGTAAAGTTAGCGTTTCTGGATGTTCACGCGTATTCTTATCACCTAATTCACCTACTATGTGTTCCATGTGTCCACTCTTAATTGCAGCTGGCAATGCCACCGAAATGGTTTGCGCCTTTTCACCACGATTAACCGCAAACACAACATACGCTGAGCCAGTATCCATAACCACTTGGTCAATCACGGGAACATCCTGATAACGCTTCGTCGAATAGTTTTGACTATCCGTTAACGAAGAGGCTATCACTGTTGACGTGTCTGATAGATTTTTCAAGATTGACTGGAGGACATAGTAAGTCGGGTTTGCCCACGCATTGCCACCCTCATCCGTTAAGATCAGCGGAATCGTATTGACTAGTAATGCCTGACATGATAGTTTGACCCGATCACCATGTCTTAGAATCGCTAAGGCCATGGAACCAAACAACAACGTATCTGCTAAGTCGAAGTAGCACCAGTCGACCGGATTATGTTCTCCCCATGGCTGTGGCTTCTTCTGGGAGAAGTGGTGAACATTCCACTCATCAAATGAAATCTTCATGGTCTTATCGCTGTGCTTCAGCGCTTTAACCGCATCAGCAATAGTTGCCACCTCATCAATTTGCTTATCGAACTCACGAGACCGAGCCAAGTAAGTTGGTAAGTCGTCAGAGTCCCGCAAAGCCTGTTGATCAAGATTCTCCGACTGATCACGATCTATATAATTATGCATCGCAATATAGTCAACGTTGTCATATGCTTCCATCAAAACTTTGAAATCCCATGACGGATACGTGTCCAGTCGCGGCGTTGAACTCCCAACCAAGATTGTCTCAATATCCGGATCCATCAACTTCATTGCCTTTGACGTCTCATTAGCAAGGAGTCCATATTCTTCAGGTGTCTTTCTGGCAACCTGCCATGGGCCATCAAGTTCATTTCCCAAGCACCAATACTTAACACCATAAGGTTCTGCATGGCCATTCTGCCGTCTCAAGTTAGCCCAATCAGTATCGTACTTACCATTCACATACTCTAATTCATGAAGAGCATCGTCAATGCCTCGGGTACCTAAGTTGACCGTTAAAATTGGATTGTCTACATCAGCCTGTTGAATCCATTGGAAGAATTCATCTAATCCAAACTGATTGGTTTCCAGCGATTGCCAAGCAATATTCATCCGCTTAGGCCGTGTTGCTTGATCACCGATCGTGTCCTCCCAATGATAGCTAGACGTGTAGTTACCACCAGGATAGCGTAGTGTTTTGACACCGAGTTCGCGCACGAGTTTTAGTACATCTCCCCGAAACCCTTCAGGAGTTGCTGAAGGATGACCGGGTTCATAAATCCCTGTATAGATGACCGTCCCCATATGTTCTAGAAAAGAACCAAATAACTGTGGTCGGACATCAAACCGTTGTTCGTTGTATAAGTTTAATTTTGCCATATAGATTAAAACCTCGAAAGTTTAGTCTCTAACTTCTTATGGTAAAAAGAAGCAAAGATAAAGTCTAAAATTGTCAAACTGAAGAATGCAGTAATAGGGAAAACCATTGCTACCAAGATCATTACAAACATAATGGCCGCAAATGCTAGTGTCATCGGTAACTCGATAATGATATCAATCATCGCGTTCTGGAAGAAACGTCCAAAATGAAAGTCGTCACGCATTGAATATTCTTCAAGAACCATGTAGAACATGGCTGCGACAAATAGAAATAACGAAATAACCAAACTTACTCGAATAGGCGCAATTACTCTTGTGAACGCCTTCATGTAAACGTAATAGAACAGGATTGCTAGTGTCGACGTCACTAACCCAATTCCAAATTTCGTCCAAAAATGACGTTTGAGCTCCTCGAAAAACTTTCTCATAATCGTCTCGTTACCCCGACCATAAATCCTAATCGCAGTGGTGATACATGCACTAATGATTGGATAAGCGAAGAAAACTGACGCAAAACCCATCGTCGCAAATACCCCAAGAATCAGATAATTTGTTAGTGGTATTAAGCCTAGGTACAGCCGGCTATTAAAGATCCGTGACATGCTTAGAGTTCCCCCTTATCTACTGTGTAAAACTATTCCTTCATACCTGACATTGCTGAACCTTGAACGAAGTACTTCTGAGCAAAGATGTAAATGATGAACAATGGCAACATAGAAATAACGGCACCAGCCATAACAGGACCGTAAAATGAGATATGTTGACCAGTGAACAGTGCTAACCCGGCAGGCAACGTCCGCATACTTGAGGTCGTCGTCAAAATCAACGGGTAAAGCAAATCGTTCCAGTTGTTGGTTAACGTAAAGACCGCTAAGGCCATCAGCGTTGGCTTAGACAATGGTAACATAATCTTCGTAAAGATCCGCCATTCGTTTAAACCATCCAGCCGAGCAGCTTCATCCAAGTCACGAGGCAACCCGACAAAGTTAGACCGCATCATGAAAATCCCAAACGCAGTAGTGGCCCGTGGAACAATTAAACCAGTGTAAGTATCCAGCAAGTTCATCTTGTTCATTTCGATAAACAGAGGAATCATGTAAACCATGAATGGAATCATCATGGAAACCATGACGAAGTAGTAGAAAGCCGTCTTTCCTTTAAATTCCATTCGAGCTAATGCGTAACCCGTCATAGAGTCCAAGACCAGAGAAATTAACATAGTTGCTCCGGCAAAGATAACGGTATTCTTAACGTATCCTAATAGAGGAATCGTATCCCAAACCTTAATGTAGTTTTGGAACGTGTACTTCCCAGAGAAAATGTGTGGTGGGTAAGTAATGATATCCTTTTCATATTTAAACGATGACAATAGCAACCATAAGAATGGGAATACAACAATCAAAATCAATAAGGACATGATAACTTTGAAAATGATTGACTTGATTACTTTATTCCGATGATAGTTACTTTTTTTAGTAGAATCAACGAGTTCAGTCGTATCAGCTGTTCGTGCTTCCATATAGATTCATTCCTTTCGCGCCCTTTACGGGTAATCCTAGCAAATATTGCCCACAAAGGACTTTATAGTCAAAATTGGGTGCCTATCTCATTTGCTTTTCCTTATGACTCATGTAGAGGTTAGAGGAAACTGACAAAATAGCGATAATTACAAACAGAATTGTCGCAACGGCTGAAGCGTAGCCCAATTGATATGGTGCAGAGAACCCACGACTATAAATATATTGAACGGCTGATTCAGTCTTAAACTCAGGACCACCAGCAGTAGTAACGTAGATTTGGTCAAAGACTTGCATTGACCCAATCAAGTTCGTCATCACACAGAAACCTAATGATGGAATAATTTGTGGAATCGTAACATGGAAGAATTGCTGTTTCTTATTCGCCCCGTCCATTTCAGCCGATTCATACAAGCTTGGTGAAATAGCTTGAATGGCCGTCAACATGATAGTCATCGTCACACCAAAGTTTTTCCAAACAGTCATAACGGCGATTGATGGCATAGCCAGCGTTGCATCACGGAAGAATTGTGGGGTGCTCATGCCAAATTGGTGCAAAACATAAGGAATCCAACCAATGTTAGGATCAAGTAACATTGAGAAGATAATCCCACTAGTTGTTAATGAACAAATAACTGGCACGTAGAAAACAGAACGTGAGAACCGGTTGAACAAAGTCGTCCGTGATAAAGCAGCGGCAGCAACCGTCCCAACGATAACTTGCGTAGGTGTTTCCAGTAACGTAAAGTAAACCGTATGCCACATTGAGTTAATTGCCCGTTGATCATGGAAGAACTGGACAAAATTGTCTAACCCAACAAACTTAGTACCCGTGAAGAAAATATTAATATTGAAGAAACTAAGCCCTAACGTCCCAATTAATGGAATCACCATGAAGAATAGCAGGATGATGATGGATGGTGCCATGAATAAGTAGGCAGCATGCTTTGGTTGGTTCCAGAATCGGAAGAAGGAACGTTTTTTACTAACAGATGTATCGATCTCTTCCATTTAACTCGACTCCTTTATAAAACAGATGTTAATTTCAACCGAGATTGAAATTAACATCTGTTTTTTTCTGATTCACATTAACTAGTTAACTACTTTAGTTACCACTTAATGTACTATCAACTTGTTTAGATGCAGACTTCATCACACTCGTAGTATTGTTCCCAGCCAAGACTTTTTCGATAGATGGGTTAATCACGTTAGTCGTGATGTTACTCATGTTCTTGTTACCTGGGTAGTATGGCTTAGCATACCCAATTTGCTTGTACATCGTGGAAACAAGTTTATCCTTTTTGATATCCTTGTTAGCAGCGACAGACTTCAGGTATGGTGCACACTTGTTTTCAAGGCTCCACTTCTTACCAATCTTAGTCGTGTTCCAGTACTTAACGAATGAGTAGATAGCCTTGGTCTTGCTGTCACTAGTGCTGGTAGGAATACCAAATCCAACACCATCCAAGATGGCCTTCTTGTCACCTTGCTTAGCTTGTACCAAAGTGCTAATTCCGTAGTCGATATTGTTCTTCTTCAAACCGGAGTTCAACCAAGGACCGTTGATGTAAAGACCCAGAGAACCAGCAAGCATTAAGTTATCAGCTTCGGCACCGGAAATGTTCTTAGGACCAACGCCGTCTTTGTAAATTAATTGTTGTAAGTAATCAAAGCTCTTCTTAGTAGCTGCGGAGTTCAAAGCGGACTTCTTTTCGCTACCATTCAACAATTTAGCACCGTTATCTTGTAACAAGTTGTACATGATAGCGCTACCATCCTTAGGCATTGCAAACCCTTGGGTGTTGTTGCCTAACTTGGAGATCTTCTTAGCATCAGTTGCTAATTCGTCCCAAGTCTTAGGTGGGTTATTAGGATTCAAGCCGGCTTTCTTAAAGAGTTTCTTGTTCCAGTAGAGGTACATACCTTGTACTTGCATAGGAACGAAGTAAGTCTTCCCATTGATAACCCCTAAGTTCCGGGCAGTGGTTTCGAAGTTAGACTTGTCAACGCCGTTTTGCTTGTAGAAGTCACCCATATCCTTCATTGTGCCATTAGCAACATAAGAAGCCATGTCACCATAGTTCATCGCAACAAAGTCAGGTGCTTTCTTAGCAGTGATACCAGTTGGTAACTTCTGGTTGAAGTTGTCCCAAGTCATGATATCCATCTTGACCTTAACGTGGTCTTTGTTAGTCTTGTTGTAATCTTTAACAATTTGCTTTAAAACGTCCCCATCAGTTGATGTGAAGCCGTTCCAGAAAGTAATAGTGGTAGTCTTGTTTGAAGAACTACTGCTACTTGACTTACTGCTTCCACATGCTGCCAAGCTGACACCTGCTGCTGCGATTGCAGCAACAACGCCAAGCTTTTTCATTAAGCCATGTCTCATGATTTACACCTCTATGATTAGTAGTTAATTCCAATACCTTATATGATAGTGGTTTCGCTCTCGAACACGATCATCCATTAACCCCTAAATGTTGATTGATCATCATATCCGTCATATGTACTTAAGAATAATAACTGTACTTTATCGCAATGCCCCTATCATATTTAGAACTTTGCTTGAACAGTAATTTCCGATTGAAGGACCCCCTTGTAATCTGTCATGGCCATTAAACGAAAACTTAATTGAAATATCAGCATCCTCATTGCTAATACTCTCACAAGTTACCCCCATCCAGTCTCCACGACCTTCCCATCGTCTGCGCATTAACGTTGGGTATTAATCGTTGTTACTTTCAGTGGCACGTCCAATGAACGAACGATTCAGCAATTCATTAGCCCCAGCAACTCCTGAGTTTAGAAAGTACAAAACTTTCTAACTAACTCCTTTGCCTTATCCACGTACAAATTTAGCATAAATTGTAAGCGATTTCAATAGTTATACGGAACAATTTTGCTTTTTGATACTTTATATACTTACTAATAATTGAGTTAATCCCGCTTATCGCGCTGGTTACAGGCAATAAATCGACTAACTAAAAAATTCAAAAAAATTTATGTTTTTTCATCTTAGACGGGTTTTTGGCTAAATAAACCAGCCATCGCTTTCTAACGTAAAACGTCTATTTTCGTTGACATACCACCATTCATACCCTATTTCATTAAGTAATTGGTAGCTTACTCATCCAACTTAGCCACTCGCTTGCACTAATTACGATCCTCAATAAGTCACCTAAACTACGTCTATGCTCCTACCTCCCCATGCTAGGATTACTGTTTTTTCTGACTGTTTCTTGCTTGGAAGCGCTTTATATAGTAATATTTGTTCAGACATATTGTTTTACATATAAATGTTGTCCGAATAAAAGTATCATTTAGTATCTCTAAGGAGGTTATACTTTGTCTCATATCTCAATCAATCGGCAAAGACAACGTGGCAAAATCAGTAAATACATTTACGGTCAATTTTCCGAACACCTTGGTCGCAGTATCTACGGCGGCTTATGGGTTGAACCTAATTCTGAAATCCCTAACGTAAACGGCCTACGTTCCGATGCTATTACGGCCCTTAAGGCCATTAAAGTTCCCGTTCTACGCTGGCCAGGTGGTTGCTTTGCAGACACTTATCATTGGGCTGACGGTATTGGCCCAGCTAATAAACGCAAAAAGATCGTCAATACAAGCTGGGGCGGTGTCGTTGAAAATAATCATTTTGGGACACATGAATATTTTGAATTGCTCAAGCAATTAGGGGCTGATGCTTACGTAAACGGTAACCTTGGAAGTGGCACCGTTCAAGAAATGTCCGAGTGGGTCGAATACATGACCTTCAATGGCACTTCACCAATGGCTGACTTACGAGCGGCTAATGGTCGTAAGGATCCTTGGCATGTAAAGTTCTTTGGCGTGGGTAATGAGAGTTGGGGAGGCGGCGGTAACATGCGTCCCGAATATTATGCTGATCTTTATCGGCAATATCAAACCTTTCTTAATAGTTACGACGCTGATCATCCCCTTTACAAAATTGCTTCTGGACCCAACGTCGACGACTATCATTGGATGGATGTCCTGATGAAAAGTGCTGCTCCTTATATGGATGGTATTAGCCTGCATCACTACGCACTAGCCTCTGCTTGGGAAGACAAGCGGCCTGCATTGGCCTTCCCAGAAAACGAATGGTTCTCGCTAATCAAGAGTGCCCAGAAGATGGATGAACTTATTACCAAACACAGTACCATTATGGATAAATACGATCCCCAAAAACGGGTTGGCTTAATCGTTGATGAATGGGGCTCTTGGCTCCGAACTGAAAAAGGAACAAATCCTGCTTTTCTTTACCAACAAAATACAATTCGTGACGCCATGATTGCTGCTATTACGTTGCATATTTTCCAGAAGCATGTTGACCGCGTTCAAATGGCAAATATTGCTCAAATGGTCAATGTGCTCCAGGCCATGCTACTAACAGACGGTCCTAAGTTGATCAAGACGCCCACTTACTACATCTTCAAAATGTTTCTCAAACATCAAGATGCCTTAGCAATGGATACACTCGATACTTTAGCAGAAACAACTAGCGCCTCTGTTTCTAAAAATCAAGACGGCTACTTTATCTCACTCTGCAATTATGGCTTGACTGCAGCGGATACCGTCACCATTGATATGGACAGTACTATCCATACAGTAGCCGGTGAAATGTTACGGGGAACCCAAATGGATCAACATAACGATTTTGACCATCCTGATGCGGTTGCTCCTGAGAAATTTACTGCCACTACTCACGACTCCCATCAATTAACCGCTAAAATTCCACCAATGAGCGTTGTGACACTGCAGGTAACCACCGAAAATTAATTTAAACAAGCATAGGCCCATGTACTTAACGCTAGCAATTAGGTTTACATGGACCTTTTGCGTTACTATTAGAGTTAACCGGTTGATGTCGACTCTGATTGCTCCTCATAGCGGGGATGAAAGTTGGTATTACTTGTTTTAACTAACACTAATGTATTGAAGGGAATGAATTTTAACGTGGAAATTAAAGACATCATTAGTATTTTCCCAGACGCACACCTACAGCCGACACCTAATCCAGATGAAGCTTACCTAAGTATTCCGATTGCTGCCCAATGGCTAACCGTTCCTCGCGCTCAACTCACTCCCCGCGAAACTGCCCTCCTTCAGCTCATGGCGGATAAAGCAACCCCCACCAAGACAGCTAATGATCACGTTTGGTTTCGACGACTATTCTTAGGTGAAAAAGTATCCCCACAGGACTTGGAGGAACGGCGTATTCGGATCATCCAAATCAATCTAGTTAGCCATGACAGCTCAATTCCCGTTGATAACTGGATAGACGCTTTTAAGACCATGTTCAAACGCCCATTTGTAGATACCTTCTTAGTCAATAGTCATGAAGCCATTGCAATTGAGCAACTTGGTTCTAAAATATATGATAACGATAATTTTTTAGGAATCAGCCAAGCCTTAGACAGTGATTTCTACTGCAGTTCCAAAATATATATCGGTCAGTATTGGCAGGACGATAATGCCATCGAAAAACTCTTTGCCAACGAACGAAATTTATTTAAGTTTCAGCTACAGCAAAACACTAGTGATCGACTATTTTCTATTTCAAATAGTATTTTAAAGTACTACTTTAAAATGCGGCTCAGTCAGGATCCTCTAATTTTAAAGAGCAATCCCGAATTATTCAGTATGCCGGATGCCAAGAAAACCATTACTACCCTTTATCAAAATGGTGGTAACGTCAGCATCACTGCCAAAAAGATGTTTTTGCATCGTAACACGTTGCAATATCGAATCAAGAAGTTTCAGGAAACAACTGGATTCAATTTGAAAAATATGGATGATCTGCTTTTTTGCTATCTCTTAACTTTTCAGTAATTACTAAAAAGGAGAGTGGACCAGAAGGCGGTTAGTCAATGCGCACTAACCCTGCTAAGCGAAGTTGACTGCCTTTTGTCGCACATTTCGACTATATACGTTTGGAGCACAAAATGGGCCTAGGACTTTTGTCCCAGACCCATTTTTTAGTTCTTTTAGTCCATATAATCTACAGAGACTTCTGAATCTTTATCAAAGTAATGTGCCTTGTTCAAGTCAAAGCCCATCTTAACGTGAGCACCCGGCTTTTCAAAGTCACGCGCATTAACCTTCGAAACAAACTCAGTGTTCCCAACCTTACTGTACAGTTGAGAATCGGCACCAAGTAATTCAGAAACGATAATTTCAGCATCAACTTCATTTTCAGGGAAGGCTTCCAAGAAGGCATTTTCAGTATGAATGTCTTCTGGCCGAACACCTAAAATTAATTGCTTACCATCGTAACCATGCTTAACCAAATTCTTCAGGCGACCTTCTGGGACGCTAAGGTGTAATTCGCCCTTTTCGTCGGTAACCACACCATCATGTAATGTCACATTGAAGAAGTTCATAGCGGGCGCACCGATAAATCCAGCAACAAAGGCGTTAACTGGTTTGTCGTAAACTTCAGAAGGTGTCCCTACCTGTTGAACTTTCCCATCACGCATAACAACAATCCGATCAGCCATCGTCATCGCTTCAGTTTGGTCATGAGTAACGTAAATGGTCGTCGTACCTAAGTCTTGATGCAACTTAGCAATCTGAGCACGCATCGAAATCCGCAGTTTAGCATCCAAGTTAGATAGTGGTTCGTCCATTAGGAAGACTGGCGCATCACGCACAATTGCCCGGCCTAAGGCAACCCGTTGCCGTTGACCACCAGAAAGAGCGGCTGGTTTCCGGTCCAAGTATTCAGTTAAACCAAGGATATCGGCAGCATGTTTTACTCGCTTGTCAATATCTTCTTTAGACTTCTTTTGAATCTTCAACCCAAAGGCCATGTTTCCGTAAACTGTCATATGTGGATACAACGCGTAGTTTTGGAAGACCATGGCAATATCCCGGTCCTTAGGTGCCAAATTATTAGCAACTTTACCATTAATTACCAGCTTACCCTTGGTAATATCTTCCAAACCAGCGATCATCCGCAGCGTCGTTGACTTCCCACAACCAGAAGGCCCAACGAAGACCATAAATTCTTTATCCTTAACATCAAGGTTAAAGTCAGTAACAGAATAGTCATCTGCCCCATCGTATTGCTTATAGATGTGCTCTAAATTTACTTCAGCCATTATGTATAACATTCCTTTCAAAATTTATCTGTACTTAGTATAGAATGAAAGCGCATTCAAATAAAGCAAATAGTGAACAAAATCATCCGGACACTTTAGCAAATGTGAACAAAGATATTGATAAATAAGGAGTTATAAATAGTTATTCGGATATATTTTTCCAATCTAAAATCCTTATATACATTGGCTTCCTTACTCTCAGGCACCGTTTACTACTTATAAGTGGCGTGTTAATTTTTATTTCCAAAAATAAGATGGTTTTATCCGGAAGATAGCTTTTACTGGTTGACAGCGTTTTCATCCGGTTGTATATTTCAAGTGTACGTATTTATTAGTATTTATTGAAGAGCTTTTCTTTCTAAGTGCTTACAAATATTTCTAAAAGGAGCGACTAATCTTATGGTACAGGCACAGGATTACATCAACCCACTAATTGTTCAGCGGGCTGACCCGTACATTTACAAGCACACCGATGGCTACTATTACTTTACGGCCTCCGTTCCTGCTTATAACTTGATTGAGATTCGGCGGGCAAAGACCTTAAATGGTTTAGCAAACGCTGCCCCCCGCACCGTATGGCGGAAACACCCGGATGGCAGTGGCCCCATGAGCCAACTGATCTGGGCACCCGAAATTCACTACATAGACGGCAAATGGTTCATCTATTTCGCCGCATCCCACACCAAAGAATTCGACCACAACGGGATGTTCCAACACCGGATGTATTGTATCGAATGCGACAACGCTGACCCAATGCGCGACGAAGCCGACTGGATCGAACGTGGGCAAATTGAAACGCCAATGGATACCTTTGCCCTTGATGCAACTGTTTTTGAAGCTCAGAACAAGTTGTATTACGTTTGGGCGCAAAAAGATCCCGCCATTAAAGGCAACTCCAACATTTATATTGCGGAAATGGAGAATCCTTGGACGTTAAAGACCAAGCCAGTTATGCTGACGAAGCCCGAATACGATTGGGAAACGAAGATTTTCTGGGTGAACGAAGGCCCCGCTGTCTTACACCGCAACGGCCGCTTCTTCCTCACCTACTCCGCCAGTGCCACCGACGAAAATTACGCCATGGGCATGCTGACGGTTCCTGAAAACGCCGATTTGCTTGACGCCTCGAATTGGTCGAAGTCCAAGACTCCCGTTTTCCAAAGCAACATGCCAATTCAGCAATACGGTCCTGGCCATAACTCATTCACCGTGGCTGAAGACGACGAGACCGATATGTTGGTCTACCACTGCCGGAACTACACCGACATCAAGGGCGACCCACTGTACGACCCGAACCGCCACACGATGGTTCAGCCTTTCACTTGGAACGACGATGGCACGCCTAACTTTGGCAAACCCGTTCCCTACAACTACAAATAATCATCATTTAAATCAGGAGGTTTTTTCATGCAAGGAAAATTAACCGTTGACCCCAGCAATCAAATTTCAAAGATTGACGACCGGGTCTACAGTGCTTTAATCGAACATCTCGGCCGTGCCGTTTACGACGGCCTCTACAATCCAGGCAACGCCAAGTCCGACGAAAATGGCTTCCGGCAAGACGTCGTTAAAGCCGTCAAGGACTTAGGTATCGACTTGATTCGTTACCCTGGTGGGAATTTTGTCTCTGGCTTCAACTGGGAAGACAGCGTTGGTCCTAAGGAAGACCGGCCAACTCGTCTTGATCTGGCTTGGCGGAGCATTGAAACCAACCAATTTGGTCTCCACGAATTCATGAAGTGGACCAAACAGACCGGCACGCGTCCCGACATGGCCGTCAACTTAGGTAGCCGTGGTATTGATGCTGCGCGCAACCTCATCGAATACTGCAACTTCCCCGGTGGTACCTACTGGAGCGACCTGCGGAAGAAGAACGGTGCCGACAAGCCATTTAATATCAAGACCTGGTGTCTTGGTAACGAAATGGACGGTGACTGGCAGATTGGCCACAAAAACGCTGAAGAATACGGTCGCTTAGCTCACGAAACAGCTAAGGTCATGCGCCTGGTTGACCCCGATATCGACTTGGTCGTTAGTGGGAGCTCAACTCGTGAAATGGCCACGTTTGGGAGCTGGGAAGAAACGGTCCTTGATCATACTTATGATGACGTTGACTACCTCTCCTTGCACCGTTACTATGGCAACGAAGAAAATGATCTGCACAACTTCTTAGCTAAGTCCGTCGACTTCGACGAATTTATTGGTGGTATCGTCGCCGTTTGTGACGCCGTTAAAGCCCGCAAACACAGCGACAAGACCATCAACTTAGCCTTAGATGAATGGAACGTTTGGTACCACTCCCACAAACAGGATGACGAAGCAACTCCTTGGCAACAAGCGCCACATCTGCTGGAAGACCACTACAATTTCGAAGACGCCTTAATGGTCGGCACCATGTTGATTACGTTATTGAAGCACGCCGACCGGGTCAAGATTGCCTGCCTCGCCCAACTCGTCAACGTCATCGCACCAATCATGACGGACGACAACGGTGTCTGGTTACAATCCATCTTCTTCCCGTTCATGCAAGTCTCCAAGTACGGTCGCGGGGTCACCTTAGCACCTAAACAAGAATCCGCCACCTACGACAGCAAGGACTTTAAGGATGTTCCTTACCTAGACAGCTTAGCCGTTTACAACCAGGAAGATAGCGAAGTGGTTGTCTTTGCTGAAAACAAGGGCGAAGATGCCATGGACTTCAGTACCGACCTACGCGATTTAAACGCCAAGGAAGTCGTTGAAGCCACTCAATTCTACGGCTACGACATCAAGCAAACTAACGAAGACCAAACGATGGCGATTCAACCAAATAACGACGTCCAATTAGACGGCAACGTCTTGAAAACCACGTTACAGCCTTTATCTTGGAACATGTTCCGGATCAAGGTCAGCGATTAGTCACTAGCTAAAGGTTGAAAGTTCCAAAATACCAGCCATACCTGCTCTAGCAACAATCGTGAACCTAAAACTAGGCAGCCTGGTGGGCCCTTCGCCTTGCCGGCCGGCAGATATGGGCTGGAACGGTACGAATACGCGCCTGAGCCCATATCTGCCGACCTCTCGGCTTACACAGGGTTCTTAGGCGAC
>NZ_AZDP01000103.1 GCF_001435525.1 Levilactobacillus koreensis JCM 16448
ACTATCATATCGTGGATTTGCCGCCAATCCTAGACGGTCAATTATTGGGTGCTTACAATCAACTAGCACCAAGCGTATATAGAATGGTTTTGCCAGGGCTTTTTGAAGACTTTTTTGCCATCGTGCGTTGAACCTAAAATGGAATAGGATGATGAATGTAATTAGAGATAGGCTGTATAGAACATTTAAGAATGTCATAAGTAGGTCTCCTGATTCTTATGTATTTGCAGCTTTTAATGCTATCAGCAGTATTGGGCTTAGAATGTAGGCTGTAGTTGTTAGTGATGAATTTACCTTTTTGAATGCGCTTTTATTTCAGTGTTCCCTGCCATTTTTCTTTGGAGGGAACAACCAATTATATTCTACAAAAACGACAACCCAAGCTTACTTCACCCAAGGACTCTCAACAGACTTCGAAATACCCTTAGCCTGTTTAATCGCTTCGGCTAAGGCCTTAGAAACTTCAGCAGGGGTCTTGTCAGTCAAATCTTGTTGCTTGAGCCATTCGTAAGCGGAAGCCTCGTAAATATCATCTGGAAAACTCATGCGCGTTCACCACCTTTATTTTGATTATAGCAAATTCCACCAAAAAACCACCAGCCAAATTCGACTGGTGGTTCATTATTTACAAGTTATTTACTTCTTGGCTGTGGCTGCGACCTTTTGATGAGCCGCTACCGCCAGTTCTGGGAACCAAATCGCAATTTCGTGATGCGCATTTTCTCTGCTATCTGAGGTGTGCACGATGTTGCGGAGAATGCCATCTGGATAGTCATGTGCGAAGTCGCCGCGGATGGTGCCAGGTTGGGCATCGTTTGGATGCGTCTTGCCGGCGAGGTTGTGGACAGCTTTAACGACGTCCGTCCCACTGACGATGATGGCGACCATTGGGCCTTCCATCATGTACGTCTTGATTTCCTCGTAGTAAGGCATCTCTGCTTGGTACCTGTAATGTTGATCTAATTGGGATGAAGTTGCGTTGAGCACCTTTAAAGCCGTAATTTGATAGCGCTTACTTTCGAACCGTGAAATAATCTCGCCAATGTGACCTTCCGCGACCCCATCGGGTTTTACCAATACTAAAGTCTTTTCTGAATTTGCCATGAGTGAAACCTCCTTGTGATTTTTGGGTAAATCGTAAATCAAGGACCTGTTGTTCAATGCATAACAAGTTGCTACCTTAAATTGTAGATTAAACGGTTTCTAACGTCAATTAAATTATTAAAAAAACACCAATCGGATATAACGACTGGTGTTCTTTAACATGATTAAGCAGCATCACCCATAATCATCCACAGGATCAAGTAAGCGATAATTCCCGGGAAGGCGGGGGTAATGGCAAGCACAACGAACAGGACGCGGGCAATGCCAACGTTCCAGCCAAAGTGTTCGGCCAGGCCGCCAATGACGCCGGCAAAGACCC
Organism: Levilactobacillus koreensis JCM 16448; assembly: GCF_001435525.1. GTDB lineage: Bacteria > Bacillota > Bacilli > Lactobacillales > Lactobacillaceae > Levilactobacillus > Levilactobacillus koreensis. Next base: position 1,424 of record NZ_AZDP01000103.1, read on the forward strand.
GGTTCGAAGCCGAGCGGTGAATATTCTTCATGATGGTTTCCTCCTTAGATGGTTAAGATTGAAAATCAATTTTGTTGAAAAAGTCGACGTGGATATCATCGTCGGTAATTTCGAGCTTAGTGATACTCCCGTTGATGGTGGCAATGCCTTCATCCAGTTCTGGCGCATACCGGTCAACGATGGAACGGATCGTCATCCCGTGGGAGACGACCAGCACCTGATCGCCATCCTTGGAATTGGCACGCAACTTGTTGAAGCCGCGGTCGAGCCGTTCCCAGAACATGTCGTTGCTTTCAGCCTCACCATAGAGGTCGGCTTGGTGAATCAAGTCACGGGCTTTTTCCAGACCGTAAGTTTTGAGCACGTCAGATTCCGAGGTCAATTTGACCTGGGCACCAACGAATTGCCACATCTGGTTTAAGTCGTTACCCTCAAAATAACCATGGCACTGTTCCCGAAATTCGGGGTATTGGTAGGAAACGATATTCATATTTTCTGGATTTTCGTGGAGGGCAATGGTGGCCGTTTCAATGGCTCGGCCGGAGTCACTGCTGTAAGCAGCGGCAAACGGAATATTCTTCAGCTGTTTCCCGGCACGTTTTGCATCGGCCCGTCCTTTTTCAGTCAGGGGTGAATCGATCCAGCCTTGAACCTTGTTATAGTGATTCAACATTGTTTGACCGTGACGCACGAAATAAGCGGTAATTTTCTTCATCTTTCGGAACTCCTTCGTCAACTTCGTAAGTGGTTACATCCTCAGTATAGCAAGCAATAGGAGGGAACGCTAAGATTTTGCTACGGGAAATTTAAATCCCTTAAATTTTTTTGATAAATCAAGGGACGGGTGGGGAAAAGCGTGCTATCTTTAAGGCATAGGAGATGATGCGCATGAGTACTGAAAGCAGTTATCGTTACACGGGGGAGTCACCCGTTGATCTAAGTCAGCTCGCGACCCGGGTCAGTCGTGTGCCAGAACAGGCCGTGATTACGACCGCACTAGAGGCGAACGTTGCGACCCTGAGTGATTTGCAGGCAAAATTGTATTCTCAACGGCAAAGCGGCATCATTATCATTCTGCAGGGGATGGATACCGCTGGTAAAGATGGCTTGATTCGTCACGTCTTTAGTGGCCTCAACCCGTCCGGAACCAGTGTGGTTAGCTTTAAACAGCCAACTCACTTACAGTTGGACCATGATTTTCTCTGGCGAATCAATCAGGCCTTGCCACAACGGGGGCAGATCCGTATTTTCAACCGGTCACAGTACGAAGACGTTCTGATCAGTCGCGTGCACCCGGAAATGTTGTTGAATCAACATTTACCCAACGTGAAGACCCTTGATGATGTCGATGATGCTTTCTTTGACAAGCGGTACCATGATCTCCGCCATTTTGAAAAATACTTACGGCACCAAGGATTTATTACCATCAAGTTTTTCTTACATCTGTCACGGGAAGAACAAACGCACCGGTTCGAACGCCGAATCGAGGTTCCTAGTAAAAACTGGAAGTTCTCGCCAAGTGACATGCAGGAGCGAGCCTTCTGGCCGGACTATCAACGAGCTTATACCCAGATGCTGGAAAAGACGGCGACTAAGAAACAGCCGTGGTATCTGATTCCAGCGGACGATAAGGGTGTGGCCCGCCTGATTGTTTCCAATATTTTGGTTAAGCGACTACAAGATTTGAATCCTGCTTATCCAACGGTTGATCCGGCCGTTCAACGAAAATTAAAGGCCACCTTGAAGCAGTTACAAAAGGGTGAGTTGTAATGAACAAAAAGGGAAGGGATAGCCGGCTATCTCTTCCCTTTTTTTGTGTGCGCCCGGCATGGGCGCTAACTAGGCGGTGAAAGTCCGCTGTG
>NZ_AZDP01000021.1 GCF_001435525.1 Levilactobacillus koreensis JCM 16448
ATTCAGGCAGGAATCACCGCTCAATAGCCAGATGATTCAGTCGGTTTTTCGGACGGTTGTGGCTCGCTATAAGACTGTTCGAGAACAAATGAAGCAACATCCTTATCGCTACAAGAACGAAGAAAATAAGTGGATTCAGCTCCCAAAGGATTTGACCTGGTTGGTGAACCCCATCCAGTTTCGCCGACCACAAGCAGATCTGGTTCGCCAGAGTAATTATTCCTTCGTAAGTGAGATGCAACA
>NZ_AZDP01000104.1 GCF_001435525.1 Levilactobacillus koreensis JCM 16448
GAACAACTCTTAGAGGTCTGTAACTTAGACCTCGCTGAGAAGATGAGTCGCCGACTACCCAAACACGCTCCTCATAAAAACAGCCGTCTGCTGGGGTTAAGCATTGAAGAACGACCCGCTGAAGTGGCGACACGTGAAGAATTTGGACACTTTGAGATTGATACTATTGTCGGTAAGCGCGATGGCCAAGAGAGCGTCATTAT
>NZ_AZDP01000022.1 GCF_001435525.1 Levilactobacillus koreensis JCM 16448
AAAGTTAGCGATGATTGGGGATAAACATAAATGTTACAAGACTAGCACTACGCGTTAAGTATAACAGGAGGCAATGGTTAACAGTAACAATCGTCTAAATCGTAGAAAAATTGACGATAATGCCGGGTTACTCGGCTTAAGGAGAAAAGATGACGTTGCTACTAAGCTGATAGGAGAGACTTGGCTAGAACATGTCAAAATCAGCCGGTACAGGAGCCGTTACGACCGTTTCTGGCTCATCTAAGGTAAATGGCTGAGGAAAGGCCAAACGCCAACAGTGTAGTCGCAGACGACTCTGACTGGGGACACCATAAAGCGGATCGCCAATCAGGGGATGGCCTGCGGCGGCAAGGTGGACGCGGAGCTGATGGGTGCGGCCGGTCTCTAGCCAGAGTTGAACGAGTGTCGCGCCGGGCTGGTATCTAACAACGGTATAATGCGTCACGGCTGGTTGGGCGTGGTCCCCGTTGACCTGGCGTTTACGTTTGTCCTGAGGGTCCCTCCCAATGGGTGCGTCAAAGATACCGCTACCGGTCAACGTGCCAGTCACCCAGGCGAGGTAGGTGCGCTGCACGCGTTTCTCAGCGATGTTTCGTACCATGATAGGCACAACGGCGGGTGTCTTGGTCATCATCAAGGCACCAGTCGTCTCCTGATCGAGACGGCTAAGAATGTAAGGTCCGGGTTGGTTGGCGCCGAGATAAGCCGCGACATGGTTCAACGTGGTACCACGTTCGCCGGGTTGATTGGGATGGGTCTTACTGCCACGTGTTTTATTGATGATAAGTAGATCAGCCGTTTCATAGAGAACGGAGACGGTCGCAGCACTATCCGGATCGACGTCGGGGAAGGGTTCTTTGAAGTCTGCCGGGATAAACGTGAGCTGAATGGTCTCGCCACCGCGCACAAGCTGATTCATGGACCGATACTGGTTATTGACCAGCACCCGGCGGTTTAAGCGTAGGTCGTGAACGAGATGACTAGGCAGAAGCCACGCCGTCAGAAGTTGGCGGAGGGGCATCGGTGGCTGGTTTTGTGGCAGGATTCGGGTATAAGTCCAATGCATGAGCTGACCTCCAAGTTAATATGTAATATAAAATGACCCCCTGCTAAGCAGAAGGCCATCTTTTAAGTTAAAGTTATTTGCTTGCTTCTTCAGGCTTAACAATCAGCACGTCGCAGATAGCGGAACGGCTGACGTAATTGGTGACGGAGCCGACCATTAACCGTTCAACGGCGGTCAAACCGGTCGAACCAATGACAATTAATTCTGACTTGTGGTCTGCAGGGAATTCCCGAGCGATAACGGGCTTGGGATTCCCAAAACGAACGTGGATGCTGACATCAGGAACACCGGCATCGATGGCTTGTTGCTTTAAAGCGTCGAGTCGGTCTTGGACGTCTTGAGAAAGCTTGTAGATGACGTCACCACTGACGGCACCGCCATAAGTATCGCTGAATTGGTTTACTTCAAGCACGTTTAAAATATCCAAATGCGTGTTGTTACGCTTTGCGACTTCAATTGCTTTTTCTAAGACTGGCTGGGTTGCCTTGGAACCGTCAACGGGAACCAGAATGTTCTTATATTGTTGTAACATATGGAATGCCACCCCTTCACGAGTCATGTTAAAACTTTACCTTTACTATATCATTTATTTTACGGTGTGTAAGCACTTAATTGTCGTGAATTGAACTGAAAATAGATGTAAAAGCCGTAGTTTCGGGAATTCTTGAAAAATAAAAAATCCCACGAATTAAATAAATGGTGAACAAAGTGGACTAAAACCACCTTTGTGCTTAACTCTATTATCACAGGAATTGTATTGGGTCGCAATCAAATTGCTTATTTAACGCGCTGGACGATTAAAAATTAAATTTTTTAGCGGTGATCAGCAGCATTAAGACGAGGTAAAGACCCGGGCGAAACGGTTCTAGTTATAAGTCAGGTAATAGGTAGATGACTGGTTACCAAGTGGGGGCTAGTAATCGGTGAAGACTCCTGTATAGTTGGTCCTTACAGAGCTGTGAATTTTGGCTTGACCGCAGGGAAAGGGGAACATGGGGACAACAAAAAACCACCGAACCTGATAGATTCGATGGGTTCATTGATTAGATGAACGTGAGCTTACTGCAACTTAGATGAAGTCAAAGACATATTGCTCCAGAACTCAGTGTTAGCAGGACTGATATCGTAGCCCTTAACCCGGTGGTTAACTGGGGACCAACCGTAAGCAAAGTAGTCAGGGGCAACGGCAGCTTGTTCGTTCATGTAGTTCTGCCATTCCTTGAAGACCTTGGTCCGGTACTTATCGTTCCAAGCCTTGTTGCTGTTCATTTCTTGCATCAACTTGGTGTTCTTTGCACTGACAAAGTGACCCATGTTGTAAGGGGCATCTTCACCGTACAATTGCGTAGGTGTTGGTTCAGATGAAACGCTCCAAGCACCGGAGTAAACATCAATTTTGTTTTGCTTTGGTGCTTGCAGGGTGGTGTAGAAGCTGTTCATTTCCATGGTCTTACCACCCGTGAATTGAACGTCCAAGCCGACCTTGTGCCATTGTTGCAGGTAGTCTTGGTATTCAGCAGCAGAGGTTGAGTTTCCAGTCATAGCGCCGTAGTGAATAACTAACTTCTTGCCATTTGGATCGGAACGCCACTTGCTACCGTCACGCTTCTTGTAGCCAGCTTCGTCGAGTAACTTGTTGGCCTTCTTGATGTTCAACTTGTAGCCGGCAGCAGATGAATCCCAGTACTTCTGGAAGATTGGTGGGATCAAGGTGTTGGCACGCCAAGTAATCCCGTTCCCGAACTTCTTGTAAACTTGATCGAGGTTCAAAGCGTACATCATGGCTTGACGTAAGTTCTTGTTGGCCATCTTGCTGTTCTTATCCATGACGTTCTTCCCCGTCTTGGTATCAAAGTGGCCCACGTTGAAGCCAAAGTAGCCGTAACTTAAGGCTGGTTGACCAGTCTTAGCGTAGCCCTTGACGTCCTTTAATTGCTTGTAGGACGTACTTCCTAAACCAGAGGCCGTGATGTCATACTTCTTAGACTGGATGGCCTTAACGATGTTGTTAGAAGAAACAACGTTGATGCTGATGTGCTTGATTTGTGCTTTTTTACCGTAGTAGTACTTGTTTGGTGACCAAGTCGTGGATTCACCTTCAACGACTTTATCCAGCTTGTAAGGACCGATGAAGATAGGATCCTTCCGAACCTGAGCAGAGGAAGCTAACTTTGCGATTGGGACGTTCTTGATGTATTCATAAGGTTCAACGGTGCCCCAGATGAAGGAGTTCCCAGAGAACTTCATACTTGGAGAAACCTGGCTTAAATGAATGACAACTTTGTTTCCTTTTTCACCATCAGGATAAGTGATCCCAGAAATGGTCTTGGCCTTACCAGCGTGGTAGGCAGCCATCCCTTTGATGGCGTTGAAATCAGAAGAATACTGTTGTGAAGTCGTGTTCTTGTTGGCAACGACTTCGTAGGCGTATTCAATGTCCTTAGCGGTAACGTCCATGCCGTTAGACCACTTAGCGTTGGACCGTAAAGTGATGGTAACGGTCTTGGCCTTCTTGTCAATGCGTTGGTTAGCAAGTCCACCATCGATGATCTTGTAGTTCTTGTCGACGTTGAACAGGGAATCGCCACCACCGGGTGCAAAGACGTCTGAATCTTCGGCGTTGGAGGCTAAGACAGGGTCAGAAATCCCTTGGAATGGTGAGTCATTTGCTTCTGCAACCTTTAATGTACTTTTTTCGTCGGCAGTCTTGTCGGTAGCTGAAGTGTTGTTATATGACGTGGATAACTTCAGTGAAGACCCATTACCAGTACCACTCGACTTAGACGAGCTCTTGCTTGAACATGCAGCGAGACTAACAGTTGCGAGAACTGCCATCGCTGATAATACTAGTTTCTTTTTGTTCATGCTATGTTTCCCCCTTGCGTAAAATCCTCTAATAGATGTGCTGGCCAATTCTCCTCAGGATTAGTCGGCGAAACGGTGAAGCCATGGATACGGCTGGTGGCTGAGTGGGCACCATCTCCTTAAATGGGATAATTTCTCCAGTTTAGTCAGCAGCACCTTGTCGTTGCGAAGCATCCGCAGCACGGCGAAGAACTTGACCGACATAACTAATTGATAAACAAAGAATAATGATTTCAAGGGCTGCGGGTAACCAAGTCCACCAGTACAACGTGATGTTGGCGGGGTCATTGGCGTTCGCAATCATGGTCCCTAGTGATGGCGTTTGTGTTGGTAGCCCAAATCCCAGGTAGGAAAGCCCGGTTTCAACCCCGATGTTTTCGGCGAAGGATAAGGTCGTGTCAATGATAATCAGTGAAGAAATGTTTGGCATGATGCCCTGGAAAATAATTTTCCAATTGCTAGTACCAGATGCTTTTGAAGCGGCAACGTAGTCTTTCTGCGTTTCAGCTAAGGTCCGTGACCGAATCAGCCGTGACGTTCCTTCCCAATAGAAGAGGGAGAAAATCAGTGTCAGTGAAACGGCATTGTAGTGCGGAATGATTGTGACTAAGACGATGATCATCATAAGCATTGGGAGCATCATCGTGAAGTCATAGACCCGTTGCATGCCCCAGTCGATGTAACCACCAAAGTAGCCGGAAATTAACCCCCAGCAGATCCCAACCGTGGATGAGATAACGGTCAGGCCGATGGCAATACCAATGGAGTTACGTGAACCGACAATCAGTTGTTTAGCAACTGAGCGACCACCGGAATCGGCTCCCAACCAGAAATCAGCGGTGAAGGGTTTGTCGAAGTAGTCCATGATGTTGGTCTCCATCATCTTAGGTGTATTGATGAACAGGGCACCAATCATGACGAAGGCGATAAAGCCAACGATGATAACCAGGGCAGCCATGGCCGGTTTATCGGCTTTGAATTCATTCCAAATGATCTTAGCGGTCGACGGTGTTGCTTCCGCTTGGGCCTCTTGATTGAGACGGGCTAAATCAGCCGCGGAAATATCTGAGTGTTTTTCAAAATTTTCTGCCATTCTGTTTAGCCTCCTTTATTCAATCCGAACTCGTGGATCGACGATGCTTAAAATGATGTCTGAAAGTAAAGTCCCCACTAAGTTCAAAATACCGTAAATCAGGACCAGCGCGGTAATCACGGTGTAATCCCGGTAACTGATTGAGTTCACGAATAGCAGTCCCATCCCAGGGTAAGAGAAGACGGTTTCGGTAAAGATGGAACCGTTTAATAACCCAGTGATGGAGTACCCAGCGAACGCTGCGATGGGTAATAAGGAATTCCGGAAGATATGGTGACGATAAATATCCTTGCTAGGAACCCCTTTAGAGCGAGCAGTTCGTACGTAATCGGAATGCTTAGCATCGATTACTTCGGAACGGAGGTATTGGACAATGTTGACGGTTCCGAACAGGGCGCCTAAGAGACTTGGTAGTAAGATGTGGTAGAAGCGTGACCCCACGGTTTGCGCCCAAGTCTGCGCATCGGACGAAACCGATCCAGTAGTTGGGAACCAACCTAAAACGTAACCGAAGATCCAGATACCCAAGACTAAGATGACGAATACGGGGATACAGAAGGTCACGTAGGTGTAGAAACGGATGATCGTGTCGGGAAGCTTACCTTCGTGTCGTCCAGCGTAAACCCCTAATGGTAAGGCGAAGGCGTAGGTTAAAACCATGGTGAAGAATGCTAACCACATTGTGTTGCCGGCACGGCCTTCAATCAACCGAGTAACGGGTTCTTGGTATTGATAACTGTTACCAAGGTTTCCGTGGAACAAATGGACGACCCAGTTCCAATATTGTTGGTACCAAGGGTCATTCAACCCGTTGATTTCCATTAAATGTTTGATTTGAGCTGGATCAGCTTTCGGGTTGATTGACCCAGTGAATGGGTCCCCAGGCATGGCCTTAGCTAAGAGGAAGACCAGGACACTAAGGATGATGACTTCAGGCACCATAATCATGAGACGTCGTAAAATCGTTTTCCACATTAGGCCTGCACCTCTCCTTCTTGGCTGGCAAGTTGTTTGGCAATATTTTCGGGTAAGGCTACCGAATGGGTAGGACTAACCTGAACTAAGGGATAAGCCATGCCATCTTCGTCGTAGTATTTACTCTGTTGGTCTTCGTAAATTTTTTCAACGGCGAGACGAGAAGCACGGTGGGCGGCCCGTTGATTAACGTTGGTTTCTGGGATGGCAGCTAATAACCGCTTGGTATAGATATGTAACGGGTGGTTGTAGATGTCTTCTCGGGTGCCAATTTCAACTAAGCGACCCCGGTTCATGATGGCAATGTTGTTACACATATGCCGCACGACCCCTAAGTCATGGGAGATAAACAGGTAAGAAATCCCAAATTCCCGTTGGATCTTCTTCATAAAGTTCAATACTTGAGCTTGAACAGAAAGGTCCAATGCGGAAACGGGTTCGTCAGCAATAATGAGTTTGGGATTCGTCGCAACTGCCCGGGCGACCCCAATCCGTTGACGTTGGCCACCGGAGAACTGATGTGGGTACTTGTAAAGTGCATCGGCGTCCAACCCAACAATGTTTAATAATTGAAGAACACGTAATTTTTCGTCATCTTTACTCAGGTGTTCGAAGTTCCGGAGGGGCTCAGCGATGATGTCTTCGATTCGCTTCCGAGGATTAAGACTAGAAAGGGAATCTTGGAAGATCATTTGAACGTCACGGTTGTAGTCCAACTTGCGCCGGTTCTCGGCCTTAGTGATGTCCTTTCCGTTATATAGGATAGAACCGCTGGTAACTTTTTCGAGACCAACGACGGATTTACCAGTCGTCGACTTGCCAGAACCAGATTCACCAACGAGACCATAAGTTTCGCCGGCTTCAATGTTGAAGGTAATGCCGTCGACGGCTTTGACGGAGTCGGTCACGCGGTTCCAGAAGCCAGAGCGAATCGGGTAGTGAACTTTTAGATCTTTGATTTCGACTAGGCTCATACGGTCACGCTCCCCTTCTTCTGATCTGGAAATTGAAATGTTTTGTAGCAGGTACAACGAACTTCGTGGCCCGGTGCAATTTCATGCATCACGGGATCCGCTTCGTGAGCACTCGCTGGTACCCAAGGAATCCGTGGTGCAAAACGGTCGCCAGCACTTGGCATCTTCTGTAAGGAAGGAACATTTCCTTTAATGACGTAGAGGTCATCACCTTCGTTGTCACGTTGTGGCATTGAACGTAGTAAGGAACGGGTGTAAGGATGTTCTGGTGTGTTGAAAATCTGTTCGGCAGTACCTTGTTCAACGATTTGACCAGCGTACATAACAGCAACGCGGTCAGCCGTTTCAGCAACGACCCCTAGATCATGGGTGATTAGGATGATACCGGCGTGGTTTTCCTTTTGAATGTCTCGTAAGACATCCAGAATTTGTGCTTGGATGGTAACATCCAGCGCCGTGGTCGGTTCATCGGCAATGATGAGGTCGGGCTTGCAGGCAATGGCAATGGCGATGACGACCCGTTGCCGCATCCCACCGGAAAGTTCATGGGGAAATTGGTGAGCAGTTCGTTGTGGGTTCACGATACCAACTTCGTCGAGTAATTCCAAAACGCGGGCGTGCTTTTCAGCTTTCGTCAACGTCGTATGGTAATCCATGACTTCGCTAATCTGATCTTCAATGCGCTTCAATGGATTCAATGCGGACAGAGGATCTTGGAAGATCATACCGATCTTGGCACCCCGGAATTTGTTGTACCCATCGTCGTCGAGTTTGAGGAGGTCGGTGCCTTCAAAATCAATTTCACCGGAAATTTTAGTTTCTTCCGGGTCATGTAGACCCATAATAGTAGTTGCTAACGTACTTTTACCACAACCTGATTCACCAACGATGGCGAGAATCTCGTCGTGTTGGACTTGGAGGTCAATGTGGGAGATGGCGTCGTAGAACTGGCCGTCAATTTTGAAAGCCGTGCTGACGTCTTTAATGTTTAGAAAGTTTGATTCGGTTTCCACGGAAATCCCTCCCAATGTTCTAATATATCTCTCATTTTGATTTGAAGCCCGATGAATAAACATCTCTGAGTATTCACGAACGACTCAAACAATAATTGTGTTTGATTATAGTTAATCAAATTCTCATTTACAACCCCAAATTTAACATAATCGATCATGGAAACTTCATAAAATCCTCATAAACTTTGTTATATCAATCATCGCAGACATTTCAAAAAATGATAAAAAATTTAACTTGGAAGTCCATAGTTGGATAACTGGGTTGTCTAACTAATGATTTAGGGGCAAAAGCTATACAAGTCTTGAAAAATTATGCAACTCCTTTCAATATGAGAAAGTCCTTAGGTTTTCATCCGGCCGCTACTATCTGACTAACGGAGTGTGGTATGATACCTATAATGACTACAGAATTCTTGAAAGCGATGGTTGGACGATGAGATTAGACTTTTCCGTTGCGGTTCATAGCTTGCTGTACTTGGACGAAAACCGTCCACGTAAGATTGCAAGTCGGGAACTCGCAACGTCCCTTCAACTGAATGCGGTAATGATCCGCAACATTCTCTCGGTGCTCCATAAGCAGGGGTATATCGAGGGGTCTGTTGGTAAAAATGGTGGCTATCAGCTCATCAAAGATCTCGCTGATATTAATGTTGGCGAACTCTATGACCTGACGATTCCACCAACCATTAGCTACGCACGCTTCATTACGGGTGACTCTAAGGGGACCAAGGCGACCGATGATACGGACATCTCTGCTAATATTTCGCAGACGTTGACGGATTTGTTTACCCTCGCTGATGAGGATTACCGCAAGTTTTACCACCAATTTACGATGACAGACCTAAAACATGACCTGCATCAGCACGGTTATTTCCGGCAACTTATTAACCCGGAAGGCTGAGCTAATTGCTACTTTTTTGTTAGTGAATGGCCTATAATTAAGGCAGATAAAGGGATGGCGGTTACGGCCACCATTAAGCTTAAATGACCGCCTAGGGTGAACCCAGACGGGGAAGGAAGTGAGACAAACCCTCGCTTCCTTTTTTTGCGCCAATTTTGGGCGAATGGTCGAGCAAATGATGATAAGCTTTTTACCTTGTGTAATCGTTTTCAACCTATCTTATTATGAAATAAATAGGGGAATGAAAGTTAGCCAAACGCTAAATTGTAATCGCTAACAAAGCGTGCTATGATTTAAAGTAACCGAGGAACCTACAGTTCTGTAGGGCCTCGGGTTGGTTAATTTGAAAGGGGTTTTTGGGTTATGTATTGGTACGCTATGAAGTCACACGACATTCGGCACAACTTAGCAACTGAACAGTACTTGATGAACAACAAAAAGTTTGACGAACCATTAGTTCTGTTCTATTACGAAGGACCTTGCATTATCGTTGGTCGGAACCAAAACACATTGGAAGAGATCAACCAAAAGTACGTTGAAGAAAATAACATCACGGTCACCCGTCGGTTATCGGGTGGTGGTGCTGTCTACCAAGATCTCGGAAACCTTTGCTTTAGCTTCGTGGTTGATAGCGATAGTGAAGAATTCGGAGATTTCAAGTCCTTTGTTCAACCAATCGTGGACGCTTTACATGCCATGGGTGCAACGACGACCGAGGTTTCTGGCCGGAACGACATTTTAGTCGATGGTAAGAAGTTCTCTGGTAACGCAATGTACTCTCACAGTGGGAAGACCTTCTCCCACGGGACTTTGATGTTGGACGTGGACCAAGACGTGATTGCACACGCCTTGAACGTTCCCGAAGACAAGATGAAGTCCAAAGGCATCAAGTCCGTTCGCTCACGGGTGACTAATTTGAAGCCATTCTTGGCACCTGAATATCAAAACTTGACCGTGCCAGAATTCCGCGACACCTTGTTGAAGGAGTTGTTCCATGTGGACAATTTAGATGCCATCAAGGATAAGGAAGTTACTATCGCGGATAGCGAAAAAGCGGCTATCGATAAAATTTACAATGATTACTATAGCAACTGGGACTGGGTTTACGGCAATTCACCAGAATTCACGGTGAAGAAGCGGCAACACTTCACGGCTGGGACCATTGACGCCCGGTTGCTGGTTGAAAATGGGAAGATCAAGAACATCAAGTTCTATGGTGACTTCTTTGGCCCAGCCGACGCAACTGAACTGGCTGATAAATTAGCTGGTGTCCGTTATGACCGGGAGCATGTTGGGGCAGTTCTGAACAGCGTCAACACACAGTTGTACTTCAACGGTATCGATACCAAAGACGTTTTGGACCTGTTAGTTGATTAGTTTCCCGTTAGTTTTCGGTGATTAGCTGATTTTCGGTCTGGAATAAGTTAAAATAGAAGAGGAACTTGACTAAAACGTGGTCAGTGTGACCGCGTTTTTATTTTAGGAAATTATTGAGGAGTTTATTTTAAAATGAGAGATCGTAACGTGATTGCCTGGGCCATCGTGTCCATGTTCGGCTTTATTGCCATTAATTTTTTGATGTCCCGTCCCTTTATTCACAGTGCGAACGTCCAGATGACGATGGCTGAATTTTGGCACACCACGCTGATTGCGGTCATCTTGTACATGATTCCGATCATTATGGCGGCACTGAACTGGAAGCCATCATTTTATTTCATGGGATTGGTCATTGCCCTGTATACGTTGTCGCCAATCAGTGTGCTGTTCAACATGTGGATCGACAGTGGGGCCAGCGTCATGATTAAAATGTTGATGTCGGCCTTCAGTCTCGCCCTGATGTGGGGCAACGCGTACTGGTTGGTCCTGGCATTACGGTTGCGAAAGAAGCAACAAGATCATGCTGACCGGAAACGGTTTGGTCACTAGAAAATGAGGTGTAACGAATGAAACGAGAAATTCAAACGTTTATTGACGCAGTCGCAGCCGATGAAATTCAACATTTCACGGCGGACACCACGGAAAAAGAATTTTTTGCCGACCAAGATGGGCTCATGGCGCCATTGACCGCGTTTATCCGCGAACAGATTGGTGCTGACAAATTGGCCCAAGCCGAATTAAAGCTGACTGATACCGAGGCTTCCGTGCGGTTGGAGCTGAGCGTCATCAATCTGCCTTTGCAGGATACGAAGACAATCGGTAAAATTATGGACACTGATGAAGAGGCTGAGTTGAACGTCTATGCGGTTATTGAAACGCCAGATATCAACGCTTCCGGCTTGCGCATCGATGCGTTAGCGCCCGCTACGACTTATGTGGCTCAAGCGGCAGTGGCTGATGCGAGTCTCCACGATTGGCTCAGTCTGCAGATTGAAAAGCTTCAGGCCGTAGCCACGAATAAAGAAGAAACCGATATTAAAAAGAAATAACCTTGTTTCAACGACCAGCGTGTGGTAGTATTGTTCCTATGCGATGAGTCGAGAAATCACGCAATTCTTGCTTGCAAGGATTGTCCGCGCAAGCGGCTAGGTGAATTTGTCAGCAGGGCACATATGTCACCGTATTGTGACGTGTCTGACTTTGAGGGAATGTGGATTCCGAGATAAGTCCATTCGGTTAAACGAATGCTGTGGTAAAAGACGTCCAATCAGCCTAGGCTGGTCGGGCGTCTTTTTTTGCGTAAAATGAAAATCATTCTATCTCGCTTATTCCAATAACTGTGATATTCTAGGATTATTAGGAGCAGGAAATGGGTTTCCTGACTGAAGTTGAGGAGTTTAGTTGGTTATGCAAAATGAAATTTTTAATATTCCGGCGACCTATTACCTGGGTTGGCTGATTCCATTATTTTTTGGCGTGGTATTTAGCATTAATTACGGCATTGAGAAGCGCCGTTTAGGGAATGGAATTTGGTTTTCGCTATTTTTCTACTCGTTTTTAACGTTGCTAGCCATGACCATTTTGGGGACTAACAATAGGTGGCTGATTGTCATCAGTATTGTGTTGTTTGTAATTTTATTGATGTTGATCGGTATTGTGTTTGTCCTGCAAGCCTTCCTATTGCTGTGGAATGCGTGGATCGTCTGGAAGCGAGAGAGCCATACACTGGCGAACATGTTGACGCTGTTTTTAGGTATTGCGATTTTAATTGCGCCGTTTTTGACACGGCTGTCGACGCTGTATCTGCCGGTGCCGGTAGCGACCGTCTTGAATCTATTTCCAGCAATGGTGATTTTCTACGTGCTGTTCTGGTTCTACAACTACCTGACGATGCTGGTCATTTATCAATTTAATCATCCGCGATACAAGCAGGATTATCTAATCGTGTTGGGAGCGGGATTGCTAAATGGTAATGAGGTCTCACCGCTATTGGGCCAGCGAATCGACCGGGCGCTGCGGTTTTACCGTAAACAGGTGAAAAAGACCGGCCGCGCCCCCGTTATTATCTTCTCCGGTGGTCAGGGTGGCGACGAAACGGTTCCGGAAGGTGTTGCAATGCGGCAATATGCGTTGGACCGTGGCTTGCCGGCGGCCGATGCAATTGCTGAGGACCGTTCGAAAACAACGTATGAAAACATGATTTTTTCTAAACAGATTATCGAAGACCGCGGTGCCGTTAAGCCGCGCGTCACCTTCGTTACCAATGGTTACCACACTTTTCGGGCGGGGATGATTGCTCGAAAAGCGGGGTTGAAGGCGAACGGTATCGGTGCGCACACGGCCAAATTTTTCCTCCCCAACGCCATTTTGCGAGAATACATCGCTATTTTCGTGGGCAACAAGCGCTGGCACGCGGTGGCAATTGGGTTGATGCTGGTGTTGACGTTGGTGCTGACTTGGGCGGAGTATCAATAAATGGAGGATAGCCTATTGAAAAAGATTACGGAAATTGCTGGTTGTCAGGTGACGGCGGAGAAAGCGTTTGCTGCAAAAATGATGCAGGTAGCAGATGAGGCTCGTCAGGGAAAGAAGTATTCTTGGGATGAGGTCAAACGCGAGCTGAAAAATAACGGCTGAAATTAATTTAGCAACCTAACTCAAAAAATACTGACCAGCCCTCATGGCTAGTCGGTATTTTTGTCTCTATTCATCGTGATGGGCCTGGTAACTCGCAAACGCTGCGTAGCCTAGTGCCGCGACCAGCAAGATGCTCAGGCCGTAAAACAGAATGTTTCCCAGAATCATGGTCGATTCCTCCCCATCTCTTGATATGCCTCTAATAGCATATCAAAAGGGGAATTTGAGGTAAACCGTTCCGACTAAATTGTAATCTTACTTGACCAAGTAAGCGTGGTCCTTTACTAAATCAAACGGGGTGAAGTGGCGGTTCAACTGCCGCGTTGCCGCATTTTCGACCAACTCGGCATGTGACCAGAAAGTGGCCGAATCCGTGGCACCGTCCTTTTCGCCAATGACTACGAAGTCGACATCCGCTGGGGACTCACGAATCGCTTGTAGCAGTTCCCAATCCACGGGGAGGCCATCCGGGGACCATGACATGACGACCACGCCAATTTTATCTTGGTATTTTTGGAAGGCTTCCACGGCGCCGAGTGGTTCAATCGCTGTCAACGCGTGGCGGCCAGTCTCGTTTTCCGCCGTCCAGGTCTGGCTATCCGTGGCGTATACGGTCTTGTGCGCATCCCGGAGACCCTTTGAAATGTAGCCGTTGCCCGCCATCACTTCTAGCACGGCACGGTCGCCCACAAATTTTGCCAAATCAGCCACGAACGGCGCGGATGTGTAGGCCCACATGCCATAATGGTTTTCCAGGTAGTCCCGAAAAGAACGCAGGTCATGGTCCAACTGCGGTAGGGCATCGGTCAGCTCATTCCACAACCGGTCCCCAGTAGCATCGCCGGTCGGGTACTGACTCGCTAGCTTCTGGAAAATCTGGTCCTGAATGTCGTCCGGTAACTGCAGAAGGGGAAGTTGTTGTGGCAAATCACCTGCCGCCAACATTTTGTCGGCTAACAGGACATTACTGATTAAAATTTTAGCCGCTGGGAAGGCATTAAATTGTTTATAATAGGCCGCCATTCGGTCCATGTAAGCCGTCTTGCGCTGGCTCATGGGCAGGTGGCGAATTTTTTTCTTGAGTTTTTTAAGCTTTTTTGGATTCACGGGAAAGGTCCTTTCAAAGTGAAATTAAAAGCCGGCCGATTAGCGTTTCCGCCGACCAGCCGACTCGCGGTTAATGGTTATCATCTAAATGGAGATCCAATTCTTCCTGCTGGTTTGGTTCAGCGCTGGTGTAGCGGTTTTCCTTGCCGTGCAGGTAGCCATCGATCAACTGGTAAATCTCGTAGCGATCGCGACCACTCAATAGCTCGCGGTTAAAACTGAGTTGTTTGCCAGAGAGGAAGAGGCGGCCTAAGTCATACTCGTCGCGTTCTGCCTTACCGGTTAAGTAGTCCATGGTCACATCGAAATATTCGGCTAACTTGCGCACCTCAAGAAATGATGGTGTCCGGATGCCCCGTTCCCAGTTTCCGATTTGTGACGCTGTGTTGGGGTGGTCATCTGGTCCCACGGAATGTTCGTTTAAGCCAGTTGCCAATTGTTCTAGTGTAATGTGTTGGCCGCGTCGCAAGGCCCGAAGTCGTTCAGAAAACATACCAATCACCCTTTTCATCCCATATTATTATCTTCATTATACCACTCTACGTTACTTTTAAATGAAAGATAACTGGCATGTCGCCTGCTGCCAGGACTGTGCCTGCTATGGGGAGCGCCTTCAGTCTGTGGTGCAGGCTTCCAGCTCGCCTGAAAGCCGCGAAGGTCGCGCATCTCTCAGGTCGTCCCAGGCTGTAAGTCGGGAAAACACCCCGGCAAGCACCGTCGACACAGTTGGCTTCGTCCTGGCCGCCTCCGGCTACGGTTGTGGTTAATGTTGAAAATGCGTTGACAGACAAACGCTGTTGTCATTGTATTGCAACTAGTGGTGTGTGACTCATCAGTTATAATCGAAAGTTGATAAAGACCTAAGCATCCGTTTTCATAGAGCGACTACGTAAGCCGAGAGGCCGGCAGATATGGGCTCAGGCGTGTCCGCACCGTTCCAGCCCATATCTGCCGGCCGGTAAGGCGAAAGAACCACTAGATTGTCACTACTCCCTTATTTCTTAACCAACGGATCTGTTAACCGCATGAACTCGGCCACGTCGCGCTTGATGAGTTTGACGCCGGCTAGCCAGAAGTCTGGTTGGGTCAGGTCAACGCCCAGGTGTTTTTTGGCCAATTCTTCGGTCGACATGTTGGCCGTGTCCCGCAGCAGGGCGATGTAGGCGTCCTCGAAGTTGCCTTCCTGTTGGGCCTTGGCGTAGATGCCTAGGCTGAACAGGTAGCCGAAGACGTATGGGAAGTTGTAGAAAGCCGGTTCGTCAATGTAGAAATGGAGCTTGCTAGCCCACAGGTGTGGCGAGTAGGTCGACAAGTCGTGACCAAACGCTTCCTTTTGCGCGTTGAGCATCAACTCATTGAGTTCGGCTGGCGTGACCAACTTTTGCTGGCGCAATTGGTAGAAGCGGGTTTCAAACAGGAACCGCGCCCGAATATTCAGGAACATCGCCAGGGGGTTATCCATTTTAGCGTTTAACAAGATGATCTTTTCGGCATCGTTCTTCGCCGCCTTCACGTTGGCGTCGGCCACGATGAGTTCGCCAAATGTCGAGGCCGTTTCCGCCACGTTCATGGCGTAGCCTTGCCGCAACAGGGGCAGGTCGCCCATCACGCTGGAGTGAAAGGCGTGGCCCAGTTCGTGAGCCAGCGTTGACACGTCGTTCGGTGAACCCGTAAAGGTCATGAAGATTCGCGATTCGTTGGTTTCTGGCGCACTTTCCATCCAGCCGCCGGGGGCCTTGCCCGCGCGGTCTTCGGCTTCGATCCAGCGGTGTTCGAAGGCGTGCTTGGCCAGCGCTGCCATCTTGGGGGAGAATTCGCCGTAGTGTTGAATGATAAATTCCGCGGCTTCGTCGAACGTAAAGTGGTGGAGGTGACTCCCTGGCAGGTTCAGTGGGGCTTCCACGTCTTGCCAGCCTGCGTGCTTCTTGCCCAACAGCGCCGCCTTGCGGTCCAGGTAGTCGAGCAAAAATTGCTTGTTGTCATCGACCACTTGCCAAATCGTCGCTAAGGTTTTTGCGCTTAACCGGTTGTCCTTTAAAGGTTCGCGCAGAAAATCAGTCGTCCCATGAGCGGCATACTCGGTCAACCGGAAGCCGGCCAAATGGTTCAGCGTGTCGGCGAAGAGTTGTTCCTTGTCCGTCCACGCTTGTTCCCACGCTGGCAAGAGGTCGGCACGGTACTGGGGATCGGCGTTTCCCAGGAGGTTGTTGTCGGCTTGCCCCGCGGAGAGGGTGACCGGCTTACCGTCGGTGTCCTTGAATGGCACACTGACGGTAGCGACCAACGAATCGTAGTGGGAGCTCCAGGCAGCCTTGCCATCCATGTTGAGCCGGTTGATCAGGGCTTCCGTCTTGTCGTCGAGCAATTCCTTGCCGGCGTCGCGCATTTCTTTTAAATTAAATGCAATCGGCTGGAGTTCTGGCCGGGCCAGCATTGCCGTAAAGTTGGCGTCTGGCACCTGAACCAACACCTTTTTCAGTTTGCCACTGACGTTTTCGGCCTGCGTTTCCAAGTCGAGCAATTGGGCTTCCTTGGGCGCCACGTCGGGGTTCTTGATGTCAGCATCGCCCACGGCCATGATGAAGATGCCCGCCTGGCCTAATCCGGCCTCAATAGCCTGTAATTGGTCGATGAGTTTCACGAATTGTTGGTATTCTGGTGCGTCACTGGCGGCGTCCCAGCGGTCCAGGAGGTCACCAAGCGTGGCGATGGCACTCTTGATCTGAGTGAGTTTCGTTTTGAGCTGCGATGAGGTAATGCCCCCCGCAAATAAAGAATCGAGGTCCCAATTTAAAGAATATTTCACAGAAATTGCCTCCTAGGTAACTATTTTTTCTGGACAGGATTGCGGTTAATCCAGAGCTGACTTGGCTTGCAAGCCGCGCCACCGTAATTGGATACATTATAGCAAACTTCGTAACGATTGCGCTGGTCTAAAGAACTCCGTATACTTACCAATAAGAGAAATTTACGAGATGATTAGGGGGAAAAGTAAGATGAAAAAGCGTTTGAAATGGTGGCTGATCAGCCTCGGTGTCATCATTCTTTTGGTAGCGGGGGGTCTCGTGGGTGCGAGCCTGTATTTCTACAACATGACGGTGGCGAGCGGCAAGAAGAGCTTCGTTGCCACGGATACCCGACTGAAAAAGTCCGACCCGAAGTACGCGCAGAAAAAATGGTACCGTGACGTTGCCAAGGAACACTGGACGGAAAAGGCGGCCGGCGCCAATTTGAAATTAGTCGCGGACTACATTTCCGCAGCTCAAAGCAGTAAGAAGACGGTCGTGCTGGTCCACGGCTTCGGTTCCAACAAGGAAGCCATGGGCGGGTACGTCGCCATGTTCCACGACCTCGGCTACAACACCCTGATCCCGGATACCCGTGGTCAGGGCCAGAGCCAAGGCAAGGTCATCAGCTACGGCTACTATGAGAGCAAGGATTATTTGAAATGGGTCGACCAGGTGATCGCCAAACAGGGACAGAATTCCCAAGTCGTCTTATTCGGCGTGTCCATGGGGGGTGCCACGACCATGATGACCAGCGGCTTGAAGACGCCGAGTCAGCTGAAGGCCTACATTGAGGATTGCGGTTACACCAACGCCGACGCCGAAATCGCTTATCAGGCCAAGCAAATGTACAACCTGCCTTACTGGCCGTTGGTGCCACTGACGAGCCTAACGACTAAGTTGAAGGCTGGCTTCTACTTCAAGGACGCCAACGCCACGGCTGCGGTCAAGAAGAACCACAAGCCAATGCTGTTCATCCACGGCGGCGCGGACAAATTCGTCCCAACCAAGATGGTGTACGATGTCTACCGCGCGGATGCCGGGCCTAAGGAGCTACTCGTGGTTCCCGGCGCCAAACACGCCGCAGCGCTGTCGCACAACCCCAAGCTTTACGAAAAAACGGTCAAAGCTTACTTGGCGAAATACATTAAGTAGGGGTATGGATTGCGCACTACGGCTGACAGGGATTCCGCCTGCTGGGCAACTCTAGCGTTTCTGGCGCCTTACCGACCGGCAGATATGGGCTGGAACGCCGCGCCTGAGCCCATATCTGCCGACCTCTCGGCTTAGATTGTGGGAGCTTGCGGTTGTTAAGCTTGGTGGATAGCTGTTAATACCGGCAATTGTTAGTCGTTAAAGTTCTCCTGAGATATGACAAATGGATAACTGTCGTTGATAACTTATAATTGAAGTATGCAGTCTAATTTTTCGGCTATCTTAGTCGAAGGCCAGCGGGCACAGAACCCTGTGTCGGTGTTCTTAGACTGGGCGAATTTCCCAGCCTTAGAACACGGGCCGAGCTTGGAGACTCATTCTTGGAGGCTCCAAGTCGCCCTGAAGACTTGTGATTTTCAAGGCTTCAGGTCTGCCCCACAGGGTGGCGTGCCCGCTGGCCGAAGACGAATGCGGAATCCCTGGCAGCCGGAGGCGATACTTGACGGTTAGCTTTTACGATAAGGGTGGTAGCCAAAAGGAGAGATGGGACCAGTGACTGAACGACAATTTCGACCTATGACCGAAACGATTCTGACGCTGGGGGCGACCCTGGTCATGGGGATGATCGACGCCGATACGTTCCTGAATCACGGCGCAGTCTTCGTAAGCGCCCAGACCGGGAACCTAGTCGTCTTCGTGGTCAAACTGGTCGAACACGGCTGGAGTGACGCGTGGGTCAACGTGCCCGTCTGGATCGGTTATTTTCTGGGCTGTTTTGGCGCGCAGGGACTGAGCGAACACATTAGCCAAGACAATCACCGCCGACAAATGCGCTGGCTACTGCTACTGGACATTCTGGCCTACGCCATCTTGGCAAGCTTGCAGACGAATTTACCAACCATCTGGCTGGTCTTTTTCCTCGGCGTCGTGGCCGGGTACGAGCTGACGATTTTTCGTCAGGTCGGCGGGATCGGCATCAACAACGGCATCATGAGTGGCAACACCAAGAATCTGGCGACCGATACCTACCGTGCCTGGATCGATGGCGACCGGGAAGCACGCGTGCGGCAAGGAAAATTAGCGCTCGTCTTAATCACTTTCATCTTGGGCTGTGCTTTAGGTGCGCGGTTGGCCATTTTAACGGCGCTCGGGGTCCTGTGGATCGCTACGGGCTTAAAATTAATTCTCCTCTGCTGGCTATTTTTACCGGTTGCGATGGAAAAACCACGCGGATGATTGGTTGGGTTGTGGCCGTAAATAGCGTATAATTAACTAGAATCGGGTGAAGACTAGACCGCCATTTTGAAACAGTCGGCGTAAAGTCAGCGGTAGCGCCATTTCGCGTTACTTTTCCCTCGAAATTATCTATTAACGGAACCCACGATGACCGTGGGAGTGAAATTAAGGAGCTTAGCAAATTGTTAATCACAGGACTAATTATCGGTCTTTTGGTGATTGGGCTAGTGCTCGGCTATCTGGTGCGGCAACACAAGCACCGTCAAGAACTCATGGCGGTTCAGGCCCAGGCGCGAGACATCATTGCTCAGGCAACCGAGAAGGCTAAGAAACAGGTCAGCAAGTTGCAGGCGGATAGTCGCCACGACACGCTGGCTTACCAGCAATCAGTAAAAGACGAATTGACCGAGCAACAGAGCGACATTGCCGTACGGGAACAACGCCGGCAACAGCGCGAACAGTTGCTGGGGCAGATGGCCGTTCGGTTGGACGACCAGACCGCGATGTTGGATGAACGCAGTCAGGCCAACCGCGACCAGCGTCAGGCCATCCATTTACTACACGATCAAGCCACCACGTTACGGGAAGACCGCGAAAAGACGTTGGCGGATCGCGCAGAATTGGACGTTAAGGGTGCTCAAGACACGGTGTTACAACATACCGAACTGGAACTCAAGCGTGACCGCGACGTGGAAATCAAAGCGTTGAACGATAACGCCGTTGCCAGCGCCGAACGCTGGGCCAAGGATGTCGTTTTATCGGCAACTGAAAGTGGGCCACAGGACCTGCCAAAGGAACACATGGAACATACGGTGGTCGTGCCCAACGGTGAGATCCGCAGTAAGATCATTGGTCGCGATGGTCAACACATCCGTTTGCTGGAAACGTTGACCGGGACGGACTTGATCTTTGTGCCGGACGACAACTCGACATTATTTATCAGCACGCATGATCCGATTCGCCGGGAAGTGGCCCGGGTCGCATTGACCAATTTAATTGCCAGTCGTCGCATTTCCGCCAACCAAATCGAAACGCAGGTGGAAAATGCCCAGCGCGATGTCAACCATAGCTTGTGGGAAACCGGGGAACAGACCGTTAGCCTGCTACACGTCGGCTGGATGCACCCCGACCTGATGAAGCTGATTGGGCGCCTCAAGTACCGGACCAGTTATGGCCAAAACGTACTCCTGCACTCGATCGAAGTGGCCCAGTTGACTGGAGCCATGGCCGCTAGACTGGGGTACAACACCCGCTTAGCACGGCGGGCCGGCTTGCTCCATGATATTGGGAAAGCCATTGACCACGAAGTCGAAGGCACCCACGTGGAAATCGGGACGGAATTTGCGCAGAAGTACGGCGAAGACGAGGTCGTCATCAATGCGATTGCGGCCCACCATGGTGACGTGGAAAAGACGTCACCGTTATCCGACCTAGTTGCTGCGGCCGATGCCGTCTCCGGTGCCCGTCCAGGTGCCCGGAGCGAGTCCGTTGAAGATTACATCAACCGATTGCGGGCGTTGGAACAGATTGCTAACGAACAAACTGGTGTCGCTGAGAGCTATGCCATTCAAGCGGGTCGTGAACTGCGGATCGTCGTCAAGCCACAAGAACTCGACGACCAGGCGGCAGCTAACCTGACCAAGGAAGTTGCCAAGCAGATCGAAGACAAGCTGACGTATCCTGGGAAAATCAAGGTCACCACGATTCGCCAACTCGCCGCCGTTGAGTACATTGGCGATGAAAAAAAGAAGAAAAAGAAGCGTAAGAAAAAAGCCGCTAACGAGTAGCTATAGGCTCTTCGTCAACGGGTGTTGATGTGGAGATTTGAGAGGTTCAATTCACTTTAGAATTGGGCCTTTTTTGTCCCTTAATTTTACGATGACGGGCGCTGGTAATTAGCTCATTGTTCCGTACCCCTTTTTTTCATGTGAAACTAAAAGTTAAGAGGAACGCGGTAGTTTACATGGCGATGATGTAAACGGTTGCGTTCTTTTTTATAGGAGTGCTCCTAAGATATATTGATAGTGCTATCGATAGCGCACTTAAAAAACTAGATTTTTTAGTTTATATCAAAGGGGAATGAATAAGTTATGATAAGTTCAACATGGAAAGAAAAAAAGTCTACAATTTGGTTTAGAAGTGGTATCTTATTGGTTAGTACTTTAATGATTGGAGGCACGATTGCCACTTCAGCTAGTAGTGTAAATGCAAGCGCTGATACGGTTCAAAAGGCACAAGATAATAGTATTTCTAGTGAGGATTTGGAGACATTCGAAAATCTAGATCCTAATGAATTAGCCTATCAAATCGCAACAGCCTTGCAGCAAGAAGGAATTAATCTTGAAGAACTTCATGATAATCATGAGATTAGTACCCGTGGTATTAAAAGCAAAGCTGCTAAGGTGGCCGCAAAAGCAGCAATTGCGGCTTTAAAAAAGATGGGGAGAAAAGCTTGGAATAAAGCTATTTCATCGGTACCGCTTATCAAAGGCTTTTTGAAAAAATATTTAAGTTATGAGTCGGTGATGAAGACTTTGAATATTGTGTCAGACTTTGAAGGCAATATTGATAATGCCATGGCAAAACAGTTTCAAAAGCAAGGTATGCCCAAATCGATAGCCGGTATAGCAGCTAGAGCAATCACAACGATTTTATTATGAGAAAAGTAATTGGAAAACAGATGTTTTTATCTGCTGTTTTAGGAGTGACATTAGCATTCACCGCTGTATTTGTTATTAATCCTATGGTTGATTGGGGAACTAGTGCAGGTGGTTGTAGTGGGTATCGAATGCTGCTAACGCTAACGATACTGTTTGGCATTGGTATTCTAACCATATACCTCTTGAATAAGATTTGTAAATTTAACAAAAGTATTGATTCGAAGTGGTTACTGTGGATAATATGCTTGCTGTTTACCTGCGTTGTTACTGTTGCGGGTGGGTACATTTTAACTGTGATAGTTAATCTTATTTGATCACCTACACCCGTGGTTTAATGAACATAGTGCATATTACTGAAAAGTAACGCCAAAACTTATTATCATCAGGCCTTTTTTTGAAGAAGGCCGAAAAAAACGGTTATCCTTTCAATCTCGCTAACAATAGCAGGGTAGAAAGGATAACCGTTTTTCAATTGTTTTAGATTAATCGTGCGGGTCATTAACCACACTGAAGTTATCGTTAGTAGTTGCATCAATCACGGGGTGGTCTTGCAGATAGTCCGCGATAATTTCGCTCATCGCACCTTGACTCTCCGCAATGATCTTATCGGCGCCAAACATGGCGTAGTGGCCGCCACCGACCGCGCGGTACTGATTCAGCGCGATTCGTAGTGGCTGTTCTGGCGTAACGGGTTCACCGTGGTACGTCAGGCTTTCGACCCGATGACCCATGGGTTTTGCCACGTTCAACCGGTAGTCGACGCCTTCGTACATATCGTAGTTATATTGCCGCCGCTTAGGGTGAACGAACGCTGGGTTGACGGCGATTTCGCCATCTTTCACGGTGAAGTACCGGGCACTGACTTCTAGCGCCGCCTTCAGGTCAGCTCCGGTGATGTTCAGGAGGGACAGGCCGTTGGGATAGACGTAGTTGGTCATGATATTGCGCATGGTGATGGGA
Organism: Levilactobacillus koreensis JCM 16448; assembly: GCF_001435525.1. Lineage (GTDB taxonomy): Bacteria > Bacillota > Bacilli > Lactobacillales > Lactobacillaceae > Levilactobacillus > Levilactobacillus koreensis. The sequence continues at coordinate 22,806 of NZ_AZDP01000022.1, forward strand.
TTTTCAAAACCGCGGGCTTCGTCGTTGAACAGTGCCGTCGCGGAAATGTCGGCGCCCATCGTGGCCATTTGGACCTTTTGAATAAATTCGATGTATGGCGTCTCGTGAATCCGGGCGGCAAAGGGATCGGTGAAGGTCATGTCGCCCTTGATGTGGCCCAGCGGTTGATCGAGCCAATGGCCGACTTCATTGTTGAGGTCGTTGGCGGCGGTCAGGACTTTTTGGTCTAGGGGCGCTTTTTCGGCGCTGACCAATTCGGAGTGGTGGCCGGTGACGTGGACCTTACCAGCGGCATCGCGGTCGAGGTCCAGCGTGATCTTACCTACGGCTTGACCGCGGAAACCGGGTTGGGTCGTGGGGATGTCAAAGACATCGGTGGCCAATTGGCGGTGTTGATGGCCAGTGACCAAAGCGTCGATGCCCGGAATGGCCTCTAGAATGTGGTAGGCTTCGTTTTCGCCCACGTGAATGTCATTAGGCTGGCCGGTGACTAGATCGCGTTCAAAGCCGCCGTGATAGCACACAATGACGACATCAGCGAGTTCTCTGATGATGGGGACGTATTTCTTGGCGGCGATGAAGGCCGATTCGAATTGCAGGCCACTAATGTTGGTGGCCTTTTCCCATTTATAGACGGCTTGCGTGGTCAGACCCAGAACGCCAATCTTAATGCCGTCCTTTTCGATGATCTTGTAAGGTTGCCCGTATTCGGGGTTGCCGTTAGCGTCCAAAATGTTTGCGCACAGGATCGTTCGTTTGGCGTCACGAATGGCAGCCTGCAGGTATTCCTGGCCATAATTAAATTCATGGTTCCCCAGGATACCGCAGTCATAATTAACTTGATTATAAATGGTCATGAGTGGTTGTGGATTGCGGTCAGGCTTGACCCGTGCCACATAGTAGGCCAGCGGTGACCCCTCTAGAAAATCACCATTCTCAATGGTCACCACGGGACCCTGAGCGTTGGCTTGTTCGCGGGCAATCACCGTGGCAGCGCGCGCCAGGCCAAATCCCTGGTGGCTTCCCTTTTTCACATAGTTCGTGGGGAAGACGTACCCGTGGGTATCGCTCGTCGATAAAATTGTCAGCTTCATAACTGTCACCCTCCAATTCGCGAAAAGACGCCAAATCTTTAACGTGTTAAAGAAATTATAAGCTAGTTTGCGATGAGTGTAAATTTATGGTGGCAAAAATCATTCAATTATGAGATGTTTTCTAACTTAACGAGCAGAAATCGACCAATTTAGGGGGTTATTTTGCCTTAGATATAGGGTGAATACACTTTGAGGTCATGGAAGTACCGAGTTTTCCGGTTGTGTTTTCTAATCGGCTAGTGAAAAGGCATTGCAAATTGAATAGAATAGCACGCCTACCTTTATACAAGACGTTGCTTAAACAGAGAGGTGGTTGTGATAATAGCATGCAGACGGAATAACGCTTGTTGCCCAGCAACAAGTGTCGTGTGAACGCTCAATCTAAGCCGGAGGCGGCCAGGGATGTGGCCAGTCGTGGTCATCATGGTAGCTGGAAGCTAACATAATGGGCGACTTTTAGGACGCATGGGTTTGCTAAAAGTGAGCGAGAAGCCTGGCGTTCTTCCAGGCTGAAGCGTCCCCCACAGCTGGCGAAATCCCTGGCAGCCAATTTCGCAAGAGCGACAAAAAACGACGACCAGACCGGAATTGTCTGCGTCGCCGCTTTTTGTGAACGTATATTACGTTTGGAGTAGTGGGTCGACCGCCGTAGCAAGCCGCCCGTTATTTTTACTTTTGGAGGAGTAAAATTGGTAACTTATTCGTAGTTAATTCGTAAGTTATGCGACAACTATAACAGTTAATTGTGAAGAAAATGTGACGCTTCGTGGAGAAACTAATCGCTTACCGCAATTTCTTGCATATAAAGCATTTGGTCGGTGGAAATTTGTTGGTAGAGGTCGTCTGCAAGTGCCGGTGAAAGCTTATGGGCGTTGCGTTGTTCGCGAACGTAGGTGTACTCGAACTGGAAGGCTTGAATGAACAATTCGTTTTGTTGGCTATCGTCTTGATTGGCGTCAACGCGACGGTGGCGGGCGTTGTAGTAGTTCCGCACCGTGTTGACTTCGGTCTGGTTATCAACGCTGGCAATGCTCATGAGAAAGTCGATGACGTTGTTGTAGACACCAGCTTCGATCTTGTAGAAATTTTCGCGCCGTTGCTGGTTGATTCGTTGGCGACGTGGCGAGCGGCGTCGTCCCTGTTCCTTTTGTAATGCGATCCGTCGTTCCTGAGCGGCCTGTTGTTCCGCCGTATGGGGCCGCTCCTGGAGTTGTTGTCGTTGTAACGCGATCCGTCTGTCGCGCTGCCGCTTACTCAGCAGACCGTGAAACGCTCGATGCGTGAGGCCGTGTGCGACCCGATGCCAAACGAAGCGGGCCCACAGCGTGAAGTTGACGAATGGATTGTTACTGCTCATCTGCGATTTGACTACCAGCACGCGGACGTAGCGGGCGGCGAAACTTTGAGGAATCGTGCCATCGTCGGCAAATTTTTGGACCGTTTCGACCTCGACTTGGGTAGCCTGATTGAGAATGTTCTGCAATTTCTTCTTGTCTGGGCGTTGGTCCGTGGCTTGACTGTTGAGAATTTCAATTACGGATTGGGTTGCGGCGGGGTCGGCCGTACTTTCTTGGGCCAAACGATCGGTCGCGTAGGCTACCAGCGCTTTGCGTTCCTTGAGCGCCGTTGCGGGATCCACGGGCAGCTCCTTATTTGGCAAGATGAACGGCAACACAAGGGTTGGGACTAGGAGACTCAAAATAATGACGACCGCGGCGATAAAGATCATCGTGTTGCGGAAGGGAAAAGTTGCGCCGTTAAACGTCAGCGGAAGCGAGAAGGCCATGGCGAGTGTAATGGTGCCGTGAACGCCGGATAAGGCACCGACCACCGCATTTTTCCGGCGGTCGGACTTGTCGGAGCGGACCAGTGCCCAGTCGAAGCGAATCCAGATGTACCGTAGCGCCAGCATGACTAGATACAGGGTCACGGCCAGCAATAAATAGGCTGGTAACGACTTGGTGTGGTCCTGCTGAATATTTACCCAGACGGTCGGAAGCGAGACCCCTAATAGGACGAAAACGAAGCCGTTGAGGACGCTAGTGATGATGCTCCAGGTCGAACGGGAGACGAGCTGTAACTGCGTGCTGGAGAGCCGGAGTTGGTTATTGGAGGCACTGTAGGTCAATCCCGCGGCGACGACGGCTAGGATTCCGGATAGACCGGCGTGTTCCGCAGCCAAATAGATGAGGAAGGGGACCAGCACGTCGTAGGGAACGATGACACTGGCGGAGTCCTTTCCGCTTTGAACCAGGTAGACGCGGGCCCAAACGGCGATGACTCCCAGAATCAGGCCAATTAAAAGACCACCGAGAAAGACGAATAAGAAATGTTTGATGCCGCCACCGACGGAGAATTTACCGGTCGTAAATGCGGTCAGGGCAAGACTGAAGGCCACCAAGCCAGAAGCGTCGTTGAAGAGCGACTCGCGTTCTAGCATGCCCATGACGCGTTCAGGGACCGCCATGTTAGTGGTGATCGACGACACGGCCACGGCATCGGTCGGCGTGACGATGGCGGCGAGGGCGAAGGCCAGTGCTAGGGGAATGCTGGCAATCATGGCGTGACTCACGTAGCCCATCAGAATAACTGTCAGAATGGCTAAGACGACCGCCATGGAGAGAATCGAGCCAATATTTCTGCGCAACGCCTTTCCGTCGGCATTACTGCCATCGTAAAACATAAGGGGTGCAATAATCAGTAGCATAAACACTTCGGGCTCGAGTACGAAGTGGTTGTAGAGCGGGACCAGTGACAGCAGGGCACCGGCGAAGATTTGATAGAAAGCTTGTGGAATCAATGGAAAATACGGGTAGAGCGTGTTGGCGACGATGGTTGCGAGTACTAGCAATAGGACGGCATAGAAGACGTTCACGGAAATTTCCTCCTAGTGGAAATAATTTAGTGCCCTCATTTTACAACTAATAGTGAACAAAAGGGAAAACGAATATCCTTACATAGAAGAAACGCCGGTTTAGCCACATCGGTTAGTTTGGAGTGTTGAATTTTGATTGAAAATCCGACTAAAAGTGAATATTAATTCTAATTATATGGATATAAATTCATTTCCATGAAAAAGACACACGTGGCGAATTTAATGGATAATCAAAATGACTTATCAGAGGATAATTTGCTAACTTTAACAACCTTGTGACGAAGCTAACGCCGATAATGCCGCAATTTTTAATTAATATCACAAATTCGATTGGGTCAAAGGTAATGGTTGGGGACAACAACCAACTCACTAAAAAATGTTGCCTGTAATTTAGAAAGTTTCCAAAAAAGGTTGATTATTCATTCAATTGTGGTAACATATAAGTTGGTTCTACTAGATGATTCAGTGAAATATTTGGTAGCAACCAAGCTAAGTCAATTGTTTTTTCTATCGTTACTCAATCCAACGATAAGGAAGTGCTGAGATATGATCAATTTATACATTGCGCCAAGTAGCGCATCCAGTCGGAAGGCCCGTGCATGGCTGAAGGGACACGATATTGCGTTCAGAGAACGGAACATCAAGTCCAAGCCATTGAACGCAGCCGAAATTAAGCAGATTCTTCGCTTAACCGAAAACGGCAGTGAAGACATCATTTCGACCCGGTCGAATGTTTTCAAGCAACTACACGTTGACCTAGACACGCTCTCGGTTAGCCAGTTGGTTGATTTGGTTGTAAAGTACCCTGATTTAATCAAGCGCCCCATCATTTTTGATGACAAGCGGCTTGAAGTGGGCTACAACGAAGAAGAAATTCGGCGGTTCTTGCCTCGCGATGTGCGGACGGCGGAATTACACCATTTGGAATCACAACTAAGCTCATAGACTAGATCGATCAGTTCTCGGGGGAGTGCTGATCGGTTTTTTATTTTGCTTATGATTAATAGATGATGAATTTTGGCAGTTGTTTGTGTCGAAAGAAGGAAACGAACTATTAGTAAGCAAATGGAAGAAAGTCCAGTTGAACTTTTTGATGGTAAGTAATTAGTCAAGCTAGCATGTTTCATAGGATGAAAAAGGGGCCAAACATTCTTCAAATTGGTCCCTTTTTTGGACGTAAAGGGTACGTTTCCCATTGGTAAATAGAGCGTTCCTTATGCCTTGCCACGCATAGATTTAACCTCGAATCAGGAGGTTAAATCTATGAAAACACTATTTGTTACAATGGTTACTTGTTTGGCAATCCTATTTGGCGGTATGGCTAATGCCGATGCAGCAACTTTAAATGTGGTGCATCATTCTGCATTATCTTGGTCGGCAAATTATAAGATTGAAACGTCTGGTGATAAGATCAAGAAAGTTTCGAATGTTAAGGCCAGCAGTAGAATTGGTAAAATAACGAGGCAATATGTAACACAAGATTCTTCAAATAAAGTGACGTTACATATAACTCGGGTAGTGGGTCCAGCAACGTATCATGTCAGATTATCTGCAAGAGTTAGCAAGGGGAAGTTATATGTTACGTTTAGCTAACTTGGGTGGTGCCACTGGTTTTGCACTTCGCATTGCATTGAAAGGTGCTTTGGGTAGTACGTTTAATACGGCTTCTGGTAAAGGGTTTGCTAAGGGCCGTGTATTCCACTTTAAAGGTGGTAAGTATAAGTCATGGTCATATCAATAAAGAGAATGCTTCTAGTTTTGGCTAGTATCTTAATAGGTGTATTTGCGGCAATGAACTTTGGGTATACATTAAGAACGAGGATTATTTTGGCCGTTGCGTTTTCAATTGCAAACGTGTTTTCGTCATTGTATACGTTGTCGCATTGGAATGAGTTGCGTGAGGACCGTTATAGTCAGTTTCAATACTTTATCATGTTTGTCGTGATGGAGGCCGCTTTGTGGGTGTTTACGGCCGTTGTTCCTAGCGGTTTAACTGGAATAATTTCATGGGTTTGGCTTGGTGCCATTAACATATGTTTCTTTGCTGTTTTGATGATTATTGCAATCTCGTTTGAAAGGTTTTGGAGAAAGCACTAGATAGAATTAGATGAAGAGGCTGTGACATAACTAGCCCTTGTAGGAAGGGACTGGGACAGTCCCTGAATTCTAGCAATTAAAAATTGATTCTAGAAATCGTTTTGTGATTTCTGGGACCAATTTTTTCGTTACATTACCGATACCATCGGTCAATAAACACGTTAAAATAAAATCTACAGCTTTCATAATGTTTTTTTTAGTATAGTATTAGATTTGACAATATAATTTATATTCATCAAAAAATTTTCTTACACAGGAGGAATATCTAATCGCAGATTTTAGCTTGCAACTAAAAAGTGCCCGAATTGCACAAGGATTTTCACAAAACGAAGTTGCCACAATTCTACACGTCACCCGCCAATCCATTTCAAAATGGGAAAATGGTCGAGGCTATCCAGACCTGGACAATCTAATTCAGCTCAGCGATATTTATAAAATGTCAATTGATAAATTACTAAAGGAAAACTCAGAACTAAAAGAACAAATTGATGTCAACAACGAGCAAATTGCTGAGAAAAGGAAACAGTTAAAAAAAATCAACACGTCTCCCTATCAAAATACTGACGAGGGAATCATTTTGATTTTACTGGCAATGGTTTCAGTTCTTCTCCCGCCAGTCGGGATCTTTTTACCCATGTATGTCATGTGGCGAAACACCAAATATAATAGTTTACATAAGACCATCATTTTAGTCTCGCTACTAGTCATTGTTTTCAGTCTAATTAGTTGCTACGTCGTTATTGAAGACAAATGGATTACACCATCAAAAACCGTTGTCTACCAAATTAAGTAGACATAATTATACGGCTTACTTTTACTAACGCTGCCTATAACTTAACATGCTAGGGTAGAAAATCCACTGCTTGAGTTATAGGCAACATTACTCTATTGACAGAATTTTACACTACATATCGCTTCAATAAGTTTATTACATGATCTTAATATCCGAAATTTTGTTCCCTTGTATATTCTTTAATCGAGATATCGCCGAGCAATACTGCCGGTACTGTCACAACCCGCAACTATCCCTTTACGTTTATCCATGTAACCATCTCGTTTCTTTTTTCTCCCCATAAACATCATTAGTATTAACCTTATTCCAAAAGAAAAGGGAGGACACACACATGAGAATCATGGTTAAAGAAACATCACTATTGCTTGCTGGATTAATGTTATGTACGTTAGGTGTACAAACTGGTTCCGCGTTAAGTGACGCACACGCAGACACGGTTGATTCAACAACAACTGTTAAAGATAGTTCAACAACTGATTCATGGGCGGGCATGGATTTCAACCACCCGGTATTTAATCAAGACGTCTCAAACCAATTAACTGAAGGCCAAGTACAACAAGTTCAATCCATTCTATTGAGCATTCGTGCTAGTATTCAAAATGACCCAAGCGATTTCGTCGACCCATCTTATGCAAAAACTATGATTAACAATATGGATCAACGTGGTAAGGCCGGTATGACTGCAAAAGCCGCCGCCAAATTACTCAAAGCTGGCCTTAAAAAGATGGGGAAAAAAGAATATGAAAAAATCGCAAAATCGAGTGGCCTTGAGCTAATCGGTCTGAACTGGAAGCGCATCAATCAAGCTGCTGAACTTGCGGCTGCCTTTGATGGAAAAATCGAGACTGTTTTGCAAAAAGTGCTGATGGAAGTCGGATTAAACAAAACAGCAGCTGGTATCGCTTCCCGAACTATTTCCTTCATATTCCTATAAAAGAGGTCTAAACAAATATGAGACAATTCTATAGTCATTACAAAAAGCAAATAGATAGTTACTTTAGTACCGTACAAAGTTACACCTATTTCCTAGTCTTTCTCATATTTATCATCAAAGGAATAATAGATTTGTTTCAAAAGGGCCATTACTACTTACTTGTATATGGCGGTCGTAAAATGTAGGAAAATGGCAATTAGAAATTTGTGCTAGTCCCTGTCAAGTTGTCATACGAAATAATATAAATTAGTATTGTCTTTA
>NZ_AZDP01000023.1 GCF_001435525.1 Levilactobacillus koreensis JCM 16448
GCCGGAGTGCGGCAATTTCACACTATCTTAATGGTGCGAATCCTTGCCAATACTGGTGCGAGACAGGTATTTCATCTTTCAACCTTTAGGAAATAACGAATAGTGGTGGTCAGTGTTACTGGCAACCGGAGTGCGATAAATTTACATTAATCTAGTTTTAGAAAAATCAAAAGAGACCGTTTAGCCGCCGTCAGTGGCAGTTAAGCATGGAGGGAAAGAACCAATGACTGAAGTAATTGAATATCCCGGTCAGGACTACGACGTTATCGTCGTGGGTGCCGGCCATGCTGGTAGCGAAGCCGCATTAGCTGCCGCCCGGATGGGAAATAAAACCTTATTAATGACGATCAACTTGGACATGGTGGCCTTTATGCCATGTAATCCATCCGTCGGTGGCCCCGCAAAGGGTATCGTCGTTCGTGAAATCGATGCGTTGGGTGGCGAGATGGGCCGCAACATCGACAAGACCTACGTGCAGATGCGGATGCTGAACACCGGTAAGGGACCGGCCGTCCGCGCCTTACGTGCTCAGGCCGACAAGCACGCCTACCATGCCGAAATGAAGCACACCATCGAACGCGAACCTAACTTGACTCTGCGTCAGGGAATCGTGGACGATTTGATCGTGGAAGACGGCGCCTGCAAGGGGGTCATCACCAACACGGGTGCGCGTTACAGCGCCAAGGCTGTCGTTATCGCGGCAGGGACCGCTGCTCGGGGCAAAATCATCATCGGGGAACTGATGTATTCGTCTGGTCCGAACAACTCCCAACCCGCTAACAAATTGACGGCCAACCTGCCAAAATACGGGTTTGACCTCGAACGGTTCAAGACCGGGACGCCACCACGGGTCGACGGCAACACGATTCACTACGATGAGACCAAGGAGCAGCCTGGGGACAAGGAGCCGAACCACTTTAGCTTTACGACGCCAGACAATGCCTACATCGACATCAAGAATCAACTGTCTTGCTGGTTGACGTACACTAACCAAAAGACCCATGAGATCATCAAGGCCAACCTCGACCGCGCCCCAATGTTTACGGGTGTTATCGAAGGGGTCGGTCCCCGTTACTGCCCATCCATTGAAGATAAGATCGTGCGGTTCGCTGACAAGCCACGGCACCAACTCTTCTTGGAACCAGAAGGCCGTAACACTGATGAATGGTACGTCCAAGGCCTTTCAACCTCGATGCCAGAAGAAGTTCAGCAGAAGATTCTACACTCCATCAAGGGGCTAGAAGACGCGCAAATGATGCGGCCGGGTTACGCCATCGAATACGATGTTGTTTCCCCCTACCAATTGCGGCCAACTTTGGAAACAAAGCCGTTGAAGAACCTGTTTACGGCGGGCCAAACGAACGGGACTTCTGGTTACGAAGAAGCCGCTGGTCAGGGACTGTTAGCTGGGATCAACGCCGGGTTACGGGCACTGGGCAAGCCAGGGTTTACGTTGAAGCGTTCCGATGCCTACATTGGGGTCATGGTCGACGACTTGGTGACCAAGGGTACCAAGGAACCTTACCGTTTACTGACGAGTCGAGCAGAATACCGTTTGATTTTGCGGCATGATAACGCCGACCTACGTTTGACGGCGAAGGGTCATGACTTAGGTCTGATCAGCGACGAGCGCTACGCCGATTTCTTGGCGAAGAAGGCTGCTTTGAAGGCCGAAATCGACCGGTTGAACAGCATTCGCATCAAGCCCAACGACGCGATCAACACCTTCATTGAGAGTCATGGTGATAAGCCCCTTCAAGATGGGGTGTTAGCCGCAGTCTTCTTACGGCGGCCATACGTCGATTACCAAACGTTGTTGCAGTTCATCCCGGCTCCAGAACAGTCGGTGGACCGGCACATCGTTGAGGAGATCGAGATCTCATTGAAGTACGCTGGGTACATCAAGAAGGCCGAAGACAACGTGGCCAAGCTGAAGCGCATGGAGGCCAAGGCCATCCCCGCTAAGATCGATTACGATGCCATTGACGGTCTCGCAACCGAAGCTCACCAAAAATTAAAGAAGATCCAACCCGAAACGTTAGCACAGGCTAGTCGGATCAGCGGGGTCAATCCCGCCGACATTGCCATTTTGAGTGTCTACATCGAACAAGGAAAGATTGCCAAAGTAAAGTAAGCTTGGCGGTCAAAAAGAGAGTGGGTCGAAAGGCGTTAAGTGGAGTTGCCTGCCTTCTGTCACACGTTTCCGCAATATAAATTTGGAAACACAAAAAGGTCTGGGATTTTGTCCCAGACCTTTTTTGTTTGCAAATAATTAAGTATTAATAACAAAGAAGATGCTAATTATTATTTAATTAATAATTAGTATACATAAACTTTACACATTCTTTGCATGAATGACACGGAGCGTTGGTAAAGTTGAAAGCTGTAGTGAGATAATTATCAACTCTAACCACTTGGGTGCTGAAGGGTTTCGGGCGTGGCGAAAATCAGTGGTTTTTTACATAAAGAAGGTCACCGAACGGATGAGGCTGAATATCTAGCCAGCTAGGTGGAGCGACGGTAAACTCATGCTATGTTCCGCTGGCTTGAGGGGAGGAAATGGATGCTGACGGGATTAAAGATTGTGGGACTGGTGCTGACGGTATTCTTTTACGGCTGGCATTGGAGCCTGACGCGGCAACTACCGCCGCAGATCAGTGTGACGCGTCACCGCTGGCGATATTTAGCCCACAGCTTTCTGATTCTGAGCTTACTGTACGTTGGCTTAGGTTCGTGGCAAGTCGCTTGGTTAGACGAAAGGGTCTTAGGGTTACTAGGAATCGTGAACACCGTCGTGCTGGTAGCTCGAATGCTATGGCAACGGCAACATCCATTTCCGGCGACCGACCGTTTGTTACGGCAGATCCAAGTAAGGTTATTGACGCTGAGCCAGTTATCATTGCTGTGTGTCTTACTAGCAACTCTTGAGACATTAGTAACTGAAAATTAGGAGGATTAACATGACGAATACGCAGACACATGGTTGGTGGTTCAACCAGCTTTTCACGAATTGGAAAAAATTTGAGGTCATCTATGTTTCGCTCTTATTAATTTTACAGGTCGCAGTTTATGCGGTCGTTCCGGATAGTTTAATTGGGATGATCTCCGGGGTCATGGGGGTCTTGTGCCTGATCTACGGGATGAAGGGCCGGAAGATCTCCTTCATCTTTGGTCTGGTACAATGCCTGGCGATGACGTACATTGCATGGATCAGCCATGCTTACGGGTCATTTGCGATGGATATTATCTACGTCATCTCGCAACCAATTGGCTGGGTGATGTGGGGGCGCGATGAGGCGACCCATTCCTTCGCTAAGCAGACGCGTAATATGATCTTTGTGGGCGCGTTTGTGGCCTGGATCATTGGCTGGGTCGTCCTAGCGATGCTACATGGTCAGCTGCCCTACTTTGATTCCATCAATTTCGTAGTCAGTCTGATTGCACAACTGCTCTATATTCTGAAATTCAAGGAAAACTGGTCACTGTGGATCGTCGTTAACATTGCCAACGTCATTTATTGGGGGACGTTGACCGTGCAGACGCTGATGGGTGTGACCAAGATTGGGTCCCTGGGAGCGAACCTGTCTCAGGTGGCACTGCAAGCGGCATTACTGTTTAACGCCGTTTATGCAACGAAGGTTTGGGCTAGCGGTGAAGCCGATAACGAAGGTGGCGCCGGGACCAACCAACAGATAAAATAGAACGCGTCAAAGAACTCGCCCGTTAACGTCATTTTCAACGCTAACGGGCGAGTTTTGTGACCATAAAAGGAGATTTAGTGATGAAGCATTACTCACCAGAAATAGCGCAGGCTGACCTAATGGAGCTCTTGACGGCGGTTCACCAACTAAAGGAAACCATCGTGATTACACCAACGGACGCGGATGATATACACGCGGCGGTATTGGTGCCAAAGAGCGAGTGGGAAGCCTTACGAGAATTGGCCTTCCTGCAGCAGTCCCCGCTACCAACACCCGCCAGTAAACCCGTTACGGAGATGGAGTGGGGCTAAGCGACTATGCTAGAATGAGCCGGGCCACGGTCACAAAATCGGTAGCTTCAAACGTGGGTCGATAGGCAACCGAACTAGAAGTGTGTTGAGGATTGTACCAGATACTCGGAAGCCGAACGTTGTTGGCGCCCAGAATATCTGACTGCAAGCGATCACCCACCATCAGGGTATTGGCGGCGGTCAGATCGGGGTGTTGTGCAAAAATCGGTGCAAAGAAGCGGGGGTCGGGCTTGTTGAAGCCGATGTCTTGGGAGATATAGACGGCATCAAAGTAAGCGTCGATACCGGAACCGGCCAGGCGACTGAGCTGCGTGTGTTTGGTCCCATTCGTGCCGACTAAGAGATGTACACCGGCGGATTTGAGGTGGGCCAGCAGGTCACGGGCCCCGGGGAGCGTATAGAAATTGTGGTTGAGCATATCGTTGTATTCGGTCTCCAGGGCTGTGCCGTCGACCGTGATTCCCAAGGCGTTAAAGGTCAGTGCAAATCGCTCGTTGAGGAGGGGTTGGCGCGGGGCCCCTTGTTCGATGCGCTGCCAGATGTCACGGTTGAGCTGAACGTAGATATCAAAGCCACGCTGGACGTCGGGCGCACCGTATTTCTTAAGAATCGCGGTGATGCCCTCCGTTTCACCGCGTGTAAAGTCGAGTATGGTATCGTCTAAGTCGAAAATTGCGTATTTTTTCACGGGAGCCCATCCTTTGTCGATGAATTTTCCTTAGTTTAGCGCAAATTGATTGGAATTTCAGCAAAAAAAGCGAGCGTGGGACGAGGCGGTTATTCAGTGAGTATTAATGGCGATAGTCGAGTAGTTCCGGCTTGGATTGGTTGTCTATTATCGGGGTTAGGCGGAGTTGACTGCTTTTTGTCGCACGTTTTGACTATGTACGTTTGGAGCACACAAAGGGCCTGGGACAAAAGTCCCAGGCCCTCGCTTGATAGTTTGATTATTGTTAAGTAACGGATTAAGGGTGACTCCCGATAATGAAGGCCCGGGCAATGGAAAGAATCAGATAAGTGATTTGAATCGTCAGGTCGATCTTATTGAGGGGATTTGTGTCGGTGGTGCTTTCAAAAACATTGAAATGGAGCATCGCCGTGATTAACGAACTAAAGCAGAGAAAGGCAACAATGACGGGCTGCTGAATAAACAACATGGCAAAGAGTAACACCAACGTCAATAGACTTACGCCGATCTTGGCGGGGGTTACTGGGTAACGGTCTTGAGTCATCCTAAACACCTCGTTTCGTTCGAAATATGAGAATATGAGATTTTAATTACAACTATCATACCAGATATTACGAGCGAACGGGGAATTAATTGCCCAGAAAGTGAGTTATGCTCCCTTAACCACGGCAACAACTTTACCTAAAACGACACCGATCAGTGCGGGAACGACCCAGCTGAAGCCAAGACTGGCTAAAGGCAGCTGGCCGTTTAGGGCTAAGATCCCTTGAATCCACCCAGCCTGCTGTAACGCTAATGGCAGTGCCGCAACGCCAGAGAAGATGGCGGGGATGATGGTGAAGAGAATGCTGAGGCCCCATAACCAGCGACTGGTTCCCAATAATGGTGACAGGACGGCGAGGATGATCAGGACAATGGCTAGTGGGTAGAGGAACATCAATATTGGTGTGGAGTAGGTGATCATTTTTGTGAGGCCAACGTTAGCAATCAAGCAGGGCACGACACTGGCGAAGATGGTCAGTGTTGTGTAGGACAATTTAGGAAACATCTCGTGTAACGTGTCGCCAAACGCGGAGATTAAACCAATCGATGTTTTTAAACACGCGATGATCACAATCAGGGCAAGCAGAGCGTTCCCAAAGGCGCCAAAGTAGTAATTGGCGATCTGTGCGAGCGTAATGCCGCCATTTTCAGCGAGATTAAATTGACCCAAACTCATCGTGCCCATCAAGGCAAGTAAGGTGTAGATCAGGCCCATCAGGAGGACGCTGATGGTGCCGGCCTTGATGATGTCCTTGGCGATTTGACCGGGATCGGTGACGCCGAGTGCCCGAATGCTGTCGATCACCACAATGCCAAAAGCTAATGAGGCCAAGGCGTCTAGCGTGTTGTAGCCTTCGGTAAAGCCACGGAGCAAGGGACTGCTGGCATAGGCGCCGTGAGCGGTCGTAGCAAAGCCCCCCATCGGCTTGATGAAGGCAGCAAGCATTAGGAGTCCCAATAGAATCAGAAATAACGGGGTCAGCCATTTACCGATATAGGTCATCAGCTTGCCGGGATTCCGAGCTAGCCACCATGAGACGGCAAAGAAAAGTACGGAAAAGAGGGCGAGCGTCAAGGCCTGGTGAGACTGTGGGACAAAGGGCGCGAGGCCAATCTGAAATGACGTTGTGGCCAGTCGAGGCACGGCAAAGAAGGGGCCCACGGTCAGATACAGGAGAATCGTAAAGACGTAAGCGAACGGTCGGTTGACCTTATTGGCGAGGTCAAAGACCCCCTCGCTGCGGGTCAGACCGATACCAGCGACTCCTAGTAGGGGCAATCCAATCCCCGTCAGCAGCAGACCGATGATGGCTGCACCGACGTGGTGACCGGCTTGTTGGCCTAAGAAGACGGGAAAGATCAGGTTACCGGCGCCAAAGAAGAGGCCAAAGAGCATCATGCCGATAAACAGCATTTCTCGCCAGTTTAATCGAGTTTTCAATATAATCGCAACTTTCTATAGAGAAGGTATGGCATTTAGCCATCGGTAATCATAACAAAAAACGCCGTCCGAGGGAACGGACGACGCTAGAAAGTTTTTGATTCAGTTGGTGACTGACGTTATTTGTCAGCGACCGTGAACCGGGTTTGGTGATGTTGAGGGTTTTCAATCTCATCGAGGATGGTGACCGCCATGGTGCCAGCAGAGGTACCAGATTCCTTTTGCGCGTTGAATAACAAGTTGTCAACGCCTAACAGTGCGGGCACGGCATCCCCGGGGTGGAAGTTCGCTGCGGGAGACACGCCGACCCAGTTGACGTTGTCGACGTCGCGTAAGAAGTTGAGTTCCTTGAGCTGACTTTGGGGAATGTTAATGAAGCCGGCTGCGTTGGGATCCTTGGCAATGTCGTTGACGAATAAATGCTTATCTTCGCCGGTCTGTAAACTACCGGCACCGAGGATGAAGACGAGACGGGGATGATCGGTGCCCCGTAAAAGACTGACTAGTTTGGTAGCGAGATCGATGTGCAAGTAAGCCTCATCTGGCGCTGTTGCGAAGGCGTCAACGATTACGTCGGCGTCGGCAAGGTCCGCAGCGGTCAAGGCAAAGGCATCTTGCACCTGCGTGGTTAAGTTAAAGTCTTCGGGCAGGGCCGTCAACTTTTCGGCTGAACGGGCCAGGGCGGTCACCTGATGTCCGCGGTGTAAAGCCTCTTCTACAACAGCTGAACCGGCCATACCGGTGGCGCCAATAACAGTAATTTTCATAAATTCTCGTCCTCCTTTTGTTTGGGACCATTATAGTTGATTTAGTGGTGGGCACCAACTATTTTGGCGGCTGGGTGACTTGTGGTACAGTTAGAGCAATATCGTGAGGGGGTCGCTAAAGATGAAGGATGTCGTACAAGGAAATTGGGTTCACTTAACGGAAATGCGGGACGGGGATGCCGAATGGCTACAGGATACGCAGTGGGAGCCCGGTTTGTTGCGGAACTTATCGGCGGATGCCTTCCATCCTTGGACGGCAACGGAGTATAGTGAGTTGGCCGCCGAACCGGACAGTAACGAGCATTTCTTCTTCATGGTGCGCGCCAATGCTGATGATGGGTTGCTGGGCTGGGTCATGCTCGACGATGTGTACTTCAAGAATCGCCGGGCAACGTTGGGCATTGCGTTGCCGGTGGCGAGTGACCGGGGCCAGGGCTATGGCGAGGATACACTGAACACGATCCTGTCATTTGCCTTTAACGAGTTGGGATTACATAAGGTGACGTTAGAGGTCAATGCCAATAATGAAGCCGCCATCCATGCCTATGAGGCGGTTGGCTTCGTTCGCGAGGGCGTGAATCGGGAGGCCGTTTTTCAGGACGGTCGATGGCTCGACCTGTACGCGTACGGTGTGTTGGCCAGTGAATGGGCAACTGTTTCACGTGGAACAAACTAACCTAAAAAACGACTGACGCCGCTACTAAAAACAGTAGTGAGTCAGTCGTTTTGTTTCACATGAAACTTTTTTAAATGGGCCACGGGGAGTCGACCGAAACGTGACCGTTAAGCTCGATCTGTTCGGCACGCCGTTGTTTCCGCTGCGCACTCCGCTTTTCGTAACCGGAAACGATGTAACGTTGTTCGTCGGTCATCGGTTTGACGGGCGGCAGGGGCGTCGTTGAGCGACGGTCCTCAATAACGTAGGTGATGAAGCAGGTGTAGCCCACGAAGCGTTCGCCGGTGGTCAGATTTTCACCAATAATTTTTACAAAGACTTCCAGTGAGCGGGTGCCGGTCCCAGAAACGTAGGCTTCAAGGAACATGGAGTCGTCCAGGTGGAAGGGTTGGAGAAAGCTCACGTGGTCAAATGAGGCAGTGACGACCGTCTTGTGGGTCAGCCGCACGGCAGCAACGGAAGCGCTGTCATCTACGAGTGAGAGAATTTTGCCGCCAAAGACGGATTCGTGCTCATTTAGATCGGGTTGAAAGACGCGGTGACTGGTCACGATTAATGTGGCGTTACAGGATACGGGTGCTTGATTTACCAAAAGATTCACCTCATGAATTTAGATTCGTTTCTTCCATTCTAACAGACCGGACCGGAGTTACCACCAATTTTGCGGGGGAAAGGACCGTCAGATTACGAGACTATTAATTTTTAGCAATGTCGCGTCGCCGGAATAGAGAAATGGCGCCACTCTTTGTTATACTGTGGCTAATCAATCAAGGAGGGGTGGTAGCATGAATTTTCATGGCGAACCGTTAGACTTAATGCCGACGCTGGATGCGGCGCAAACTTATCCGCTACTCGAGTGTACGCTGAGTTTAACGCACCCCATCGACGTCGTGCAGTTGCAGGCGGCTGTCCGCACAACGCAGACCGTCGTTCCCCAGATTTTTAGCCGCTACAATTTCCGGTGGAATCGATTCGAGGAGGACACCACGACTGGGGCCCACGTTGTTGAAGAATATACCGTGAGTCATGACCCCGGGCGGGCACAACTCGATGTGCTCGTAGGCCCCCAATTGAAGATCCAGGTCATTCACATGGACGACTACGATCAGTTACGACTGTCGATGAGTCGCCTGTTGACGGACGGTGAGGGCTTTAAACACTATCTCTATCTTCTGGCCGCGGCTTATGCGGGTCAGAATTTAACTAATTTTACGAATGAACGTAGCGTCCGAAAGATCTTGGCTCACTTGCGAACCCAAAAGAGTGCGCCAACTAGCCAGTCGTTACGCTCCAGCGAGGCGATGCCCCAATTTAATGGCGGCATTCACCATCATCGGGGCGAGGCCATCATTCCCCAAGTTGAAAGTCGACGGTTGCGTCAGAAGGCCAGGGAGCAGGGCGTGACCATGAATGCCGTCTTGTTGGCGGCTTACGCGTGTGCGCTCTTTACGTTGACTGGTGAGCGGCAACTCGTGATTCCCTATCAGGTCGACCTGCGGCTGCACGGCCCGGTTGCTGCGACCAACATCGTTCAGGTCGCCAATCTGACCAGTGAAATGCCGATCCCGATTACCGTGCAGGAGGGCGAAAAGTTCCAAGAGGTGGTCAAACGCACGCAAACGACAATCAGTCAGCTGCGGGAGTCGATGGCTTACCTACCGCCATTGGTCGAGCTCAGCAGGATGAGCCGTGCCTTGCCACCGGAGTTGGTGCGGCGGCTAGTGCGTAAGCGCCATACTAGCGCGGCGATTTCCTTTGCTAATTTTGGGCACATCGATCATACGCGACTGGACTTCAAGGGCATTGCGGTCACCCAGATCTACTTTGCGGGTGCGTACCGGCCGATGCCCAACTTTCAGCTGACCGTCAGTATTTACCATGACACGTGGACGCTGGCATTTCGCATGATGGGCTCCGAGCCGGATTATCAGTTGGGTATTAAAATTTTACGAAACGTCGCCACGCAACTCACGCAATGGGCGCGGCAGGCGTAAACAGAAGTAGGGCCTGAGACGAAAATCTCAGGCCCTACTTACGTTTCGAACGCGGGTGACAAAAGGCAGTCAACATCACTTGTCGCCAGTAGACAAACAAGTCAAGACCAAGATGATTGGTCTATCGCCGTTAATGTTCACTGGCTAACCGCCCTTTGGCGTACGTGCTTTTCAGTTATGATTTAATATGATGGCCTTGGTACTTGACCAAGCCGAATGCGCCCAGACTGCAGACCAGCAGCATCACGCTCATAGCGGCGTAAGAGCTACCGCTGACCCCAACTAGGGGAGAAACGATTCCCCCGCAGGCATCCTGCGACAGGCCAATGACGGCCGAGGCACTCCCGGCGTTGTGGGTGGCCTGATCCATGATGATCGTCACGGTCAGCGTCAACAGCGCCCCGATGAGGATCACCAGAATCAAGACCAGTCCGGCGACCAGCCAGACGTTAGCGGGAAATAGCAGCGAAATCAGCAGGATACCGCTAGCCGTGGTGGCCGCGAGCAAGAGGCCGGTGACCTGTTGGCGATTGGAGAAGTGTCCCGCCAGTCGCCCGGGTAAATTGCTGCCGACCACGATGCCCAGGCCGTTAAAGGCGTACAGCAGGCTAAACGTCTGGGGTGCCATGCCGAAGCCCGTTTGGAAGACGAAGGTCGACGCCGAAATGTAACTGAATAGGGCCCCGTAAACTAGCCCAGTCGCTAAGATCAGTGGCCAGAAGCTGGGTTGGACCGTCAGCTTGCCCATGGCAACTAACGAGGCATTGAAGCCCCCCGTTTGCCGTTGATCGACCGGTAGGGACTCGTGTAAGCCCACGGCGACCGCGATGGCGATGACGATCCCGATGATGGCCAACAGGATAAAAATGGCCTGCCAGTCGACATAACGGATCATGAAGCCCCCAATAATCGGTGCGATGATCGGGAAGACCCCGTTGACCGTGTTGAGTAACGCGTAGAAGTGGGTCAGTCGCTCACCGGAGAAGAGGTCGCGGGCCACGGCGCGGGCCAGGACCTGACCGGTTGCCCCCGCTAGCCCCTGTATAAACCGTAAGATGATCAATAGGGCGACGGAGTGGATAAAGGCCATGGCCAAGGAAACGAGGCCAAAGAGGATAAACCCAATAATTAAAGGTTTCCGGCGGCCATATTGGTCAGAGAGCGGACCGGCAATCAGTTGCCCCAATGCTAGGCCAATCAGACAAGCCGTAATGCTTAGTTGCATGAGCGAGGCCGTCGTGGCGAATTGGGTTTTCATTTGGGGGAGTGCGGGTAGGTACAGGTCGATAGCGAGCGGCCCCGTTGCACTCACCGTCCCCAAGAGCAGCGTCAGCCAGGCCAGCCGACGCTTGGTGAGAGTAGGATTCATAAGTTAGCCCCTTTCTAGAGTCATATGTTATGTCGTGCGTGTGGTTGGTCCATCGCCTTACCAGCCAGCAGATATGGGCTGGTAAACGGTGCGGCCATTTTACGTCGATTTAGTCATCGTGTAGAGGTATTTCTCCATTATTGCCGCAAACCGGCGAATTTGCAAGCCGGGATTCGCGCCGTTTCGGCGGTGAGTTTGTCAAAATAGTTTCAGTACCATTAAATTCTAGGAAATCGTGGGACTTTGGGCCGGTAAATGGTAAGATTGTAAGCGACCCCAAGCAGAAAGTGTTTTCCGCCGTCCGCTCGGGGTGTATGATTAGTGTAAATCATTTTATCTCTGAAAAATAAGGAGTCTCGCTCATTATGAAAGTACTAAAGGAAGTCATGAGTTGGGTCATCCCCATCGTCATTGGGTTGGCCATTGCTTTTGCCATCAAGGCCTTCGTCTTCACCCGCGTACGGGTCGACGGACCTTCGATGGAACCGAACCTGCAAAATGACGAAAAGGTCGTTGCGTTCAAGCAGTCCAAGGTCAAACACCTTAGCGTCATTGTGTTTGATGCCCACGGCGAAGATCCTGCGGCGAAGACCAACACCAACTATGTTAAGCGGGTCATCGGGTTGCCGGGTGATAAGGTTGCTAGTAAGAACGGTTATATCTATGTGAACAATAAGAAGATCAAGCAGAGCTTCATTAGCCAGAGCGAACGGACATCTGGGACCGGTAACTGGACGTTAGCTAGCCTGGAAAAGAGCAACGGCTGGGGCAATGGTAAGGTTACTGTTGTGCCAAAGGGCAAATACTTCGTGTTGGGTGACCACCGAAGTGTGTCCAACGACAGCCGTTACTGGGGCTTTGTCGACAAGGATAAGATCGTCGGCGTGGTGAAGGTGCCATTCTGGACTTCATCGAAGACCCGTCGAGCAAACATCAATGATATGGCTTATTAAGCGTAAATAACGTGAAGGCAGTTCAGCGGTCGCTGACTGCCTTTTTTGTCGGCGTTGCGTGGGTAGTGGGCACCTTGACTTTTTGGAAAAAATAGTATATGCTTGCGCACGTAAATTTAGGAAGGAGGCGGCTTATGGTCACCAGTAGTAATGATCCAGATATTCTGAAATGGCTCTCCATTGCGAACCGTTATACGCGCATTGCTCTCGACCGGCGTCTCCAACCATACCGGCTCAATGCCAGCATGTACTATTACATTTTACGGATTCATGAACGGCCGCGGCTGACTCAGGATAAGTTAATTAACTTAACCTATCTCAACCCGAGCAACGTGACGCGGGCAATTAATCAGTTGGTCAATTTAGGCTACGTCCGCAAGCGCCAATCCAAGGCCGACAAGCGAGTCTATGAGTTGTCCTTGACCAAGCGGGGCGAGGAACTTTATCCAGAAATTGTGAAATTGCGGCAGGAAGTTGCGGATAATCTGTTGGCGGACGTGCCGGCGGAACAGCACGACGAGTTGGTGGCGTTAGTTCGACAACTCGCATTACGGGCCGTAGAAAATGAAACACCAAAATTAAATTGATTTCCAGAACGTGACGAGAGTGGGGAAAAAAAGCGGTTAACTGGCGAGCGTTGATGCTCGCTAGTTAACCGCCTTTAGTCGCCTGCTTAAAATAAATTGCCATTCCGCTTCAAAAGCGCTAGAATGAATTCAACTTTAATTATGAGATTTTCATGAGTCTTCTCATGAAAATCCAGGAGAGAGGAGTCATTTTATGCCAGAAACTAAGACTGAACATGAATTAACCGCTGCTGAGACTGCGGATTTACGTGCTGATTTACAAAAGCAACCCGCCCACGACGTTGTCGCCCGGGCCGTGATTAAAAACGGAGTCCTCAACGCTGCTGAAGACCCACAAGCTACGGTTCGTTTGAACCGAACCTTCTCCGTTGAACTCGATACGGGTAAGGTCTCCAACCAGAAACATTCTGGCCGGTGCTGGCTCTTCTCCACGTTAAACGTTGTGCGGCACCAATTTGCAGCAAAATACAACGTGAAGGACTTCGAATTGTCTCAGAGTTATTTGTTCTTCTGGGATAAGGTTGAACGCGCCAATATTTTCTACGACCGCGTTTTAGCGACGGCGACGAAGCCGTTAGATGACCGGGAAGTCTCCGCCTATTTGAGTTATCCCAATGGCGACGGTGGGCAATGGGCCATGGGGGCTGCGCTGATTCAAAAGTACGGGGTCGTTCCAGTGAGTGCGATGCCAGAATCCTTTAACACCAACGACACGACTGGCTTCGGTGCGGCGTTGAACCTGAAGTTACGCAAGGATGCTTTAGCCCTCCGGCAATTGGTCGCGGATGGCGCTAGTGATGCCGATATTGCGGCCGAACGCACGGCGGACATGAAGGAAGTTTACCGGATGGCGGCCTACTCATTTGGCGAGCCGCCAACCACGTTTGACTTGGAATACAAGGATGATGATAAGGGGTACCATTTGGACGCTGGTCTG
This sequence comes from Levilactobacillus koreensis JCM 16448, assembly GCF_001435525.1. Taxonomy (GTDB): domain Bacteria; phylum Bacillota; class Bacilli; order Lactobacillales; family Lactobacillaceae; genus Levilactobacillus; species Levilactobacillus koreensis. The sequence continues at coordinate 13,968 of NZ_AZDP01000023.1, forward strand.
ACACCGAAGGGCTTCTTTGACAAGTACTTTGATGTCGACCTCGACGATTACGTCGTGTTGAGTAATTCACCCGAAAAGCCATTTGACAAGTTATACAGTTTGCCAAGTCAGGACAATATTGTTGGTGGTAAGCACATTACCTTCCTGAATGAACCAATGGCTGTGCTGAAAGAAGCTGCTATTGCGCAGTTACAGGCCGGCGATGCCGTTTGGTTTGGCAATGACGTCTTGCAACAGATGAGTCGCGAACGGGGCTTCCTCGATAGCAACCTGTTCAAGACCGCTGACTTGTTTGGTGTCGATCTGAGCTTGACGAAGGCCCAACGCCTGGCAACCGGTGAAGCCGAGGTTTCTCATGCCATGACACTGACCGGGGTCGACTTGGTCAAAGGTGATCCGACTCGTTGGAAGGTTGAAAACAGTTGGGGCGAAAAGAATGGTGAGAAGGGCTACTTTGTGATGACTGACGACTGGATGAATGATTTCGTCTACGAAGTCGTGGTTCGCAAGGAGTTCCTGACAGCGGACCAACAAGCACTGTTGGACACGACGCCACAAGCATTACCAGCTTGGGATTCATTAGCTTAATTGAAATTAAAAAGGAGAGTGGGATAAAAGGCGGTTAGCCAATGAGCATTAACGTCGGACGAATAATCATGGGCTTGGATTGGTTGTTTATCGGGGTTAAGCGGAATTGACTGCCTTTTGGCGCACGTTTCCGCTATATACGTTCGGAGCGTAAAACGGGTCTGGGACAAAAGTTCCAGACCCGTTGATCTATTGACGAAAAATAATGCTGAGGATAAAGAGGCCAATGGCGCTGACCACGGCCGCTGCTAGCGTCCCTAATAGGATACTCCAGATAAAGAATAGGTTGCGGTGGGCCAGACTGACGGTCCAATAGTCGGCTAAGAAAAAGAAGTCCAAGCCATACAAACTGAAGCCTAATCCGGGTTGCTTGATGGCCATTAGAATAATGCTAACGGCAAGAACGCCTAGCATTAACCACAGCATATGCTGGTGCATTTTTCCCGTTGCTTGTGCACCAAGCTCAGTCGTATACTTATTGCCCCATTGTTTCACGTGAAACACCTCCACTTCAATTTCAGCATACTATAAGTTGGGGGCCATTTCAAAAACGGTTAATTAGTTGGAGAAAAGAACCACCAAACGGTTGTGCTGGATTGGCTGACCCTTCAAAAGGTGCTGGTCAGATGGGGGTGCGGGCGCGTAGAATGGGGAAGATAAGTGCGACTAATCCTAACGAGGTGATTTAATGCGTAATTCTTTGTTCGATTTTGATAGTACCTTAGCTGATACCCGCAATGTGGCGGTGGCGTCGACCCAAGCCGCATATAAGCTCCAGGGGCTGACCGTGCCATCGCGGGATGCCGTGGTCGGTTACATGGGCGTTCCCATCGAGGTTTCCTTTGCTAAGATGGCGGATCGGCCAATGAGCGCGGCTGAATTACAGGACTTGTATACGGTCTTTCGTGAGCAGTACCACTTAGCCGAAACGAACGGAATTACGCTTTTCGCTGGTATGGGTGAAGCGTTGACTGAGCTAAAGGCCAAGGGTGACCACGTCTTCGTGGTGTCCAGCAAGCATTCGGTCCCGTTACAACGGAACTTGGAGCAGATTGGTCTGGGCGACACGTTTAAAGCCATCAGTGGCTCGGACTCGGTGGCTCACTATAAGCCAGCACCGGATGGTATTTTGAACCTGTTAGACCGGTTTAACTTGGCCGCAGCGGAGAGTGTCATGATTGGGGATGCCATCTACGATATGCAAATGGGGAAGAACGCCGGCGTGGCAACGGCCGCAGCCATGTGGGGCGCCGCTGATCCAGTTGCCGTTAAGGCGGAACGGCCAACTTACATTTTACAGTCGCCATTGGATTTGTTAACAATTTAGAATGAGTGTGGGGAGCGATCGAAAAGGGTCGCTTCTTTTTTTTAGAAATAATCGAATTTATGGGGAAAATGGGCAACAAACACATATGATAAATATTATGTATTTAATTAGGAATACAATAACAAACGTTTTCTGAAGGAGAACTTAGACGTGAGATTATGATATATATACTGTAAATGATTAGAAAAAAGTAATCCAACCCCCTAATGGACCTTGAGAATGCGCTTTTTGACTAACCGATTAGGCAAAACTAATCGGTCATATTATTATATCGTAAATATTCTTCACAGATTCTTCACATTTACCAGTTAGGATAACCGTATACCAAAAACCTATTAACCAACCTTTCTTCATTTTATTAACCAAGTAAAATGAATGCCACTTGCCCTAACCAAGTAAGCGGTCCGACCGTCCTCTAACCAGGGACGGTTTTTTTGTGGGAAAAGGTTAGACAAATAGCGGTTAGTCAATGAGTATTAACGTTGATAGGCGAATAATCCTGGTTTGGGATCGTTCGTCTACCGGGGGGGAAAACTATCTTTTGTAAGCTCGGAGTGCAAAAAGCGTCTGGGACTTTTTCCCAGACGCTAACGTGATCTTTTAATGGTGAATCAAGTTGCGGTGTGGTCCGGCGAGTAGCGTGGGCTTGCCATTCCGCTGACCGGGAAGGTGCTGTTCCAGCATGAGTTGCTTCGTGTGTTCCTTTTCAATCTGGAGTTGTTTCTTTAACTGACGATTCTTCCAAAAGCCATGAATCATAACCGTTGCGGGGATTATTTCAAGTGAGACGAGGGCTGGTAGCAACCAAGGGTTGTCACCGACCAGGTTGGTAAATTTTTCGCGTTGTTCCTTGAATACTTCGGGTTCGTTATCCAGCATGAACTTATGTGTGCACATCATTAATCACGCTCCTTTGGCCCTATCATAACCCAAAGTGGTAGCGCTGTCAGCTGGTTCACCCGTTTTCTATTTATGATGGAAGAAACTGACGATGTGTAGGATGGCTAAAATCGCGGCGATGCCCAACACGACCGTTTCTAGCATCACGAAGCCACTGAGATGACGGAGCTGTTGATAGACGAGCACGCCACCAACAATCAGGATTCCCAGTAGCCAGGGGATAAATTTTTGCATCGTTTGCCTCCAATAGAAAAACGGCACCAGCAGGCACCGTTTTCCGTCGTGTATTTAGTTGGCGACCTTGACCAACACAGCCTTGGTAACGTCTTGATCGACGTCTCTGGCGATGTGGTAGCCGGCGACTTTCAACTTCGACGACTTGTTCTTGCCGGTCAAGGTGTCCTTAACCGTGAACTTTTGGGTCATCGGAATGTCGGATAACTTCCCTTTGAAATTGATGAGGGTGTTATCCCCCTTGGTCTTGAACGTCGTGGTCAGTGTCCCAACCTTGTTAAGGGCGTTGGCCTTGTTGGCAGCACTGTAGGACTTGTAGAACTTATCAACGTTATACACGGTCACTTTGCCGTTAGAATTGAACCGGTAAGCTTCCAGTCCAGAATTACTCTTAGAATTGACGGCACCAGCCACGTACCAAAGCTGTTTGGACTTGGTCAACGTTGACTTCACATCGGCCTTCTTAGTGGTCTTGTTTTTAAAACTAGCTTGTTGGTTACTCCCCGACTTGCTACTCTTACTGCAGCCGGCTAAACCGATGGCAAAGACTGCCAGTAGGCTCAGAGCGACGGCAACGATACGGGATTTCTTCATGTCTAAATCACCTCATCAAAAATGATAACAGTTTTGTGGTCAACACACAAACCGCCTGCTTCCTCTAAGCGTAGTATAGCATGGCTAGGGGACCAGAAAGCGCACGGGCTGGTTAAAAAAGCATTAAGTTCCCATAACAATGATAATGATTATCAATTATTAATAATAAAATATTGTAATTAATAACACAAAAGTAGAGACGAACGTATGTTTTTCTGGTAGACTATGACGAGAGAGATTTTTGAGGGAGAGGGATTTTATGAGCAAGCGTCGTCGCCGTCGTGGACGGAACCAGATTTCAATTTATGGGGCGTTACTTCTACTGGTAGTTGGTATTATTGGTGGGTTGGGTAGTCAGGGAAATCCCACCGCTAGAAAGGTTACGGAGACCGCTTCGAGCTTAGTCGGTCAGGTGGCTGGGAACGATTCGGCGTCTTATGCGACATCGGCACCGAAGCAATCGGTCGCGACCAAGGCCTTGGCCGAACAGAAATACACGGGAACCCAGATTGTCGCGGTTAATCACAACAAACCAACCTTTACAACGGCTGAATTGTCGACCAAGCGCGGGGCATGGGCAACCTATGCCAATTTAGATAGTTTAAACAGGGTCACGACAGCCAATGCCTTGTTGAGCAAGAGTACAATGCCAACCGCCAAACGGGAACCGTTGTACGTCAATCCGACCGGCTGGAAAAACAAACCATACACGGTCAATGGCAAGCGGGGCTACCTGTACAATCGTAGCCACTTGATTGGTTACCAGCTGACGGGGCAAAATAACAACCTAAAGAACTTGATGACTGGGACGCGGTCACTAAATGACCCGGGGATGACCGCCTATGAAAATCCGGTGGCCAGTTATTTGAAGAGCCATCCGGGCGACTACGTGCGTTATCAAGTTCAGCCGGTCTTTCGTGGCAACGAACTGGTGGCACGCGGTGTTCACATGCAGGCCAAATCGGTCGGTAGTGCTGGTATTTCTTATAACGTCTATATTTTTAATATTCAAGCTGGAATTAAAATCAACTACAGTACCGGAGCCAGTCAGTTGGGAAATCCGGCAGCTAGTTTTTAGAGTAAATTAAAATCCGAACCATCACCAATAATTGATGGTCCGGACTTTTTTCTAATCTGGTAGCGGCCGAGCAAGTCTGATTCAGGCCGTAAAATCGTGGCGTTAACGCCGGTTCATGTATCGGTAGATGGCGTAGAGCACGACGCCCGCTAAAATAATGATACCCACGGCTGGGCTATCGCGAAAAATCCAGTGAAAGACGCGAATTGGACTAGTGCCATGTAGGCCGCCAATCAATGAGATGAAATCAGTGTGCATGGTATGAACCTCCTATCGAAAAATTACTATTTCTGGCGAAAAGTTTAAAGAAAAGTAAAGACATTTGAATGATTTAGCGTATCATGAAATCACAGAGAATAGAGGAGGGTTTACACGTGAATGTGAATTACATGCTCATCCTAGAAATCATTGTGGTGGTCAACTCGGCATTAGCCTTTGTGACGGTTTTCCGGGAGAAACGAGATATCGCGGCGACGTGGGCGTGGATGTTGGTGTTGGTGCTCTTACCAATCGTTGGGTTTATTGCCTATGCCTTCATCGGTCGAAAACTTCCAAAAGGGCGAATGTTTCGTTTGCAACGGCAGGTCGCGGTTCAACTCGATGAGCGCTTATCACAGCAGCGCGAAGAGATTGGGACGCAGATCATGCCGGCTGATCAGATCAGTCACTCAGTCATCAACATGGTCAATATGTTTATGGAAACGGACCACGCTTTCTTGGCCCGGAAGAACCGGGTCCGCGTAATCACGGATGGCCATGATCTATTTCACCTGATGATGGAAGACATCGAACGAGCCCACTCCAGTATTCATATTGAATTCTACACCTTTTATAACGACCAGATAGGAAATGACATCTTGGACCTATTGGTAAAGAAGGCGCGAACGGGTGTCGAAGTGCGGGTCATCTACGATCCATGGGGGTCCATGGGAACGTGGAAAAGATTCTTCAAACCGTTGATGGATGTCGGCGGTCACGTGGAGCCCTTCCTGGGAACGCGTTCAGCGGTCATTGACTTTCGGCTGAACTTCCGTGATCACAGAAAGATCGTGACGATTGACGGTCAGATTGGTTACGTCGGTGGCTTTAACATCGGGGACCAGTACCTGGGGCGTAAGGAAAAATTCGGGTACTGGCGCGACACGCATTTACGGATCGTCGGTTCCGGGGTCTTTTCCCTTCAGGCACGGTTTATGCTGGACTGGAACGCCACGGATCGCGACCATCCATTTAAAGATGATCAGATTGATCACCGGTACTTCCCGTTGACCAAGGTTAAGGGAGAAACTAGCCTGCAGATTGTATCCAGTGGTCCGGATTCTGACCTCCAGCAGATTAAAATGGGGTACATGCGTCTGATTCAGACGGCCGAAAAGCGCTTGTGGATTCAGACGCCATACCTGATTCCAGATGATAGTGTCTTGGACTCCCTGCGGATCGCGGCCATGGCAGGAATCGACGTGCGGATCATGATTCCAGATAAGCCAGATCATGCCTTCGTCTACCGGGCAACGCAGTACTATGCGCGGCAATTAGCGGATGACGGGGTTAAAATTTACTTCTATCACAATGGCTTCATTCACGCTAAGACGATGGTCGTGGATGGTAAGATTGCCTCCGTGGGATCGGCCAACATGGACTACCGGAGCTTCAAGTTGAACTTCGAGATCAACGCGTTCATTTACGATTCGGAGATTGCCACGCAACTCGAAGAAATTTACGAAGCCGACATGCGGCACAGTGAATTGATTACGCCAGAGAAGTTTAAGAAGCAGTCAACGTATTTGAAATTCAAGCAAACGGCGTCACGTTTGTTATCACCAATATTGTAACGGATAGGGCCTTCTGTGCGAGAGTACGGGAGGCTTTTTATGAATAAATTGTAATGATGACAAAAAATAAAGGCGAGTTGGTTGCGGTAGACAACTAACACCGGTATAATAAGGCCAGCTGAGTAGTGAACCGCTTTCATTTTAAAGCGGGTGTTGTATCGAATTTTAATTCGGGGAGGTCTTGTACTATGAAGCCGTTTGTTCCCATACCAGTCGTTGATTCAAGTTTATATCTATTTGGTGGACACCGCCGGACGGTCCCCGGGGGATGGCAGTTCTTCGAGCAGAAGCATCAAGCTTTTGAGCTGATGTGTCTGGTTGATGGCCGCCAAACGACCGAGATAAAGGGCGTTGGTACATATGACTATGGGGCCGGGGACGCGATGATTATTTCGCCCGGAACGTTGCATACGAACAAGAACTCCAGCGATGAGGAGACGATGACTTATATCTGTTTTCACTTCAATATTGAAAGCTTGGAGTTAAAATCTGAACTGTTAGGTAACGTAGTGAATGCTGTGATTCCTGCCGAAGAACCGATTGCCCAAGCGGCGGTCAAGGCGGCAGAGGAAATTGTGGCCTGTAGTGCAGACAATGAACTGACTAAGGAACAGGCTAGTTTGAAAATTCAGCGAGCTTTTTTGGATTTTCTACTGGCGTTGACCGAGAACCTTTCAAGCTATGCGCAACAAAAGGGGACTAAATATAGCGAGAGTGAAGCCAAGACTAGCCGATTGATTGCGACATTGATTAAGAAGAATATCGATCAGAAAGAGATTCCATTATTTTCGTTTGAAGATATCTGTCAAAAAGTGGGTATTAGTAGTGGTTATGGCCATCGAACATTTAAGAAGGTCTATGGTGTGACGCCACTTCACTACATTGAGAGCCAAAAGTACAATAAGGCAAAGCGCCTTTTAGGCTCACCTGAATATTCAATTGAGGATATTTCGTATTTGATGGGTGCCAGCAGTACGTCGAACTTTACAAAGCAGTTTAAGAAGTGGGCGGGTATCACGCCAAGTCGTTATCAACGGCAAATGAAGCAGAAGCGTCGTGTGCGGACACTCAAAGAGAGTGGCTATTTTGAATAGTATCAATTTTGACATGATAGTGAGCAGACTATCATGTCTTTTTATTCACAAAAAGTGGGATTTAGGGGTCATTTATAATATTTTACCTACCCCCAGATGCCTTTTAGATTTCAAGAGTAGTTCAAAGGTGACTGAAAGCTGGAAAGACTGTCAACAGTAGGATGCACAAATTTTGAGCGTAATCTTAGTGATCAATAAGCAAACATTTTGACCATTTTTAGTTAGAAAAGGATAATTCAGCCTTAGAAACGTTGATTTGACGGTGCTTTTCATCACCGTTCAGGTCAGAAATTAACTAAAAACAGTCATGAAAGAAGATAGCCAAGCTTTCTGAAAGCGATTACAATTCGGGGTGTAGTTAGCTAACTTAACAAAACGGACGTTGCTTGATCAGCACGTTGCAATCACTTCTCGTTTTAGAACTTCCACATAAATTTTTCATTCGAAAGGGGTTCTCACATATGGCCGAAAATACAGAGGCTGCCCCGAAAGCAAGCACGGCAAATGATGAATTTGCGAAGCTTTCCTGGCGTGAGCGTATTAGTTATGGTGCCGGAGATTTAGCCCAAAACTTAATCTTTGGTACAGTTGGCTCCATGCTCTTATTCTACTTAACCACCGTTTATGGTATTTCTGCAGCGGTTGGTGCCACGATTTTCTTAATCGTCCGGTGGGTCAACGTTTTCTGGGATCCATGGGTTGGTGCCTTCGTCGACAAGCACGGATTCAAGTCCGGTAAGTACCGGCCTTACTTGATTTATGGTGGTATTCCACTGACAATCATGGCCGCTTTACTTTTCTTACCAATCGAGGCTGTTCGAGGCAACGTCTTCTATGCCTTCATTGCCTACTTAGCTACCGCATTGATCTACTCATTCGTTAATATTCCTTATGGGGCTTTGAACGCTTCCTTAACGCGGGATAACGATGAAATTTCAACGTTAACGACGGTCCGGATGACTGAAGCTAACATTGGTAACTTACTGGTTTACACCTTCTTGCCATTATTTGTTCAAATGGCTTCACCAAATCCACAATCTAAGGACATTGGTTTCTTCGGTATTCACATGAACTTAGGGGATTACACATCTCCTAAGGCCGGAAAAGCTTACTTCTTGGTTATGGCTATCTACATGATTATTGGATTCATTATGTTGATGTGCACTTACTTTGGAATTAAGGAACGGGTTTTGCCTACGCAAAAAGAATCTGATTCCGTTAAGTACTCTGACTTGTGGGTTGAATTTAAGCAAAACAAACCATTACAAGTCCTTGGGTTCTTCTTCCTGATTGGCTTTACCTTCATGTTCTTCGGAAACACTGTATGGCCATTCTACATGCAATACAACATCGGTCACTCCGAATGGATGGCTTCAATCAACCTGATTGGGTCAATTCCTGGGATCTTCTTGGTCTTCTTATGGCCTATCATCCGTAAAAAGATTGGGAAGCGTCAATTCTTCTACGCCTTCTTGACCCTCTTCATTATCGGGACCTTAGTTATCTGGGTATGGTCCATGCCTGCCTTTAAAGACAGCACCGCCCTTGGTTACACTGGTCGTTTCTTACAACAATGGGGGATTACTGCTGCTACTGGTTACATGTGGTCATTGGTTCCAGAAGTTGTTTCTTACGGCGAATACAAGTCCAAGAAGCGGGTTGCTGGGATTATCAACGCCATCATGGGTCTGTTCTTCAAGATTGGGTTGGCTCTTGGTGGGATTATCCCTGGTTACATCAACGCCTTCTTCAAGTTCGATGGGACTAAGACGGCGCAAAGTGCTGGTGCCCTAAGCGGTATCCAGTGGTCAATGATCTGGTTACCAATCATTATGGCCCTGGTTGCAATGTGGGTTATGAGTCGTTACACCTTAACTGACGAAGATGTTAAGAAGATGAACGAAGAACTCGAAGCAGACCGTCATGCAGCTCAAGCTCAAGACTAATCACGTCATTACAGTTTTAAAAATTTGTTGAACACACACGAAAGGAAGATTCTCTCATGAAGATTCAAAATCCAGTTTTACCTGGTTTTAACGCTGATCCTAGCATGATTCGGGTGGGCGACACGTACTACATCGCCAATTCAACGTTTGAATGGTTCCCTGGCGTTCGGCTTCACGAATCAAAGGATATGGTTCACTGGAACCTCTTGCCATCACCACTGTCAACGGCCACGCTCTTAGACATGAAGGGTAACCCTGCTTCTGGTGGGATTTGGGCACCAGATCTGAGCTACGCTGACGGCAAATTCTGGTTGATCTACACTGACGTTAAGATTACTGACGGTCCATTTAAGGACATGACCAACTACTTGACGACGGCTACCGATATCCACGGTCCATGGACTGATCCAATCAAGGTTAACGGAGTCGGCTTCGATGCCTCCCTGTTCCATGACAAGAACGGTCGTAAGTACCTGGTTCAACAGACCTGGGACCACCGTGAATACCACCACCCATTCAATGGGATTACGTTGACCGAATTTGATACGGACACCATGAAATTGAAGCCAGAAACCGCACGGAACATTTACAACGGTGATGACGTTAAATTGGTTGAAGGTCCACATCTGTACCAAATCAACGGCTACTACTACCTGTTTGCCGCTGAAGGTGGGACTGTCTTTACCCACCAAGAAGTTGTCGCCCGTTCCAAGACGCTTGATGAACTTTCATTCGAGAGCGAACCAGACGGCCCATTCATCACCAACTTAGACACCCCAGACTTCTACTTACAAAAGCAAGGTCATGGTGCCCTGACCGACACACCAGGTGGCGAATGGTACTACGCTTCACTTGTTTCTCGTCCTTGGAACCACGCTAACGAATCTAGTCATGATCCGCGTGGCTGGAGTACCCTTGGTCGTGAAACCTCCATTCAAAAGGTTGAATGGGATGACGAAGGCTGGCCACGGGTCGTTGGTGGTCATGGTGGTCAAGTCGAAGTTGACGCGCCAAAGGATGCCATTTTAACTGACGCACCTAAGGATCATTCACAACATGACGAATTCGACAAGCCAGAACTCGACATGAACTGGAACACGTTGCGGCAACCATTTACCAAGAAATTGGGGACGGTTGGTAACGGCGAGTTGAAGTTAGTGGGTCAACAATCCTTATCCAGCACGTTCGACGTTTCCTTCGTCGCACGGCGTTGGCAAGCCTTCAACTTCGATGCTGAAACCAAGGTTAAGTTCGATCCATTCAGTTACCAACAAATGGCTGGACTGGCTAACTTCTACAACGACAAGCACTATTCCTGGATCTTCATCACCAACGATGAAAAGAAGGGCCGTGTGATTGAAGTTGCCCAAAACGATAACAATAACTACACGTCATTCTTGAAGGATAACGCCATCCAGATTCCAGAAGGAACGGAATACGTTTGGTTCAAGGTTAAGGCACGTAAGGAATCTTACACTTACCAGTACTCCTTTGATGGCAAGGCTTGGGAAACTGTCCCAGTAGAATTGGATGCAGCCATCTTGTCCGATGACTACGTTCTTCAAACTTCTGGTGGCTTCTTCACTGGCGCCTTCGTTGGCCTTGCAGCGGTCGACTACGCCGGTTACGAACAAGTTGCTACGTTTGACCACTTCGACTACCAAGAATTACCAGACTAAGCAGTGAAATTGTCGTTTAGCTAGCGTTTAACTATCGTGTGCAAAATGATTGGCACGCCCTACCGCCGGGTGTATGATGGTGGCGCTAAAAGTGATTGGCCCAGCAGCATGGCCGGATTGAGGCCGGAAGTTTCCGGTCGGTCAGCTGCACCGACGCTAACGGCAGACTAGTATGTATGTGTGAGGGTCTCCAGAGATGGGGGCCCTTTTGGTTTGGTTAGATTGTTGGCTGGAGCACAAGTTTAAGTGAAAAAGGGAATCGGTTATCTGGTGATGATTTCTGGAGGGTAATCCCTATACTAGAGGAGCCACTAGGCAAAAGCAATCGAAATCGTCTACAATCGTTTCACCCCTTTAGCAGTCTGCGTGGCGGGTCACTAAGCCGATAGATACGAATACGAGTCGTTCCGTTAAGCAGCCGATAGGGAAGTCCTGTAGGGTTGAGAGGCTGCTGATTTATTGCGACAGTAGAGGGGAGGAATACTCCCGTGCTGAATTCTCTGGTTATGCCATTAATCGTTGGACTCATTGTGACCTGGTTTGCGGATTGGTTGGCTCGTAAACATAAGAAATAGTCCAACAGAAAGCCGGACCCGCCCACTCGAATGAGAGCGTCAAAAAATACCCCACCGGAGTCCACCCGGTGGGGTATTGGTGCCGCGCTGAATTCTTTGGCATCTTTATAATAGATGAACGTCTCGGTAGAAGCAATCGAATGTATCAACAATCGTTTCACCCCATCATTAGTCGGCCAACTCCGTCAACTTCGCCTTGGGCCGGGCTTCATGCTATGATACACTGAATGTAAATTACGGGGAAGCAGGGGATTCAGAATGAAGCATAGAGGGATGTTATGGGGCCTACTGAGCCTACTGACGCTGATTGTGACCATCGCGCTTAGCCAGCCTGTGGTAGCCGCCGCGGACTATACGATCAATCCGTATCAGGTGCACGTCACGGTGCTGAAAAATGGGGATGCCAACGTCACGCAGACCATGACCTACAGGTTTGACGATGACTATCATGGCGTTTATAACAATCAGGACCTGCGCGGTATTAAGGGGGGCAAATTGACCAGTGTGGCGACAGCCTTTAACGGTGGAAAGCTGACCGCTGCACGGCAGTCGACAGCTCACACGGATAATACGTACCAAGTCAATTATGCCGGGCAAAACGCCAAGGTGAAGCTCTACCATGGTGCGAGCGATGGGGATAAGCTGAAGGTCGTTTACCATTATCATTTGCAAGGGGTCATCACCAATTATCGGGACACGGCCGAATTAAATTGGCGGGTGATTGGGTCTAACTGGGACGTTGATTTGGAGAATGTTAAGGTGGTCATCCAACTGCCAGCGACGCAGGTAAAGCAGCTTCAGGCATGGACACACGGCTCTTTGTCCGGCTACACCAAGGTCGATAAGGCACAGGGCCGCGTGACAATGACCCTTGCAGAAAACCCGTCCGGATCGTTTGTTGAAAGCCATCTGATATTTCCGACCAGTGTGACGGCGGCCAATACGAATTTCAAAGATGAGAACCGCAAGGCGGCCGTGCAGAAGCAAGAAGCCAACCTGGCGGAACAGGCCAATACTGAGCGGAAACAGAAGAAACAACGGACTTATGGCGGGTTCTTGGCGTTCATTGCCGTTACCGTGGCTTTGGGCCTGGGCTTCTGGTGGTGGTTGTGGCGGCATCCAGCCAATCGTTACCCGCACCCCATTCCGGCCAATCACTTCTTTGATGTGCCCAGTGTGGCACCGGCATTGGCGGAGTCGCTCGTCGATTTTAAATCACCCAATACCGATGCCCTATCTGGTGAGATCCTTATGGCCGTTAGTAATCATGAAATTGCAATGGAACCGGTCAAGGACGGGCGTCATCAGACGTTGAAGTTGACCAAGCTCGTGCCGACCGTTTCCAACTACTTTCTCCAGAAATGTTTTATGAAGGTCGCCAAGGATGATAGCTTTACCCTGCTGGAACTGAAGAAGTATGGGAAGCGGGATAAGAAGGGCCGATTGAGCAAATGGTTCCACACGTGGCAGGGACAAGTCGATGAGTTGGCTGAGCCGTATCAGGATGCGGATAATATAAAATTACGCCAACGAACGATGCTCGGAACGGTGGGACTTACCGCGTTGATCAGCATTGCGATTGGAGTCGGGTGGACGTTGAATCGGACAGTAAGTGTCGCAACGACTATCATTGGTCTGTTGGCAATGGTTGCGTTGTGGGTCTACACGGTACGACTGTACCAACACGCGGACCGCAACAACGAGGCCGGCCTGATCCAAGTCAATGAAGTCGGTGGTTTCCGGCGAATGCTTAAGGATATTGGTCATTTCAATACGGCCGAGGTCGGGGATCTGATTCTCTGGGAACAGATTCTGCCTTACGCCGCGGCGTTTGGTTTGGCCCAAAAGGTCGCCAACAAGCTGGCGGTCGACTTCAGTGCTGATGCGTTGAACGATAGCTTTGTGGTCTTTTATCCAATCTTCTACTCGACCGACTTTGGTGGGTCGATTGGTAGTGCGCTTAACGATAGCATTTCCAGTGCCATCCAAACGTCCACGGCGGCCAGTTCCAGTTCCGGTAGTTCCGGCGGTTTCTCGGGTGGTAGTTCTGGTGGCTTCGGTGGCGGATCAGGCGGGGGCGCGTTTTAGAGAAAAGGGTGTTCTCAAGGACGGTTAACTGATGAGCATTAACGTCACTGGGTGAGGAATCCCGTTTCTGAATTCATTGCCTAGTGGGGTTAAGCGGAGTCTGCTGTCCTTGAGAACACGTTTCAGCAACGCTTCCCATAAAAATTAAACGAAACGAGGGTTGCCAACATCACGGTGACCCTCGTTTTTTGATTTCCAATCACTCTTTGTTTCACGTGGAACATTATTTTTAAGTATAGTCTGGCTAGAAGCATTGACACTGCCGCCAATGCCCGGTAAATTGGGTAACAGATGGTCTCAGGATCAATTGCGCGTTAATAATGGGGGAAATAATCATGGAAATCGCACACCGCCGCTGGCCGTTATGGATGTTGTACACCCTGGCCTTTGCGGTGATTGCAGCGTTGAGCTTTGGCGTATTTGGCCTGGCAAATCGAACGCTGATTTGGAATATGGATGGGGTTACGCAGCACTACCCGGTGATGCTGGAGCTACATCGGCTGTTAGCCAAGTCCGGTCTGGCGGGGGTCACGGGATGGTCGTGGACGTTTGGCTTGGGGGCCGATAAGTTGACCACGCTCGCCTACTACGTGTTGGGGGACCCATTTGCTTACGTCCTTGCGTTGTTCCCAATCCGGATGATGGAGACAGGCTATGGCGTCTTTATCGTCCTGCGGCTGTACGCGACCGGTCTGGCATTTCTGGCACTGGCGCATCGCTATACTTTTCGCCTGGGAAGTCAGTTGTTAGGTGCCGTGACGTACGCTTTTACCGGATATTCACTGATGATCGGCGTCCATCACCCGTTTTTCTTGTTGCCGATGATTTGGTTTCCTTTACTGTTAGTGGGAATCGACCGAATCTTGCGCGGGCACGGGTGGCAGCTGCTAGGCTGGGTAACCGGTCTGGCAATTCTGAGTAACTTTTATTTTGCTTACATATTAGGACTAGGCAGTCTGATTTACGCGGTGATCCGCTTTTGGAGTCTGCAGCAACAAGGCCTGCTGGCGGTTAAGTGGCCCGTTGCACTTCGGCGGTTCCTGCTGGCGGCGGTCAGTGGCATTCTGCTAGCGGGAATATTATTGATTCCGTCATTGCTGATGATGCTGAAGTCAACGCGGGTCGGCACCATTTTCGCCAATGGCCTGTGGCTGTATCCAGGCAGTTATTATTTAAAATTGGCGAATGCCGTGCTGACGACCGGGAGCGAACCCACTTACTGGGCCGTCTTTGGCATGAGCGGGGTCACGTTCTTCGGCTGCGTCTACGTGTTGCGGCATTGGCGGGAAAATCGACCGTTGGCACTGACACTAGTGCTAATGGCAGTTGGCCTGTTATTCCCAGCGGTCGCGGCGTTTTTCAACGTGCTGTCGACGCCGTCTAACCGGTGGTTGTTGCTGGCGGCGGTGCCGTTTGGCCTTGCCACGATGGTATTGAGTGACCATTTAAATGGGTTAACCAAACGGGACCGCTACTGGTTAGCGGGTAGCGCCATCGGCCTTTTGTTGGTCGTCTACGCTGCCAATGGCTTCATTTTTAGCAATCCGGAGCGTGACCTGGTCACGTACGGCGTGTTTTTAGCGACGACGGTGGTGGTTCTTGGCAGCGCTCAGTGGACGGTCCGCACGACGATAATGCTACTCAGCGTGGTCGTGGGTGCCAATTTGGTCAACAATGCTTGGGGATATTACGACCCAAACATGGGGTCGCAGGCCACCGACCAACTGCGCCAAGGCGACGCGACTCGTTATATTCAAGACTATTTTGACGGCGCACAAACGGCGGTCCAACACCAATCGACCTTTTCACGGGTCAATACGGCCTACAACTTTAACCTGCTGCGAACGGTCGGCAATAACATGACTATGAGTCACGGCTTGAATGGCATCATGTCTTACTTTTCGGTGCAAAATGGGTATGTCGGGCAGTTCAGTCGGGACCTGCAAAACGCCCAGGTGGCGATGAATGCGCCGCTGGGGCAGGCTGACAATCGCACGGCGATGGATAATCTGTTGGGCGTCAAAACGATTTTTGCACGCGAAGATCAGGTCGCTAATCGCGCGGCCCTGCCGTACGGCTACCACGCGGAAAAACAGGTGTATCCTGAAAAGCCCGTCTACGGATTGTCCAATGGCACGGGGACGCAACTGTTGACGACGACGCTAAACTTTCCGCTGGTTTATACGCAGCCAACAGCGATGACGCGGTCGGCATGGCAGCAGTTGAATGCTGTTGACCGTGAGCGGAGCCTGACCCAAATGGCGGTCACAACGACACCAACTAACGTTAAGCAGGCGAGCTATCAGTCGCCGAAACGCACGGTGCCTTATACAGTAACGGCCGACACGATTCCGGTGGTCGACAGTACCAATAAGGTCATTCAGTATCGCCTACAACAGGCGGTGACCGGGCAACAAAAGGGTTTGTCGCAGAAGCAATTGGAAAATTATGGCAGTACGGTCAAGGCGCCTAAACTGACGGTTGATAAGAATGGCTTGATCAGTGACCAAGATGTTCGGCAATATGGTCCGATGGTGGCACTAGACCGCAATAAAGCCGCGCTACAGCGGGTACTCACGACGAATCAGCAGATCGTCAAGCAGACGACCCAGGCCAATCAGCAGGGATTACGTCAGTTGACAAGCGATGCGTTGGGCAATCCCATTAGCTATACGTTGACGTTGAAACGACCGCGGCAGGCGCAGGGAACAGAATTGTATTTGAAACTTGACGGCATTGAGGCTCAGCGACTAACGACGCAGGATAAACTGATGGCTCAGGCCAACAATAGTGTATTGGGCGGGACACCGCTGTCGGCTCTGACCAAGCTGAATACGTGGCGGTCGGCAGTACGAAATCCTGATTTAGGTGATTACTGGATGACAGTTAAGACGCGTAATCAGACCAAGACGTTCTCACAGTTTGGGGTCGATAACCTGTCCGATTACGAACCGAAGTCGAGTGCGTTGCTGAACCTAGGTTATTCGACGCAAGAACGTGATACGGTCAGCATCACGTTTAACGCGACGCATCAAATCAGTTTTAAGTCGGCCAAACTGATTGCGATGCCATTTAATAAATCCTATGATCGGCAGGTTCACGCGGTTCAACGGCGCGGCCTGCAACGAGCACACGTGAGTGATAACCGGGTGACGGGGATGTTGACGGCGGCACAACCGAGCGTGTTGACCACGTCCATTCCGTATTCAACGGGGTGGCGGCTGACGGTTGATGGCCGGCCAGTTAAGACGCAGGTGGTGAACGATGGTTTCGTGGGCGCTCAATTGGCGACTGGCAAGCATCGGATTCAACTGACGTACCAGACCCCGGGGTTCCTAGTGGGAAGTTGGTTAACTGGTTTGGGTGTGCTAAGTCTACTGGGAAGTGCGGGCTTGGCTCGTTGGCGAAAGCATTAATTTTGAAGGCAAATAAAAAGGGTTGCGACGATGGTCACAGCCCTTTATTGTGTCGATTTTTCTGTTTGAAATGGTTGTAGCCGCCCATCAAGATAACGTCACCGATAAAATAGAGGATGCAACCACTAAGGGTAAACCAGAGATAATTGAGAAAAAAGTAGTGTCCGGTGGTGAAAAGGTCGATGCTCCCCTTGACGATAAAGGAGATGATTAAGCAGACAGCGAGAAATAGTTGGGTCGACTCGAAAGAACTTTTGAGTTGTTCTCGGAAATGATGGTTTTGCATATCAGGTAGACTCCCCTTTAAGATTAAGTGGTGATGATTTTGTGGTGCTTGCTGAACACCTCAATGATAGCAGTAGGGGGAGATAAATAAAGCACCAAAATAGTGACGTCTAGAATCAAATCATTTACGCGGATAAAAGAATGAGAAAAGTTCGGGCGTTAAAGCCATTCACCATGAAAAAATTTGCTACACTAGACCTGTACAAAACAGTTTTTGGGGAGAGATTATGATGGAACAACAACGCTGGCTGACATGGCCGGTCTTTTATGAGTTGACGGAAATTTATACGGCACCGTTGAACGTGATGTGGTTTGTCTTGGGTGCCGCCATCGCCCAGTACTATGCGGGTACGGTGAACTGGTTGAATGTGGGGTTGTGTTTATTGGTCGTCTTTATCTTTGATTTGGCGGTCAACGTGGCGGATAACTACTATGATTACCGGCACGCCCACGATCGTGAGGGGTACGCCCTGCAAACGAATCCGGTCGGCCGGCTAGCCTTACCGGTTGGTGGTGTGGCTGGCTTAGCGTGGGGATTGTACGCGCTAGCTGCCATTCCGGGTATTGTTTTGGTCTTGCGGACGGGCTGGCCGGTGGCCGTTTTTGGTGCGATTGGTTATGCAATCGGCATCTTCTATACGGCCGGACCACGGCCAATTAATGCGACGCCGTTCTCGGCGGCAATCGTGGCCTTGGCAATCGCTTTTCTGATCCAGTTGACCTGCGTTTACGTGTCGATTTACGGCCAGCGGCCCTTAACGTGGGGAATTGTTGGGACGACGTTCTTGTTATGCCTGCCACTGACGCTGATTTTCTTCACGTTACAGATGGCCAATGATACGGCTGACCGCGAGGAAGACATCGCCAATCACCGCTATACGTTAGCGTACTATTTAGGTCAAGCAGGATCGGTTAAATTGATTCAGGCGTTCCTGATAATTGGGAGTTGCTGGCCGCTAGTTAATGTGATCCTGGGGATAGCCCCGTCATGGACGGCCCTGGCGGTAATTCTATTACCGGTGATGTGGCGTGGTATGCGGCCGTTCTTCGCGGTTCAGGACAAGCAAAAGACGTTTATGACGACGGTGAAGAGCGCATCGCTATTCTTCATTGCCTATCCGTTATTATTTGCCTTGGGAACCTGGTTATAACCCGGGTTAAGTTGAGTTGAAATTAAAATTAGGAGCAGCGAATCGTTGACGTAACGACGTGCTGCTCCTTTTTGGACGGAAAGCTTGATATTCTTGAAAAGAACGGTGGGAAAATAAGTTAACCCGGGTTATAAGGGGGAGAAGACTATTGCGGCGCTTGGTGGTAGTAGTGTTATTGTTGGTATTGCTGTACATAATCCGGGTTATGGTGATAACAAGTAGGGGGGATTTAGAGATGCTTAAAAATATGGCGGTAATTGGGTTAATTAGTCTACTGACCGGTTTCTTTGTTTTCTATTTAGCCGTCAGTGGTCCTGTACGTTGGGGGCTTTTGGTGGGACTACTGTTCTTGAACAATTGGATGACTTACCGGATATTGTGCCATTGGGACGAGTTTCTACACGGGGCCACTAGTCAGTATCAGGAGCTTTTATTTATGGTGGTAGCAGGAGCTATTAACTTAGTATGTAGTGGCGCAACACATTTGACGGGGTGGCTATTTTGGTTCTGGCTGGTTGGTGAGCTTCTATCAAGCATTGTTGTAGGGTGGTTACTGACTAAGCTGATTGTTTGGAGTTATCATCGTGTACGTCAGGTATTGAAATTAGGGACTAGATAATAAAAAACCTCACGACATCAATAACGATGCGGTGAGATTTTTTATTATTTAAGAAATTAAGCGGCGTTCAAAATCCAAAGGAAGAGGATGAAGACAACGGCTAAACCATACATCATTGGACCAACTTCCTTACCACGTTTGGCGGCCAGCATGGTCAGTGGGTAAGTGATGAAGCCTAATGCAATCCCATCGGAGATGCTGTAAGTCAAGGGCATGCCCACGACAATTAGGAAGGCCGGTGCGGCGACTTCGAACTTTTCCCAGTGAATATTTTTGAGCGATTGGGCCATCAAGACACCAACAATAATCAGTGCGGGTGCGGTCACTTGGTTAGTCACAACGGCGAGCAATGGGGAGAAGAAGGCCCCAAAGATGAACAGAATACCGGTCACAATGGCAGTAAAACCAGTCCGGCCACCCACGGCGATACCGGCAGAGGATTCGACGAAGGCGCCCATTGGGGAAGTCCCAAGTAAGGAACCCACGACCATCGTGCTGGAGTCGGCCATCAAGGCTTTACCGATCCGTGGTAGCTTGTTGTTCTTGACTAAACCAGCCTGTTCGGCCAACCCGACCAAGGTACCAGTGGTATCGAAGAAGGTCACTAGCAGGAAGGTCAAAACAACGACGGCTAATTGTAAGGTGTTGATGTTGCCAACGTGAGTTAAGCCGACCATAAACGTTGAGCTGATACTAGGGACGGCAGAAATGATGTGCGCGGGCATTGGAATCAAGCCCGTAATCAGACCAAGAATCGAGTTAGCAACCATCCCGATGAAGATGGCCCCAGGAATCCGAGCACTCATTAAGATAATGGTCACGAGAAGGCCAAAGATGGTCAGCCACGTGCTACCGACCTGTAAGGACCCTAGGCTAACGATGGTGGACTTGTCGGCAGTGACCAAGCCACCTTGACTCAAGCCAATAAAGGCAATAAACAAACCAATTCCGGCGCTGATCGCCATTTTGAGATCTCGTGGAATGGCGTCAACCACCATTTCACGTAGCTTGAAGGCTGTCAGAATCATGAAGAGAATCGAAGCGACAAAGACACCAGCTAGGGCAGTTTGCCAAGGAACCTTCATACCGATAACGACAGAGTAAGCGAAGAAGGCGTTAATTCCCAGGCTAGCAGAGATAGCGATGGGGTAGTTGGCCAAGATACCCATCAAGAAACAGCCAAAGGCCGATGCAAATGCTGTAGCGGTGAAGACGGCACCTTGGCTAATGCCAGAAGCACCCAACACTTGGGGGTTCACGAACAAGATGTAAGCCATGGAGACGAACGTCGTCAGTCCGGCTAAAATCTCCGTTTTATAGTTTGTTCCGAGTTCCTCAAAGTGAAAATAGTTCGCAATTTTTTGCATTGTGTGTGCTCCTCAACCATTATTTATTAAAACACGAACATTTGTCGGTATAGTTCGTGTTTGTTCGTAAAATCAATCCTTATAGAGCTTAACATTTTTAAAAGTTGAGTGCAATCACGAAATACAAATAAAATTATAAAATAAAAGTTCGTAGTTTAGTAGCTGCCGCTTAGACTCTGAGTACTAAGCGAAAGTAATCGCTTTCGTCAAAAGAAAAAAAGCCGAGAGATTTCTCGACCTTCATGACGTAATGATAGTTATGCAGTTCTTATACCGACTAGTCCGCGGAGGTCTGATGACTGTCGCGGTCTTTGGGGAGGGGGATCGTTGGGTCGACTTCGACGTTGTTCAAGTAGGTTTTGGCATAGGCATCGCGGTACTTGGTCGGCGTCAGTGAGGAAATCTGTTTGAAGACGCGCAGAAAGTATTTTTCATTTTCAAAGCTCAGCTCGTAGGCAATCTCTTTGACCGATAAGTCGGTCGTTAATAGGAGTTCCTCAGCCTGCTTGATTTTCGTCAAGTTAATGAAATGAATCGTCGTCATCTTTTCGTACTCGCGGAAGAGCTTTGTCAGGTAGACCGGAGTCATCTTGAATTCGGTGGCGACTTGCTCAACCGTTAATTTTTCGTGACTGTGGATGCGAATCCAGTTCTTGATCATTTCGAACCGGGACGTGTAGCCTTGTTCCTGGTTGATCACTGTCATAAATTGATGAGAGAGTTCAATCAAGATACTTGAGACGAAGAAGTTTGTTGCGAGTGGCGCGGCAGTCTCATCGTTATCACTATCTAACATCTGGCGAATCAGCAATGTCAGACGGCCAAAATTTTTGACGTTAAACTGTTGGGGTAAATTCACAGCTGCCGGATTAGTCGGATGATGGATTTCATCGGTCACGTAGCTGGTTGTGACGGGGCTACTTGGAAAGAAGTGCATCCAGTAGTAGACCGTATCGGCAGGTGAGCCTCGAAAGCCGATGTGGCGGATGTGCGGTGGAATTAAGAGACAGTCGTGCGTATTTAACGTGTACTGGGTATGACCAATCTGAATGTAGGCCGCGCCCTTAAGCATGATAAAGAGTTCGTAATCGCCATCATTGATGATATTTTTATGCCGCCACCCCGCCTCGGCGAAGTACTGACCGGCCTTAAAAAACTGAACGGGTTCCACTAATGAAAATTTGTACACCTTATTCATCTTTAAGTGCACCTCCAGTTTTGATTTGTATACCCTTGTTGCTATTTTATTAGTTTTGTAATTAGCAGTAAAGCACTATCATCATCATTGTAAACGCTTACCAGCTACATAGCATGCTAAAAAATTTGTTTTCAATGGTATACAAAATGTTCTGATTGATGGAAACCACTTGAAAGGGGTTAGGACGATGATTTATGAAGATAATAACCGCCTATACTTGCGTAACGCGAGTGAACTACTCGAGGTGCAGGCTTGGGGTGAGAATAGTTTTCGGGTGCGTAGTAGCAAGTACGCTGAATATACCGGCAGAAATAATGCACTCACCGAAAAAGTAGCGATGGGGAACGCCGTGGTAACGGTCGATGAAGACCGCCATACTGGTCAGATCACTAATGGGAAGCTAACGGCAAAAATTGATGCCTTTAAGAACCTCAATTTCTATAACCAGAAGGGTGAGCTACTTCTAAAGGGCTATCAACGCAACCGAATCGATGATATGTCCGCAGGCGAAAATGACGAGAAGGTCAATCATTTTAACAGTGCCTTGAATATTGATTCCAGAGAGTTCAAGGCCATTCCTGGTGGCGACTTTGAGTTGAAGGTCCGTTTTGATGCGGCCGCTGATGAAAAGCTATTTGGGATGGGGCAGTACCAGCAAGATTTCTTGAATCTGAAGAATGCCAAGCTAGAATTGGCGCATCGAAATTCACAGGCTAGTGTTCCATTTGTCCTTTCAAGTAAGGGTTACGGCATGCTGTGGAATAATCCAGCAATTGGTGACGTTAGTTTCGCCAAGAATTTGACGGAGTGGCATGCACTGTCGACTAAGGAAATGGATTACTGGGTAACTTGTGGGGACACCCCAAGTGCTATTGAAGAACAGTACGCGGCCGTTACCGGGAAGGTTCCTATGATGCCCGACTATGCAATGGGGTATTGGCAATGCAAGCTGCGTTACCGGACCCAAGATGAGTTGTTAGCGGCCGCCCATGAATTTAAGGACCGTCACTTACCAATCAGCGTCATTGTCATTGACTACTTCCACTGGCCAAAGTCCGGTGAGTATACGTTTGACAAAACCTACTGGCCAGATCCGGAAAAGATGATCAAAGAACTACATGAGATGGGCATCAAGCTCATGGTCTCTGTATGGCCGACGGTTGATCAGACCAGCTCACACTACCAAGAAATGAAGGAACAGGGCTACTTGGTTCAGACGGAACGCGGTGTGCCAATCACCATGGATTTCTTAGGGAACAATGGGTTTGTGGACTTCACTAATCCCGATGCGCAAACCTATCTGTGGCAGTTGTTGAAGAAAAACTACGCTGATAAAGGGGTCGACCTGTTCTGGTTGGACGAGGCTGAGCCTGAATACACGGTCTATGATTTCGATAATTATCGCTACCATAACGGAACTAATCTTCAGATTGGGAATACTTACCCCGTCGCCTATTCCAAAGCAATTTACGATGGGCAAACTGAAGAAGGCAACAAGCAAGTCATCAACCTGGTTCGGTGTGCTTGGGCTGGTAGCCAAAAGTACGGGGCCCTTGTCTGGTCTGGTGATATCGATTCTAGTTTCCAATCCTTACGTAATCAACTGGCAATTGGCCTGAACATGGCGATTGCAGGGATTCCGTGGTGGACCACGGATATCGGTGGTTTCCATGGTGGTGTGGATGATAATGAGAGCTTCCGTGAATTAGTTACCCGGTGGTTTGAGTTTGCGACATTCTGTCCCGTTATGCGGATGCATGGGGATAGAGAACCACATACCGAGCCATTGAGCGATGTTGGTGGTGGCAAGATGCCTTCTGGTGGGGCTACTGAGCCTTGGGCCTATGGGGACAAGGTCTACGGTATTATGCGAAAATACCTGAACTTACGGGAAAACCTCAAAGACTATATTCGGGTTCAAATGAAGGCCGCGCATGAGAAGGGTACGCCAGTTATTCGCCCATTGTTCTATGACTTCAGTGCCGATAAGGCTGCTTGGGATGTTGAGAATCAGTACATGTTTGGCTCAGACATTTTGGTTGCGCCGGTCTTATTTGAAGGTTCCAAGCAACAGGATGTTTACTTACCAGCTGGTACAGCTTGGGTCAACGTTTATACGAAAGAATCCTATGCTGGCGGTCAACGGATTACGGTTAAAACGCCGCTAGACCAGTTACCGGTCTTCGTTCGGCAAGAAGCACAGACAGGTTTAGCACCGGCATTCACGGCAATTACACAGTAATTATGTAGGAGGTGGCAATCGTGAAAATCTTTTCTAAGATGTTTGCGGGACAGTCCTTGATTTCATGGGGCTTACAGTTGATTCTAATTTACATTGCGTGGCAAGTTGCGGACCAGCATATCGAAAATAATCTGTGGACAATCACCGGTGTTGCCGCTTTATTACTATTAACTTACGCTAGCTTATCGCGTGATGGTAAGCAGCGGACAAAATAGAAAGCGAGGAGTTAAGTGATGAGTTCGAATGCGGGACAATCAGATCATAATGTCGCAGCGGCCCAAGCACTGCTTAAAAATGACCGGCTACCGTTTCACCGAAAGGTCACGTATGGCTTTACGGATATGGCCGGCAACTTACTTTACTGTATCGTCGGATCATATATGTTGTATTTCTTCACCAATGTCTTTGGCTTAGGTGTTGGGACAGCGGGTTCGTTACTCTTGCTGGGACGGTTCATCGATGCGATTGGGGCACCAGTGATGGGAGTCTTAGTTGACCACACGCACAGTAAGTATGGGAAGAGTCGACCATGGTTCTTGTGGATGGCGCTACCGTTCACTATCTTTATCTGGCTACTATTCACGACACCAGACATTAGCGGGACGGCCAAAATCGTCTATGCTGGTGGGATGTATATCTTGGCCGAATTGGCTTATACGGCAATGTCGACGCCGATTACGTCAGTATTGCCAAACTTAACTTCTAATTCGGATGACCGGATGTCAGCTAACTCGATTCGGCTGGTTCTAGGGAATGTTGGGAACTTCTTTGCCGTGACGTTTATCATGCCTTTGGCAAGTGCCGTTGGTCATGGGAATGAGCAACGTGGCTGGTCGATTGCTGTCGGAATTTATGCGGTGATTGGTTTTATTCTCCTGATGATTGGATTCTTGGACATGCGGGAGAAGAATATTGAAAATGATGAGATCGTTACAATCAAGGAAAGTCTAAAAGCAACCAAGGGTAATTGGCCATGGATTTTAATTGTGGCGGCAAACCTGATTTACTGGACGGCTTATTCCGCTAGAAATGCGGCCTTGCCTTACTACTTCCAGTATAATTTAGATGATAAAGGGTTGATTTCATTCTTTAATGGGTTCTCGATCATTCAAATCATCGGGATGGCTTCGGTACCGTTTTTCGTTAAATTCATGCATAAATGGGGAACAACCGTCTTCATGCTTGCGATGACAATGGTTGGTCAAATCTGGATGGGCTTAGCTGGTGGGAACGTCACCTCTGCCTTAATCGGTTGGATTCTGGCATGTATCGGTTCCGGGTCCGCTTGTACCATGTTCTTCGCCATGGTCGGAGATACTGTCGACTTTGGTGAGTGGAAGAGTGGCGTTCGAGCCAACGGCCTACTGACGGCAATGGGAGCTTCCTTCTGTATTCAGATGGGATCCGGATTCGGTTCTTTCATTGCCGCGAAGATTATGGCTACGTTTGGTTTCTCAGCAGCCAAGGCAACGCAATCCGCTGCCAGCATGAGTTCCATTAGTTTTACGTTTATCTGGATTCCAGTTATTATTTATGCGATTAGTTTGATTATTATGGTTGTTTACCGTAAGTGGGAACGTCACGAACCAGTTGTGACTGAAGAACTTGCTGAACGCCATGCTCAGGAGCAAGAAGATGCTGCAGAATAAGGTCAGCTAGGATTATTCCAGTCGTTATATTTCTAGTTGAACGTCCACTTAACAGTGGGCGTTTTTTTGCGCAAAAAAGCTCGGGCCGAGCTCGAGCTTTCAGCTGATTTTAGAATGAACGGAACTTAATCAGGATCAGCGAGTGACTTGCCATTAGAACTAGCTTTAAAGCCAGCAAAGGCATTGTCGATGGTCTGATACTCAGCAGAACTTAGTGTGACCTCTAAAGCTTGAGCGTTGGCTTCAACTTGACTAGCGCGTTTGGCACCAGGGATAACGACACTAACTAGTGGGTTTTGCATGTACCAAGCCAGAATGGTTTGGGCGACAGTTGCTTGATGAGCCGCTGCAATTGGTCGAACTTGGTCGATAGCCTTTAAGGCGAGGCTGTAACGTGGTTCTTGAAAATCGCTGATTTGGCTACGGATATCGTCAGATGGAAAGGAGACAGTCTGATCGTACTTGCCTGTTAATAAGCCAGAGGCTAATGGAAAGTATGGAACGAAGCTAATCTGATGGTCCTTTAAATAGGGCATCAGATCGGTTTCGTGGTCACGATGAAGGAGACTAAATTCATCTTCTACGACGTCGACGTAGCCATCTGCGTTAGCTTCCTTGACCTGGTCTAAGCTAAAGTTGGATAGGCCAATCGCACGAATCTTCCCTTGTTCGCGTAAGCGTTGCAGGGCGCCAACGGCTTCTGCTTTTGGTGTCTGTTTATCTGGAAAATGAATGTAGTAAATATCAAGGTAATCGGTATTTAATCGTTTCAGACTGGCTTCAACCTGCTGTGTCAAGAAGTCTGGGTTGTTGGAAATAGCTTGTTCACCAGTTGAAAAGTCCTGTGCCCCCTTGGTTGCCAGCGTAAAGCTATGGCGATTGAAGTCGTGCATGGCCTGACCTACTAGCTCTTCAGAGTGACCGAGCCCGTAAACAAAGGCAGTATCTAGCAATTGAATGCCATGATTGAGCCCTGCTTTGACTAAGTTTAAGCCATCCTCATCCTTTAAATTAGGGAAGAGGTTATAACCGCCAACAGCGTTGGTTCCGAGGCCTAGTGGTGTGGTCTGCACATCCGTTTTGCCAATTGTTACCATTTCATGTGACATTGAATACCCTCCTAATTGTATGAAACCGAATTCAAATACACATTTATTATACCGAATTTAAGACTAATCCCAAACGAGTTTGTCCAGAAAGTACCGGTCAGTCGAGGTTTCTGGTAAACTGGGAAGCAAAGAAAAAGGAGCGAAGATCATGACAACCTATTTAATCTTGGGAGCGACATCACTAGGTCAACTAGTAGCCCAGCGTCTCGTTGACCAACAGGCAGGGACTGTCCGTGTTTTACATGCAGCTACGGATAATTTATCTGCTGATCTAGCAAGTTCCGTTAATGAGTTTAGCGGTGACCTGACTAAAGAAGCAACATACGTGGATGCCTTACAGGATGCACCGATTATTTTTTCTGCGCTGGAGGGGATGGACGTTGATCTTGCTTTTGAAGCGCTATTTGATGCGCAATATCATCATCAACTAAAACTGACTCGCTTTGTGATGCTAAGTACGGCAGGGGTAGACCATGAAGTTACTGGAGAACTAGCCTATCCTGGTATTACCGACGTTAAAGAGTATTTGAATCAACAACGTTACGCGGCTAAATTAGTCGATGAGGCAGAATTTCCATATACCATTTTACGACCAGTAACGTTGACGACGGAAGCAGCCAAGGATCCTCAGATTATTAAAGAAGGGGAGCCCGTTCTAGCCGGAGTCGTTTCACAATCAACCGTGGCACAGGTAGCAGTTGATTTACTGAAAAACGGTGGTGCAGATTACCAATCACTAGCCGTTTGCTAAATCTTTCTCAAAACCTGACGAAATGTTGCGTAGCTGAGGGAATTGTTTGTTAAAATAGACGCAGTGAGGTGAAGGCATTGGCATTAGAAATAGACGATCAACAATTACAAGCAATCCGGGAACGGATGGGTGAAGCCAATCAACGCGCCCACTTCGTTATCTTCCAATCAACTGAAAAGGAATCTGGAAAAGTCTTGCGTTTGATTACGGACATTGAAAGTTTTCGGGCGATTCAAGAGCAACACGCGACGGATTCAGATATGGAAATCATTCAAGACATCGTACCGATTACAGATACATTGGCGCGTTGGGCCGTTGCGGAAAATATGGCTGCGCAACAGCAGAACGACGATGCTGAGGTTCTAAAGGATCTCGAACATTATACAAATGAAGTTTTAAAGGAAAATCAGCAGGCAGTTAATCCGCCAGATGATGGAACTGACTAGGTGCTTGCTACGGTAAGCATCTTTTTTTAATTGAAAGTCCAGAACGTTTGTTTGCTTTTTGGCGACTAAGGACAGCTTACGGGAAGTTATTAGGAAAGGCAAGCCAGCAAAAAACGGGATTTGGGGCTTAGGGCAGTCCAGGGTAGGCAAAAGTGGCCGTTAAATTTAAATAATTGTAAAGGCCACGAGCCGTTTGGCAACCGCTAATTCGGATATACTGATAAACTAAAGTTAGCTATTAGGGGATTTTTTGAGGAGGGATTTTCATGAAGAAGAAACGTCTATTATTGCTCAGTTTAGTCGTTACGATGGGAATCTTGTTGGTTGGCGGCGGTATTACCGCACAAGCTAAAACGGCCAACAAGACGGTCACGTTTGCCCAGTTGACCAATAAGAACACGAATCGATTAGCTGCCATTCGACAGGCTGCTCGTGAGCAAATTTTAAAGCAGACTAAGGCGAAGAGCAGTAAGGTTGCGGCCGTCTACAAGGTTAAGCTACCCAAGCATATGACGAAGAAGGCAACTTTAACAGCTAATGGGTTGCGGATGAATCTGTTAGCGAATAGCTTTAAGGTCAAACAAATCACGATTCCTTACGCGCAACTGCAAGGAAAGATCTTAAATCGTTACTTACCCAAAGCTAATCGGACAACTCATGTAAAAACGAATAAGATGGTGGCACTGACTTTTGACGATGGACCAGATCCGACATTGACGCCAAAACTATTAAAGACATTGAAAAAGTACAAAGTCCACGCAACGTTCTTTGAGGTTGGTCAAAGCGTCAGTCGTTATCCAAAGATTTCTCGGGCCGTGTTGGCTGGTGGAAATGAGTTAGGCAACCATTCATGGAACCATCCAGACTTTAATACAATTGGTACGGCGCGAACGGTCAGTCAGATTACGCGCACGAACCGGGCTATTTTCCAAGCAACTGGGACGTTACCGCAGTATGTACGGCCACCGTACGGGAATATCACGGCAGCCGAGGGTCGCGCGATTGAACAGCCAATCATTCGGTGGTCAGTGGATTCTCGCGATTGGTCTTACTTGAATACGACTAAAGATATTAATGAGGTTATGAAAGATACGCATGGCGGCGACATTGTGCTAATGCATGACATCCACGCCCAATCCGTAGCGGCGGTGCCAACGATTATTAAACGATTAAAAGCTAAGGGCTACAAGCTGGTCACCGTCAGTCAGCTGTTGAATTACCAAGCGCTACCGGGGTTACAATACTTCGGTGCTGGAGATTATCGGACGGCTGGAAAGTAATCCGAATGAGCTGAATATCGAAAAGTTGATAGAATAATATTGAGGCTGGGGTAAAATACGCCAGTCTTTTTATGTGTTCAATTTTTCCTTTGATGCAGTCGAAATTCGTGAGTAGAAAAGTTCTTTCGGTTAATCGTCGAAGGCTATAACCATAAAAGAAAAATCCGTGTATACTAAAAATCGTATAAAACTTACATAACTTGCTTTTTGAATTCTTGAGGAGGAATATCATGAAACGAATGGTAGGTAATAAATACGGTTGTCATTGGGTGTACATGGGCGTTACTTTAGCCAGCTTAAGCTTAGGGAGCTTGGGATTAACGGTAAAGGCGCACGCGGATGTAAGCCCCGAAATAAATTCATCGACGCCAAATGTCACGGTGCCGGCCGAAACGTCTACAACGGCAACAAATGAGCCGGCACAGAATGGAGAATATGTAACTACGGGACGGCAGCTATCCGTGTCCGAAAATACATCGCTGGAAGCTGGAAACCGGGAAAATTCCAGTGAAACAACAGTGACTAAGACTCAAAAGGTGCCTGATTCAGTAGCACAAAAAACGCCAGAACAATCGGCAAATCAGGAGTCGAAAGTAGTTTCAGAAATGGCTTCAGGTGAAAATAGAGTTTCTGTAGAACCTACAAAGACAGAGACGGAGGAAGCTGATTCGGAGAAAGCACCAGCAGAGGTGACTAATGAGTCGCTTACTCCAGTTGAGCCGAAGCAACCAAATTCGGCTCTAAAACCGCAAGTTATTGGGGGAAAGGTCACAAATTCGGCACAGTTAATGCAGGCGCGTAAAGTCTCTTTGAGTCGTTCAGCGGATCCGGCAGCCGCTACGACAACGGATATGGCTGGTATCTTTGGGACCAGCGCATGGAACATTGATGAAGCAGGTGTCCTGCATTTTGGTGCGGGAACGTTTGCAGACACTCTGCCAAAGGGAAATCGGACGCCATGGGTGCCTTATGCAGATAAGGTCAAGAGTATCTCGTTTGATGATCAAGTTGTGGCTAGTAAAAACTCTGCATATTTATTTTATGGCCTGCATAATTTAGTGAACGTTGAGCACGCGAATCGATTTGATGTCAGTCAGGCGACAAACTTTATGCGGCTTTTTGCGGATGATACTAACTTGGTCAAAGTTGATACCGGTAATTGGGATACGAGTAAAGTAACCGATATGTTTGGGATGTTTGAAGCGGCTAAAAGCTTAGTTACAGTGGATGTTTCCAAATGGGATACCAGTCAAGTAGACGACATGGAGAATATGTTTAATTTGGCTAAGTCGCTGACCACGTTGGATGTTTCTCACTGGAATACGAGTCAAGTTAAAGACATGAGTTATATGTTTAATCAAACGATTATTAATTCAACGACAGAAAAGACGGATGCGGGGTCATTACAAGCACTAGATGTCAGCCATTGGGATACGGGTAATGTTGGTAACAGTCCCTTTGGCGGTGATATTGGGTATATGTTTGCTGGCCAAAATAAACTGAAATTTTTGGACGTCAGTCATTGGGATGTTCGCCATGTGCACGCGATTCGTCATACATTTGCCAACTGCTCAGCGTTAGAGATGCTTGACGTCAGCCGCTGGAACACCAGCGATGTAAGTGACATGGAAGCAACCTTTTCAGGAGATTCCTTATTGACTACCTTGGACATTAGCCATTGGAACGTTTCTGAAGTTCTGATTATGGATGATATGTTTGCGGGGATGACTGCTGTAAAGAAATTAGACTTTAGTCGTTGGCAAACGAACGGCAAGGTGTTCTTTCATATGATGAATTTCGTCGCAGGAGATACAGAATTGACGACCTTAGATTTGTCCGGGTTCCATATGAATGAGAACGGACAGATGTACTTTAGAAATTATTTGGGTGGCACGAACTTACGGTCCTTTACTATGGGGCCGCAGACGGCGTTGATGGGAACCTACTATGGCGCGATAGATGATGATGCCTTTTTACCAGAGATTTCTACCATGAAAGGATTCGACCCTAAGCTATATACAGGCAAGTGGCAAGCCGTTGGCACGGGAACGTTGGATTCACCTAATGGGGCTTCCTATTCGTATGTCCAGCTTAGAGGGATGTACAAACGATCAGAGTCTGCGGATGGTAGCATTGTTGGGCCTGCTGAGACTTATGTCTGGCAAGAAAACAATGCTGTGGCTATCACGGGCGATGGAACGAAAGTCTACGATGGGCAGGCACTTTCAGCAGCAGATTTAGCTAACTATAAAATTAATGTTTATGGCAAAGTCGTGGCACCAGCGAATGGCTGGCAAGCCGGAGATTTGATGTGGGCCCCCGTTCAACCGACTTCACGGGTAACCACAGGTTTACGCAATGCCGGAACCTATGGTGTGACGCTGAGTGCAGCTGGCCATGCCAAGTTAGTCGCAGCTAATCCGACCCTTGCTGATATTAACGTTGAGGATGGGACTTATACAATTACGAAGGCGCCAGCAACCGTTACCGTTAATAGCCAGCGAGTGGTGTACGATGGTCAAGCGCACCAAGTGACGGCGACGGTCACGGGAGAAGTGAATTCAGAAAAATTGGCGTATAAGCTAGACGCCATGCCGCAAACCGAAGTGGGTTCTTATACCGTTACCCCCGTTTTGAGCGCGGCAGCAGTGAATGAAAATTATGACGTTAAGTTAATGCCGGGCACGTTAGTAATTACGTCAGCGACCGGCCATGTGATTGTTCATTGCGTCAATGAGAGTGGGCAACAGATTGCGCCGAATGATGATCAATCTGATGAAGTGGGTACGGACTATACGTTAGTGGCCCCATCGATTCCTGACGCAATTTTAGTCGGGACACCAGCAAACGTTACGGGAAAATATGCGCTTACACCAACTGAAGCGACATTTGTTTATCATCAATTTGGTCAAACGAATCCTGATCATCTGGGCCAAATGAATATTCATTATTTGAATGAAGCCGGTGCTCAAATAGCCGATGATCGAACAATGGTGGGTGTAATTGGAGCAACGTATCAGGTGCCAACTCGGCAAGTAGGTTATGTGTTAGTTAAAGCTTCACCGGACGTAACCGGGCAGTATACGACAGCTAGCACGGACATCACACTCATTTACCATCAACTG
Organism: Levilactobacillus koreensis JCM 16448; assembly: GCF_001435525.1. Lineage (GTDB taxonomy): Bacteria > Bacillota > Bacilli > Lactobacillales > Lactobacillaceae > Levilactobacillus > Levilactobacillus koreensis. Next base: position 46,541 of record NZ_AZDP01000023.1, read on the forward strand.
AAAAATACGACGGCAGATCATGGGTTGGTCATTGCCCATTACGTTGATGAGTCAGGTAAATACTTAATGGAAGATACATTGCAAAGTCAAGCAACCGGTATGGACTATCATTTGACGGCGCCAAGTATTGCGGGCTACATGCTCACGGCACAGTCGATAAATGTAAGTGGAAAATTTAATGGGACCACGCAGGAGGTGACGTTTGTCTATCATCAATTAGAGACGTTACCATCGAAAAATGGGTTGGTCATTAGCCATTACGTGGATGCTGATGGGCATTCAATCTTACCGGATACACAGCAGGTAGGGACCACGGGAACCGGATATACGTTAACAGCACCAACAATTTCTGGATATACAGTTCAGGGTGAAAAGACACTCACAGGAACTTTTAGTGGAACAGCTGTGGAGAGAACTTTCGTTTATCAAAAGACAGTTGCGCCAGTGATTCCCGTCGAACCAGTGACTCCGGTTACGCCAGTGGCACCAGAGAAGCCAGATAATAGCGGTGACGGGCAGAAGATTCCGGTTACTGACAACAACGTCTCCAAGCAACCAGCGGTGGTAGCTGAGCATCCTAAGGCGGTGGCCCGTGAAAAGGCGCAACAATCTAAGGTTAAAATGGTTCAGGGTCAGGCGGTCCAGGCTACGGCGGACAGTCAAAAATTAAATTCACCTGTCAATGGCAAGTCACCAGCGACAACGCCAGTAACTTTGCCACAGACGGATGAAGCCACGTCGATTACTACTGTTTGGGGGATGCTATTAGCCGGCTTGGCGGCAGTACTAGGTTTGATTGGGTGGCGACGGCGTCAAAATTAAACTCACGGTGCGGATAGTCATAGTTTAAAATAGACATTGGATTCCAAAATAAAATGAGATCAAAAATTCCCATTGCGGAGTTTTTGATCTCATTTTTGATTGGACTATTTTAGGCTAAAAATTCTTTCGTCAAGCGTTCATAAACGTGTTGAACGTGAGCGAACAGGTCGAGGTCAACGGATTCATTGAGTGAATGCGCGTCGTTCCATTCCCCAGCACCGTAGACGACCACTGGAAATTGATTGGCCGACTTGGTGTATTCGGAAGCATCGGTTGCGCCGTGGATGACTTGCAGTTCAACGGGATGACCGAATTCATCGTCAGCGATTTGCTTGGTTAATTTGACCAAACCAGAGTCGGTGGCACTAATGACGGGCTTAAAGCTGTAGTCGACGTGTAGCGTCAGGTTAACGTCGGCCTCTTGATTAAGCTTGTCGACCGTTTCGTTCAGCCGTTTGATGACAGCTTCATTGTCAAATTCAGGAATTGGCCGGATGTTGCCTTGGAGCTCAGCTTTGGCCGGAATACTGTTGACCTGTTCTCCACCATTGAAGACGGTCACGCTGTGGACCAGGGGCCCAAGTTCAGGGCTGACAGGAGCATCCGCAAATTCAGTTGATTCGGCCGTCACATATTTGATCAGGTTTGTGATGGCGTTGATTCCCTTTTCAGGCATTGAACTATGGGCGCCGCGGCCTTGAGAATAAACGTGATAATTCAGGGAGCCGTTATGCGCGTAGACCAGATTGCCCCCGGTTGGTTCACCGATGATGATACCATCCAGGTCGTCAGCAATGCCCTGTTCAGTCAGTAAACGTGAGCCCATGGCCCCATTTTCTTCACCAACCGTACCAATGAAGCGTAGACGGCCATTGAGTTTGACTTTTTGGTCAGCTAGGTTGATAAAGGTGATAACCATGCCAGCTAGACCACTCTTCATATCGGCGGCACCACGGCCGTACAGCCGATTATTCTCAACGTGTGCGGAGAAGGGAGAAAACTGCCAGTCAGCAACATCGCCGGTGGCAACGGTATCCAGATGACCCGCTAGTGCCAGTACTTTGTCGCTAGCGGTGTCGCCAATCTCGGCAACGATATTACTACGACCATCTGTGTAAGGAATAATTTTAGATGTGATACCATGATTGGCAAAGAGTTTTTGAATATAGGTTGCTACAGCTGCTTCATTACCATTAACGGAGTTGATTTCGACTAGCTCCTGTAGAATTTGAACCTGTTCAGTATTTTTCATAAAAGCCTGCCCACTTTCTCACCATATTTTAATTTTAAGTGTAGCACGCTTTCAGGGAAATATGCGAATAATGTTATTAAATATGAGAAAATTTATGGCAAACATTTGTTCGCTTTTGGCGCTTGGTATGCTAGAATATAGTTACCTTAGACGACAGCAATCGGAGTCGAAGATGACAATTACATAGTGATTTTTAGAAAAAATTAGGAGGTCAGCTGATGAGTTTACAGTTTGTTTTGGGGAGTGCGGGGATGGACCACAGGACGCCGATGGTGGCAGCGATGGCGGCACAGCTTACATCAGTGCCAACAGACCAATGCTACTATTTGGTTCCCAACCATATTAAATTCGAGACTGAAGTGGACGTGTTAGCGGAGCTGAAGGAACGGATGGCGCCGGATCAGCCACTGTTTGCGCAGACGCAGGTTCAAGTGTTCTCATTTACACGGCTAGCGTGGTTTTTCATGAAAAATGAACCGGTTTACCAGCTTCCTAGAATCTCAACGGCTGGCTTGAATATGCTGATCTATCAGATCATTCAGAGTCACGCCGATGAGCTGATAATTTTTCGTGGTGAAGTTGACCGGCCGGGATTCATCACGCAGCTAACGGCTCAATTAGCAGAGTTAAAAGTGGGGCAAGTTACGGCTGCTGACCTCCTGACTGCGGTCGAAAATTTGACGACGACTAATGCCGATCTACAAGCTAAGCTACATGACCTGATGATTTTGTACGAAGCATTTGAGACCCAGATGCTGGGAAAGTACGTAGAAAATACAGACTTACTTAATCAGCTGGCCGATTATTTAGCAACGCGGATTGATTTGAGTCATGCCCACTTCTATCTGGAAGGTTTTTCTCAATTGAGTGCGCAAGAACGTAAACTGGTCGCTGTCTTGATTCAGCGGTCGGCTAGTGTTGAAGTGGCCTTAAACTTGGACAAAGGATACCCCCAGGAGTTGCCGGATACGACGACGCTCTTTTTCCAATCAGCAAAACTCTATCACCAACTTTACGTTGAGGCTCGGGCGGACAACGTTCCCGTCTTAATTGACCAACAGGCAGCGTCCAGTCGTGTTTCAGCGGACCTGTTGGCTTTGGATCATTTTTGGCAGGAGACCAATACGCTATCGCCCCAGCCCAAGCCTGCAGTGGCAGCCTTGAAGAATGTCAAAATTGTTCAAGCGGCTAATCGTTACGTTGAAGTTTCACACGTGGCAACGCAGATTCGTCAACTCGTTGCGAGTGGCCAGTATCGGTACCAAGACTTCTTAGTGTTGGCCCGTCATCTAGATAGCTATCAAACGGTTATCGATCCCATTTTCAAGGCGCAGGAAATCCCTTACTTTGATGATGCTGACGTTCAGATGGCCGATCATCCCTTTGTGGAGTTGATTAATGCCCTATTTGACGTCCAGCGGAAAAATTATCGATATGCCGATATCTTTCGGGTATTGAAGTCGGAGCTCCTCTTGCCACAAGACGATGACGGTGAACCCCTAGAGTTGAATGTTTATCGGCGAGCGTTGGCCCTAACCGAAAACCTCGTTTTGAAAAATGGCTACGAGGGTCAGTATCGGTGGACACAGGAGAAAGATTGGTTGTACACGCGTTTTTCGGCCGGGGATGATAGTGTTCAGACAACTCACGATGAGCAAGTGACGGCGCAAATCAATGTGATTCGTCATTTTGTTAAGGCCGTATTGCCACCATTCTTTGCTAAATTAAAGGCGGCCAAAACGTATACTGAAGCATCGGCGACCCTGTACCAGTTTCTAGAAAATCATGGGGTCAGTCAACGCCTTATGGCTTGGCGTGACCAAGCGATTGCGGCTGGGGATTTGTTCCGTGCGGGACAACCCGAACAGACGTGGGCAACCTTCTGTCAAATGCTTGATGAGTGTCATAGTATTCTGGGAGAGCAACCCTTTAACCAGGCCGATTTTCAGTCTTTGCTACAAGCTGGATTTGCTGGTGCTAAATTTAGCCAGATTCCCTCAACACTCGATCAAGTCATGATTTCTGAAAGCGGAATCGTGCAGGCAAATAATCGGAAAGTCACCTTCTTGATGGGGGCCACGGCAGATAGCATGCCAGATGACCAAGTCCCGACGACGTTACTTGCTGATAATGATCGTCAGGACTTGAGTGAACAGTTGCAAGCAACTGATGCCAACAGCTATTTACGTGATGATGCGGCGACTCAACTAGCAGGTGAACCCTATCTGAACTATCTGGCGTTTTTGAGTGGGAGTGACCGGTTGATCTTTAGCTATCCAGCGACGAGTGACGGTGATGGTAGCCTACAAATTTCGCCGTACGTTGCACGGATCCGCGACTACTTTAAGCTGCCAGTTACGTTGGCTGTAGCGGCGCCAGAAGCGCAACAGACGGACATTTTACCCTTTGTGGGGACGCGGCGGACAACGTTACGCCATCTGGTGCAGGCTAGTCATGATAGTCAAACACGTGAGCAGCCACTGTCGCCCAACTGGCTCTACGTTTTGCGTCTTTTAAGAGCGGACACGACTTATGGGGAGCTGACGACTAAACTGTTGGGGAGCCTGAGCTATCGCAATGTACCGCAACAGCTGACACCAGATATCGTGACGCAGTTATACGGTAATAAAATTAGTACGTCTATTTCGAAACTGGAAGAGTACTATGCGAATCCGTATGCCTACTTCTTGAAATATGGCTTAAAGCTACAGGAACGGGACGTCTTTGAACTCTCGCCGGCTAGCACGGGGGAATTTTTCCATGCGACGATGGATGGCCTAATGAAAATCGTTAATGAGCAAAAGCTGAATTTGTCAGACTTAGATGACCAACAACTACGAGAAATGACGGATGAAGTTATTGCAAAAGTCTTAGATACCACGACTAATCCACAGTTCGCCATCTTAGAGAGTTCTAACCGAATGGTCTACATTCGTCAGCAGTTAATTAAGACGATGCGTCAGATGGCGAAGACACTACATGAACAGAGTAAACGAACAAAGCTACGGCCTAAGCGAACGGAAGTCCAGTTTGGATTAGGAGATGAACGTGGACTAGAAGCCTTATCATTCGATTTAGCGAAGCGACGAAAAGTCACAGTTCGTGGGCGAATTGACCGGTTAGACGCCATGCAATTACAAGATAAGACGTACCTGGGCATCGTTGACTATAAGAGTTCCGAGCATAAGTTTAGTTATCAGGACGCTTACTATGGGCAGGCCATGCAGATGTTAACGTACTTAGATGCCGTCAAGAAGAACCTACCGGAATTGCTGGCAAATGATACGCCAGTTAATGCTGAATTAGCTGGCGCCGTCTATCTCCATTTGCAAAACCCGATTTTAAAGGCCGCCGATGTTTTGGGAACAGATCCACTGGAGGCGTTACTCAAAGCAGAACAGTATCAAGGCTTGTTGTTGGATGATCCAGACCTATTAACCAATCTAGATTCCTTGTTTGCGACGGATAATTATAGTGGGAGTTCGTTGTTATTCCGTGGATTACGACGCACGGTTAAAGGGACAATTACGTCTTACAGTAAGATGTTGGTCAAGCCGGCTGAATTAGATCTGCTACTCAAGCATACGGAACGGCTAATTAAACGCGCAGCGACGGAAATATTTGACGGGCACGTGGATTTGGCGCCATTTCGGGAGCAAAATCGAACCGCATTACAATTTTCACCGTACAAGTCAATTATGCAATTTGACCCGTTGCTAAAAGAGAACAACTATCGGGAATTACCGACGCTAAAGAAAGACGATGTGATGGCCCGAATCAAGGCCGAACAAGAAAAGGAGGCAGCCGATGAGCGCAAAATTTAGTTTTACACCTAGCCAAGATCAGGCGATTCACCAGACCGGGAATAATCTATTAGTATCTGCATCAGCCGGGTCCGGAAAGACGCGGGTATTGGTTCAACGCGTTATTGAGCACTTGAAGTCCGGAATGGGAATCGACGAAATTTTAATCGTGACCTTTACCAAAGCGGCTGCTGCCGAGATGCGAGACCGGATTCAGACGGCCTTGCGCCAAGAACTCGCAGCTAATCAGGGAAATAGTGACCGGCAGGCGTTTTATTTGCGACAGCTAAATCAACTCCCCGTGGCTGATATCAGTACGCTCGATGCGTTTTGCCTCCGTATTTTACAGCATTACTATTACGTGATCGACCTCGACCCGGTCTTTCGCTTGCTGGCAGATGAGACCGAGAATGCGTTGCTTCGAGACGAAGTTTGGTCGGACTTACGTGAACAGCTTTACGCTGATGACAAAAGTGGTCTGTTTGCTCGGTTGACGGAGAATTTTTCCGGTGACCGTAGTGATGATGGGTTAGCTGAGCTGGTGCAACAGACGTATACCTTTGCCAACGCCACACCGGATCCGGTGGCCTGGCTAACAGCGTTGCCAAAACCCTATCAGTTGGATAGCGACCAGTTGACACAAACGACGTTCTATCAGCAGAAATTGGCTCCTTTGTTTACTGCACAGTTGCAACAGATTCAAGCCGATTTAACCAGTGCTGAGCAGTTGGCGACGAATAATAGCCTAGAAAAGCAGGCGGCTCATCTACAGACTGTTTTGGCTAGTCTTCAGGGCGTTTTAAATTTAGTTTCTAGTGGGAGCTGGAACGATTTGCGGGCCGCTGTTCAGGACTTTACATGGGGGCGGATGCCCAGCATTCGAAAAACTAACGAAGACTACCCGGTTTACAATGAACTCAAGACAACTTACTACGATCCGGCACGAAAGCAATTGGATGCGTTAAAGAAGACTTACTTGATTCAGAGTGAGAAACAGGCCATGACGACCATTGAAAAGTCAGGGGAATTAGTTGGCAAATTGGCCAGAGTTGTTATCGGTTTTCGGAAAGCCTATCGTGCAGAGAAACAGCGACGCCATGTGCTGGACTTTGCGGATATTGAGCATGCCGCACTAGAGATTTTAGCCAGTGATACCGAGCAATCGCGCCACGTTGCTGCACAGCTACGTGATCAGTATGCCGAAATCATGATTGATGAGTATCAGGATACGAATGGCTTACAAGAGGCTATTTTAACGGCGATTGCTGAGCCGGCGCCAAAAGGAAATCTCTTTATGGTGGGGGATGTGAAGCAGTCAATTTACCGGTTCCGGCAAGCTGATCCAACGTTGTTTATGGGGAAGACGGACCGGTATGCTGTTGACGAGAACGCTGGGCAACTGATTACGTTAGCCGAAAATTTCCGGTCGATGAAAAATGTCGATGATTTTACCAATCTTATTTTCAAGCAATTAATGGATCGTGAATTAGGTGAGATTGCTTATACCGGGTCAGCCCAGTTAAAATTTGGCGCAACTTACTATCCAGAAGATGTTGAGAGTACGGCAGAACTCTTAGTCTACCTAACCGAGGGTGCTGAAGAGAACCAAAATGGAGAGCCGATGGATGAACGGTTCCAGGTTGACGACAAGCATCAAGGTGAAGTCTTGATGACGGGGAAGAAAATTCAGGAGCTAATAGCGGCTAAGACGCCAATTTATGACCGGGAGAAGAAGCAAGTTCGGCCCATGGCCTATCGGGATATCAATCTGCTGACGCCCACGCGGACTAACAATTTGATTATCACCGATGAGCTTCGGCGAATGGGAATCCCTATCGTAGTCAACGATGCGCAGAACTATTTTAAGACGACCGAAATTCAAATCATGATGTCGTTGCTACGAATTATTGATAATCCCTACCAGGACATTCCACTGGCGGCGGTGTTGCGTTCGCCGATTGTGGGCTTGAATGAAAATGAGTTGGCGTTACTACGGATCAATCAGAAGACGGGGGACTATTATCAAGCACTCTTGCACTTCCAGCAAACCTTCGCAACGGGGACCAGTAGCGAGATGCAACAGCGAGTTCACGAAAAAATCGGTCATTTCTTAGAGCAACTGCAGACTTTTCGTGACATTGCACAACAAAATGAGTTGGTCACGCTGATTTGGCGTATTTATCAAGAGACGGGTTTCCTTGATTATGTCGGTGGGATGCCGGCCGGAGAACAGCGTCAAGCAAACCTGCATGCCTTGTATGAACGTGCGCAGAGTTACGAAAAGAGTAGTTTTAAAGGCCTCTTCCAATTTGTCCGGTTCGTCGAACGACTGCAGGAGCGTGATGCCGACTTGGCGGGCGCACCAGTGCAAACGGCCGAAAATGCGGTGTCTGTGATGACGATTCACGGAAGCAAGGGGCTGGAGTTTCCAGTCGTTTTCATCATGGACGCTTCGCATCAATTCAATCGTCAAGATCAGCAAGGGAACTACGTCATGAGTGGGAAAACTGGGATTGGCATCGACTACCTGGACACTGAAAGTCGAATTAAGGCACCGAGCTTACAAAAGCTGGTGACAGCACAAGCTATTTCCCGGGCCAGCTTAGCCGAGGAAATGCGGAAACTATACGTTGCGCTGACGCGAGCAGAATCACGACTCTATATTGTGGGGTCACATAAGTCCCAAGACGAAGCGCTCAGTGCCTGGGAGCAGGCTTACCAGAGCCCTGACCTCGTATTGAATGCCACTTTGCGAGAAAAGAATACGCTAGCAAACTACCTGGATTGGATTGGGATGTGTTTGATTCGTGATCCACGTTTTGATTCAGAGCTACGGACAGAATCCAGTGCCTTCTCTGGTCTTGCAGGTGATCCGGCTAAATTCAAAGTGTCCTTTGAAACGGCGGCAGATATTGAACCAGAACAGAACGTAGGTGAGGCAGCTGCCGATTGGTTGCAGACAGCTAGTCGGACTGCCGAAGAGGTGGCAGATACGGCGGTTTCTGGTGAGCAGATCAAGGCAATTATGGATTTTCAGTATCCACATCAAGCAGCGACAGAAACAACGGCTTATCAGTCCGTCTCTGAGGCGAAGCGACTGTTTGAAGACCCCGATAACACCAAGATTGGAGAATACCAACCGACCGAGCGGGGGCAGGCTGGACGGCGTTTCGTCACACATGACTTTGCGCGGCCAGAGTTTCTCCAAACGGTGCGAGAGCCTCTACCAACTGAAATCGGGAGTGCTACCCACTTGGTTTTGCAGCAGTTGGATGTCACCTCGGCACCGACGGAAGAGAGCGTCCAGTCACTGATTGACCAGCTAGTTGCCGATCAAGTCTTATCAGCAGAAGTCGCACAGCGTGTGCAACCGGAGCTGATTTTGCGATTCTTTGCGAGTGATTTGGGTCAAAAGATTTTAGCGGCTCCCGACCAACTTCATCGTGAGGTACCATTTTCACTCTTGATGCCGGCCCGAAGCCTGTTCCGTGACTTTAAGGAAATGGAGTCACAAGTGCTTGTCCATGGGATCGTCGATGGTTATTTGTTGACCCCAACTGGGGTGGTGCTGTTTGATTATAAGACGGATCACGTGAATTCACGCGATGTTGCCAAGAGTGAAGCGAAGCTGTTGGAACGGTATGGCGGCCAAGTTAATCTCTATGCCACAGCCTTAAAACAGATGACGGGACAGCCAATTATTGCTCAGTATCTGTATTTATTGGCGACAGGAGATTTAGTCGCGGTCCCTACACAACAGATCCAGAACTTAGATAATTAGCGCAAATTAAAAAGCGGTTGACCCCAAATGAGCCAACCGCTTTTCTTTACTGATGAATTAACAATAGCGAAGTCAGAATAAATAATTGAACGGCCATGACGACCAGCACGCCCGTAAAGCAACGGCTGTAGTGGTGATCACGGTGGAATAAGTAGCCGAGGGTGCTGGCCAAGGCAATAAAGCCGACAGTGACCAGAATGATCAGTTTGATTTTAACGTCGAAATCTTGCGTTAGCATCGCGTACGCTTCCTTTACACAGATTAGTTATCGCTATTATACCAGATGTCTGGGCAGTTGCTGACTAATCGCGTTCAAGCATAAGGGCAATGCCCATACCGCCGCCGATGCACATCGAGGCGAGGCCACGGTGACCACCGCTGCGCATTAGTTCGTGCAGTAACGTTACGACGATTCGTGTTCCGGAGGCACCCAGGGGATGACCCAGGGCGATGCTGCCACCGTTAACGTTTAGTTTATGAGTCGGTATTTTTAAGTCGCGGGTAATCGCAACGGATTGGGCGGCAAAGGCTTCATTAATTTCAAAGCGGTCAATCCCCGCAACTGTCGCGTGGGTGCGGTCAAGCATCTTTTGGATGGCGTAGACGGGCGCATAACCCATGATGGCCGGATCAATGCCAGCTTCCTGGTAGCCTGTAAGTGTAGCTAAGTAAGGGATATTGGCAGCAATGGCCGTCGATTTACGCATGAGGATCATGGCTGCTGCACCGTCGTTTAGCCCAGCGGCATTGCCGGCTGTGACCGTGCCATTGGATTTAAATGAAGGCTTTAGCGCCGCCAACTGTGCAGCGGAGGTTGTCGTCCGAACAGCTTCATCCGTTGTAATCAGCTGATCGCCAACGGGAACGGGGACGATTTCAGCGTCAAAGCGGTGTTCTAACTGTGCCTGGGTCGCATTTTGTTGTGAGCGGAGAGCAAAGGCATCTTGTTCCTCCCGGCTAACGTGATATTTCGTTGCGACGTTCTCGGCCGTGATGCCCATAGGAATGTCGTTAAACGCATCTACTAAGCCGTCCTTGGCCAAACTATCAACCAGCGTCATATCACCAAATTTATGACCAAAACGTGAATGAGGGCTCAAATAGGGCGCCTGGCTCATGCTCTCCGTGCCACCGACTAAAACGGCGTCGGCGTCACCTAATAGGATAGCGCTTTGGCCAAGTCGAATAGCTTTTAGGCTAGACCCACAGACCTGATTGACGGTCATCGCGGTGCTGGTGACGGGGATACCGGCGTTGAGTTCAATTTGGCGAGCCACGTTTTGGCCCTGGCCTGCTTGCAGAACCGTACCGAAGATGGTCTGCTGAATCATGGCGGGTGTGAGGCCACTTCGTTCGATGGCGGCCTTTGCAGCGAGGGTCCCCAGTTGAACGGCGGAAACGGACCGGAAATTCTTACCGAATTTTCCGATGGGGGTCCGGACCGCGCTAACAATTACAACTTCTTCTGCCATGCTATTAGTTTCTCCTTTTCCGATAATGTCCGAAACTCTAATATAACCGACTTTGCAGGATTTGTCTTGAAATTGACCCGTAATTACCAACAGATTTGAATTTTCTTAAATTTTTTCGACCGGTACCGGGTAAATTATGAGAAGGTCAACTATTCTTGTTATTATTAGTATTTAGGCCAGCTAACTTACTAATTAATACTTACGGATTCGGAATTGATTATAAAAATATTTATCTTAAGGGTTGCAATTCATTTTTATTCATGCTAAAGTGTACCCAACATCAAAAAACGAATAAGAAATCTTTCAAACGAAGTAGTGATCTATCTGGGAGCTCAGAGAATTGGCGGTCGGTGCAAGCCATGCAGGGTAGGTTTAACGAAATACGAAAGCTGTTTCTTCGGGGTACCGCCACGTTATCGGAGGTTAAAGTGTAGAGGCTGAGAGTCTCTGAAGCTGGGTGGTACCGCGCTAAGGCGTCCCTTCTATTTGATATAGAAGGGACGCCTTTTTTGATGCTAATAAAATTTTTTGGAGGTATTTGATGATGAAGAATACGAATGCAGGATTAATGGATGACCGGTTACATTGCCCAGAGTGCGGGGATATTGTCTTTAAGAAGGTTTCTGGAGAGGCCACGTTAGAGTGCACGAATTGTGGCCATCGAATTGGTGAGTTAGAAAAGCTAACCCACTAGCAAAGGGGATATTTATGCACAAAAATAAACTAGGAGGAATGAATATGCAAAATACGCACGAGGCAACACTAGATGAAACCGAAACGCATCCGACTCGCGTAAAATGGATTAGTCTCGCCGTTACGTTATTAATTACGACGCCATTAATTATAACTTTAGTAATGTTTAAATGGTCGAGTATGGCGCTCATGCCACTATTAATAATTGTTGGTTCTCTGGTCGCAATAGTTATTGGTGTATGGCATTTAGCCGTCCAGTTGGTCACGGTCATTAGAGAGGGTGGGGATAGTGACTTCCGCGAAAGATAGTGGTTATGATTATATAGTTTCAGAGCGGCGTCATATGGAAAATACCCCATATGGCGTTTTTTGTAATAGTTAATTAGAATTTACATAGGACATTATTATAGAATATACTAGACGATATTAAAGATTTAGTTGGAGGAATTAGTATGATTGATTTAAGGGATCGGGATATCATGTCATCAATGGAAGCAGCCAAACGCTGGATGAAGGCGGATGATTATGTTCGCCAAGTTTACCGGAAGAGTCCGGATCGCTTTCCGGTGGGGACCATTCGTAAATTTGGGAAGCAACTAGTGGTCACCCGTAAAGGAATGGAAGTTGTCACGGGCGAAACGGAGATCGAAGCAAAACAATTTGCAAGTATCCGGAGAGACCCTAATATTCGCGACCTCTAATGAGATGAAGTTATTTCACCGTGCCAAAATTCGCTGAATGTGGCGATTTATCCGCTCCCCTTCACTTGACAACGCTTTCATGGTTAGCTATCTTTTGGTTGTTTAGGTCGAATTCATTTTCAACGCGAACGGCCTGTCAAAAATTTTGGGTACAGTGAAAGGGGAACAAGCTAATGAATATCATTGATGAGTTAACTTGGCGTGGTGCGATCAATCAGCAGACGGATGCTGAAGGCTTGAAAAAGTTAACAACGGAAAAGAAAATTTCGTTGTACTGTGGGGTCGACCCGACCGGGGATAGCATGCATATCGGGCACTTGATTCCATTTATGATGATGAAACGCTTTGAACTAGCCGGCCATCATCCATACATCCTGATCGGTGGCGCCACGGGGAGTATCGGTGACCCTAGTGGCCGCAAGACCGAACGGCAACTTCAAACTATGGATAAGGTTCAACACAACGTGCAGGCTTTATCACGACAGATGCAGCGGTTATTCGGTGGTGATTCCAACGTCACCATGGTCAACAACTACGATTGGTTATCCAAGATTTCCCTCTTAGACTTCTTGAGAGACTACGGGAAATTAGTGAACATTAACTCAATGTTGGCTAAGGACATCGTTGCTAGTCGGCTGGATACAGGGATCTCCTTTACGGAATTCACGTACCAAATTCTCCAGTCCGTTGACTTCTTGACGCTTCACAATGAGCACAACATTCAACTTCAAATTGGTGGGGCCGACCAATGGGGCAACATTACTGCTGGGATTGACTTAATTCACAAGATTAAGGGGTCCGACGAAGAAGTTTATGGGCTGACGATTCCACTAATGCTTAAGGCCGACGGAACTAAATTTGGGAAGACGGCTGGTGGCGCGATTTGGTTGGATCCCGAAAAGACCTCGCCTTACGAGTTCTATCAATTCTGGTTAAACCAGGACGATCGTGACGTGATTCGCTACCTCAAGTTCTTTACGTTCTTGAGCCAAGACGAAATCAACGGGTTAGAGGACAGCGTTGAGAACGAACCAGCCAAGCGGTTGGCCCAACGCCGGCTGGCTGAAGAAGTGACCCGCTTTGTTCACGGTGAAGAAGCCTTAGAGTCCGCTCAAAACATTTCTGAAATTCTCTTCTCTGGTGACATTCAAAAGCTGACCTTGGCCGAAGTTCAAGAGGCCTTTGAAAAGGTACCGAACGTCTCAATCAGCGCCAAGCCAGAAAACATTGTCACGCTGCTGACCGACACGACGGCCATTGAGCCATCACGGCGGCAAGCACGCGAAGACATTGAGAACGGTGCCATTACGGTCAATGGTGAACGCGTAACGGCTACGGATGCCGAACTCGACCCTAAGGATAACTTCTCTGGTAAGTTCATGGTCATTCGGCGGGGGAAGAAGAACTACTTCCTCGCCAAAGTAGAAAATTAGACTAAAATTAATTTTTTCTAATGTTATACCCGTTAGCGGGTCCGATAGCGTATATCGGACCCGCTTTTTGATTCTGTGCAGGTGCTCATAAACCGGTAAACGGCCATGTGCTTGTTCTAATTTTAACAAAAGACCCTTTACAGGGTACAAATGAAAGCGTATTCTCTTGGGTGAGCAAGGATAAATAAACCTGTAGGAGGTAAGTGACATGGAAAAGAATACAAACTCACTTAAGGATTTAGACTTGAACGCTTTGTTTATCGGAGATAAGGCGGAGAACGGTCAGTTATACAAAGATATGCTGAACAAGTTGGTCGACGAACATTTAGGCTGGCGGAAAAATTACATACCATCAGACCCCAACATGATTGGGCCAGATGATCAATCATCACCAGAATTTGAAAAGACGGTCAACCACATGAAGACGGTGCTGAACCAACTGTCAGAACGGATCCGAACAGAATCAGTTCCTTGGCATTCAGCCGGTCGCTACTGGGGCCACATGAACTCCGAAACCTTAATGCCAGCACTGTTAGCTTACAACTACGCTATGCTGTGGAACGGAAATAACGTTGCTTATGAATCATCACCAGCAACCTCCCAAATGGAAGAAGAAGTTGGCCAAGAATTTGCCCGCATGATGGGTTACGACTACGGTTGGGGCCACATCGTTGCCGACGGTTCCTTGGCAAACTTGGAAGGTCTCTGGTACGCCCGGAACATCAAGTCCCTCCCATTCGCCATGCAAGAAGTTAATCCCGAACTCGTAGCCGGCAAGTCAGACTGGGAATTACTGAACATGCCAACTAAGGACATCATGGACCTGCTTGAAAATGCCGGGACCGAGATCGACGAAGTAAAGAAGCGTTCCGCTCGTAGCGGGAAGAACCTCCAACGCTTGGGCAAGTGGTTAGTCCCACAAACGAAGCACTACTCCTGGATGAAGGCTGCCGACATTATCGGAATTGGTCTCGACCAAGTGGTTCCCGTGCCAATCGACAGTAACTACCGGATGGACATCAACGCTTTGGAAGACATCATCCGTAAATTTGCCGCTGAAAAGACACCAATTTTGGGGGTCGTTGGGGTGGCTGGCTCAACCGAAGAAGGCGCCGTTGATGGCATCGATAAGATGGTTGAACTGCGGAAGAAGCTGTACAAAGAAGAAGGCATCTACTTCTACCTCCACGTCGACGCCGCTTACGGTGGCTATGCCCGGGCATTGTTCCTCGATGAAAATGACAAGTTCATTCCATACAAGGACCTCCAACGGGTTCACGCCGAAAACCACGTCTTCACTGAAGATAAAGAATTGATCAAACCAGAAGTTTACGCTGCGTATAAGGCCTTTGATGAAGCAGAATCCATCACCATTGACCCACACAAGATGGGGTATGTGCCTTACTCTGCTGGTGGGATCGTTATCCAAGACATTCGGATGCGCGACACGATTTCCTACTTCGCAACTTACGTCTTTGAAAAGGGTGCGGACATTCCAGCCTTACTCGGTGCCTACATTCTCGAAGGCTCCAAGGCCGGTGCTACCGCCGCTTCCGTTTGGGCTGCACACCACACCTTACCATTGAACGTGACGGGCTACGGAAAACTCGAAGGGGCCTCCATTGAAGGCGCGCACCGTTACTACGACTTCCTGAAGGACTTGAAGTTTGAAGTTGCCGGTAAGAAGATCTCCGTTCACCCACTGGTTTCCCCTGACTTCAACATGGTTGATTACGTGCTGAAGGAAGACGGCAACGACAACTTGGTCGAAATGAACCAATTGAACCACGCCTTCTACGAACAAGCTTCATACGTTAAGGGCTCACTTTACGGCAAGGAATACATTGTGTCTCACACCGACTTTGCCATTCCGGACTATGGTGACAGTCCACTCCAATTCGTTGAAAGTTTAGGCTTTAGTGAAGCAGAATGGCGCCGTGCCGAAAAGGTCACGATCATCCGGGCCTCAGTCATGACGCCTTACATGAACCGTAAAGAAAACTTCGATTACTTTGCACCTGAAATCAAGAAGGCCATTCAAGCCGATCTTGAAAAGGTCTACGAAACGTCGAAGCAGAATCAAAACGCCTAACACATCACTATATCGTTTCACCGTAGGTCATTCGGGGTAATGGCCTACTGCTATTATAAAAAATATTATTTGGTTGAAGGGAAGCGCGAACATGGATAATCAGGCTAAAAAACTTAGTCTTGGCACATTTATTGGGATGACCATGGCCCTGTGTGCCACGGTACGTTCGATTCCTTCAGTTGCCGCAACTGGTTGGACGCAAATCACCTACATGGTCTTTGCCGTCGTCTTCTTCGCTTTACCGGTTGCCCTGATTTCCGGTGAATTGGGAACCATGATGCAAGCTGAAGGTGGGCCGCAGTTATGGGTCAAATCAGCGTTAGGGGAAAAATGGGGATTTGTGACTGCCTGGCTCCTCTGGGTACAAATTTTCCCAGGAATGGTCATGGTGGCCTCAACGATTGGTCCGCTGTGGGGGAACGTCTTTGGGAACGTCGCTTTAGGGAATAACCACTGGTTCATTCTCGCTAACATCTTAGGCTTTTACTGGATCATTACCGTTCTGAATTTACGGTTCGACATGGCTAAAGTGGGCGGGAACATCGGGGTTTGGCTCGGTGTTTACATTCCAATCGTCATCATGCTGATCATGGGGGTTGCTGCCATGGTTAAGACCGGAATCAACCCAAACGGTTACCTGGGAACCTTCACTTGGGGCAAATTAATGCCAAGTCTGGACAACCTGCAATCGTTACAATACTTCGCCGCCATTTCCTTCGTTTACACAGGGTTGGAAATGTCTTCTGTCTTCATTCCGCGGCTGCATGACGCCAAGAAGACTTACACGCGGGGGATCTTCGTTGCCTTGATCGGGTTAGTTCTGATGAACATCATGAACTCCATCTTGGTCGCCAACGTGGTGCCAGATGGTAAGATTCAATTATCAAACATCACGCAACCGATCGTTCTCTGGTGCCAGATCTTAGGTTGGCCTTCAATCATCGCCAATATCTTCAGCTTCATGGTCGTGATCGGTGTGCTGATTCAGTTGTCCGCTTGGGTGACGGGGCCTTCGAAGACCATGACGCAAGTTGCCCGGGCTGGCCAATTACCTGCCAGCTTTGGCTACCACAAGACCAACAAGTTCGGGGTATCTCGTAACGTGGTCTTAACGCAAAGCATCTGCATTTCACTCTTTGCCTTACTCTACGGCTTCATGAAAAATGTGAACGGGGTCTTCTTGACGCTGACCAACGCCACCACGGTGATCTACGCAATTGTTTATATCTTAATTGCGATTGCGATCATTCGCTTACGGCAAACGCAACCGGACATTGAACGCCCATACCGCTTAGGGAAAACGGGGAATGCAATGGCTTACTTCGTGGCCTTCCTGTTACTCTTCGGTATCGTGGTCATCATTGCCGCTACCTTGGTTGCAAGTAATGCTACGCAGGCAATCTTCGTGGTCATCATTACCGCTGTCCTCTTCATCATTCCGCTGATTATTGATAAGAATAAGAACGCCGAATGGATCGAACAGGTGAACACAGATTTAGCACTCGACAAATAAAATCTTTGACTCGGTGAAAAGGGCTTACTTGTTGGTAAGCCCTTTTTGGCTTAAAGGGGTGTTCTATTATGGAAGAAAAAAAGAAAACGGACAATCATTTCTCACTCATAGAGTCCTTAATTATTATGGTGATCATGTTTCTTATTCTGGGGACCATGATAATTGGGATGAAGATGTCGCCCCAGATTCCAATTTTGTTTGTGTTTACGCTTCTCATGTTTTACGGCCATTTTCGTAAGATCTCCTGGGAGCAAATATTTGATGGGATTACCGAAGGGATTAAACCCGGGATTATTCCCATCCTAATATTCCTGATGATTGGCTTACTGGTTTCAAGCTGGCTGGCGTCCGGAACCATTGCTACGATCATGGTCATTGGGTTCAACATTCTCTCCGTGAAGTTTTTCTTGCCAACGGTTTTTGTTATCTGTGGCCTGGTTGGCATTACGGTGGGGAGTTCATTTACCACGGTGTCAACGATGGGCATCGCCTTCATGGGGATCGGTCATATCTTGGGATTTTCTGATGCCTTGACTGGCGGGGCCATTGTTTCCGGAGCGTTGTTGGGAAATAACTTGTCGCCGTTATCCGATACGTCTAATTTAACAACCGGGTTAACCAAGGTGAATCTTTACCGCCACCTCTTAGCCATGGCCGGCACGATTGTTCCCTCGGCGATTATTGCGCTCGGCTTGTATTTTGTGATGGGGAGCACGGCCAAGACGGCCAACTTGAGTCAGATTCAGTCGATTTCAAGCAGCCTGGAGCAATCCTTTGCGGTTTCAGCTTGGTCGCTACTGCCGATTTTAGTGTTATTGTTGTTAGCCTGGCGTCAAGTACCGGCGATTCCGTCGCTACTGTTGGGGTCGATCACGGCGTTGTTGCTAGTCATTGTTCGTGATCCGTCCTACGGGGTGACCAAGATCAGCAATCTCTTGATGATGGGAAATATTGCCAAGACCCCCTCAACCACGGTTAATGAATTGATGAGTGGCGGGGGCATCAACAACATGCTGGGGTCGGTCTCGTTGATCATCGTCGCCCTGGCGTTAGGTGGATTGCTGATTAAATTTGGCGTGGTCCACACGTTGATCGACAGTATTAAGCCTTACGTGAACAAGCCGGGGAAGCTGATTCTCTTCACCGAACTCAGCGGGGTCGGGGTCAACCTGATGGTCGGGGAGCAATACCTCTCGATCATTTTACCAGGGACAACGTTCAAGTCATCCTACGACCGGCTAGGTTTAGATCGAAAATACCTGTCACGGACCTTGGCGACTGGTGGGGCCGACATCAATGCCTTAGTTCCTTGGGGAGTCAGCGGGATCTTCTTTTCGGGAACGTTAAATGTCGACGCCCTGCAGTACATTCCCATGGCGTTTTATACCTACATCAATCCAATCATGACGATCATTGCCGGCTTTACCTTTGTGACCTGGCGGTATAAGAAGCAGCTCGCACAGGCTGGTAGCGTTGAAGCCATGATCAACCAGTCGATTGAACTGGATGATGAGGCCAAGCAGGCGGCATTGAAGTCGGTAACGACTAGTGGCGCTGGAAGTTAGAAATAGCGAGATGGACACCGCTAGATTGGTCGTCCTCGGGTTATCGCGACACTCATTGAAAGCTTTGTCGCACGTTTTGGTCATGTATGTTCGGAGCGCAAAGGGAGTCTGGAATTTTTCTCAGACTATTTAGTTGTAATGGGACTACGACGTGAACCGAGAAGTCAACACCGGGTTCAGTCTATATCTGGCGACTGGAGCTCATCATTTGAAAAGATGGTGGGTTCTTTTTTGACGGGAACAGTTATTACTGGTATTTCCAAACCGGATTTTCCATTCTGCGATTCTTCTATTATAATAGGGGGTAGGTTAAAGAATAGGGGAATCGAGTTATGGAACGAACAGATTCAACGGCCGAACCAATGACCCCGGCGGAATTTTTAACGCCGCAGCGGTTGGCCCGGTTGTCAGCTAATCAGCAGAAATATGCGGCGGCCATCCTTAATGATGTGCAACGCGTCCGCGAAACAGTCAAATTGGCACAGGGGAGTTGGACACCGCAACAGGTCGCTGGTACCCTGGCGGCTTTGCCTACCATGGTCGACCAACCGCATCTGTACTTTGTGGCGGTTGTTCCCGTTTTGACGGCATACTTTAAGGCCCAAAAATTGGCGAACTTTGCCGAGCTAGAAGCCGCATTAAAGGTAGCTCGGCCAGAATTAGTCGAAAAGCACGGCGATGCAGCCGGCGAACAACAGGCCTACGAGGGCGTTGTCGCACTCGTTGAAGACTGGGTTGAAGCCATGGTGACGCAGCCAGATGTGGCCAATCTTAGTCAAGCTGATCTCCAGCACTTCATCACGATCGTCCACACGACGGCCGAACTGATGATTACCGGCAAGCATCTCCAACCAAACGATTGGGACGTTAAGACGTTAAATGAAATTATGTTTGGCCCCTTCACTCATTTATTGGATGAAGCAGACCGTGTGCCGGCCCTTTTCAACCTGGTTCCGTTTGCGCTGACCACCTTGTTCGACTACTTAGCCGCTCAAGGCAAGCTGACGCACGCGACCGAGCTACAAGACTGGGTCGGTTCACACCACACAGCGTTGGTGACCATGTATGACCCCAAGCTGGAGACCTTCTTTGAGGACCTGACGACGGCCATGCAACGGGCCAATGTCGATGCCGACGACCATGATGCCGTCGATGCCTTCACGCAGGATTATCTGCGGGCTCACCCAACTGCGAGCCGCGAACTCTTTACGACCGACCGGCAGTTGACCCATAAGAAGCACATCAAGCAGGTCAAGTACAGCCAAAAGAAGCGGCGGAAACGGCGTCGACGTTAAGAGCAAACGGGGGAATAAGGGCAGTTTGGGGGTTCCTTCGCCTTACCGGTCGGCAGATATGGGCTGGAACGGTGCGGACGCAACTTGAAG
>NZ_AZDP01000105.1 GCF_001435525.1 Levilactobacillus koreensis JCM 16448
CTGACCACCAGTTGAAGATAGGCCTGGAAGGCCAAAGGTACACTGGGGCGCGTAGTACCTCCTCCGGTGAAAGTACGATGATAAGTGGCATGGAATTCTCTAAACGTGTTTTGACTCGGAATAATCTAAACCTAGCGTATCTCCGGGTCAAGAGAAATAAAGGGGCAGCAGGGCTTGACGGTATGACCGTCGAAGACCTCTTGCCTTATCTGAA
>NZ_AZDP01000106.1:0-28391 GCF_001435525.1 Levilactobacillus koreensis JCM 16448
ACTATCATATCGTGGATTTGCCGCCAATCCTAGACGGTCAATTATTGGGTGCTTACCCTTTTTGCGCTCCGAACAGATATGGTCGAAACGTACGACAAAAGGCAGTTAACTCCGCCTTTCGTCCCACTCTCTTACTGTTTACTAGAAACTACTTGCTATTATCCAGAGGTTGATCATGTGGTAGATGACATCGGCCATCACACCTAAAAAGGCCACCCCACCAAGGTAATAGACATAGTACACTGCTGGATGTTTCACCCTTGTCGCCCCCTTTGTAACGCTCATAGCTTACCATGGGACGGTTCAAAAACAATCAGACGGCCTTCAGTAACACCAGTGGCTTAACCAACCGGCGCAACTTCTCGCCGCCGTGCAGCGGCCACAATGGCCTCCTGCTCAGCAATGGTCGCGGTGAACTGCCGCATCAGATCCCGCTCAACCACTTGGGCACCGTGTTGCTTAGCGCGCCAAGTAATCATTTGAAACTTCTTTTTCTCTTCTGACAGCTTTTCTGTTAACATATGGCTCCCCCCAAATACGATTCGCCAGTGTTCTACTGCTTGTCCCCTACATTATAAGCATATTCTATCAATCGGTCTACCCCTATAAGCCATTTATTACAAAATATTTACATAAACCCTTTAACCCCACTACTGGTGCAACCAGCGAGATTTGTCCGGATTAATTGCGCCCATTTATTACTATACTAATCGGATAAATCGTAATTGGTATACCTCAGATGTGCAACCGTTTGTCATAATGCTAAACCTTAGTTTCCCGCAATTGTTTAATGAATAAACGGTCATTGGTTTACTCTATTGGGAAGCCCTTACATTTGTCCATCGAATTCATTGTTTTTTTCAGTCAACCAGCGTAATCTTAAGTTAGACAATAAGAAAGAAGTTGACGCTGATGGCAATTGATCGCGAAAAATTTCCACCCCTCTACCGTACCGTCGCCAACAATGACGATGGCCTTGAGAGCCACTCTTACGTTCCCGGTGGCCTGGACGTTCTGACGAGTCATCCTTTAGAGGACGCTCCCGGCGCCAATCCTGAGCAATTTATCGGCTTAGCGCTCAGCACCTGCCTCAACGCCACGCTTGAAGCCATTGAGAAGAAGCGGGAGTTGCCCCACACTTCGCAGGTCCACACCATTGTGGAAATGGCTCGTGACCGTCGTGGCTTTCAGTTCTACCTCACGGCCGAGGTCAAGCTTCCCGGTGTCGATGCAGAGACGGCGAATGCTATGGTCGATCTCGCGGAGCGGCGTTGTCCCGTCGCAAAGTTACTAGGCGGCAGTGATAACGTCCAGGTAAGACTCGTTCAGGAGTTTACGCCGGTCACCGCCATCGATGCGGATTAAGCGCAAGCGCATTGTAGAATGGAACAAAGGGCGGTTAGCCAGCGATAATCGAAAAATCCCGGTTTTGGATTGCTTATCTATCAGGGCAACTACCCTTTGGCGCACATTTCAGAAACATACGTTTAGAGGCGCAAAAGGAGGCTGGGAATTTTATCCCAGCCTCCTCTTCCTTTTATCGCCGGTTCAACCGGTCCTTAACTCGTTCCCACAACGACCGCTGTGCCGGTTCCCCGTACACGAACGACCGCGATTTTCGTGGCGACCGCTTGTCATCGTGACCATCGTCCATGAAGACAATCTTGCGCCAGCGCTTGGCCTCTTCGTCACTCATGCGCTTTTTGCTCATTGACTTCAATCTCCTTTTTCCCCAACGCTAGTCCGCTGGGCTCTCTGTAGCCGTAAGCTATTTTTTCATGCGGGTAATCTGGCTGAACTCCCGAATAAAGTTCAAGATCTCGTGAGCCCGGTCATCGCCATAGACGTCGACCCACCCCTGAAAGCGACTATTGATTCGCTGCCGAATGACCCGTTCAGCTTTCGATCCTGCTGGAGTTGCCAACAGGTAGAGCCGCCGCCGGTCATTTTCATCGGGTTGTTGCCGCAAGTACCCCTGCTTCAACAACACCTTAATTTGCCGCGAAATAGCGCTACGCGTGACCTGTCGTTTACTGGCAATGTCCATTAGCGTCACGTCTTTATTCTGCGTAATGTCCCGCAAAATCAAATACTGCTCGAACGAAAGATGAAACTCCTTAGCGGGCTCAGAAACAAACTCGTCTAAATACTTGAGTGAACTCATGTAGACGTCAATAAAAGCGTCCAGTAATGATTCTTCTCGTTCAGCCATACTACCCCACCTACATTTCTCAAAATACGATTTTTATCTTAGCATTTACGCTTATCAAATACCAGTCTTTTTCACGCCGTTTTCACAGTGGTCTGGACCAACCTATGCTAGAATGGAAGTAGCTAACTAGCGTGGGTTGACTGGCCTTGCGTGTCGGCCTAACTGGTGGCAGCCCGAATGTTTTTTCGCCTTACCGGCTACCAGCTGGAACGGTGCAAACATCCGGCGACCGCATAGCTGACATTGTCATCCTATGGCAACATTAGTTTAGCCTTTCAAGCTAGTCAATTATTCAACTAGAAAGCGCGGTCATTTGACCAAGCTTCTGCTGACTGCTAGGCAAACGGTATAGTAAATCTAGTCATCATAATTTAGCTGTCCACCCGTAATAGTACCTGATTCCCGGGCCAACTGCCATTCATCTGCTGGTATATTCACTGGATATTAAGCAAATATTGAAAATTCTTAATTATCTGTGGTAATCATCCCGACAATCTAGTCGTCTTTTGGCCTTACCGATTGGCGGTCGCAGTGTGGATTGGCCCACACTATCAATCCTTAGCAATGATAGCGCTTAAACAGTCACTTAATTTAGTTACATTATATTCAAGGGGGAGAGTATCTATGTCACACGTTAAAAATCTAGCCGCTCTGGGGAGCCTGCTACTTCTACTAGCAGGCTGTGGCGCGCCTAGTCAACAGGAGCCCGAGACCAACAGCCACTCACAACAGTCATCATCCACGACTAAGCGCTCGCGGTCCAGTTCCAGTCAGGCCGCATCCTCATCTAAGGTCAGCTCCAGCAGCGCCTCACAGGCCAAGACGGCAACCTTTAGTCACCAGCAGTTCACCATCAACCACGTTACCTTCAAGTTGACCGGCGAGAAGATCACGGCCAGTGCCACGGCCAACCGGAATCTATTTGTTCTCTATTATACCGTGACCAACCATCAGGCTAAGGAGATCGTCCCCGCTGACATCTGGCAAGCTGCCGTTAGCGCCACGCAGAATGGCAAGCAGTTAGGCACCGGGAACCTCGCCTTCACCACCAGTCAGACCACGGACAATAATAAATTAAACCGTACCGTCATGCCCGTCAAGGCTGGTAAATCCGTCACTGGGCTGGCAACATTTGAACCCAAGACGATGCAACCCGTGACGGTCACCTTCAAGGATACCAATCACCAGGTCGTCCACGTCAGTCGCTACCCACTCAATTAGTGTTTCAGGAAAGGACTCACCTATGCCGCGTTTAATCGATCGGATTCATCAAGTCGAACTGGGCAATCTCGCCCAATTCATTCAGCTTTGTCAGCAGTTGGACCTCCCTTACTTTCTGATGGGCGGTTCACTGCTGGGGGCCATTCGTCATCAGGGCTTCATCCCCTGGGACGACGATGTCGACGTGGGCCTGCTACGGGCCGATTACGACCGCCTGCTGGCCCAAGCACCCAAGTTGCTGACTGGCACCCACTATTTCTTACAAACACCCACCAGCGACGAAAATTACGGTCTCAGCTATGCCAAGCTACTCGACCGCAATACTTACATTGAAGAAAAGAACAACGTCAATAACGCGCGTAAGGGCATCTTCATCGACATTTTTCCGCTAGACCGGATTCCATTGGACACTAGTCTGCAGCGCGAACAAATGGCGAAATTTCAGTTGTTGAACACCCGGATTCTCTTCCAGCTACGTTATCACTTGGTCGACAATCCCCTACGTAAGTTACAGAGCCCCTTATCACCAGAGCAGCTTGCCGAGACCAACGCCTTAAAGACCGAGCGAGACAGCGTCATGACCCAGTATCAAGCCGACTCGTCGTTGTTGCAGGTCAAGAACCTGGCTTCACAATACGGCTACATGAAAGAGGTCTTCCCCGTTGCGGAGTTAAGCGACCTAACCCCCGTCCCCTTTGAGCATCTAACGGTTCAGGTCCCCGCAACGTATGCTATCATTTTGACGCGTATGTATGGAGACTACATGGCCCTTCCGCCAGAAAATCAACGGACCGAAAAGCACTTAGAACGGGTGATTATGGATAACCAGGTCTTTACTGACTAAAATTTTAGGGAAAGTAGATGAGTTTATGGCTGATGATTATTTTGGCGCCATCCTAGTAAACGTTTCTAGCATGGAATTATCGATTGTTAATCTGAAAACGGGAACCCAGGTTGAACGGGTAAAATCGACCGTTGCCATTGGGGAAAATATTTACAACCATGAAGAAATCGATTTTGAAACCGTTGCTGACGCCGTGGAGGCTCTCCGCGGGTTTCTTCAGGTCATTAAGGACGACGGCGTGACCAACTACCGCATCTGGGGCTCCCAAGCCCTATCAACGGCACCCAACGCCGAGTTTATTCGTGATCAACTCTTTGTCCGTACCGGGTTACACATCGAATGGCTCTCCTTGGGGGAAGAGTCCTTCGTCCGTAACGAGGCGATTGCTTTACACCTTGACAACTATGTCGACCTGGTTCAGGACCACGCCGCCATTATTGGGTTGAACTCTGGCAGTACGACCCTGTCCTTCTTTGGCAACGGTAGCCTGGTCGCTTCACACAACATGAAGCTCGGTCCCATCCGTATCAAGGAAGTCCTGCAGAATCTGCGAGCAACGGCCCCTAATCCGGTCGACGTCTTGGACGACTACATCAATAGTAAGGTCGACGACTTCTACCGGTTTCTGCCACACGACCTCCGGACCTCATCCAACCAAGTGATCTTGATTGGGGCCGCTCCCATAAATAACTATTTTATTCCGAACGACAAGATCAGTCACACCTTATCACGTAAACAATTTACTAAGTTTACAAACGAAGTGGCTGGGGCATCCAACCAGTACTTAATGGAGCGGCTACATTTGACCGAAGAAAACGTCGAATTGGTCCTCCCCGAAGTCCTGCTGATTCAGAAGCTCCTGACGGTGGTTCACGCCGACAAGCTCCACCTGGTCAACTTAAATGTGCTCGACGGACTGACCACCAATCAGGCCATCGAAGCTGGTTACCACAAGTACCACTTTGAAAACCAAATCTTAGCGGCCGCCGATGACCTCGCCCACCGCTATAGGGTCGAACCCCATCACATGGCGTTGGTGCGCAAGTTCTCGCTACACCTGTTTGATCAATTACGCACATTACACCACCTCACGGCCCGCGACCGGCTGTTACTACAAGTGGCTGCCATCGTTCACGACATCGGCGGTTTCATCGACACCCACGAACATTATTTACACTCGGATTACGTGCTGAAACAGTCCGAAATGTTGGGCCTGTCCGCCGAGGAGACGCAGATCATCGCCGCCGTTTCCCGGTATCACAGCACCCGTACGCCCGCCGAGGACTTGGCCCACTTCCGGTTACTGGACCCCGAAAAACGCCTGACGGTTGCGAAACTTTCTGCGATTTTACGGTTAGCCGATGCGCTAGACGATGCTCATCAGCAGACCATCCAAAGAATTTCCGTTTCCGTCCGGACCAATAAGGTCATCATCACCGTCTTCAGCGACGACGAGTTGTCTTTGATCCGCTGGGCCTTCAACTACAAGGCGCAGTTCTTCACTGACGTCTTCGGTCTCCAGCCTGTATTGAAACAAAGGAGGTTACACAAATGACGTTGGATTACACGAAACCTAAATACTATACCAACCGAGAACTCAGCTGGCTCGACTTCAACGATCGGGTCTTAGAGGAAGCGCGGGATAAAGCAATTCCCCTGCTCGAACGGGTTCGTTTCCTAGGCATCACTCAGAGTAACGTCGACGAATTCTTCATGGTCCGCGTGGCGTCACTTTCCAAGTTAGCTGCCGTCAATTATCCCAAGCCAGACGCTTCTGGGATGACGGCGGAAGCCCAACTGTTAGCCGTTAACGCCAAGGCGCACGACCAAGTGGTCAAACAATACTCGACCCTTAACCGGATGTTATTGCCCCTGCTGGCTAACCTGAACATTCATTTGCTCACGCCCCGGGAACTAACACCGCAACAGCACCGATTTATCGAAAAATACTTCAACGATGAAATCTCCCCGGCCCTCACGCCAATGGCCGTCGATAGTTCGCGGCCGTTTCCATTCATCGGCAACAATACGTTGAACATCGCACTACGGCTCTACAAGAATGGCGATAAGAAGGACAAACGCTTCGCCACGGTTCAGGTTCCCGAGATCTTCCCACGAACCATCAACCTTCCCGGTGCCGACAACGATTTCATTTTGCTTGAGGATATCATTAAGACCTTTATCGGTAACCTCTTCATCGGCTACCAGGTCAAGGAAGCGGCCAACTACCGGGTCATCCGGGACATGGACTTGGACGTCGCCGAAGAAGACACGTCCGACCTGTTGAAGGAAGTCGAACAACAATTAAAGAAGCGAGAACACGGTGGCGCCGTTCGACTAGAAGTCGAAGCCGGCATCAGCCAATCGTTACGCGAACGGTTGACCTCGTCCATCAAGGTCCCTGAATACGCCGTTTACGAGATCGGTGGCCCCATCGACCTGACCTTCCTCAGCAAACTGACCAAGCAGATCTCTGGTCACGACGACGAGAGTTACCCGAAGTTTACCGCCGCGCGAACACCGGGACTCCAGCCGGACGATGACGTCTTCAAGACCATTCGCCAACACGACGTTCTGGTCCATCACCCCTACGATACCTTCGCGGCTGTGACCGAACTGATTCGTCAGGCCGCCTGCGATGACGGGGTATTGGCCATTAAGATGACCTTATACCGGGTCTCTTCGAACTCGCCGATCATTAAATACCTTGGCAACGCCGCCCAAAACGGCAAACAGGTGACCGTGCTGGTCGAAGTCAAGGCCCGCTTCGACGAAGAAAATAACGTCCACTGGGCCCAACAGCTAGAAAAGATGGGCTGTCACGTCATCTACGGGCTGATTGGCTTGAAGACCCACTGTAAGCTGACCCTGATCGTTCGGCGGGAACCGGACGGGATTCGCCGCTACATGCACATGGGAACTGGGAACTACAACGATGTGACCGCCCACTTCTACACCGACCTTGGCTTGATGACCACCAACACTGACATGGGGATCGACGCCTCCAACATTTTCAATATGCTTTCGGGGTACTCGGAACCGCCATACTTCCATCAGCTGCACATGTCACCGGACGGGATTCGCGACTTCATTACGGCCAAGATCGACCAAGAGATCGTCAACGCCAAGGCCAACCAGCCCGCCTGGATCGAAATGAAGATGAACTCCCTGTCCGACTCCGCCATGATTGCCAAGCTCTACGCGGCGTCCCACGCGGGCGTTCACGTCAAATTAATTGTCCGGGGGATCTGCTGCCTAAACGTTGGTATTCCTGATATCAGTGAAAATATCGAAGTCCACTCCATCGTAGGCCGTTACCTGGAACACAGCCGGATCTACGGCTTTGCTAACGCCGGTGACCCCCAAGTCTACCTTTCCAGTGCCGACCTCATGACCCGGAATCTCAACCGGCGGGTCGAACTGCTCTTCCCCATCTTGCAACCCGACCTCCGTCAAGCGGTCTTTGACATTTTCTCCACGCTCTGGCATGATAACGTCAAGACACGGGTCCTGCTGGCCGACCGGACTTACACGCGAGTCGACCGGCGTGGCTTGGAACAATTGGATGCCCAAGAAGAGTTCATGGCTCAAGCAGCGACCCGCATCAAGGCGGCCACCACGCATCACGAAAAGGCCACCAATGCGCCGCGGCAGTTTAAGCCAATGCTGAGCCCTAAGAACCAACCAAAATCCCCCATTGATCGGAGTCCTGAATAATATGGAAAACTTAGTCGTCATTGATCTGGGATCAAACTCGGTCCGAATGACCATTAGCGAGATCGACGATGCTGGCAACTACAAAACTGTTAACCAAGTCAAACGTTACGTCCGGCTCTCGGAAAACATGGGGGACGAACAACTCCTCCAACCTGTTGCCATCGAACGGACGTTAGCCGCGTTAACTGATTTCAAAACGATCTACGACCAGCTTGACCACAAGCAGATCAAGGCCGTTGCCACGGCTGCGGTGCGTCAGGCTAGCAACCAGAAACAATTCTTGAAACAGGTCAAGGATCAGTTGGACCTCACATTTACCGTCATCTCCGGGGCCAACGAAGCCCGCTACGACTACCTGGGCGTGGTCAACACCCTGCCCATCGTCAACGGTCTATTGGTCGACACGGGGGGCGCCTCGTCCGAACTGATTCTGGTCCAAAATCGGCAAATGAAACAGGTCGTTTCCATCCCACTAGGCTCCGTGACCTTGTCACAGGCCTACCTGGAAAGCGACCGGATCCAAGCCGACTCCCTGTTCGCTGCCATGACCTTCGTCAACAACGTCTTAAACGACGTCTGGTGGCTCAGGGAGGCCGCCAATCTGCCCGTCATTGGGTTGGGTGGCGCCAACCGAACCCTGGCTAAGATCAACCGCCGTAAGAAGAACTTCCTCAATTTCGAAGATGTTCACGGCTACAAACTGACGGCTACCGACGTTTACGCCACGCTAACGCAGCTTCTAGGTCTCGATTTAGCCGGACGGAAAAAGGTGCCCGGTCTGTCCAAGGATCGTGCCGACATTATCATTGGTGGCCTGATTCCGGTCGCCCTGCTGATGCGGCTACTGGATTCGCAACAGATCACTTTCTCCAACGCCGGCTTGCGTGACGGCATCCTCTTCGACCGCATCAACGAGATCAAGAGCCATCCGGAATAGGTTGTGTTAGTGCTTTAGGACCAGAATGTGCTGAAAGTGGCCGCCTACGGCTTCCAGGGACTGCGCCTGCTATGGGGTCGGTTCCAGCCTTTGGCTTCCACCTCGACTTGAAGCCACGCAGAGTTCGCGTGTCTCCAAGGTCGTCCCACGCTGTAACCCGGGAAAGAACCCCAGCTAACACCGTCGACACAGCTGGCTTCGTCCCTGGCTTCCTTCGGCTGAGATTGATCACTGTTGCGACTGGCATTATGTCATATGGTGACCCGTCGTATCCATGGATGACTGCTGATTATTGGTGATCTCGTTGGTTGCAGTTAGCTATCACGATATTCGTAGCACTACAAGTTAATTAAAAATTTCAGTTCCGACAAAGGGAGTTGACTCAGCCGAATGATGGCTGGATCAACTCCCTTTTTATTATCACAATTGGTATGACAATGATATTAGCATGATAATTAGACAATCTGGTTGGCCCTTCGCCTTACCGGCCGCCAGATATGGGTTGGAAACGGTGCGGACGCGCCTGAGCCTATATCTGCCGGTCTCTCGGCTTACACGGTGTGCGTAGACGACGAAAGATAATGACTGTATCAGATGTTATCGATTGGACCGAAAGCGCCAAATCCCCCACGTTTTCCGACCGTTGGTGATAGAACACAACCTGAGCCGGAGGAGGACAGGGATGTAGCCAGCCGTGATTATGGTGTTAGTCGGTGATTTCCCGACTTACAGCATGGGCGACTTTGGAGACACGTGGTCTTCGTGGCTTCAAAGCGAGCGAGAAGACTGGTGCTTTTCCAGGCTGAAGCGTCCCCACAGCAGGCGGAATCCCTGTCAGCCGTAGCGCGGACAGCTAAGAACAATTTAATTTTCTGAAGCTTCTGGCACCTGAACAATGTAAGGCCCCAACCGCGGCACGTCGACAATCTCAATCGGTGTCTGGAACGTTTCGGCTAGCAGGTTCGCCTGTCGAAGGTCGGCCGGTCGTCCCTGTGTCACCAGCCGGCCCTGTTTGACGAGCCAGAGCCAGTCGCTGAAGCGGAAGGCTTGATTGATGTCGTGGAGCACCTGGATCACCGTGATACCCGTAGCCGCCAGCCGACGGAGCTGTTGCATCAAGTCCTGCTGATAATGGACGTCCAGGTACGTCGTGGGTTCGTCCAGCAACAAGACCGCGGGTTCCTGCGCCAACGCCGCGGCCAGCCAGACACGTTGCTGCTGACCACCCGAGAGGTTCTGCACGTGTTCATCCGCTAACGGCGTCAAACCAGTCGTCGCCAGATAAGGGGCCACCTCGGCTGCCGGAACCGTTTGTAACAGACTATGATATGGGAGTCGACCGGTCTGGACGACCTCGCTAACCGTCATGTCGTCATACAACTGGTGGCGTTGCGTCACCATGGCGACCCGTTGTGCCAATGCTTTAGTGGTGTAGTTATTCAATGATTGGCCCGCTAACGTAATCTGGCCAGCGGCAATTGGGAGTTGGCGCGCCAACAATTTTAGCAGCGTCGACTTGCCGGCTCCATTTGGCCCGATGATGGTCGTCACCTGCCCCGACGGAAACGTTCCCGTAACGTCCGTGATGCCCGCGGCTTGGCGTGGATATTGGTAGCTAACGTGTTGACATTCCATGAAGACCCCGCCCCCGTTGTAAGAGAATAATGACAAATGGTCCACCGATAACGGCCATCATAGTCGCCGCCGAGATCTCGCTGGGCACGATGACCGTCCGGCCCAACGTATCCGCTGCCAGCATCAACCACGCGCCAGCCAACATGCTAAAGGGAATCAACGTTTGATAGTCGTGCCCCACTAGCCGGCGCGCCACGTTGGGTACCACGATCCCGACAAATGGAATCGCACCCACGACCGCCGTCACGCTGGTCGCCAGATACATCCCCAGCAACAGAAGACTCCAACGAATCACTTTGACCGGCACCCCCACATTTTTCAGGGCCGCATCCGTTAATTTTAGATAGTTCGCCCAGGGGGCCAGCACCAGCGCCACGAAAAGACCAACGACGCCTAAAATCAGAAGCGTCGTGGCATCCGCCCACGTCAGGCCGTTAAACGTACTGTGGCTGACCTGGGTCGCTCCACTGCTCAACAGTTGCTGTAGCCCGACGAAGGTCGCATCCAGCGCAACCCCGACAATGATCAACCGGAAGGGGTCCGCCAACGCTCGGCCACTGGTTAAAATGACCAACGCGACTAAACCACCTAATAGCGCCATGAGCCACGCACGACCGGGCAACCATGGTAGGAGCATGGCCCCACCTAATTTGAAAAAATCAGCCGCCGAACTGATTCCTAAAATACTAGGATCAGCAATCGGATTCCGAAAAACGGCCTGAAATAGGGCCCCCGCCACGGCCAGACTGCCCCCACAAATCAAACTACTCAAGATTCGGGGCACCCGTAACGAAAAGACCGTGACGAAGGCCTGACTACCGTGGTCGCTAAGCGCTACGCTTAGTTGCCGCGGGCCCAACCATACCGTCCCGGCCATCAAGGCAATCGCGATGGTCACTAGCAAGAGGCCAATGACCCCACCGTACCACCAATTGGCGTGTTGCTTCATGCGGCCGCCCCCTTCGGATATAGCCACCGACTGACTTGATTCAACGCCGTCACGACTCGCATGTTGGCGGTCGCATCGAAGGTCGGTTCCTGGAGATCGTAAACGCGGTGATGCTTGACCGCCGCCGTCCGGGACCACATGGCATTTTGCTTGAATTCCTGATCAAATTGTTTCGTTACCATTGTCGGCATGGCATGCTCCAACCGTAAGATCACCTGCGGATCAGCCTTTTGAATGGCTTCGTCGCTGGGCGCCATGTATTCCTGTGAGTGGCTGGCAAAGACATTGCGACCACCCGCCAAATGGACCAGATCGCCCACATAAGCGCGGTTAGTCGCAATCATATAACTAGCCCCGGGAAGGCCCATTAGGACCAGGACCCGCGGTTTTTGCCGATTCTGGGCCCGTTTTCTGGCATGTTGCTTCGCCTGGTCGATCAACCGGACCTGTTTCTTCGCTGCGGCCTGGCGATCATACCGCTGGCCCAGCTGGGTTAACGTCCGCTCAAGGTGCGCCACGCTGGTTAGGTCGAGAAAGTGTGGCGTCACGTGTTGCGCCTTAAACGCCTTACCGAATTGATCGTCCAACGTTGTGACCGAGTACACGGCGGTCGGCTTCAAGGCCGCAATCTTTTCCACACTGGGATTCATCGGACTACCCACCTTTGCCAGCTTACGATACCGCTGGGGTAGCGTATTACTGGTCGTGGGCACGCCGACTAAGGGTAAATTAAGCTTGTCGGCAATCTGAACGATTGCGTAGGTCGTCGCGACGATTCGCGGCTGATTGCGCTGCGATTGTTGTCGCTGCCAGGCAATACCGCCACCGATCAAGCCGATCACAATCAGCGTTGCTAGGGAAATGAGTCCCACTTTTCTTGGATTTTTCATACTGCCACCCCCTAGTGTCGCCCGAAGTACCACCAACTACCGCCACCGACGAGTACCACGATTGCCACGACCCCACCGATCAGGCCACCCCAATGGGCCTTTTGCTTGGGAACCTGGTCAGCAGCACTGGTGGCTTGGGTCTTGGCAGATTTACTCGACGACGATGCCGTTGGTTGCGACTGACTGCTACTGCTACTGCTATTGCTTGAGCTGCTATCTTTGGCCTGCGCTCGTGCCTTAGACGTTGACTGCTTAGCCGCTGCTTGTCGTGACTCACCCGCTCGCTTCTTAGCCTGCGGTGCTTGCTTGGCAACGCTCGAGCTGGTTGCCTGCTTGGCCGCACTGGCGCGATGATTAGTGGCTGCTTTGGTCGTCTTTGCGGTCGTTAGTGCTGGCAAGCCCTGCGTTTTAAATTTAAACGAAATGTTGTGGGTCGCCTTGTAGACCTTAGGCACGTAAATGGACAGCTTCGCGTTGATATCGCGTTTCAAATCGGTCGTGGTAAATGAATAGTACAAATGGAAATTACCGGCACTATCCTTGGTCTTCCGGACATTTTCCGGAGCGCCACCATTGACTGATAGCACCTTAACTGGCCAGCTCGTCAATTTCTTGGCGGTCTTGATATCCATGGTGACCACGTACGCGTGATTCTTCACGGTGACTTGGGCTGGCCGGACAAAATACCCACTGGCCATCGACGTCTGGGTCGTGCCATATTTCAATGCCGAATACGAGATGGCTTGGGCGTGGGCCGTGACGGGTAAGAGGCCCCCGAACACGAGTAATGCCGCGCTTAAACACCACTTGACTAACTTAGACATGCCGCTTGCCTCCCCAAATCAACAGAATTCCTGCCAGCAAGCCCACTACCCCGTAGGCCGCTGCTGACGACGAGCGCTCACCGGTCGCTGGCAACTGCTTTTTAGCTGCCGCCGGGGTCGCCTGCGTTGCCGGAGCCGTCGCGGTATCGGCCGTCTGGTGAGACGTTGTCTTCTTAGGCAACGTCGGAACGCCCGTGGCTTGTTCCTGCGTTTTGGCACCGCTGGCCGCAAATTGGAACCGAATCGGGAACGTCTCACTGATGCTCATGACGGGGACCGTGACGTGAATCTTTCCTGGAATCAGGCTACGCGTCAGGTCACTGGTTCGCTGGATGTTGAACCCATAGACCATCGTATAGTTTTTCCCAATTTCACTATAGGTCACCTGGCTATCCGCAACCGGTTGACCGTCGATCGACTTGGGGACCACCGCCTCTGAGCCTAATTTCAATGACTTGGCGTAACTGACCATGAGCGTCACCCGGTAACCCCCGCCATCAGCTGGCGTTACCCGGGCAACTCCCGTGTAATATTTATTGGCATCCGACAAACTCATCTGATCACTCTTCAAGACTTGGTATTTCCAATACTCGGTCTGCGCGGTGACCCTTGTGTTCTCGGCGGAACTAGTGCCCGTGCTCGTACTTTCCTTAGTCGTTGGCGCTGTACTGGACGAGGTTGCCGCCTGATCAGTCGACGATGACTGACTGCTAGTCGTCACTGCCGCCCGTGCTAGCGTGGTGGCCTGGGTCAAAAGATCAGTCGTCGCGGTACTGCCACTCAACTTCTTAGCAGCCGACCAGGACAGGGCCAACCGCGCCTTTTCGTTCATGGCACCCACCGGCGTCGTCAGCTGAAAGGCCGCGGTCAACGGACTGGTCTGCTTGGTCAAATTAAACTGGTAGATGGCCTGTGACTCGACCTTTTTGACCAGCGTGACGGTCTGACCACTGACCTTCATTGACTTGATATACTGCTCGCCATTGGATGTGAGCAGCACGGTCGATTGCGTCCCGCTGACCCGCACGACCGCCTGACTGCCGAAGAATTGATTGGCATCCGACGTTGCGTTGGTTTTTTCCTTTATCATTTTCACTGGGACTTGGTAAATGCCATCACCACTAACCGCGGCTTGGGCAGTAACGCCCTGGCTCCAGTTGATTGCTAGAATTCCAGCGATCACGAGTCCTAGTAGTCGTAAAACCCATTTCACTTGTTTCATCATTGCTCCCCCGTTCCCTATAGTTAGACCTGATTGCCGGTTACCGCCACCAGATCATATTTTGCATTATGTAAGCAGCCGTCATTTTCGTCGACGGCCGTTGTGACTCAACCTGTAAAATTAGTTATCCACTTAAAGTATACCAGTACCGACCTATAAGACCATTGGCAATTGCCCGCATAAATCGACTGTACGACGTTTAAGACCACTATCAGGTGCTTATTTCAGCGAGTCTACGTTTAGCAAAAAATCACTACCCATTCCGGCAGTGATTTTTACACCTACTTAACGGTTACCGTCTTGGTAACGGTCTTGTATCCGGCTTTAGTGGCCGTAACTTTCAACTTCCAGCTCTTCTTAACGGCCTTCTTGAGCTTGACCGTGTAGGCCTTCTTCTTGGTCGTGACCTTGCCTAACGTGGTCTTACCGCGCTTGACCGTAACCTTGGCACCCTTAGTCGTGGTTCCACGAACCTTCTTCGCCTTGTTCTTAACCCGCTTCGTGGTCAACTTGACCTTGGTCTTCGCCTTAGCCTTGGTCGTCTTCTTGGTCGTTGTCGCTGGCTTCGTTGTTGCCTTTAAGGTACTCGTCTTGAACGCTAACGTCGCGGCTTGCTGCATGGTGACGTTTTTCCCGTTCATTGGGACTGTTAGCTTAAAGCCCAGCGCTTGGTCGGCCGTCAGATC
Source organism: Levilactobacillus koreensis JCM 16448 (assembly GCF_001435525.1). Lineage (GTDB taxonomy): Bacteria > Bacillota > Bacilli > Lactobacillales > Lactobacillaceae > Levilactobacillus > Levilactobacillus koreensis. The sequence goes on from NZ_AZDP01000106.1 coordinate 15,138, forward strand.
AACGTCGCTAAACGTATACGTGTTGCCAGTCGCTGCTTTGGTGACCTTGGCTTCCTTCTTGCCTAAGGTGAGGCCGTCTATGTAGTTTGCTGCTGCAGCGGTCGCCGTCAACGTTACCGTTGCCTTTTGATCCTTTACGGTAACTTTAGCTTCTGGATTGAAGTACCCAGCCGCTTCGGAAGCCGTCTTTGTTCCCGTCTTGAAAATGTTGAAGCTAACTCTGTATGTTCCATTAGCTAACTTCGCTGGGTTCAACGCAGCCGCCTGAACACTTTGCGTTGGCGTTGCCACTTGACTCAGTGGAATTCCTGCCCCCACACCAGATAACATCAATAAAGCACTCATCACAGTCAGTGATTTTTTCACGATAAATCCCTCCAAAGTGATAGATAGTAAACTTATTTGTGAATCCGATTTCATATTAGCACGATTAGTCACTCAGCACCACAATTTAGCGCCCAAACTATTAAAAAAGGGAAACGGATTTTTAACCGTTTTCCCAGTAAATAACCAAACCCAATTTTTAGGTGGCTCGTCACTTATCACCCGATTGGCAGGAATCGGGTGATAACTAGATCTAATTTTCGGCTTGACCCACCTTATATTTATTCATCATAATTCTGAGAAAATAAGCAGCTCCTGAGCAGTGATTACCCAATATGATTTTCGTGAAGAATCGCGTTAACTTCCTTCTGTTGTTCTTCGGGTTTCGCCCATTCTTGAAATTCTGTGAAGTCTTCAGCGGGCATCTCATAGTTTTCGTTCACGTAGTCCTCGTAGGCCTGAACGTGCGGCGTATGGGCAATGTTCAGCTGCAGAATTCGGACTTGCTTGATCAATTTTCGCTCAACCGCTAACTCTGCCCGGCCATTTTGGACCATGTTACTAATTTCCATGTACTTGCTACCATCTAATCGCGTAATTTCTTCGATCAATGTAAATGTTTCGTGACTTTTCATTTTAGCTTACCTCCGCACAATGTTTGGCTTGCTCGAATCCGGGACAAACGTATCAGGTCCTGCTTACGTTCCGAACGTCCGTGGTCGAAATGGAGAGCAAAAGTCAATTTTGCTTAACAGTAGAGCGACTATTTCAAACCGAGATGATTTGTCTACCGCCAGCAACGTTCATTGACTAACTGCCCGCTATCCCACTCGCAGCCCAATAGCTCTAGTATACCGTGATTTAGAGCAAAACAAAACCACTACCAGGGAATGGCAGTGGTCGGCATAAGAGAGAAAGAGAATTGATTAGAAGGTAATTATTAATACCTTACAGGTAATAATATACCCATTTTTGTAAGCGCTGTCAATGGATTTCTGAAAATAGTTACTATTTTTGATTGTTATTTGGGATTATCAGTTGGGGGGCTCACCACTTAGTCCCTACTCCTACTTGGACTCCGTCGCCACCAGACGGGGGAATGGTGGGAAACGAAAAAGATTTCTTTTTTTCGTCAGCGCGTGAAAGATGTCCGCAAGATTCCAAACAAGTTGAAACCTTCGTCAAAAAAAGAGGCCAGGAAATCACCCTTCCCGGCCTCGCCATTTAGTCTTCACCAAATGAGAGATAAAACCTCTATTCAATTCATTGGGAAATCAAATAAAGGGGTAAATAAATGGTAACTTAAAGATACCACGCTACATGATAAAAATCTATCTGTTTTATCATTATTCTCTAATTTATTTTACATTAGTGGTTGCATTGTTGTCATGCAGGACCGTTTCTGGATGAATCAAATTGCTTGGATGCTGCATCACGTCACTCACTGAGCGACCAGAAACGTTAACTAAACAAGCCAAAACAAAGACTACTCCCACCGCCAACGTCAAAATACGGTTGCTCCAGCTCATTTTTTCGCTGATGACTGACCCGTAGAAGTCCTTTTTGACCGCCGCAGCCACATTATCATCGTTAGGCGCCGCTGCTTGCCGCTCAGCCGTGACTTGTTCCTGGTAGGCATCGATGTCAAATGACTTCTGGTTCGTCTTCATTTGACGTTGGAAGTGCTTCTTTTCCTTCTTGGTCTGGGTCTTGAACCACTTTGTGAATTCGCGGTAGTGTTTAACCACGTCATTGGTCAAGCCGATTTCCTTCAACGTTCCGTAGTGAATCCAGGCAACCCGGTCACACAGAATCTCAACTTGCTTCAAGGAGTGACTAACAAAGACGATGGTCTTGCCTTCATCCTTGAATTCGGAGATCTTGTCCACACACTTTTGGTAGAAGGTATCGTCCCCAACGGACAACGCTTCATCGATGATCAAGATATCCGGGTTAACGTGCACGGCGATTGAGAAGCCCAGCCGTGACTTCATCCCTGACGAATAGCTCTTAACGGGCTGGTACAGGAAGTCACCAATGTCCGCAAAGGAAACAATGTCGTCCATCAACCCATCGATCTCTGTATTAGTCAGTCCCTGCATCAAGGCCTTTAACCGAATGTTTTCCAGTCCGGTCAGATTCCCTCTTAGTCCGGCACCAATGGCGATGATTGAGGTATCCCCCTTAACGTCGACCACCCCAGTTGTTTGGGGAATGATCCCGGAAATGATGTTGGACAGCGTCGACTTACCAGACCCGTTGACCCCAATTAACCCCAGCGTTTCGCCCGGCTTAACTTCCAATGAGATCCCCATCAGTGACCAGAAGTGCGGCACCTTAGAATTACGCAACGAAAAGAAGGCCCGGAGCTTTTCAGCTTGGCTCTTATACAGGTCATATTCCTTCGTGACGTTTTGAACCTTAATTTTGTAAGAATTATCCATGAATTAAACTTCCTAACTCAATTATTAACGTTACCTATACGGCCCGTCAGCGAACCGGGCTTAGTCTGTTGTATTATACCAAAAAAATTGGGGTAGTGGGAATTTTCTGGTCGAGCTTAGTTTTTTCTTTAGACCGTAGACTAGTTAGTTGGTATAAAATGACTGCACCACAGCTGCCAGGGAGTCCGCCTGCTGTGGTGACGCTTCAGACTGGAAGGTCACCAGCCTTCCCACACTTTTAAGTCGCGTGGAACATGCGGCTTAAAAGTCGCCCACATTACGTCATCCCCAGCAAAAAAAGAACGTCGCCCTCCTCCAATGAGAAATGCAACGTCCGTTAAAAATAAGTTTTCCTAACTAAGTGCTCGGGCAGAGACCCAATAGTTGGTTTTGTCACCACTGAACTGGATACGATACCAAGTCGTCTTGTACGCCGTCTTGATGCCCCGTAGGTTAACGGTCACCTTCGTCCCCGCTTTACTCCCGGCTGGCCAATTGAAGGTCTGCTGGTCGAAATGGGTCTTTTTGACGTGGTTATACAAGGTATATTTGCTAAATTTACCGCTAAGCTTCTTCGTACCAGTAGCTGCTGAGTACGCAACGGCATCATACTGAGGACTTACAGCTGGTTCTCCAGCCGCGACCCAATACTTTTTCGTCCCGACCTTGATCCGGTACCAGGTACTCTTAATGCCATCTTGCGTCCGCGTGGCTTGGTTGTCAGCCGCATAGCTCTTGGCAGTCAACTGATTAAGCTGCCCCACAGCCTTCGCAAGGTACGGTGAATTATACACATGATCGTAGTAGTACCCGCTAGACGCACTGTCTACTTTGACGGTTGCCGCGCCCTTTTTATATTTTACCGTGGGCAAGGTCAGCGCCTTCCCATAGACCCAGTACTTCTTCGCGGTCGCACTCCTACTGAACCGAATGCGGTACCACGTGGTCTTCTTCCCGGTCGTTGCGGACTGCTTGACGCCGCGCATATCTAAATAAACTGGCTTATCAATGGTGCCACCGACCTTTGTCCAAGCCGTCTTCTTCACGCTAGCCCGGGTGCCCTTAATGTGGTTGTACAGGCGATAGCTCGCATACTTACTGCCGAGTCGTCCCGTCTGCCCACTATCACCGCCATGATACTTTGCGGTGTCGTAAACCACTGGCTTAGTCGTGCTAGAACTGCTAGACGAACTGCTGCTGGCACTTGAACTGGAGCTTGAGCTACTAGAATTGCCATCTAAGCTATCTAAATTGTACTGCTGAATCAACGAAATCAGACTACTACCATAGACTGGCGATGTCGCGTACGTATTAGTCAGGGCATTCGCTGCATCCGCATACGTGGCCGCGTTCTCCCGCCAGGTACCACTGTAAATGGCCGGATTGTAACTCGTCCCATTACGGAGCAATGTGGCATTATCCGTCATTGAGGCCTTAGCGTTCGGGTATTTCCGAAAACTGGCATTGGTGTAATACAGCTGCCCGTTCGCGTCATACTCCGCCGTCTGCATGGTCACAGATTGACCATTATAACTACCCTTAATACCAAAGTAATTGTTCGCCTGGGTCGTTAGTGCACTGGTCCCCCAACCACTCTCTAACGCCGCCTGAGCCATCATGACTGACGGATACAACTTATACTGGTTGGCGACCGTCTGTACCGGACTCTTTAATTGCGAAATAAAGCCCTGGGGATTCGTCGTAGCCGCATGGCCGTTCGTGATACTGATGCCACCCGTGACCGCACCCAACATGAGTGCAGCCGCAAGCCACCATTTCGTTCGTTTCATCTTACAAGTTCCCCCTTAAAATCGCTTTCAGGACAAGAATACCATACCACGGCAACTCGGAGAAAGAAAATTTTATGCAGAAACTTGTTTAATTTTGCCACCTAGTCTAATTGGCTCGCAGCGGCCTCATCAAGAATAACGGTGACATTCGGATGAGTCTGCAAATAGCTGGCTGGTACGTCCGGTGTAACGGGGCCTTGAATCATAGCGGCAACGGCTGCGGCCTTAGCTTCACCATATGCGACAATCAGAATTTGCTTGGCTTTCAGAATGGACCCCACGCCCATGGAATAAGCAAAACGGGGCACTTCATCAGCATTGTCGAAGAAGCGGGCGTTGGCGGCAATGGTCGATTCGGTCAAGGCCACCTTGTGGGTCGTCGATTCAGGATCTGTCCCGGGTTCATTGAAGCCAATGTGGCCATTTTGACCCAGACCTAATAATTGTAAGTCAATTGGATTTTCTTTAATGATGGCATCGTAACGCTTCGTTTCCGCAGCGGCATCGGCGTTCGTCCCATCTGGCACGTAAGAGTTGGCAAAGGGCTTCGCGTTAAATAGATGTTGTTGCATAAAGTAATGGTAACTTTGCGGATGATCCGCAGTCAACCCTACGTATTCGTCCAGGTTGACTGAGGTTAATTGACTGAAGTCCAGGTCGCTAGCCACCAGTTGTTCATAAATGGTTACCGGTGTGCTTCCCGTAGCTAATCCCAGAACCTTTGCACCGTTGGCTAATGCCTGCTCAAAAACCTTAAAGCCGGCTTGGCCCCCTGCTTGCTTGTCGCTAACAACCTGTACATTCATATTCGTCAATTGTTTCATATCATTCAGTCTCCCTCTCTAATGGTATAGTCCAATTATAAATGCTCTAGACCAGTTTTGCAAGCTTTTTGCTCAGGTATTCCAAATCAACTTGGAAGTTACCACTTAACTCTGAAAAATATAATTAAGTTACCTAATTGTTGAAACAACTAGTAGTTATTTCAAATTTTATTTAACTGTGAAAATTACCGTTCCAAAAAAATTTCATTTCATTTAACACTAACTCGTCACCCCATCATTTACATCTCGAAAAAACGATTTTCCCGACAAGCATCTAATCCCCTCTGGCCGTATAAAAAAGGACGTCACCGTCTATCGATGCCGTCCTACTTCCGCCGAATCCCTCGGCGATTAGCGCTTAATTCATTTTGCTGTTTCCGGAACTTTTCAAACGTTGCGTCCCGTTGTTTCTGGTTTTTATGGGAGTCAACTCGCTTCGTGTACTTCATTGTTTTCACCTACGTTTTCATTTTACATTTGAATGTACTATACAACGAAAACCTGATTTTCGCAAGTAAAGGACACCTGAACGGACCTCGCTATGATGGTAACCGCTACTGGTCAATCTGCTGTGGGGACGCTTCGGCCTGGCGTATGAGCTCCCGACTCGATTTGAGGTCGCAACTCCAAAATCGCCCATATTAGTAACTAGCGACTAACTTCAGACAATCACTGAACACAAAAAGAGCGACCACCTAAGTCGTCGCTCTCCAAAACCAAATTTTAATTATTCAACGGTAACACTCTTAGCCAAGTTCCGTGGCTTATCAACGTCCAGGCCCTTGTTCAGGCTGGTGTAGTAAGCTAACAACTGGGCAGGCACAACGCTCAACAATGGCATCAACATTTCGTCAACGTCAGGCAAGATCAAGTCGTCGCCGTCCATGGCTAAACCTTCACGCACGATGGTCATGGTCTTAGCACCACGCGCGATTGTTTCTTGCAAGTTGCTCCGCGTCAACCCGGCCGTCTTAGCCTGCGTGATGAAGCCAATAACCGGCGTGCCCTTTTCGATCAAGGCAATCGTCCCATGCTTCAATTCACCAGAAGCGAATCCTTCACATTGAATGTAAGAGATTTCCTTTAACTTCAAGGCAGCTTCCAGCGAAACGGCGTGGTCGAGACCCCGGCCAATGTAGAAGGCCCGGCTCGTGTCCATCAGGTAGTCATTGGAAATCTTTTCCAACTTATCCTTTTCGTCGACGATGGCTTGCATCCCCGTAGCAACTAAACCAAGTTGTTGCCGGATGTTGAAGTCTTGGGCAACGATTTGCCCCGTCTTTTCGCCCAGGGCCTTAGCCAAGATAGCCTCCAACGCAATTTGTGCGGTGTAAGCCTTGGTTGAAGCCACGGCAATTTCAGGACCGGCATGCAGCAGCAACGTGAAGTCTGCTTCACGCGACAACGTGGAGTTCTGAACGTTGGTGATGGTCAGGCTTGGGTAGCCGGCATCGTTGACGTTGACCAGTACCTCACGACTGTCGGCCGTTTCGCCAGACTGCGTCAAGAAGATGAAGAATGGCTTCTCGGACAGCATTGGTTGTTCGTAGGCAAATTCAGAAGACACGTGGACTTCCGTTGGGATGTGCGCTAATTTTTCAAAGAGCCGCTTCCCAACCAAGCCGGCGTGGTAACTCGTCCCAGCGCCCACGATGTACAGCCGGTCAGCCGCCCGCATTGCGTCGATCAGTTTGCTGTCAAATTGAGGTTCGCCATGCTCTGACAAGTAGGTTTGAGCCAACTTACGCATCACGTTAGGTTGTTCGTCAACCTCTTTCAACATGTAGAATGGGTAAGTCCCTTTATCGGTTTCGTCAGCGTTCATGTCCACGTGGAATGGCTTCCGCTCTACGGCATTGCCATCGGCGTCCTGAATGGCGACCTTGTCTGGTGTGATGGTAACAACTTCACCATCCATCAATTCCAGGAAGTCATGCGTTTCGCGCAGCATGGCCAAAGCATCGGAGCAGACCACGTTGAAGCCTTCGCCAACACCAATCAACAGTGGACTCTTGCTCTTAGCAACGAATAACGTATCTGGTTGCTCGCGGTCCATCATCAGGAAGGCGTAGGAAGATCCCTTTAACAAGCTCAGCGTCTTCAGGAAGGCTTGTTTAGCGTCTAAATTATCTTCGATAGCAAATTTGTCGATCAATTGAACAACCACTTCAGTATCGGTCTGACTTCTAAAAGGCACGTCACTTAAGTACTTGGCCTTCAGTTCTTGGAAGTTGTCGATGACCCCGTTGTGGACCAGGTAGAACCGGTCGTCATTAGAAAAATGTGGATGCGCATTGTCCACGCTAACCACACCATGCGTTGCCCAACGCGTATGACCGATCCCGGTTGATCCGTGGACTTCTGGCGTGATCTTTGCCCGCAATTCGGCGATCCGCCCCTTAGTCTTCACTAAGTAGTCTTGCCCCTTCTGGTCGTTTACGTAAATTCCGGCTGAATCGTAGCCGCGGTATTCCAACTTTTGAAGACCGTCAACTAAAATCTTAACGGCATTGTCATTACCCGTAACTCCAACAATTCCACACATAGTTTTTCTTCCTTTGCTCGACGCCAGTTTCGGGTGACCGAAAGGGTCGGATAGTTTTATGATTGAAAATGTATCAGTTTTCTTCAGAATTGGTATAGACTGAAACCAGCTGAAAAACATTTCTGAATGACTATACTTTACAGCGTTTAGACAAGGTTGTCAATTATAAAAATCTAGAATGGTCTATGATTATTTTCATAACTATTTTTCATCATGATCGTAGGCGGCTAATGCCTTGACTGGTAAAGGTTAGGTGGCCCCACCATCAGCCCGCGAAATGAAAGCATTCAGCAATTATTTTGTCTAAAAATCTTTTCTGTAAAAAAGAGGACGTCAAAACCGAGTTAGTCAGTAATCAGTAAAGTCGGTAAACGAACAATCCTAGTTTTGGATTGTTGGCCTAACGGGGTTAAGCGAAGTTGACTGCCCTGGATGGCGCACAAAAAGGGCCTGAGAGCTCTGTCCCAGACCCTTCAGAATTACAGTTAAAATTTAGTCTACGCCAACTTCGGCCCGCACAACGTCAGCGATGCGGTCAACGTAGCCCGCAACGATTTCTTCAGTTGGGGCTTCCGCCATGACGCGCAAGAGTGGTTCCGTCCCGGAAGGCCGAACCAAGACCCGCCCGTCACCGTTCATTTCTTTTTCAACGGTGGCAATCATCGCTTGAACTTGGGGGTTTTCCAAAGCGGCCTGCTTGTCAGCGACCTTGATGTTCACCAACTTCTGTGGGTAAGTCGTCACGTCAGCGGCCAATTCTGACAACTTCTTGCCGGTGACCTTCATGATGTGCAGCAATTGTAGACTGGTCAACAGGCCATCACCGGTCGTGTTGAAGTCCAAGAAGACAATGTGACCGGACTGTTCGCCACCCAGATTGTAGCCGGACTTGAGCATTTCTTCGACCACGTAACGGTCCCCGACCTTTGTCTTTACCGACTGCAGGTTGTGAGCAGCCATGGCTTTATACATCCCCAGGTTACTCATGACGGTCGTCACGATTGTGTCCTTCTTCAGCCGACCATGTTCAGCCATGTACTTGCCACAAATGTACATGACCTTGTCCCCATCGACAATGTTCCCAGCTTCATCGACTGCGATACACCGGTCACCATCACCGTCAAAGGCTAACCCGATTTGGGCACCCTTTTCCAGCACAAACTTTTGCAATTGTTCTGGATGGGTTGACCCAACTTGCGCGTTGATATTCAATCCATTGGGCGTTGTGGCGATGGTGTCAAAGTCCAGGTTCAAGTCAGCATATAGCCGTGACACTAGACCACTGGTAGCCCCGTTAGCGGAGTCAACGGCAATGTGTAAGCCTTCCAAGTCATCAGCGATAGTCTGTTCCAGGAACTGAATGTACTTTTGGCTACCTTCTGAATAGTCTTCAACCGTGCCTAAACCATCAGTAGTTGGCCGTGGTAGTTCGTCCTTTTCACCATCCAGCAGCGCTTCGATTTCCTCTTCCATGCTGTCGGACAACTTGTACCCATCGCTCCCAAAGTACTTGATGCCGTTATATTCAACGGGGTTGTGGGAGGCCGTGATCATGACCCCAGCAGCGGCGCCCTGTGTTCGCACCAAGTACGCAACGGCTGGCGTAGAGATAACGCCTAACCGCAAAACTTCGATCCCCACGGACAGCAGCCCCGCAACCAGCGCGTTTTCCAACAACTGACCAGAGATCCGGGTGTCCCGAGCAACTAAGACTTGGGGGTGGGCATTTTGACTGTCCGCGTGTTGGGTCAAAACGTACCCGCCAAAACGGCCAACTTTAAAAGCTAATTCGGGCGTTAACTCTTCGTTAGCAACCCCGCGGACACCATCGGTTCCAAAATACTTCATCGTAAAATTCCTCATTTCTCAACTTTGTTTTTCGTTATTTCGAAACAGCCTTGACCGTGACCTTAACCGTCGTCGGATCAAAGGCCGTGACGTTATTATCGCTAGCATCGAGGGTCACCGTCTTCGTCGCCGTCTTCTTGACATCACTAACGTCGACATCCACGGTCGCTTGGTCCAGCGCCTTAAGCTCCGCTGTGCTCCCGTAAGCCGTGACCTTATTCACGTTACTAGTTAGTTTGTACGTCGTTCCGGACGAGCCATTTTGCGCATTCAGATTCAAGCTGACTTGCTTGCTTTGGCCGTCGGACGTCACCGGTAAATTGACCGTGGTGGTGGACGGCGTCAAAATCACATTGACCGTTTTCCCACTACTGTCGAGGGCTTCGATAACGGCCTGACTGTTGACGGTCTTCTTAGTGTTCTGAGGCACCGTCAATTGCGCAACGACTTGCTTAACACGGGCAATCTCGTTGGCCGCACCGGTCGCCTTAACGGTCGTCGTGTCGGTCGTCGCCTTACCAGCGGTATATCCAGCCGCAATATTACGACTATTGTATTGAACCTTTACCGGGAAGGACACCGTGCGCCGTGGCTCAATGTCGACTGAAATTTTTGCCGGCGAAATGGTCGACTCGATCTCGTGGTTCAGGCCCTCCTGATGTAGGGTCACTTTATGCTTTCCAACGCCCAGATTACTCAGTGCCGCGTAGACTTTGAAATTCTGCGTATTGGCCGTCGTCGTGACTAGCGCCAATGGCCCCCGCAAGGTCACCTTGACCTTCTGCGGATACCCGGTCACAAAGTACTTATTACTGTTCACGTTCAACTGTAGGGGCACCGAGACCGTCATCGTCTTAGTAGCCGTCAGCGACGTGTTATTGGTCGAATTGGTCGACTGTGAATTGCTTGAGCTAGACTTAGTACTGTTGACGTAGAAAAATAACAATACCGCCAGGATCAAAGCTAGAATTCGGTACAACCACGTGGTGTAACGCCCATTCTTCATTAGCGTCGCCCCCCTAAGAAGCGCTCATCGAACCAATCGAGCGCCTTAACTAAGAAGTTACCCTCATTAGGAGCCTCTTCATTAACCAATTCATTACGCAAAAACTTCAGGTAATCGGCCTGCGTCAATCCACGAATCAACTCATTATTCTTCGTGATCGACACTTCACCGGTTTCTTCCGAAATGACGATGGTCAACGCATCCGTTACCTCAGAAATACCGACTGCCGCTCTGTGCCGCGTCCCCAGTTCCTTAGGAATCAGATTGCTCTCAGACAAGGGAAGGTACGCTGCCGCAACAGCGATTCGGTTGTCCCGAATAATGACCGCCCCATCGTGCAGCGGCGTGTTCGGAATAAAAATGTTGATCAACAACTCGCCGGTTAGCTCGGCATCTAGCTTAATACCGGTCTCGATATAGTCTTCCAGTCCCGTGTTGCGCTGAATGGTCATTAATGCCCCAATTCGCCGCTTAGACATGTACTGAATGGCTTTATCCAAACCTTCGATCATCTTAGTCGCCGCTTCGTTCTCGTGACGCGCCCGGACAAAAATCGATCCACGACCTAAGTGTTCTAGGCCCCGGCGGATTTCCGGTTGAAAGACGATGATAATCGCGATAACACCCCAGTTAATCACCAAGTCGACCAACCACGATACCGTATTCAACCCCACGTAAGTACTAATGAACTTAACGATCAAGATCAGGATGACGCCACGGAAGAGCTGAATTGCCTTGGTTCCACGAAGCATCACAATCAGCTCATAAATGACGAACCAAACGACCAAGATGTCGAGTAGGTTGACTAAATTCCCTAACGTAAGGAGTTTTCCCCAATCTAGGTTCATGACTTTCCCTCCAAATCGAATTCAAATTTTATTATAGCACGGCGGCCTCAACATTTCGCCTTGAATCCCAACATGTCATGGAAAGTCACTGGAAACTGCGACCAAAACTTACGGATTCCTTAAAGTATAATCGTCGAGTTATTTTCAGGAAAATAATCTGTTACCATAGAAGTCATATTCTGTTTACTGGCAGCAATTTCGCTGTAGAATGGAAGTAGAAACTTGGCGAAAGGATTGGTGATGGCTTATGAATCGGCGTGCCCGCTGGGAAATTCGAATTTTCTTTGTCGCGTGGCTAATTTTTCTCTTTTTCCGCGCGAAGGACCCGTTCTCATTCCTAGTCCTCAACACCTTTTTGGGCTATATCCCCATTGAACTGAGTTTCCATATTGGCCGGCAACGACCACGTGCCTGGCTCTTTTGGCCGATTGTGCTCGTCTGGTTGCTGTTCTATCCCAATGCGCCCTACTTACTGACGGATCTGTTTCACCTATCTCTACTGCAACCCTACGCCGTCAGTGGCCTGTTGCGGGTCACCCCGCACCTCTGGATCTACTTCACGTACATGATCATTAGTGCCATCAGCTGTTCTTTTCTGGGCTTTTGGAGCCTCAACTACGTCAGTGAGTGTATCAGCCTCAGGTTGGGCAAGGGAAACGCTGTGGTTCGACTACTGGTCGTCGTTGCACTGACCTTTCTGACGTCGGTCGGCCTGTACATTGGCCGCTTTTTGCGGATCCACACCATCTACTTGTTCCTAAATCCCGAGCAATTCATTCGGCCGCTGATGAACATGTGGACGCCCAATATGTGGATCTTCGTGGGCTTGATGACTTTCATCCAGCTCTTCTGCTACTGGGTCCTCTACCTCATCATGACCAACAGCCGACAAACGGTTGATGATTGATGATTAAACTTGTTACATTGACTAGAATTGGCCGCACTCCGGCTGCCAGGGATTCCGCCTGCCATGGGCGCCTCCAGCCTGAGGCCCGGGCTTCCGGCTCGCCTGAAAGCCACGAAAATCGCGTGTCTCTCAGGTCGTCCCACGATGTAAGTCGGGAAAGAACCCCGACAAACATCGTCGACACGGCTGGCTACATCCCTGGCATCCTACGGCTAAGATAGTCCACCACCTAAAATTAACTGTTAAATTCCTAATGAGCTTGAACACTTCACCCCTCTTGGTTGTGACATGTTTGGCTCTTTTTGTTTGCGCCATTGCGGAGAGGTTCCCAGTAGCTAATCAGCGACATAGGTTAGCGATGTGTGACCATCACTGCACCACCATCGATGTCAATTACATATTACCCATGGCTCCTATCCACAGCGTAATTTCCAATGTTAGTCCATCATCCATCTATTCAAAAAGCTCCACAGACTGCATATTAGGCAATCTGTGGAGCCTCTTTAATTTATAGTCTGAAGGTTGAAGTTCCAAAATACCAATCATGCCTGCTTTAGCAACAACATCGGTCCCAAAACTAGGCAACCTGGTGGGCCCTTCGCCTCACCGGCCGGCAGATACGGGCTGGATCGGTGCGAACACAACTTGAAGCCTCGAAAGAGCCGAGTCTACAAGCTTGGTTTTCTGCTAAGCCGGCAAGAAACGCCGACCAAGCAGA
>NZ_AZDP01000106.1:28401-63628 GCF_001435525.1 Levilactobacillus koreensis JCM 16448
ACCCGTATCTGCCGACCTCTCGGCTTACACAGCGTGAGTAGACGACGGAGATAATGGCTGTAACAGTCACTATCGATTGGTCCGAAAGCACTAAGTCTCCAGGTTTTCCGACCGTTGTTGTGGTAAAACATAATCTGAGCCGGAGGAGGACAGGGATGCAGCCAGCCGTGGAGGTGGTGTTAGCTGGCGATTTTAAGCCAGCTTACACCACGGGCGACTTTGGAGACACGCGGTCTTCGTGGCTTCAAAGCGAGCGAGAAGACTGGTGATTTTCCAGTCTGAAGTGTCCCCACAGCAGGCGGAATCCCTGTCAGCCGGAGTGCGGCAATTTTACACTATCTTACGAAACATACCCGCAGACTCAGTGACTGTTATTGTGAAGCCATCAGTCAGAGCCAGAGGGTAACCAACTTAAAGTATGTCTGTTCCAGCTAGCCTTCCTCACTGTTCAAGGACATGACTAACACGTTTTCGGAGTAGTTGACGTACTGCCGGAGATGGGAGGCCATGTTCCAGGTAATGTTACCGGCCTCCAAGAGGTTCTGAATTCCCGACCGTTCGGCCCCGAGTGCCCGCACCCGTAACTTGTTGATTTGGTGCTGGTACTCTTCCTCGTGGGTCGGTGCCGTTTCGGCCTTAGCGCGTTCAATGCGGTTACGGTATTGGACCAGTAAGTGGTAGACCGCCTGGTTATCGAACTGCGTCTCGTCCACGTCGGAACTGGCAAGATACTGCGACAACGACTTGATGGCCGCCTTCGCCGTTTCCCGCTCAACCAAATTGTTCTCGGCATGTAGCCGCTCCGTATTCTCCGAATGCAACCAGTAAGCTGCGTTTCTGAACATATGCTTGAAGAAGATGCGCCAGTACTTCAGGACGCTTGGCATGGTGTGACCGGCGACCTGCGTCAACCGGCTCTCCATATTTTCAATTCGCCGGAGCGCCCCAACATAGCTGGTCTGGGTAATCTTCTCCGCTTGGCGTAGCTCCTTCAGCGACTCACGTTCACCGGCTAACGTGACCTGGCGCAGACGAATCTCATCGTCCAAGACCTTCTGCATAGCTGTGTCGGCCCGGTAATTCATTTCCAACCGACGAATAATGAATTGATAATCTAAGATCAGATCATACGCCGCCCGCTGATTGTTCGGTCGCCGTAACTCTTCAATTTTAGAAATGGCCAGCCGCATGATGTAGGCCCGCGCCTCATCCTCACTGATCTGCCGCACTGGATCGGCTGGAATCTCCTCACCATCGGCATCCAAATCAATCTCGTTGGCTCCTTCATCGCTCGCACTCGCCCGCGTCTGTAGCGGTTGTCCGGACGTTGAAATCAGCGGTAAGGTCACCGTAGCGGCCACCAAACTAATGATAATGACTCCGGATGCCACAAAGAGCATCAGTGCCCGCGTTGGAAAGCCGGCGCCGGATGCCACGGTCATTGGTACGGAAAGGACCCCGGCCATGGTCACGGCCCCCCGCACGCCAGACAGGCCGGACAGAATCGACATCCGAATCCCTGGTCGTTCCTTCCGCGAGCGGTTATTTAAGCGTTCGTACAGCACGTACCCGTAAGTCCAGACTGTCCGAATTACCACGATGATCACCCAAGTAATCAGGGCAAAGAACAGGGCTTCCCAGGTGTTAAATTGACCACCCTTGATGACCTGTGACGTGGCCACGGGCAATTCGATTCCTAAAATCACAAAAACGATCCCGTTTAACGAGTAGATAATAATGTCCCAAACTTTTTCTGTGACCAATTTTAATTCAGGTGAATCCTCAACGATCCGGTTTTCCCGGGCGTGGTAGAGAACTCCCGCCGTGACCACGGCAATCACCCCAGAGGCATGCGTAATCTCTTCAGTCACCAGGTAGACCACGAATGGCGTGGCAATCTGCAGGACCGTGTTGAAAATCACGTCATCGATCCCCTGCCGCCGTAAGATATCCATCAGCAACTGAATGGCCGTCATAATGATCAGCCCAGACAAGAACCCCACGATACTGATGTAGAAGAAATCGCCCACGGCCGTTCCCATCGAAAAGGCCCCCGTGACCGTCGCCGCAATCGCGTATTTAAAAGCGATCAGCCCGCTGGCATCGTTGATCAAGCTTTCGCCGCTGACCAGATGCAACAGACTTTCCGGTAACTTGGCTTGCTTCGAAATCGACTGCACCGCCACCGGATCGGTCGGTGATAAAATAGCCGCCAACGCAAACGCCACGGTTAACGGCATTTTCGGGATCAACTCGTAGATCAGGAAGCCCCCTAAAATCGTGGTTAAGAAGACTAACCAGATGGCGTTAGCAAAAATCGGTCCGCGTAGTCGCCAAAGTTCCCGCCGGGGGAAGCGCCGGCCATCATTATACAGCAATGGCGCAATGAACAAGAGCAAGAACCAATCAGTCTCTAGTGGCACCTCAAACTGCCAAACTAAGGCCACGATAAGGCCCAGCGCAATTTGAATCAGGCTGACTGGAATAAACGTGAGGTAGTGACTGATAATATTAGAGAACAGAACTAACACGATCAACAGGATCACTGCTTCAACAATAGGCACATATGGTTCCCCCTTTTTCTATTTTTCGGTCGTTGGCTTCTCGCCAATGATGCGGACTTCTGTTTCCAAGTGAACGTTATCTTCTTTTAAAATAACTTCTTGAATATGGTGAATCAAATCTAAATAATCCGTGGCCGTCGCATGGTCGATGTTCACGATGAACCCGGCATGTTTCGTGGAAACCTGGGCGCCACCCCACTTCAGGCCCTGCAAACCAGCCTCTTGAATCAGTTGGCCGGTATAGTGACCAACGGGCCGTTTGAAAACACTCCCACAGGAAGGCAAGTCCAACGGCTGTTTAGCGGCTCGCCGGGCGTTCAGATCATCCATTTTAGCTTGAATGGCAGCGCCATCCCCAATCGTCAAGGCAAAGGTTGCTGACAAAACAATGTCGTGGTAATCCTGAATGGAGCTGTGGCGGTAACCGAAGTCGAGCTCTTTGTTCGTCAACTGCCGAATCTCACCCTCTGGTGTCAAGACTTCCGCGGACAACGCGACTTCACTGATCTCACCGCCATAGGCTCCGGCGTTCATGAAGAGCGCACCACCCACGCTACCGGGAATCCCAGCAGCGAATTCCAAGCCACTCAACGAATGGCTTTGGGCAACTTGAGTCGTCTTAATTAACGATGCTCCAGCTTCGGCAGTGACCGTTTGACCCGTGCTGGTAATCTGGTTCATTTCGGTCAGAATCATCACCAAGCCCCGGATACCGCCGTCACGAACGATTAAATTACTGGCATTTCCCACGACCGTCACGGCCAAGTCTTCTTGCTTGGCATAAGCCAACAAGGACTTGGTCTCCTGAACGTTCGTTGGAAAGACTAAATAGTCGGCGGGTCCCCCGGTCTTCGTATACGTATAGTGGGCCAAGGGCTCATTACGCAAAATTTTTACCGCAGGAAACACCGTTGCTATATCTTCCATCATCGTGATTATCCTCTCGTTTCGCAAAGATTTACGTGAGTCTGAGCCATAATCCCCAGACTCTTTTTGCGCCTCTAAACTTATATTTCTGAAACGTGCGCCAAAGGGCAACTGGCTTCGCTTAAGCCTGAAAACCCAGCCATCCCAGAATCGGGATTACTCGATCATCAGCCTTAATGCGTACCGGCTAACCGCCTTTAGGCCCACTCTCATTAATCGTCAATAGACCTATTTTACCATGAAAACTAGTCAGACCGACGGCGAACGCTTCATTTTCAGTAAAATCTCTTAATCCTGACACCGACGCGATTGCTGTGACCGTTAAACGCTCTGGTGCGTTAACTTTCGCTTTTTCTGGTATACTAAAATAAGTTAGTGGAGGTGCCGAAAATGAAATTTATTTCGTGGAATGTAAACGGCCTACGGGCAATTGTGAAGAAGAATTTCGTCGAAACTTTTCAGGACTTAGATGCCGATTTCTTCGGGATTCAGGAAACCAAGTTGCAGGCAGGCCAGATTGACCTCGACCTGCCGGGGTACTATCAGTATTGGAACTATGCCGAACGCAAGGGTTATTCTGGAACGGCCCTCTTTACCAAACACAAACCGCTGAATGTCCTCTATGGCATCGATGCGCCCGACTTTGACCATGAGGGACGGACGATTACGCTAGAGTATCCCGATTTCTACGTGCTGACCTGCTACACGCCTAATTCCGGTAGCGGCCTGAAACGTCTCGATTTTCGAATGGGTTGGGAGCAAGCCTTTCTGGCATTTGTGAAGACCCTTGACGCCAAGAAACCCATTATCTTTTGTGGTGACCTAAACGTGGCCCACACGGAGATCGACCTGCGAAATCCTAAAACGAATCATAAGAACGCTGGCTTTACCGACGACGAGCGGGAAAAAATGACGGCGTTGTTAGCGGCCGGCTATACGGACACCTTCCGTTACTTCAACCCAGATGCGACCGACCGGTATTCCTGGTGGAGCTACCGATTCCACGCCCGCGACAACAACGCTGGATGGCGAATTGACTACTTTATCACCAGTCAACGTCTGGAACCACAACTTAAAAAAGCAGAAATTTTAGACCAAATCATGGGGTCCGACCACTGTCCAGTAGAATTGGACGTCGACGGACTCACCGTTTAAACGTATAAGAGAGGAAGATGTCTTTGTGAATTTTGTGGCCATGGACTTTGAAACGGCTAGTGGTAAGCGATATAGCGCTTGTTCCCTGGCCCTGACCATCGTCCGTAACAGTCAAGTTGTCGATGAATTTTACACCCTGATCAAGCCGGATACCGATTTCTTCTGGCGCAACGTCCAGATTCACGGTATCCACGAGGCTGACGTGGCCAACGCGCCGGCCTTTCCCGAAGTCTGGCAGCACATCGCGCCCTTCTTTCAACGGGATCGTCTCGTGATTGCCCACAACGCGCCGTTCGATAATGGCGTCTTACGGAGCACGCTGGAACACTATAACTT
This sequence comes from Levilactobacillus koreensis JCM 16448, assembly GCF_001435525.1. GTDB lineage: Bacteria > Bacillota > Bacilli > Lactobacillales > Lactobacillaceae > Levilactobacillus > Levilactobacillus koreensis. The sequence continues at coordinate 33,384 of NZ_AZDP01000106.1, forward strand.
GCCGACTGCGCGGTACCTCACGCTCGACACCGTGAAGACCAGCCGCAAGTTTTTCCCCGAGTTCCCTAATCACAAGTTGAATACCGTCTGTGATGAACTCAATATCGACCTACACCATCATCACAACGCGCTTGATGACAGCCTCGCCTGTGCCAACATTCTCCTGTACGAAGCCAACCATTTTGGCACACAGCCGCTGAAATCCTTTGTGACGGTGAACGCTTAACCTTGCTGACGGGATTGCCTGCAGCTTCCAGGGACTCCGCCTGCTGTGGGGACGCTTCAGCCTGGAAGATCACCAGTCTTCTCGCTCGATTTGAAGCCACGAAGACCACGTGTCTCCAAAGTCGCCCGTGCTGTAAGCTGGCTTAAGAATCGCCAGCCAACACCACCTCCACGGCTGGCTACGTCCCTGGATTCCTTCGGCTAGGATTGTGTTTACATTTAGTAATGCGTTGAAAGTGAAAAAAGATTGGTACTGCCGCCTGACAATTCAGGTAGTACCAATCTTTTAGTTTAGTCTAGTTCTTAAACGCTAATTCAAAATGAAAACCTACTTCTTATCCCAATCGATCGGTGCTTGTTGCGCTAGGATTTGGTCGATTTGGTTCAGTTCGTCCGTCGTGAAGTCCAGGTTTTTCAGGGCTGCAACGTTATCGACAACTTGTTCTGGGCGACTAGCGCCAATCAGGACACTGGCAATTGCTGGCTGTCTGAGGTTCCAGGCCAATGCCATTTGGGCCAGACTCTGATTGCGCTGCTTGGCAACTTCATTTAACGCGCGAATCGTCTGCAGGGTCTGTTCCACTTGAGCTGGATGGAGGAACGGAATCGTTGCTTTCTTTGCTCGCGAATCTTGGGGAATCCCATTCAAGTATTTCGTCGTCAGCAGGCCTTGGCACAACGAGCTGAAGCTAATTGCTGACTTGTGTTCCCGCAACAAGACTGGCAGCACGTCGTTTTCAACTTCTCGGTTCAGCAGGTTGTAGCGGGGCTGATGAATGATAAATGGCGTATGGAGGTCCTTAAAAATATTGGCGATGGCCTGCGTCTGAGCCCCGTCGTAGTTTGAAATTCCCACGTAAAGGGTTTTTCCTGAACGCACCAATTGATCCAATGCCAGGGCCGTTTCTTCTGGATTAGTCGCCGGGTCGGCCCGATGGCTGTAGAAAATGTCAAAGTAGTCTAACCCAGTTCGTTTCAAACTCTGGTCGGCACTAGCAATAATACTTTTTCGTGAGCCCCAGTCGCCGTAAGGTCCGGGCCACATGACATAACCGGCCTTGCTGGTGATAACCATTTCATCGCGGTAGGCATGCATGTCGGTCGCCATGATCCTGCCGAAGTTTTCCTCGGCACTACCTGGTTCTGGCCCATAGTTATTGGCCAGATCATACGACGTAATTCCCAGATCAAAGGCCTGATGAATGATGGCCTTTTGATTGTCATACGCGTCCACACTCCCAAAATTATTCCAGAGCCCAAGACTGATGGCCGAAAGCTTTAACCCACTATCACCAATCCGGTTATAAATCATTTGATCGTAGCGGTGTTCGTTCGCCTGATACATATGTAAATTCCTCCTCATCGTCACTGGTTCTTGATGACACCATAGCTTAAGGATAACGCTTTCATCGTTAAAAAGGAAAGTTTGCGAAAAAATCGTTGTTGGCGAACGTTAACGGACAACTCCCAATTAACTAATTATGACCTGCTTTTTTTGAACAACATGATTAGAAGCAGTGTGCACGTGACAAGCAGACCAAACAGTATCAGTAAAAAGCTCATCACCAGATGCTCACACAAGACGTAAATAAGACTAAAAATTTCGCCAATACTTCGTGTACTCCCGATTGAATATTGCCATGGAGATGCCGTAATCCCATTTGATGTCCTTCCCTTATTATGCTTAACAAACAAGTATCCTAATTTACCCCTTAACCATGGATAGCATAATAACCAGCTAAAGAATATCCACACTGTATATGGGGTTATAGGAACCATCCAATCGTTCTTAGTACTCCAAGCAAGCAGGATTGCCATCACAACTATCCCATAGAGCAAGAACATCAAATATCTCAGCACCCTTTTCCCCATTTCAGTTTCTCTCCCTAAAGATTCTCTGATTTCCCTACAGATTACGTTCCTATTGCCAAAACGGATAATATTCTTTCTTTAGTTTCTGTATCAGTCGCTACTCTGCTCACAAATTATATCAAATAACCAAATCGCTCAATCCCCTCCCCAATACCACCTTTAGTTTTTGGAGATTACCCCTTGACTGGAGGTAGGAAATAACGAGAGTGGGACTAAGGGCGGCTAGTCAATGGGCATTAACGGCGCTAGACGAAGAATTCCAGTTCTGGATGGTTTGCCTAGCGGGTTAAGCGGAGTTGACTGCCTTTTGGCGCACGTTTCGACCATATACGTTTGGAGCGCAAAAAAGGTCTGAGACTTTTGTCCCAGACCCACTTCACTTTACCTAGTTAATGACACGCTTTTCAGACGCCATTATTTCTTCTCCAACGAATAAACCATTTCCACGGCAGTAACCTGCTCACCGTCGTCGTCCGTCACTATTTCCGGCGGCGTGGCCGTGCGCTCAAACCCCATCTTCTGGTAGAGTTTCATTGCGGCCACGTTGCGCGTCTGGACGATCAATCCCACGGCTTCCAATGTGCTTGCCGTTTCCGCCCAGTACAGGGCTTCGTCGACCAGAGCAGTCCCAATGCCCATGCGCCAGTACTTCTTCTCCACGGCGATACCGAGCTCACCCACGTTGCCTTGTGGTGTCGGCGAAATTGAGCACACACCTAGCAGCTGTCTATCAAGACTGGCCACCAACAATAAATGCCGTGGGCTCTGCCGAATCTGATTGAGCTGATCGGCCTCCTGGGCAGCACTGATTGGATCGTCGGCATCGACCAAACTAAACGTATCACTCTCTTGTTGTAATCGCGCTAGTAGCGCCAATAATTTCTTGGCATCGGCCGCCCCTGGTAGCCGAATTCTGACTTCTTCACTCATGCTTGTGCGTCCTCCAGGTGTTGAACCAGTTGACTAAAACGTTCTCCCACAGGCTCAAACCGCAACGTTCGTTGATTCTCACCGGCGTCATCGTCACGCTTGAAGACCACTCGTAAGTAGTCCGCTGGCAACTCGTCAGCGATGAAGGTCGACCACTCGATGACGTTGACCCCGTCACCATTGAAATATTCATCGAGGCCCAGTTCATCCCCGCCGCCTTCCTCCAACCGGTAAACGTCCATGTGATACAGCGGAATTCGACCACCCTGATACTCACGGATAATGGTAAAGGTCGGGCTCTTGACGTTGCGTTTGATCCCTAATCCAGCCGCTAATCCCTTAGTAAAAGTTGTCTTGCCAGCGCCAAGATCGCCGTCCAGTAAAATAACGTCTCGCGGCTGTAACCATGGTGCTAACTCTCGACCCAAGGCCATGGTGGCCTCTGGCGTCGTGACTGTGACTTCAAACATTCGACTAACCCCTTTAACGAACAAAATAATTTACGCAACAGTGCTAACTAATCCATTGCGACCGAGTCTGTATTCCCGTCATTGGTAACTCTCTCATTCAAATACTAACACGCCGGGCTTTAATTTCAACCTAACTAAAGGTTGAAAGATGAAATACCTGTCTCGTCCCAGTATCAGCAAGGATTCAAACCATTAACATAGTGTGAAATTGCCGCACTCCGGCTGCCAGGGATTCCGCCTGCTGTGGGGACGCTTCAGGCTGGGAAATCACCAGTCTTCTCGCTCGCTTTGAAGCCACGAAGGCCAAGTGTCTCCAAAGTCGCCCGTGCTGTAAGCTGGCTAATGAATGAACCGCCAGTTAACAGCACCTCCACGGCTGGCTGCACCCCTGTCCTCCTCCGGCTCTGACTGTGCTTTACAACGACAGCAGTCGGAAGACATGAAGGCTTAGCGTTTTCGGTCCAATCGATAACGACTGTTACAGTCATTATCTCCGTCGTCTACGCACACTGTGTAAGCCGAGAGGTCGGCAGATATGGGCTCAGGCGTGTCGTTCTACTTAGCTGGCGATTCTTGCCGGCTTAGTAGAAAACCAAGCTTGGAGACTCGGTTCTTTCGAGGCTTCAAGTTGTGTTCGCCCCGATCCAGCCCATATCTGCCGGCCGGTAAGGCGAAGGAACTATCAGGTTGCCTAGTTTTAGTCTCACTGTTGTTGCTAGAGCAGACATGACTGGCATCTTGGAACTTTCAACCTTTAGTCAACCTAACAAATAATACCCGGACTGCTGATAAATAGCAATCCGGGTACTCATTTGACGTGATTAAATTTAGAAACTCATCTTATTTAATGGATTCCGCAGCCGTAATGATGGCTACCTTGTAAACGTCTTCTTCGTTGCAACCACGAGACAAGTCAGAAACTGGCTTGTTCAAGCCTTGCAAGATTGGGCCGATTGCTTCAAAGCCACCGAAGCGTTGGGCAATCTTGTAGCCGATGTTCCCGGATTGGAGTTCTGGGAAGACAAAGACATTGGCGTGACCAGCAACCTTGGAACCTGGTGCCTTTTGAGCGGCAACACTAGGCACGAAGGCAGCGTCAAATTGTAATTCACCATCAACGGGTAAATCAGGGGCCGTTTCGTGAGCAATCTTCGTGGCTTCTTGAACCTTGGTAACCATGTCACCCTTGGCAGAACCCTTGGTAGAGAAGCTTAACAGGGCAACCTTAGGGTCGATGTCAAAGACCTTTGCCGTCTGGGCACTCTCAACGGCAACCTCAGCCATTCCGGCAGCATCGAGTTCAATGTTGATGGCACAGTCAGCGAAGACGTAACGTTCGTCACCCTTTTGCATGATGAACGCTCCACTGATACGGCGAACGCCCTCTTTGGTCTTAATAATTTGTAAGGCTGGACGAACCGTGTCCCCGGTAGCGTGAACCGCACCAGAAACCATCCCGTCAGCCTGGCCCATGTAGACCATCATCGTCCCAATGTAATTAGGGTCTTCCAACATTTTTGCGGCTTGTTCAGGGGTGTTCTTCCCTTTACGCCGAGCCACTAAAGCATCCAGCATTTCTTTGTGCTGGTCAGCGGGAATGGTGGCTGGATCGATCAACGTGATCGGTGCCAAATCGATGGCGTGGTTCGTTGCCGTCGTTTCAACATCAGCTTGGTTCCCCAAAACAATAACCTTGATTAAACCATCAGCGGCTAACCGACTAGCGGCGCCCAGAACCCGTGGGTCCTCCCCTTCAGGGAAAACGATGGTTTTGTTTTTACCAGTAATTTTTTGCTTAAGACTATCGAAAAGTTCCATAGATGATGACCTCCATAAAATATCCCACGAATCAATTCTCTTCTATGCCTGGTTAGATGCAGTGGTTGGCCCATCATCAACGGTAACGTGTTCTGGCAGCTGCCAATCGATGGGGGTTTCCCCTAATGATGTGAGTGCGATGTTGGTCTTTGAAAATGGCTTGGAGCCAAAGAAGCCGCGATAAGCGGACAGTGGGCTCGGATGGGGCGACTGCAAAACAATGTTGGTCTGCGTATCGATCAACTTAATCTTGGACCGCGCCGCACTGCCCCACAGAATGAAGACAACGGGTTCAGGTCGCTCAGATAATTTTGCAATAGCGGCGTCCGTTAACCGTTCCCAACCGTGCCCTTGATGTGAAAAGGCCTTGCCGTCACGAACGGTCAACACAGAGTTCAACAGGAGCACGCCCTGCTTCGCCCACTTTTCCAAATAGCCATGGTTAACTGGCTTGATTCCGAGATCACTCTCGAGTTCCTTATAAATATTCTGCAACGACGGTGGAATCGGCGTTCCCGGCATAACAGAAAAACTACACCCATGGGCTTGTCCCGGATTGTGGTACGGGTCTTGCCCCAAAATGACCACTTTAACCTGACTAAACGGCGTCCAATCGAACGCTGTAAAAATATGGTACATATCCGGGTCAATTCGGTAGTGTTGATATTCCTCCACTAAGAATTGACGAAGCTCTTGGTAGTAGCTCTGCTCAAATTCGGGCTCAAGTACCGGCCACCAGTCATTATGAATAAACGGTTTCATTCCCAACACCTCGCCTTTTATTCTATCATAACGTCAGCCGAAATGATATTATCGAACGTCTCCTCGCAAAACATGGTAAAATGAGTTCAAATGGTTTTACTGACCAAACAAAGGAGGTGCCCCATGCGTAAATTGTACCTGAATCAGGCTGCCCTTTCCGCTCGGGCAACTACGGTTATTCGGGATGCGGATAACCAGTCACGCTACCTTCTAGTTGGTAAATGGGGAATGCGAGCGGACGTGCTGTCCGTCTACACGATTGCGGGGGAACTAGAAGCCGAAGTTAAACAGGAAACCCTCGGGCTACTACCCAAATTTCGCCTACTGTACCATCGGCAAACGGCGGGCCGCGTCAACAAGACCTTTGGTGTAATCCGTGAAGTCTTGTTTGTCCGGGGACTCAATTGGGTCATCTTAGGTAACCTGAATAACGGCCACTTTCGCATTACCCACGGTAAGGACACGATTGCCACAATTGACCAGGTTCGGGCGTCCGGCGGTGCAACGGTGGAGCTCACCATTGATCAACCCGACCACGAAGCATTAGTCATCTGTTTAGCGGCCATTCTCGACCGGTGGGCCAAGCACCAGCAACACGCTTTCAATCCGTTAAAGAACCGTGCGCTCAACCCCGGCACACTGCCGTCTGGCGTTGTCCCTTTCACCACTAAAAATAAATATCGTTAACGCAAAACGACCCGGGACAATGTCTCGGGTCGTTTTTCTCTATTCTGTGGCTGGGTCGAACGTTATGTATCAACTCTTTATCAAATGATAACACATTTCGTTGATAATTTAAATGAATAACCCTTGTAATATTTTCAATTTAAAAGTTTAATCAGACAACTAACTTTCACCCTATACTCGAATCTGCCTATTCCCTTAGGCCAAGCAAAAGGGCCCGAGACAACTGTCCCAGCCCCCAGCCTGACAATCAGTAATCAAACGTTCAGTACCTTATCCAGAAACTCGCGGGTTCGCGCATTCTGTGGGTGCTCGAAGACGGCAGCTGGTGTGCCAGCCTCTTGGATAATACCATCATCCATAAAAACAACCTGATCGGCAACATTTTTGGCAAATCCCATCTCATGGGTGACGACCACCATGGTCATGCCATTTTCCGCCAGCTGCTGCATCACGTGGAGCACATCCCCCACCATCTCGGGATCAAGCGCAGACGTGGGTTCATCAAACAACATGATCTCTGGATCCATTGCCAAGGCCCGGGCAATTGCCACGCGCTGTTGTTGCCCACCAGATAGTGAATTGGGCATGGCCGTTGCCTTATCCTCCAGCCCAACTTGGGCCAAGAGTTTTTTTGCCTGGTCGCTAGCCACAGCGACACTTACCCCCTTTAGTTGGGTTGGCCCCAGGGTAATATTCTTCAAAACCGACAGATGGGGAAATAAGTTAAAGTGCTGAAAGACCATGCCGATATTTTCCCGAATCTGATTTAAATTGACGTGTGGATCACCAATCCGCTGACCGTCAACCTCGACTGTCCCGCTCGTGATCTCTTCCAAACCGTTTAGACAGCGTAAAAAGGTACTCTTTCCGGAACCCGAAGGCCCAATCATACATAGGACCTCCCGCGCATACACATCTAGTGTGATGCCCTTCAAGACCTCGTTACCAGCGAAAGCCTTGTGCAAATCTGCGACGTGAATCTTAACTGGAGTTGTGCCCATAACCTGTTAACCTCCCGAATAATCCATTCTAGACAAAAAGCCTGGGACAACCCCCAGGCCTTTCGTGTCTCTAAATCTATATTGCCGAAACGTGTGCCCCAAGTCATCAGTAACGTTTCATGACCCGCGCAATCTGACGGTCTTGTTCCCGTCGCTTAATGGTTTCTCGCTTGTCAAATTCACGTTTCCCTTGCGCAACGCCAATCAATACCTTGGCAAAACCATGCTTCAGGTAGACCTTCAGTGGGACCAGGGTAACCCCCTTGTCCCTTGTGGCAAGACCCAAACGCCGAATCTCCTTCTTGTGTAACAGGAGTTTCCGGTTACGTAGCGGGTCGTGATTGAACCGGTTACCTTGAACGTACTCACTGATGTGAACGTTCATTAACCAAGCTTCGTTATTTCGAATCTGCGCGAAACCATCTTGCAAATTAATTCGCCGTTCTCGCATCGACTTGATTTCGGTTCCCGTCAAAACGAGTCCCGCCTCAATCGTATCCGTCACCGTGTACTCATGACGGGCCTTTCGATTTTGAGCTAAAACATTATCTGGTGTTTTCTTGGACTTTTTCTTAGCCAAGTTCTGTCACCTCGCTTAGTGACGACCACCTTGTGAGTTGTTACGGTGTTGGCCACCATTACCATTGGAATTATTCCGTTGGTGATTGCCGCCATTACTCCCGTGTTGGTTCGATGGTCGTTGATTCCCATTACGGTGATTGCCATTACGGTTACCACCGCTGTGTTGATTGTTGCCGTTACCATTGCTACGACCGTTACTGTTGTTCCGGCCGTGGAAATTGCCACCGCGAGAACGGTGCTCACGGTGTGGTAACAAGTCACTCGTTGGTGCTGCCTCTGGATTTAACAATTCAAAGTCAATTTCACTCTGTTCTTTATCCACGTGAATGACCTTCACCCGAATTGGTTGCCCGATCCGGTAAGTCCGCCGCGTATTGCGACCAACCAAGGCCAAGTATTTTTCAACGTATTCATAGTAGTCATCTTGCATCCGACTGATGTGAATCAGTCCTTCGATGGTGTTTGGTAATTCGACGAACATCCCAAACTTCATGACGGAACTAACGACGGCATCAAATTCTTCACCAACGTGGTCAGCCATGTATTCAGCCATCTTCATGTCATTGGTATCACGTTCTGCATCAATGGCCCGCCGTTCAGCTTCGGACGTATGCACACCGATCTCTTCCAAGATAGGGGCAAACTTTTCCTTGCTGGCATCGTTGATCCCATGGTCTTCGTAATAGTGAATCATCCGGTGAACCATGGTATCTGGGTAACGCCGGATTGGTGACGTAAAGTGGGTGTAGAATTCCGCCCCCAACCCAAAGTGACCTAAGGATTGATCGGCATAACGGGCTTGCTTCAAGCTCCGTAACATCATTACGGAAACCATAGCTTCCTCTGGCTTCCCAGCAACCTGCTTTAAGACGCCCTGTAACATCTTAGGACGCAAGTGGTTCGGGTCACCCTTAACGTTGATCCCAAAGGCCGTTAAGAACTCGAAGAAGCTCCGGACACGGTCACCATCTGGCGTTTCGTGAACCCGGTAAAGGAATGGCACTTTAGCACGGAAGTAATGTTCCGCAACCGTTTCGTTGGCAGCCAACATAAAGGATTCAATCATCCGTTCAGCCAAGCCACGGGTCCGTAGCTTAACATCAATGGCGTGTCCCTTGTCATCCACAATAATTTCAGCTTCGCGGTCATCGAAATCAATGGCCCCCCGCCGCTTCCGTTGCTTCAGCAAGATCTTGTGTAATTCGCCCATTTGTTCAAACATTGGAACGAGTTCCTTGTAACGGTCCATCGTCAATTGGTCATGGGATTCCAAGATTTGGTTAACGGCCGTGTAGGTCATCCGTGCCTTAGAACGCATAACGGATGGGTGAATCCGATGCTTTACAACGTGACCTTCTGGATTGATTTCCATGTCACAGCTCATGCACAACCGAAGTTCGCCTTCGTTTAACGAACAGATTCCGTTGGATAAGCGCCGTGGCAACATTGGAATAACCCGGTCAGTCAGGTACACACTGGTGCCCCGCTTGTAGGCTTCCTTGTCCAGAATCGAATTTTCTTGCACGTAATGCGAAACGTCCGCAATGTGGACCCCTAAATGATAGTTCCCATTAGGCAACTTCCAAACGGTAACGGCATCATCCAAGTCTTTCGAAGACTCGCCATCAATGGTGACCAAGTCTTGTTTAGTGATGTCTTCTCGACCGGCCATTTCTTCTGGCAAGACGTGGTCTGGAATTTCGTCAGCGGCCTGCATCACTTCTTCAGGAAACTCTGATGGAATGTTGTGTTGGTAGACAATCTGTAAGATGTCAATACCAGGATCATCCACGCTCCCAATGACTTGCTTGGCAATCCCTACCATGGCATCTGGATGTTCTGCGCTTGGATATTCCGTAATTTCTGCGGTCACCACTTCACCCGGTGTCGGGTTCAAGCCAACGTTAGTCACGTAGAACTTGTACTTCATAATTTTCTTGTCAGTCAAACGAACTTGGCCTAAGTAACCGGCGTCGTCATCGGTCTGGAAGAACTCACCGACGACTTGTTCGTAGTGGTGTTCCACAATTTCTGTGACTTTACCTTCTGGTCCCTTGCCACTACGAGGATCACCAGCCCGGACGATTTCGATCTTAACCGTATCGCCGTTCAAAGCCCGTAACGTATTATCAGGCGCAATATAAGCGTCTGGTTCAATCTTATTTTCATCGTAAGCAACGAAGCCGAAGCCCTTGTCGTTACCATGGAAGATCCCGGTCAACGTCCGTTGGCTAGGGTCCAATTGAAAATGACCGTGGTCGGTAACTTGTACCAAACCATCCCGTTCCAGTTGTGCTAACTCTTGTACGATCAGCTTAAAAGCGGCTGAACCGTGGTAATGTAGCGCATCTGAAATATCTTCTACTGTGTAGTTCTGGTCCGAGTGTGCTCGGAAGAACGCTGTTAAATCGGTTCTTAATGTATTATCTTGCACTATCGATTCCTCGTTATTTTTAAAAGATTGTGTGTAAAAAAGTTAAAATATCTGTTTCCAGAGCATGGTGAGCCGCATTCACGGTTAGAACATGGCCCGCTCCCGCATACTCATGGAAATCAATTTGATTAGTTGGATAAGCATCCGCCAACCACTTACCGGACCGGGGGTCGATCATCTGATCGGCATCCCCCTGAGCGATAAAGACGGGTTGCTTGATTCTGTCTAGGTGAGTCGCTGTGGTATCCGCAAAGGCCTGAATGGCTGTCAGTTGCGCATCGAGATGCGCCTGTAACCAAGCCAACCGTTGCGCCAGTTCTTCAGCAGACAGGTGTTGGGCCGCATAAGCTGCACGAGCCATTTCAATAAAGGCACTGGGGACATTGGTCTGTCCCTTAAAAATCACCGGAGACGCAATCGTTCCCCCACCCAGCAGAGTCGCATCCATTTGCAATGCCCGAGTGGCGAATAAACCACCCAAAGACAGGCCAAAGATGGCAATCTGTTGGTAGCCACGTTGACGCAAGAACGCAATGGCATCCTGTGTATCCTGCCACCACCGTTGCGGGGATCCTTCTCTCAGAATATCTGCAGGGTCACCCGTTGCGTGGCCGGCAAAAATCGGTGCCAGCACGGTATAATGCTCGCTTTCTAACCGCCGCGCCAACAAGCGCATATCGTTAGAACTACCCGAATAGGCATGGAGCAGAATAACTGCTCGGGGTCCCTGCTCGAAAAAGAGCGGGGTTGGTTTTCGAATCATGTCAAACCACCACTTTCCGCTATTTTTAGATAGTCTGTAAAAAAGCCCCCTGTAACAAACGAACAGGAGGCCACTTCTCTAGTGTGAAGATAGATATACTAAAGCCATTGCCAGTCCAAAGAAAAGTGCACCTAAGACAACCGTGACCTTCTGCATGAATGCTTCAAAGCCCCGGGGCTTCGCCTTCGCAAACAGGTCATCCGCACCACCAGATAAAGCGGACAACGCGTCATTGGTCTTAGCGGGCTGCATCATTACCGCAACAATGATGAGCACGGCGACAATTAAAATACACGTCATTAAAAAATTATACACAAATTTGCCTCCTACCTATTCAAATAGGTCTAATAGGTCTAACTATACTCTTCCTAATTTATCATAGTCAGCCCGTTTTTACCAGTCCCGAGCTTGCTTAATTCGGGATATTCTGATGCACATCGTTTCGCCGAATACGGTCTAACTGCTGCCGCACGTAGGCTCGATTCCGCTGATACGTGAAAATTATCAACGTGTCACCCGTTCTGAGAATGGTGTCTCCATGGGGAATAACCTCGCGTTCACCCCGACGGACACTAACGAGCAACGAGCCCACTGGCCAGGACAAATCCCGAACCTGTTCACCGGCGATTTCAGAACTTTCCTCCACCGGATACTCTAGTCGATCCGTTGGTCCCTGCGAACTGGACACGGCTGGTTTAACCATCCGTTCCAACATCGCCTCGTAAATAGGCGCACCACCCAAAATATCAACGGTAATGTACGCAACGATCGACACAACTGCCAAGGGCATCAAGTGCTGCAACGTCCCGACCATTTCTGTAATTAATAGAATTGCTGTGAATGGTGCCTTAGAAATTCCGGCAAAATAGCCTGCCATTGCGTAAATCATAAAGTTAGCCACAAACATTTTTGGCAGCCAACCTAACTCCACAAAACTCCGGGCACCGATTGCACCTAGCAAAGCCCCTAGCGTCAGAATTGGTAAGAAAATCCCACCAGGTAGACCTGACCCATAACTAATCGTTGAGAAACAGAACCGGAGAATGAAGTAACCGATCAGCGGTATCAGCAAAGGCGTATGCTGAGCGAAGCCAACGATCATCTGATTCCCGCCGCCCAACGTCTCAGGCCACAATAAGCCAATTGGAATAATCAGTAAGAATGGCACGACGCCGTTTAGCCATTGTGGCAACACCTTCAGTTTAGCATACCAATCCCCACTATGTAACGTTGCCCACTGATAGCCAAAGCCCAGTAGTCCCAAGCCAATGCCTAAGACGAGCAGTAGCCCATAGTATTTTAACGGCAAAGCTTGCTGGAAGTTAATGTGTAAGACTGGTGTGAGTCCAAAAACTTCATTCGACACGAAATTAGCGACGACCGCACTGGTTAGCGCCGTCAACCATACCAACGTTGAAAAGCTGTGGTAGACTTCTTCCAAAATAAACAGTGTCGAGGCAATTGGCGCATTGAAGGCCGCTGAGAGACCAGCAGCGGCCCCACCGGCAATCATCAATCGCCGACGAGATCCCGTGAAATTCAGCCGTTCTGCGACTCCCTGGGCAACAGTCCCTCCAAGTTGAATGGAAGGTCCTTCACGCCCTAGGAAAAGTCCAGAGCCAATGCCCAGAATTCCACTGATAAACTTTTTCCAAAGAGCCGGCCACCAGGCATAGTCCAGCTCGCCAGCCAGTTGTCCTTCAATCTGTGGAATCCCAGACCCTTTGATCATCGGTGTCTGCTTCGTCCAACGGCCAACGATGACCGCCAAAATCAGCATCAAAATTACCCAAGGAATGAGCCACAATGGGTGTTGACCAAGCCACCCGTAACATCCCTGAGCCAAGATTAGGAGGCGCTCAATGGCCAAGCGAAACACACTCACGACGGCTCCAGCTAATAACCCGACTAAACTTCCAAAGGCAATGGCGTTTAGTCGGGTTAGGTCGTGTTGTGTTGGTTGTTTCTGTTTCATCCGTAAGTCCCCCTACTAGTAAATAAATGTCTATTTACCAGTCTATCACAGTTGGGGGAACGTTTAACGAATAAATCGTCGATAGAGCCAGCCAGTAACCAAACTAAGTAATAGGCCTAAACCCATAATTTGTACTGACGACTGATATTCGCTGGTCTGTGGCAAGGTCCGATTGCTGTTGACCCGTGCTTTAGAACCGCTCGTTGACTTAGCAGCCGCTAGGTGTTGTTTCTGCTTCCCGCGATGCTTTCCTTTCTGCTTTGATGACTCGTTGCTAATAGGTAGCTCTTTATCAGCTTCCTCGGTAACTGCCTTAGATACTGGTCGACTTGCTGATGATGCAGTAACGGGAATCGACGCAATGTGATCACTGCCTGCATTAAGACCTGAAAGTTTGTTTGGCTTGTTTTCCAAATTGTGAGTTCCATCCAGCTCTGAACTTGGCTTGGTACCCGGCTTTGGTTTTGCATCCGGGTATGGTGTTGGTTGTGGTTCCGGCTTTGGTTCCGGCTTTGGTTCCGGCTTTGGCTCTGGTTGTGGTTCTGGCTTCGGCTTCGGCTTTGGTTCTGGTTTCGGCTCTGGTTGCGGTCCTGGTTCTGGTTCTGGCTTTGGCTCTGGCTGTGGCTCCGGCTTTGGTTCTGGTGTTGGTTCTGGTTCTGGCTTTGGTTCAGGTTTCGGCTCTGGTTGTGGCTTCGGTTGTGGTTCTGGTTCTGGCTTTGGTTCTGGTTGTGGCTTCGGTTCTGGTGTTGGCTCTGGCTTTGGTTCCGGCTTTGGCTCTGGTTTTGGCTTCGGTTCTGGTGTTGGTTCTGGCTCTGGCTTTGGTGTTGGTTCAGGTTTCGGCTCTGGTTGTGGCTTCGGTTCTGGTTCCGGCTCTGGTTGTGGCTTTGGTGTTGGTGTTGGTGTTGGTTCTGGCTCTGGCTCTGGCTCTGGCTCTGGCTTTGGTTCAGGTTTCGGCTCTGGTTGTGGCTTCGGTTGTGGTTGTGGTTCTGGTTCTGGCTTTGGTTCTGGTTGTGGCTTCGGTTCTGGTGTTGGCTCTGGCTTTGGTTCCGGCTTTGGCTCTGGTTTTGGCTTCGGTTGTGGTTCCGGCTCTGGTTGTGGCTTTGGTGTTGGTGTTGGTTCTGGTTCTGGCTCTGGCTCTGGCTTTGGCTCCGGTTGTGGCTTTGGTGTTGGTTCCGGCTCTGGTTTTGGCTTCGGTTCTGGTAATGGCTCTGGCTGTGGCTGTGGTTCCGGCTTGGGTTCCGGGACCAATTGATTCACCGGTGGCACCGTTACCGTCAGCGGTTGGACCCGCACTTGCCAAGTATCAACCGGCTTAAACACGCGTCGAGCCGTCTCTGCTGTTGTTAAACGATAACCTTCTGGTGCAACTAGCGGCACGAGCCCCCCCATCATCAATACTGCATGTGTCTTATAGCGACTCACTTGTTTACCAGCTTCATCTAAATAATTCACGACAACCGTGGCTTTAGACTTCGCAAAGTACAGGACGCTGATGGGGATTGCTTGGTTTTGCTCCAAAGCATGTTTAATAACCATAATTTGGAGACCGGGTACCTTCAACGCCGGATGTTCTGGCACCTTCTCTCCCGGTGTCACCATCTGCGTCACCTTATCAAAAAAGGTAGTCGTTTTACTCCCATCATCATTCGTCGTAGCTAATTTGTAGGTGATCTCCCACGGATAGCTCGCTGTCGTGTCAGCTAAGGCTACTTTATTCCCCACCCCCAAGCTCACTCCAGTTACTACTAAACTCATGACACCAAACGTACGTCGCCAAATTTTCATTACGCTATTCCCCCTTCGTTATAGTTAACTCCGTAGAAATAGGCTAAATATTTTTTTATTTCGCAACTTTTTCAAAAAAAAATGAGGCAAGCCCATTTCTGGACTTACCTCACATTTTTTATTCACTTTAAATTACTTGTTCACGATGGCCAGACGTGCGTCTTCGCTCAAGTTGTAGAAGGAGTGAATCCCCTTGTAATCGGAAGTCTTACCTAATTGGTCTTCGATCCGCATTAATTGGTTGTACTTAGCGATCCGTTCGCCACGGCTCATAGAACCAGTCTTGATTTGACCAGCGTTCAGAGCAACAACTAAGTCAGCGATGGTCGTGTCTTCAGTTTCACCAGAACGGTGAGAGATAACGGCCGTGTAGCCAGCTTGCTTAGCCATTTCAACGGCTTCAACAGTTTCAGTCAAAGTACCGATTTGGTTCAGCTTGATTAAGATTGAGTTGGCAACGCCCATCTTGATCCCCTTTGCCAAGTAGTCCGTGTTCGTAACGAATAAGTCGTCACCAACGATTTGGACTTTCTTGCCAAGGCGTTCAGTAGCCATTTGCCAGTCTTCCCATTCGTTTTCATCCAAAGGATCTTCGATGGAAACAACTGGGTACTTGTCAACGATGCTTTCAAGCAAGCTAACGAATTCTTCAGCAGTGTATTCCTTGCCGTCACCCTTAAGTTCGTACTTCTTGGTGTCAGCGTTGTAGAATTCTGATGAAGCACAGTCAAAGGCAATCGCAACGTCCTTACCAGGTACGTAACCGGCGTTCTTGATAGCTTCAACTAAGATTTCGAATGGTTCTTCGTTGTTCTTCAAGTCAGGAGCAAAACCACCTTCGTCACCAACGGCAGTCGAGTAGCCCTTTTCGTTCAACAAGTTCTTCAAGTTGTGGAACGTTTCGGAACCCATCCGGATAGCTTCCTTGACAGTCTTGGCACCAACAGGCATGATCATGAATTCTTGGAAGTCAACCTTGTTGTTGGCATGCTTCCCACCGTTGATAACGTTCATCATTGGCGTAGGTAAAACGTGACCATTGAACCCGCCTAAGTAGTTGTACAAAGGTTGGCCTAATTCATCAGCAGCAGCCCGTGCAGCGGCTAAGGAGACACCAAGGATAGCGTTAGCACCTAACTTACCCTTGTTTGGCGTACCGTCAAGATCGATCATAGCTTGGTCGATGGCACGTTGGTCAGTAACATCGTAGCCCACGATTTCCTTGGCGATGATGTTGTTAACGTTATCAACGGCCTTCGTAACACCCTTACCCATGAAACGACTCTTGTCGCCATCACGAAGTTCAACGGCTTCGTGTTCACCAGTAGATGCACCAGAAGGAACGATCCCACGGCCCATAGCACCGGCTTCAGTGTAGAGTTCAACTTCAACAGTTGGGTTACCACGTGAATCTAAGACTTCGCGTGCGTAAATATCAGAAATAATAGACATTTTTTGTATTCTCTCCTTAAGAAAGTTTGGCTTCACGGGAACAAGATAACAATCCCATGTTTCATTCTATAAGTTTAACTTTGAACTTTCAATCACATTTTGCTCGTTTTACAAATTTTGGTAGTTTGCTAGCTTAATGAAAGAGCTTTCATCCAAACTAGAGCCACCCGCGAGGACGCCATCGACATTATCGCGGCCCATAATTCCCGCAATATTGTCTGGCTTGACGCTCCCACCATATAAAACGCGAACGCCATTTGCCAAATCATCAGAATAAATATCAGCTAATGTTTGACGAATGAGGTAGCAGCCCTCTTCGGCTTGATCGGTGGACGCCGTCGTGCCACTGCCAATCGCCCAGCTTGGTTCGTAAGCAATCACGATCTTTGCCGCGTCTTCAGCACTGACACCCTTCAACGCCGCCGAAACCTGATTGACGACCCAGTGAATTCGCTCACCAGACTCGCGTCGACCCATGGTTTCGTCGCAACAGACGATGGGTGTCATCCCGTTACGAAAGACGGCTTGCACCTTCCGATTAATAACGTCATCTGTCTCGTTAAAGTAACGCCGTCGCTCAGAATGCCCAACAATGGTATAGGGAATCCCCATTTCATGAAGTGCCTTAGGGCTGGTTTCGCCCGTATAGGCGCCTTCATCTTCGTAGTAACAAGCCTCAGCAGCAACGCGCAAGACGTTATCGGTATTGGCCTCTAACATCGTCTGCAAAAATAGTGCTGGTGCCGCAACGGCCGTTTCGACCTGGTCTGCAGCGGGCAATTTCCCCTGAATAGCGGTCATAAATTGCTTCGCTGAAGCCACCGATTTATTCATTTTCCAGTTTCCTGCAATGAGTGGTATCCGCAACCTTATCCACCCTTTCCTAAAAATAAATTGACTACGCTCATCATCTTACCCAATTCGGGTCAGATTAGCCAGCGAAGACCCTTCGCCGCGAGCCATCATCATAATAAAGAGCCGTGATGATGCCACCACAGCTCTTTATATTTATTTACTTTTCAGAAATTGCAGCGATACCTGGTAAGGTCTTACCTTCAAGGTATTCAAGGGAAGCACCACCACCAGTGGAGATGTGAGAAAGCTTGTCAGCAACACCGAGTTGTTGAACAGCGGCAGTTGAGTCACCACCACCAACAATCGTCTTGGCGTTCGTCAAAGTTCCCAAGAACTTCCCGATTTCCAAAGTACCTTCTGCATAATTACTCATTTCGAAGACACCCATTGGGCCGTTCCAAACAACAGTCTTAGCATCCTTCAAAACATCTTCGAATTCAGCAACGGACTTAGGTCCGATATCAAGAGCCATGTAACCATCAGGAACGTCACCATCGACGGTCTTGTGGGCAGCATCGTTATCGAACTTTTCAGCAACAACGGAGTCAGTTGGGAGAACTAACTTATCGCCGGCCTTGTCCAAGATTTCCTTGGCTAAGTCGATCTTGTCAGTTTCAACCAATGAATTCCCAATCTTCATACCCTTAGCAGCGTAGAACGTGTAAGTCATCCCACCACCGATAAGAATCTTGTCAGCCTTAGCCAACAAGTTGTCGATAACACCGATCTTGTCAGAAACCTTGGCACCACCCAAGATAGCAACGAATGGGTGTTCAGGGTTGTCGACAGCACCACCGATAAACTTGATTTCCTTTTCCATCAAGAAACCAGCAGCGGTTTGGGCCATGTTAGAAGCGATACCCACGTTAGATGCGTGTGAACGGTGAGCCGTCCCAAAGGCATCGTTAACGAAGACGTCACCCAATGAAGCCCAGTACTTGCCCAATTCAGGGTCGTTACCGGATTCACGCTTAACGTATTCGCCATCTTTAACATCTTCGTAACGGGTGTTTTCCATAACTAAGACGTCGCCGTTGTTCAAGCCATCAATGGCATCTTCAAGCTGCTTACCTTCAGTGGTTGGAACAAAGGTAACTGGCTTGTTTAACAGGTTGGACAGACGTTCTGCAACTGGACGCATGGACAAACCTGGCTTGTCTTCTTCCTTCTTGATCCGACCTAAGTGAGATAAGAGGATGGCCTTGCCACCATGTTCAATAACGTACTTAATCGTTGGTAATGCGGCAACGATCCGATTATCGTTACCAATGACGCCGTCTTTGATTGGGACGTTAAAGTCGACCCGCATCAGGACTTTTTTGCCCTCTAAGTCTAAATCAGAAACTGTTAATTTAGCCAATTTAGAAAACCCTCCTTGAGTAATATCTTTTAAAAGATTACTTTCACAATATACAGCACTTACCTTTGAATTTCAAAGGACTTATGCAATTTTTTAGTGACTTACAAAAAACGCAGCGAGGAAATTCCACCCCCCGCCGCGTCTGTGAGTCTATTTTAAGCTAATTTACAACGGTCGGATTAGAGAGTTGCGAAGTGCAATAAAGTCCGAACCATGTTGCAAGTGAAGCCCCATTCGTTGTCGTACCAAGCAACAGTCTTAACTAATTGCGTGTCACCAGCGGTAGTAACTTCCGTTTGGGTTGGGTCAAAGACAGAACCATGGTCGTCATCGATGATATCAGTAGAAACGATTTCATCAGCGTTGTAACCAAAGGCGTCGTTGTTAACCGTGTGCTTCTTGATAGCTTCGTTGATTTCGTCAGCAGTAACGTTCTTGTCCAGAACAGTAACCAATTCAGTCAATGAGCCGTCAACAACACCAACACGTTGTGCATGGCCTTGTAACTTACCCTTCAATGCTGGGATAACTAAGCCGATAGCCTTAGCTGCACCAGTTGAGTGAGGAATAGTGTTAATGCTTGCAGTACGGTTGTTACGCATCTTCTTGCCACGAGGGCCATCCAAAATTTGTTGGGTAGCAGTGAAGGCATGAATAGTCGTCATAGTACCAGCCTTGATCCCGAATTCTTCATTCAAGAAGTAAGCCATAGGTGCTAAACAGTTGGTCGTGCAAGAACCAGCAGAAACGATGATATCGTCCTTGCTCAAGACGTCCAAGTTAACACCAGGTACAACAGTCGTAACAGCACCGGCTGGAGCAGATACTAATACCCGCTTAACACCAGCTTCGATGTGGGCGTGAGCCTTTTCTTCGGAAGTGTAGAAACCGGTACATTCGAGAACGAAGTCAACACCGTCATTCTTAACCCAAGGAATGTTTTGTGCCTTTGGTTCAGCATAAACAGGGTATTCCTTACCGTCAACCACGATGCCAGTGTCCGTAGCGGAAACTTCGCCAGGGAAACGGCCATGAGTTGAGTCATACTTCAACAAGTAAGCCAACATTGAAGGTGTCGTCAAATCGTTGATGGCAACTACTTCGATGTCACTTGAGTGGAGTTCGTGAATCCGCTTGAAAGCCAAACGGCCGATACGTCCGAAACCATTAATACCAATCTTTACAGTCATACTGTGATTTCCTCCTTCAGGAAGCAAACAAAGATAATTTTTTTAAAAAGCAGTACATGTTAAGTGTATCACTTTTTTAAAACAAAGTCAGCAGCACCTTCATCGGTTATTAACCAAGTCTGTGCTGGCGCTAAATGCATGTACGCCGCAATTGCCGTACCCTTTTCGGCACCACCGGCAACGGCGATCACTAGCTGTTTAGCGGCTAAATCCGCAATGTCTAACCCAATGCGGGGAAATTTGCTGACCACGTGACCCTCGGCATCAAAGAAATACCCAAAGGCCTCACCCACGGCATGGGCCGCGGTTAGGTCAGCGATCACGTGCGGCGTCATCTGCCGCCGTTTGGCCATGACAAGGGCCTGACCAATTCCGTGAATCACCACGTTGCTCTGCGCAATCAATTGCAAAACCTCATGAATGGCCGGCTCCGCAAAAAGTGGTTTATAGGTTGCGGTCGTTAACTGTTCGGGAACATATAACGATCGAAAATCACTGTTGGTTCGCTGCGCCATACGGGCACTGACCGCGTTGGCTTGAATTGCTGGCGATTCACCCACGCCCCCGCGAGCGGGAACGAAAAGTAACTCGCGATTCATGGCCAGTGTCGGTGTCAAAGCCTCCGCCACGTTCGCCAGAGTGTGACCACCCATGACCGCGACGATGCTCTTCCCGGCTGGCAATTCATCGGCTAGTACCTGACTAGCAGCCTGAGCTAAGCTAGCCAGATTACCATTTGCCGCCGTACTATCGCCTGGGACGATGGTACAGTGTGCAATGTTCAGGCGTTGCGCCAGCGCCAACTCTCGCTGTTGTCGACCAGCAAGTTCATCCATAATGGGACTCAATCCCTGAAGAACGCGCTGACCAGTCGCCGTCACCTGCATCCCCTTAGCTGACATTTGGATAAATCCCAAGTCGGCTAAAGCGTCCGTGGTGGTGCGCACCGTCCGTTCGGAACAGTCTAGGCTAGTTGCCAAGGTACGCCGGCCAACCGGTTGGAGGCTCGCGACACCTTGTAGCATTCGAAACCGGCTGGTTAATTTCGTAACCATTTGGGGCATAATTGCTTCTACCCATTGCCAATCCTCACGCATTCGACTACCTCCTAGTGGGACAATAACCGACCAACGGTGGCTAATTAGCGCCCACCCTGGCCAAAAAATTGAAGGCCAACCAGAGCTAACCTTTACTGTGTCAGTATAAGCCCCCGCCCCCACTTTGGCAAGTCATTCATACCGTTAAATAATGAAAGCCCTTACATAAAATGTTTTAAAAAAAGCCGTAACCACTACTTGAATTTATATTCAGCTTCGGGTATAGTAGTTAAGTGCTCTTGAAGCACAACGCTTTATGCGCCCGTAGTGTAATGGATCGCACGTAAGATTCCGGTTCTTGAAATGGGGGTTCGATTCCCTCCGGGCGCATCAGAAGCAATCGGTTAGCCACGTTCAGTAATGGATGTGGCTTTTTTGTTGCCCTTTGTTAACCATCTCTATCACTGAGACTACTAAAAAGGCGAGTTTAGCTCCCTCACAAGCAAGGGAAAACTAGACTCACCTTCAAATTACTGTTGATTCAATTGGTCCCACCGGCGACGCAACGGTTGGGCAATCAGTGGCGCCACTAGCATATCCAAAATAAACTCGGGAACCCCATTGGTCACGAGCGAAATCATCAAGACGGCCCCTAACGTTTGATTTCCCTTCGCGCCAAAAGCAGCCGCCACGGTCGGGTTCTGATAGAAGAGAAAGACCAAGCCGAGGACTAAGAACGTGTTCACTAAGGCGGCACATCCCGCCGCCACAGCCATCGAGCGATGCATGGACCATTGCCGCTTACGTCCCCACAGATAAAGTCCCCCGGCTGCCAATCCCATTAGGAATCGTGGCAAAACGGAGATTAAAGGATTGGTAAAAATTAACGGTGCTACTGGACTAGATGGCCAAGTGAATGCCCGGACGAAGGTGATCAGTCCCCAGAAGCCGCCAATCAACATGCCATCCTTAGGTCCCAAGGCAGTTCCGGCAACGATAACCGTTAACCCAATCAAGGTCATACTAAAGGGCCCCAATGGAATGTACCCCAGAAATGGTAAGATATTTTGTAGTAAAACGATCGCCATCAACAGTGAATCCACAACCAGGCGAAAAGTCTTGTGTCGCGTCATTTACCCGAACCTCCACTTAAAGTTAATGCCGTTATTATAGCATGGTTTCCCCCCTGAAAAATAGAAAGTCCCTTGTATTTTTATCCAAAATCAGGTATCATAATTAGTGTTGTTTCTCAACGTTTTATGCGCCCGTAGTGTAATGGATCGCACGTAAGATTCCGGTTCTTGAAATGGGGGTTCGATTCCCTCCGGGCGCATCAATAACAATTGCTTAGCCACGTTCGTTTCGCGGACGTGGCTTTTTTTTCGCAAAAAAAGCACGATTGCTCGTGCTCTAAGACTCAGTCAAATATAAATCACGCTCAAATTTCCAAATGAAATATCACCTTGGATGGCCACTACTGGACCGTTCTCGTTGAGTTCTTGGGTGCCTTTTTCTTCAACGACGCCAAAGCTCGTGTTCACATTCTGCTTGATGTTCCAAGTCCGTGGCAAATACAATTCAATGCTACCGAAGGACCCATCAACCACAATGGTCGCGCCCGCTTCATTTAAAATGACGTTGTCAAAATAAACCTTCGCGTTCCCCATGGACACCTTAACGACCGCCTGTTTGAAATCATTCGATTGCAAGTAACGAATGCTACTACTCATATTGACGTCAACGATGGTTTCGGATTCATTGATATTCTTAATGTCGTCGTAGCCGTGGTGAAAATTTTTATTCCACCCGTGGCCGTGGTGCTGGCCGTTAATAAACGTCATGTTGCGGCGCCAGCGCCACCGTGGTTTGATGATCATCGATAGTCCAATCGACAGTAATAAAGCTGCTCCTAGAATCGTCCACGGTGCTAATGCGACAATTCCCAGTGGCTTCGCGAAAATGATGGCCAAGAACGCCAATGAGAAGATCATTCCGGTCACACTAACCTGAATGAGGCTTTCTACGAAGGCGGCCACTAAAAACATGGCGACTAATAACGCCCAGAAACCAATGTGATAGCTCAAAACGCCAAGCTGACTTGTGATCAGGATGCCCGCGCCTAAGACGAAGAAGCTTCCCCAAAACCAATTTCTATGCATTTGTATTACCCCTTTCGCTCCAGTGTTTCCTTTAGGCCCTTATAGAAGCGCC
Organism: Levilactobacillus koreensis JCM 16448; assembly: GCF_001435525.1. Classification (GTDB taxonomy): domain Bacteria; phylum Bacillota; class Bacilli; order Lactobacillales; family Lactobacillaceae; genus Levilactobacillus; species Levilactobacillus koreensis. The sequence continues at coordinate 56,793 of NZ_AZDP01000106.1, forward strand.
GCGACACGTAGAGCTGCTTGTGTGAATTCTGAAATTTAACGAGATTGCCCGTAACCGACTTCGTTAGCGAAAAAACCTGGTCACAGTTGAGGATGGCCGACTTGGAGACCCGAAGAAAGTTGGCCGGTAAAACGGCCTCCAGCTCATACAACCGCTGTCGCGTCAAGAACACATCGGTCGCGGTATGGACCATCACTTGGTGGTCCGCCGCCTCAAAGAATAAGACATCGCGCAGGGCAACCTGATAATTCTTCCCACGCTGGCTAAACGTCATTCGAGCGGCCGTTGCTTCCGCCGCTTCGATGGCTTTTACAATTTGATCAACATCGACATCGTTTGGCGTTCGGATTGTGACTTCCGGTTCCTTTAGCTGGTCATCAACTTCCACGCGAATCTTCAAGCGCTCACCCCCTTTCGTTAGTCTTAGTAAACCATATTGTGGGGTGAAATAAAATAAGTTCACCGTAACCGGTCATGTTAGTCCCGTAAGTGGTCAATTTAAGATTAGTCAGTGGTCAAACGAAGCCGTGAATTTTAGCAAACGGTCCCTCTCTTCACAACCTGCTTAGATTAGGACCGTGGTTACTGCCCCAACGGCCATCACCATCTCTATTTGCCGCTGTCACGCTTAAAAAGATGTGACAGAATACGTGACGTTTGGTCAAACTCTGGTATGATAGTTCTAGTCAAATGGTTGTGGGAATTAACAGAGTCTAATTGTTTGACCTGTTTTGACCTTAGCGGTACACTAGCATCATGTTAGCTAATCGCTAGCCATACAATTGTTAATAAGGAGGCTATCTTGTCATGAATTTAGTACCAACAGTTATTGAACAATCATCCCGTGGCGAACGGGCTTATGATATCTATTCACGACTATTAAAGGACCGGATCATCATGTTGTCTGGCCCAATCGAAGATGACATGGCAAATGCCATCATTGCGCAATTGCTCTTCTTGGACGCCCAAGACTCCACTAAGGACATTTCGCTCTACATCAACTCACCAGGTGGGGTCGTATCTTCCGGCTTAGCCATCTACGATACCATGAACTTCATCCAATCCGACGTACAAACGATTACGTTGGGGATGGCAGCTTCCATGGCCAGTGTCTTGGCTTCATCCGGGACTAAGGGTAAGCGATTTGCTTTGCCTCATGCCCAAGTGATGATTCACCAACCTTCTGGTGGTGCTCAAGGTCAACAAACGGAAATTGAAATTGCCGCGCGTGAGATCTTGAAGACCCGTCAATTGATCAACCAAATTTTGGCTGACAATTCCGGTCAACCCGTTGAACGTCTAAATCAAGATACTGAACGGGACAACTACTTGAGCGCACAAGAAGCCGTCGATTATGGTTTGATCGACCACATCATGACCAATAGTAGTGAACAAAAGAAGTAATCACATTCTAAAAAAACATCGGCCACTTGGTCGATGTTTTTTTGTTTGTGGAAAATTTCCGCGCTACGGCTGCCAGGGATTCCGCCTGCTGTGGGGACGCTTCAGCCTGAGAAACGGGCTTCTCGCTCGATTTGAAGCCGTGAAAGACCCACGTCTTCAAAGTCGCCCATGGCCTAGGCTAGCAAAGAACGCCAGCCAACGCCATTCTCACGGCCGGCTACATCCCTGGCCTCCTCCGGCTCAGACTGTACTCATCAACAATGATCGACAATATCTACAAACGTTATGGACGATGATGCTTCAAATTTCCAAATTGTATTTATAACACTACTGACTAACATGCTCGACGATTATCATTTTATGCTTAAATTGTAACGAGTAAAAACGAGGCCCCAACAATCGGGACCTCGTTTTTTCATATCTATTCTTAGATTTCCAATCCCATATGCTGATATGGATGGACGCCAATCATCAATCGACCGTCCGGCTTAAAGCCTTGCCGGTGGTAGAGTTTGGCTGCGCCGGGGTTGCCATCATCGACGTTCAAACTGATTTTATTCTTACCAAGTTTTTCCACAAATTGGGGTAAAGCATTCAGCAGATGACTACCGATTCCCTGCCCCTGGGCCTGTGGCGCAACCGCCAGCATGCTCAGGTACCACTCGCCCGGCCGACTCTCGCCGCCAAGTTCCAGTGGTGCCGTGAACCCAGTTTGATTGGCCGATACCTGCTTCAAGATTTGGTTCACAGCCACTTCGTTCTCAGCTGGATGTCCAAAGGCCACGCCCAAGACGCAGTCCTTGTCACCGGCGACCAGTGTCTGCGCTATCCCACTCAAGTTCTCTGGCATCGAATACAACGTCGTCAGCATCGAAATCAATGCCGATTCCGTCACATTTTTCAATACGGGCATCTCCATATCACGATAGATCATGGCGATCAACGGGGCAATCTGCGCACCGTCTTGCGGTTGTGCTTGCCGAATTTGCATGTAAAACCAGCCTCCTAGCTTAGAAATGAGTAAACGACGGAAAGTTTTCGGGACAGAACTCCCCACCGCATTCAATCAATTTACCAACCACCTTAACAGATAACACCTGATATCGTCAAATCTTCTGTCTACGAAAAAAATGGGATAGCAGGCGGTTAGTCAATAAGCCTTAACAATAATCCCGGTTTTTGAATTGTTTGTCTATCGGGGTTAAGCAGTGTTGACTGCCTTGTGGCACACGCTTCGACCATATACGTTTGGAGCACAAAAAGGCCTGGGAGTCTCGTCCCAGGCCTTTCACACGTTAACTTCAAGTTATCTCGTTACGCCGTCGCTTCTTCACGCAATTTCTTAGCGTAGTCGTTGATTTTCCGTAGCCGGTGATTGATCCCCGACTTTGAAATCGGCCCACCAGGAACCAAGTCACCTAATTCTTTTAGGCTAACTTCTTGGTGTGACAGCCGCGTTTCCGCGACCTCGCGCAGCTTCGTTGGCAATTGGCCCAGGCCCACGGTCGAATCGATAAACTGAATGTTGTCGATCTGCCGCGTTGAGGCATTGGCCACCTTGTCCAAGTTGGCGTTTTCGCAATTGACCAACCGGTTGACCGAATTTCGCATATCGCGCATGATCCGCACGTCTTCGAACCGCAACATGGCCGTCGTCGCACCAATTAACGATAGGAAGTCGGCAATCTTTTCGGCACCCTTCAGGTAAGTAATGTACCCACTGCGCCGTTCAATGGTCCGTGCGTTCAAGTCGTAACGGTTCATCATGTCCGCAATCATCCGGTTATGCTCTTCATACAAGGAATAGATCTCCAAGTGATAGCGACTCGTTTCGGGATTGTTGACCGATCCTCCGGCCAAGAATGCGCCCCGTAAGTACGACCGTACGCGCATATCATCATTCAAGATTTCATCCGGGACAGACTCCAAGAGTTGCATCCCATCAAAAATTCCGAGATCAGACAAGACTTCGGTTGCTCCCGTCTTGACCCGCACGATGTACAGGTTATTTTTCTTTAACTTCATTTTACGCCGCACTAACAATTCACTTTCCAAATCATAGAATTGTTTAAGCAACTGGTACATCCGCCGCGCAATGGCGGGGTTCTCAGTTTGGACGTTCAACACGAACCGATGATTCGCCAAACCTAACGCGCCGTTCATCCGAATCAACGCGACCAGCTCGGCCTTTGCATTTTCCCGATGAACATCGAGCGTGGTTAATTCTTTTTTGACTTCACTGGCATAAGACATCGTTAAGACCTCCGTTCCTTGGGGGCTCGCGGTTGGCCAATCAAGTTCAAGAGTTCGCGCACGACCTCCTGCCCATTGTGAAAGGCCCCGTTATCCCGTAGCATTAAAAAGTCCGTGGAGATGACCCGGCACCCCTGATCGCGGAGTCCCTGGAAATCGTGACGAACTGGCTGGGACATTTCATCCCACCGTTGATAGTCGATGTACCGGTCGGGCACCTTACGGGTGTTGACCAAGACGGTATCAATAAAGTTAGCTTGCAAATGTTCATTCAACACGCGAACATGATCGGCGTCGGTAAAGTTTTCCGTTTCGCCCTTCTGCGTCATGATATTGCAGATATAGACGACCTCGGCGGAACTATCCCGCACGGCCTGACCCACGCTGTCGATCATCAAGTTAGGGAGAATACTGGTAAACAGACTCCCAGGTCCCAAGACGATTTGGTCCGCATTCATGATGGCATCGATCACGGGTTGGACGGCCTGTGGCTGCTGGTGATGATCACTGGTTTCGACCCACACCCGTTTGATCAGCTTATGGGCCGCCGTAATTTCGGCTTCCCCACTGAGCTTACTGCCATCCGCAAACTGCGCGTGCAACTCCAGCGGTTCATTGGCGGCCGGATAAATGTGGCCGTTGACCCGCATCAGTTGTGACAATTCCTGGACCGCATCAAAAATACCGCCCTTCATTTCCGACAAGGCGGCAATGATCAAGTTTCCAATGGCGTGGCCAGCGAAGAAATCATCGCTCGTTTCGAACCGGTACTGGAATAAATCCTTATAAATATCTGGGACTTCCGCTAGCGCCACCATGACGTTCCGAATGTCTCCAGGCGGCACCACGTTGACGTAGTGGCGAATGATACCAGAAGAACCGCCATCATCAGCGACCGTCACCACCGCAGTGATGTCGACGTCTTGATCGCGTAAATTACTGAGGATAACGGGTAATCCCGTCCCTCCCCCGATGACCACAATTTTAGGCCGTCGGGTTCGCATTGGGTCTCTCATGAGCGATTAGCGGACTCCTTTCGCTTCTCAATATCCCGGTGAGTCACGTGCACGGGGTACGCATCCCCGAGTGCCTGACCAATTCGTTGGGCCAAAGCGACGGAGCGGTGTTGCCCGCCGGTACAACCAATGGCGATAGTGAGATTAGATTTACCTTCCTTTTGATACCCGGGGACGATGGCCGTCAGCAAGCTCAGGAACCGTTGATAAAATTCCTCGGTCTGGGGTTGCTGCATCACGTAATCGTAGACGGGTTCATCCAACCCCGTCTGTTCCCGCAATTCAGGCAGATAGTAAGGGTTGGGGAGAAAACGAACGTCCATCACGATGTCAGCATCAATGGGCAAGCCGTACTTGAACCCAAAGGACATCACTTCGATATGGAATAACTGGACGTTTGTCGCCTCGTAATTATGAAAAATTTCTTCCCGCAACTTCCGCGGACTTAATTTTGTCGTATCAATGACTAGCTGGGCAGCCTGCCGAATGGGTTCTAGAAGACCACGTTCCCGTTGAATTCCCTCCATGACCCGACCGTTACGTGCCAACGGATGGGAACGCCGAGTCTCCTTGTAGCGGGAAACCAGCTCTTCATCGGAAGCGTCTAGGAACAACACCTGCGCGTTCATCGTTCCATGAACGGCCACATCGTTTAGCATGCGGACAATTTCGTCATAGAATGCCCGGGATCGTAAATCAATGACCAGTGCAATCTTCGACAGTTTCCCCGATTCGCGCACGAGATCCCAGAACTTAGGTAATAACGATGGTGGCATGTTGTCGATGCAGAAATAGCCTAAATCTTCAAAGCTTTGCATGGCAACCGTTTTACCGGCACCACTCATCCCGGTGATAATGACCAGGCGAATATCTTCAGTCATGGCTTTTCCTCCAGCTTCCTTTTCAAAAACAACCTTTAAGCAGTATAACACACCGGGTGTGTCTTTTCCTAACGATTATCTTAAATTATCGGTAAATAATGCCGAAAATCATAACAATTTCACTAAAAGTTGACCGGAACACGCGGGTCACACAGATATTATCGTAGGTCTTGGTAAAAACGCAAATTGACCGTACTGCGGCTACCAAGAATTCCGCCTGCTATGATTGACGTGCTGTCCTTAAAAAACGCACTCTCTTATATCTCATGGCCAACCCAACTACAGAAATCAATAACCCTTGGCTCTAATCTATCTAATAATTGTTGTTACAATATGCAAAGCCAAGGTCAAAACACTAGCAACTGTAATACTCAGCGTACAAAAAAAGTTTCTCCCTAACTCAACAGGAGAAACTTTTTTCACTTTTAAAGATTGTCGCAAAATTGATTGTGTCCTCGTCACACTATGACTGCAGTTGGAACACCTCGGATTATACCCACTGGCCGTCACCATTTCATTCAGATTATGTCTACCCCATTAACCTGTATGTGAACGAGACACAGAAATTTCATCTCTCAATTTGAAATTTTTATGACCGGCTCCGAGCAATCGCAATCCAGATAGCGTTGACCCCAAAGACGATGAAGAACATGGCAATCAGCCAATTCAACGATAGTGCGGCTGCAATGGGATGGATAAATAACACGATTCCTAGCGCTAAACCGATCACGTCCAAGACCAGTGATAGCCAAAAGAAGGCCCCACCGAAGTCGCGTAAATGACTAGCAACCAGTAACCGCTCAACCGAATCAAAGATAAACCAGAGCGCAAACAGGTAGCCCAAGGTCACAATGGCACTATTCATATCAAAGAAGAAAACGACCGCAATCAAGATGTCTAAGATTCCAAAGGCCAACGCAAAGTTTGCACGTAGCCCCGTGACATCGTGTAACTTTTTGTAGCCCGCAATGGTGGTCAGCCCACTTAGTAAAGCCATGAAAGCAAAGATAATAGCTAAGCCCGTCAGACCGATCTTCGGTGACCGTAACAAGCCCACCGCAGCAACGATGAATAAAATACCGAGGATGAACTCACCCCAGTCAAATCCCCAACGGGTACGATTCATATTAAACATAAACCTACATCTCCTCACAACTCCGGCCAAGTGCCGACCGGCTTTTCAACTATTGTACTGGTTTTCAGCATTTCTCACAAGTTAACTTCAAATCGAGTAGGAGGTAGTCGATTATTTCAACTACCGACCTCTCACACCACCGTACGT
>NZ_AZDP01000024.1 GCF_001435525.1 Levilactobacillus koreensis JCM 16448
AATATTTATGTCAAAAGCAAGCGGGCGGGACAAAGGGTCCTCGAGAGTGTCACCCGATTTCTTGAGAAGGACCTGAAAGTCACGGTCAATCGAGAGAAAACAACGGTTGGGTCACCATTACGCCTTAAATTTCTAGGATTTTCTTTAGGTGTGGGGCGCGGAGGAGCTTACGCTCGTCCGGCGCGTCAGGCCAAAGAACGGGTCAAGCGGGAATTAAAGCGGCTAACCAAACGCAATCGAGGAATTTCTATGGATAAAATGTTCGTAGAAATCCGGCAAAAGATGCGCGGATGGCTTCAGTACTATGGCATTGGAAAGATGGCGACATTCGTCAAAGCTCTGG
>NZ_AZDP01000107.1:0-10950 GCF_001435525.1 Levilactobacillus koreensis JCM 16448
CCCAGGGCTTATAGCCCTCGAGAAAACCACCCGTTCAACGGGTGGTTTTTATTTTACTTGATTAGTTTAGCCGCTCACCGACTGACTGTCAAGAATTTTCTTGATGTTTTTGGTGGGAACTGGTTCAATGAAGACAACAGTATCTGAAAAGGAGGCGGTCACCATCGGTCAGCGAAATCGACTACAGTACATTATTTTAGGCTTGTTGGATCAGCGGCCACAGACCGGTTACGACCTCACCAAGGCGTTTGACAATGAAATTGGGGAGTTCTGGCAGGCCCAACATAGTCAGATCTACCCGCTGCTTAAACGCTTGGAGGAGACCGGCGACATCACCCATGAGGTGACCATGACCGGCGAAAAACTTGCCAAGAAGCAGTACCAGTTGACCCCGGCCGGGCACGAAAAGTTGGTCGCGTGGATCGGCGAGCCGTCACCGGAACTAACGGCATTGAAGGACGAATTCATTTTGAAATTGTACTTCATCAAGACGGCCGATGACCCACGCTTACAGCCGATGCTACAAGAACAGATTTTGTTGCATCAACGGCAGCTTCAGCACCTCCTGCATCGCCAGGAAACGGTCTTTGCCGACCAAGCGGCCATCGACCAGGCGTACGGGCACTACTTGATCTTGGACCACGCCATCGAACGCGAGCAGCACTACGTCCAGTGGCTGGAACGGTATCTGACACCCCGAAAGGACTCGTGAGATCATGAAATTAATCGATACGCCACACGTTGAAGTCACTGTAGAACCGCACCCACTAGCATTTGCGTTGTTAGTGGCTGGCGTCTTAGGCACCTTAGTCTGGCGGCACAAACGCCATCAGGAGAACTAGTGTCAACTGGCCGCACTGCGGCTGCCAGAAACTCCGCCTGCTGTGGGGACGCTTCAGACTGGAAGAGCGCCAGTCTTCTCGCTCGATTTGAAGCCACGAAGAACGCGTGTCTTCAAAGTCGCTCGTGGTGTTAGCTGGCTTAAGAATCACCAGCTAACACCACCTCCACGGCTGACTACGTTCCTGGCCTCCTCCGGCTCTGATTGTTTTTCGCTATGACAACCGCTGAAAGTTATAGGCCGACTAGTCTTTTCGGGCCAACTAATAACAGATCTTATGGTTATTTCCTAAGTTGGTAGCGGGATATTATGTAGGCTGAGAGCTTGCCAGATATAGGTTCTATAGTGTTCAGAAACAAGTGATTTGTCGGCTGGTATTTAGAAGTTTTCAGTCTTCAGGTGTTTGCGCCATTGAGTTAGACTTCAAAAGTGTGAACGGCTTGCGGTTCACACTTTTTTGATGCATAACGATCAGTCAACTGCCCCTGAATAAATTCAGAGGCTTGTCGCTCACGTGTCTGGCGACACAGTAGTCCAACATGCCCGTTAAGACACTCCTACTCATAGTGGCAACATCGTCGGGTAATTGACAGCTACCCGTTTAACTATCAGGATCTACCCAATAGCTGTTAGCCTTTTAATCTTTGGTCGCTTGATACCACTCAACCACTCTTGGCCGAGCTTCTCAATGTTCATTGCTCCTAATCGGTCATCGTTACACCGATACTGGCATTGGGCACACCAATATTCGTGAGTTTCGTGATGGCGGTTGGCTTTCTCAACTAGTCCACACTTAGGACAGCGTTGTGAGGTGAATGCTGGATTCACTTTCACGACAGCACTTTGGACTTCTTGAGCCTTATACGTTAAAAAAGATTCCAACTGGAAGAAAGACCAGGAGCGATGGCTACTACGCAAGGACTTAGGCAAATCATCAGTGTTGAAGGTCACGTTAGTTAAGTCCTCTAAAACAAAAAGAGTATGCGAATCATACGCCGTAACGAGTGTCTTAGCTAGCCGATGATTTGTATCGGTCATCCAGCGGTTCTCTCGTTGAGCTAGTTGCTTCAGTTTTTTCTTGGCAGACTTGGATCCTTTACTTTGTAATTGCCGACGGACTTCTAAAAACCTCTTTCGCTTGCGTAAAGCTTTCCGACCGTCAAAGAACCATGTTTTGCCTAGGTGATCGTAAATTGTTGCTAGAAAACGTAAACCACGGTCAATACCGACAACTTGTGAGCAGCTCGGCTTGTCAAAATCATCAATTTTCTTGGTGATACCAATGTGTAGGAACCACTTGCCGCGATTGTGGACTAGTTTAGCAGTGCCTAGCTTCCAATCACCCCTGAAATATTCTTCAAAACCTTTATCGGTGAAAGCTAGCTTTGTACGCTTACTTAAGGTTGTGATTGAAACTTGTGTCATCTCATTCACAAAAGAATAGTTTCTCTGGCGAACTAAATCCGCCTGTGGTCGACAAAACTGGATAGGTTTCATCAACCAGGTCAGGTCTCTGGGAACTCGAATCCACTTGTTGTTTTCATTCTTATAACGGTAAGGATGTTGTTTCATTTGTGCCTGAACAGTTTTGTAGCGGGCCACGACCGTTCGAAAAACAGACTGGACCATCTGACTATTCAGCTGTGATTCCTGCCTGAGAACTTTGTACAGCCGATGATTGATTTTTAACCAGCTTAACGGGAAGTCATGGTCAAAGATCCATTGACTGACAATGTTAGCCAATCGTTGGTATTCTCGACTCATTGCTAAAAATTCCGCTGCCTGCTCGGTGTCTGGATAGAGTCGTAATTTAATCGTTCGTCCTAGCTTAGTCAATAGCTACCTCCCCTGAAGATTGGACTAAGTATACCATTTTTAGCCGTCCAAAATGGGGAACATACGTTTTAGAAAGTGTTAAGTTCTGGCATTCATCCCGCGATTAAAATCGCAGGTTTCCTGCCTAAAATTTAATGAAAAACGGTTGCCAGGAGATAACAATATGGATTGTTTCATGTTGGTGCGCATCATTTTGACAAGTTAACTATTAAACTGCCCGAAAAAAATGATCGATTATCATGGGTATCGGTTCTTAACGTCTTTCATGGCAAAGAATAGTGTGAGCCGGAGGCAGCTAGGGATGTAGCCAGCCGTGGTAATCTTGGCAGCTGGCCAATGGCTAGCTGCCAAGATGGGCGACCTTGAAGACACGGGATCTTCGTGGCTTCAAAGCGAGCGAGAGGACCGCGCCACAGTCCGAAGCGTCCCCACAGCAGGCGGAATCCCTGGCCGCCGCAGTGCGACTAAGTTAGAGCCACCCCTTCGTTAGATTTAGTTTCCAATGAGTTAGTTGGAGTTACAAATTAAGGGTCAAAATCAGTTATCCCCAAAGTTATCGGGTATGATAAGGTCGATAGCGCGGGTTAGTTTGTCAATTTTTGGTAACGAATCACGCTAGATGGGAAAGATGTTAGAAAAGGTAAGCTGCTGGTAAAGAAGGGGGATTATCCGAAGACAGTCGGTCCGGTATGCTATACATGTAAGCGGTTACAAGATAAGCTATTCAAAATTTTGGGGGAGGTTTTTACCATGGGTAACTGGAAACTATGGAAACAGCGGATGTTCTATGGGTCCACTGATATGGCCGGAAATTTGATCTGGCAAATTGTTGGGTTGTACCTGTTGTTCTACTACTCGACGGTCTTGGGGCTGTCACCAGCCTTCGTGGGGACATTATTCTTAGTCGTTCGGTTCATTGATGCGTTTGATGCCTTATTCTATGGCTACTTGATTGACCACACCCACTCTAAGTATGGGAAGTCACGGCCATACTTCTTGTGGTTCGGGATTCCTTTAGGGATTTTGACCATGTTATTGTTCTTCAACCCGACATTTGGCGGGAACAAGGGCATTCAGATGGCCTGGGTATCCGTGATCTACACACTGTTTAGTTTGGTTTATTCCGGAGCGAACACGCCAATCACGGCCATTCTGCCAAGTCTGACCAGTGATCCCGACGAACGGACGAACTTAGCTAGTGCCCGGATGGTCATGACCAACATCGGGACCGCCGTAATTGGATGGATTTCCTTACCGATGGTTGCCAAATTAGGGAACGGCAATGCCCGTCAAGGTTGGGCAATCTGGGGTGTCATCATTGGGATTCTGATCATCGTGCTATTTATCGGGGCCTTCCTGAACTTGCGTGAAAAATCGGCTGCCGAAACGGAAACCACGGATGATGGTGAACAGAAGTCAGAGATCAAGGAACATTTGTCCGTGAAGGAATCCTTAAAGGGTGCCTTTAGAAACAAGCCTTGGGTCCTCTTGAGTATCAGTTTCATCCTGTTACAGACCTTCTGGGTAATGCGGATGGGGACCGCGGTCTACTACTTGACCTACGTTTACCGTCGTCCAGGATTAGTTGGGGCCTTTAACGGATTGGTTATCGTGGCTGTTTTGGGGAACGTCTCCGTTCCATTCTTAAGTAAGTTCATGAAACACAAGAATGTTTTGGCCTTAGCCATGGTGCTGTTTGCCGTTGGAGAAGTGCTGATGCCACTGGGGATGCGGATGAATTCCGTACCACTGCTCTTTGCCGGTAACATTATCGCCTTGGTCGCCATGGGGGCAGCTTTCTCCATTGCCTTCGTTATGATTGCCGACACCATCGAATACGCGCGTTCCGAACTCCACATTGACGAACCCGGCTTCTTGTCTTCCGTGCCAATGGTTGGTGCCAAGCTTGGTATGGGTATCGGGGGTGCGTTGTCTGGCTGGATTCTGACCTTTGGTGGATTCGAAGCCACCGCAAAAGTTCAATCAGCCAAGGCATTAGGTGCCATCAGCTCTAACTTCGTTTGGTTACCGATTGCCTTAGCTGTCGTCATCGTCGTCATTCTCCAGATGTACAAGCTGGATGAAGATGAATTGGCTTCCGCAAAGGCCCTGCAAGATGCTAAAGAGGGCGTTACGCCGGAAACCCACGATGAAAATGAGCATTTGAAGCATGAGGACGCTTAACTTAACGTTGGGCACGCCGGCTGATCCGGTGCCCGTCACGTTCTACCAACCGGCCGCCATCGCTGATTTTCACACGTCGGTGCGGCGACCATTGGTGATCATCTTACCGGGTGGCGGCTATGAATTCCGTTCTGACCGGGAAAATGAAATCGTGGCGATGCAGTACTTGGCACAAGGCTTTGCCGTGGCCGTTGTGGCTTACCGGTTGCGGGATCAACCGCCAGTGTTACCAACGGCGCTGTATCAGTTGGGTCACGTGGTCGCTGACTTTCATCGGCGTGCGGCGTTTTACGGGATCGCGGCCGACCACATTTTGCTGGTGGGATTCTCCGCCGGGGGTCATTTAGCCGCACTGTATGCGGATCTGTGGCCGCAACTGGCGGCGACCCTGCAACTGCCCGCAAAACGGCTAAAGGTGGCGGCGTTGACCCTAGCCTACCCGGTGATTGGCCTACGACTAGGGTGGCCGGCTGACCGCGCTGCTTTGGCGGCCATCACGGCTGGCTGGGCGGATCACGAGGCCGACTTGTTGGTCACGTCGCAGAATCCGCCGACCTTCCTGTGGGCAACGGCGGATGACGAGCTGGTGCCGGCCGTGAACACCGAGCGTTACGCGGCGGCACTCTCAGCGGCCAATGTGCCCGTTACGAAATTGATTTATCCACACGGCCGTCACGGACTGAGTTTAGCTCGTGCTGTGACAGCCTTTCCAACTAAATATGACGCGACGGATCCGGCTTTTGGGGAGCAATTCATTCGACCGGACGTTGCGACCTGGTTCGACCAGCAATTACGGTGGTTGGACGAGTTATGGCACCTAGATCACTTTTGGCGCCAGCAATAAAACTTGAGAGGGGTAATCGAGATGTTGAATGACACGACAACGAAACAATCATTGGGGTATGAAGACGAGCTCAGACGGCTACAGAGCCTGCGCGTGACGAGCGTTGAGGATGGCGTGACCAGCTGGATCAAGGACCGCGACCCAGCGCACACGTTCGAACCACTCGTTTGGGAAACGGTTGCGGAGATCGAAGAGAATCCACAGTTACCGACCGACCTCTTTAGCCTGCGTCAGGGGACTGAAACGTCCGGGCAAAAGGATTTAACGCACGTTGAAATGAAGGTTGAAATGCAACAGATCGTGTCGATGAATCGGCGGGTCCGGGTCATCCGTATTGCGCGGATGGACCATTTGACCGCGGATAAGGCATTGATCTATTTCCACGGCGGCGCTTACTACGGGGGCACGCCAGAAGATGTTTTGCTGGCCTTGAAGTTCGTGGCCGAACAAGCTAATTGCGTGGTCTATAACGTGGATTATGCGTTGGCGCCGGAACAACCTTATCCAGCAGGAATTCTCGACGGGTTAGCGGTCGTGGCCGCGATGGTCAAGGACTACCGCCACATCTCAGTCGGCGGGGATTCAGCCGGGGGTTCCATCGCTTTAGCCGTAAGTCAACTCTGCCGGTCCATGGGCATTTGCGCGATTGACAGTCACCTGTTGTTCTACCCAACGTTGATTCAGGGGTCTGATTTAAATGGTCCGCTGTGGGACGACGGTAGCATTGAAATCGTACCGGAACAACGAGACGCGCTGCACCGGAGTTACCAGCTGTTTGAACAGCTCGATACCATCATGAGTGGTTACTACGTGGCGGATCAACCGGTTGATTTGACGGCGCCACTCCTGTCGCCGTTATTAGCCAACCCGAAGTGCTTCAGAAACACCACGTTGCTGGTCGGTGAGTACGATCCATTCCGGCTACAGGACGAGGCCTTCATCAAACAGGTCGGCCGGGTCAATGACGATGCCAACTACTTCTGCTATGGCGGCATCAGCCATGCCTTCCTGAACTTCACGGGGAACGTTCCAGCGGTTGAAGATGCACTGGCAACGGCGGCTCGATTGCTGTAACTGACTGAAGTTAAGGACGATTAGGTAGCTTGCAGAATAGAAGAGATGTCATGGTCAATGTTCGATTTACCGGGGAGCCATTTGGAAAATTAAGTGAGGTGCCCGTCCAGCGCGAGTTGCTATGCTTAATTGGGATGGTGCCTCGGTAATTTTGATGGATTAGGTGCGTCCCTTAACCCTTGAATGGGATTATGATTGATGACGGTGGGTGGCAACATGGCGGTGCTTTCGCCTTACCGGCCGCCAGATATGGGCTGGAACGGTGCGAACGCAACTTGAAGCCTCGCAAGTGCCGAGTCTTCAAGATTGGTTTTCTACTAAGCTGGCGAGAAACGCCAACTAAGTAGAACGACGCGCCTGAGCCCATATCTGGCGACCTCTCGGCTGACATGGTGGGTTTAGGGCAACGTGGTGTAATACCCAAAGTATTTTTGGCTGACCTGTCGATACAGAACCGCATAACGTCAGTGAAGGAAATCAATCGTATTTAGTGGAATAGCCGAAAGCTATCATCAGTTTGTTTAGTTAGTGCGCGCAAACATGGCCGAACGGTGAAGTCAGTAGGTATTTCACGTAGGTTCCCTTAGACTGGGGCCACTGTTAGGGCGAATCCATTTGGCAGGTGACTATGTTTATTAAGAGTAAGAATTTTGTAGGACGAAAAAGTCGTGGCGTTTACGACAGTCGTAAGCGACACGGCGGATAATGGAAGACGGGGGAGATTATATTGATTTTACGAGATTATCATTTAACTTTGCGGGACGTCTCTGACCAACAGCCGGAGTATTTAGAGACGGTCTTCTCGCTGGCAAACGGCCACTTCGGCGTGCGGGCCAACGACCCCATCAGCGGTAACCCAATCACGGGCACGCTGATCAACGGCTTTTATGAAACCGCCCCCATTACGTATGGGGAAGGCGGCGTGGGGTACGCGCAGAAACACCAGACGATTTTAAATTTGCCCGACCTGCGGCACTTGAACGTGGCGACCAATACCGGCCACCGCTTCAGCGAGAGCACCCGGACGGCGGTGGACCTCGACCTGACCACGGGGACTTTAGACGAGCAGTATGAATTGAAGACGCATCAGGGCGAGACCATTCAGATGGCGGTGAAATCCGTGATCGGTCAGAATCAGACCAGTTTTTGGGGTGCCAGCTACAGCTTCGTTGCCGGCAATTACGCCGGTGGTTTGCTCGTCAGCAAGGCCATTGCTGTGCCAGCTCAGGCCGAAGCCATTCCGTCGGCCGATCCACGGAAGACCCGGATGGCGGGCTTACCGGTCTGTGAGACGGCGTTCATTAACCAGCGGCTCCAGCGATATCACGTGAAAACGCGGACCACGAAGCAAGCGGTGACGGCATTCCTGGGGATGTTGACGCCCAATGCTAAATTGTTGCAGCAACCACTCGACTTGGGTGACCGCCAAGCCCACACGCTGGAATATGAAGCTTACGTGGGTGAGGTCGGCGAGCAGAATACTATCGACCCGGCTGCCCAGTTTATGATTAGCTCACTGTCTGCGTTGATCGCCGACAGTCGTGACTTCTGGCAGGGTGTTTGGCACCGTAGTGAGGTCACGGTTGGGGGCAACGACGAGCTCAACCTGGCCATTCATTACAACATTTTCCAGTTGAATCAAGCGGCTGGACGTGACGGGCGGACCAACATTGCGGCCAAGGGGCTGAGCGGGTCCGGCTACGAGGGCCACTACTTCTGGGATACCGAAATGTATATGTTGCCTTACTTCACCTATACCAATCAGCCAATGGCCCGGCAACTGTTGTACTACCGGTACCAGACGTTGCCTAAGGCCCGCGAACGGGCGCGTGAAATGGGTGTGACCAAAGGGGCGCTGTTTGCTTGGCGGACCATCAACGGTGAAGAGGCCTCCGCGTACTTCCCAGCGGGGACGGCGCAGTACCACATCGACGCCGATATCGCCTATGCGGTCGGCAAGTACTACGAAATCACCCGGGATCTCGACTTCATTTTGCAATGTGGGTTTGAAATGGTGCTGGAAACCGCGCGCTTCTGGGAAAACTTCGGGGCTTGGCATCAAATCGGGGCGTCCTCGCGGTTTGAATTTCACACGGTGACCGGGCCCGATGAATACACGGCGCTGGTCAACAACAACTACTATACCAATCGCTTGGCTAAGCATAACTTTGAGTTGATCGGCTACCTGGCGAACGAGATTCGGCAACGCTACCCGAACAAGCTGGCGGACTTCGGCATTGGCCCGGCCGACCTGGAGAAATTCCAGAAATTAGCCGACCACGTTTACCTGCCATACAGCGCGGACCTGCAGATCAACGAGCAGGACGATAGTTTCTTAAGTAAGCCCCGCTGGCCCGCAGACAAGTCGACGCCGGAAAACTTTCCGTTGTTGCTGCACTACCACCCACTGACCATTTACCGGTATCAGGTAGCAAAGCAGGCCGACACGTTGTTGGCGGACTACCTGTTCCCAGAGGATTTGTCGGTCGATCAGTTGAAGCGCGAGTATGACTACTATGAGGGCGTGACGACGCATGATTCCTCACTGTCGCGGTCGATCTTTAGCATTTTGGCGGCGCGGATGGGCGATCCGGAAAAGGCGTACAAGTACTTTATGGACACGGCGCGCATGGACCTGGTCAACCTGCAAAAGAACACGGCGGATGGCCTGCATCTAGCGAACTTGGGTGGTAGCTGGTTAGCGTTAGTGGCCGGTTTCTCCGGGTTCTACGTCCAAGATGAGGTCGTCCACTTCGCCAATCATTTGCCAAAGGAAATCAGCCGACTCACTTACCGGATGAAGATTGCGGCTAGTGTCTTGGAAATCGACCTGAGTGCCGACAAGACATTCGTTAGCGTCATCAGCGGGCCGATTCCAACGTATGGGGTCAGTGTGAATGGCGACTTGATTTCGTTGGCGAAGAGTTCGAGTTACGAAGAATAAAAAATAAAATGACAAGTCGAAACGTCCAGCAGGATTGTTACCGGGCGTTTTTGACTTGTCATTTTACATTAGGTAACGCTTCCAGTCTGTAGGAAAGCCAAACTGAGAAAGGTTAATTAAATCGTTTTGTGAGATTACTTTTTCTAGGTGATAGATTGATTTCTTGTAGAATTTATTGCTAAAACAAAATTTCTTTAGAATGAACAGTACTGGAAAGAGACGTTTTACTTTTAGCGCGGGATATTTAATATAAATTAGGCAGAATTCCCTTGCTTTCAAACAAGGGATGAATGCCACTAGACCTTTCGATGATTAGCAATGTAGTCTTCTACGGTTTGCCTGTTCATATCGCCCAGGGTACTCATGAAGTAACTAGGTGACCAAAGATGTCCACCCCATAACTTTTGAGCCTTTATTTCGGGATGCAATTCAAAGAATAACCGCGCCGAGCCACCCTTGAAGGCCTTGACGACATTGGTTGGGGCATACTTGGGCTTAAAGCTCAGTAGTAAGTGGACATGGTCAGGCATTACTTTCATTTGCTCAATGGTCACTTCGTTCAGTCGGGCTATTTTTGTTAAAATGTCGGTCATCTCAGCGACTAACTTTGGCGTTGTAAATGCTTCGTGTCGGTATTTAGTGACCCAGATCAAGTGAAAATGAAAGTTGTAAACGTAACCTCGTTCGTGAATTTCCCTTTCAATGGTATTGCTCATATGATACCTCCATAAATATTATTATAAGACGCTCTGTTATGGGCGTAGTATGCTCATATGGTATGATACTGTCAAGCGAGAGGAGGTGGTAGTTTATGGCAAAAACAATGGCGCAATTACCCTATCATTATGGGGTTAAGGTTAGGATCTTTCCTTCAACCGAACAGAAATGGTTGATCAAGCGTAACAGTGACGCCAGTCGGTTTATTTATAACCAGATGAACGGCATGAATAATGACCTGTTCTGGTTAAAGCAAGTGAAGATCCCCATTACACTTGTCTTGGATCGAATCGCTGATTTGACCGAACGGCTAAAGAAGCCATCAACTGCCATCTCTAATATTCATGGTTGGCTCAACCATCCGGACTTTGACAGCCTGATGAAGGCCAATGCTATCAAAAACTACAAGACTGCTTGGAAGCTATTCCGCCAGGTTCATCAGGCGGGAACTCCTAAATTTCATAAACGTGGTTATACTCAGACTTATCAAACGTCATGTCTTTACAGTGC
>NZ_AZDP01000107.1:11023-11737 GCF_001435525.1 Levilactobacillus koreensis JCM 16448
TTTCAAGGGGTTGCCATCGAAGATTTTGGAACAAGCCGATGATATTAGAATTGGCACCACGACAGTCTCAATGGACGCTGTAGGACATTATTTCGTGTCCATGCAGATAGGTTCAGAACACCCTTTCGTTTCTGAACAATCAGTCATTAAATCTAAAGTCGGGATTGATCTGAACCTCGAGAACTTTTTGACGGACTCAAATGGTCAGGTGATTGATAACCCCCATTACTACCGGACGATTAGAGGAAAACTAGCTAAAGCCCAACGAAAGCTGTCGCGGCGGGCCAGACGAGCTAAAAAGAGCCAACGAAGGTTATCTGAATCAAAGAATTATCAAAAACAACGGTTACTAGTGGCTAAATTACAACTTAAAGTCGCCAATCAACGTAAGAACTTTTTACACCACGTCTCTACGGCCTTAATCAAAAACCACGATTTAGTCGTAGCTGAAGAACTGCGGAGTAAAAATATGTTGCGGAATCATGCCTTGGCAATGAGTATCTCGGATGTCGGGTGGCGAACTTTACTGGGTATGTTGGCCTACAAGGCTGATCTGTACGGCCGAAAATTTTTGACAATCGATCCTCGAAATACGACACAAACATGTAGCGATTGTGGATACGTCATGGCCGGAAAGAATAAGTTGACGTTGGCTGACCGTAAGTGGACGTGTCCTAACTGTGGGGTATTCCATGTGCGTGATCATAACGCAGC
>NZ_AZDP01000107.1:11747-12962 GCF_001435525.1 Levilactobacillus koreensis JCM 16448
ATAAAGAATGAGTCCGTCTGGCAACCTGCGGACTTAAAAGGCTTTGGTAATTAGCGGATAAGTCCTATTCGTAGGCTAGCGCTGTATCTAAGCAAATTGTGGTCGCCATACCATGGGTGTGGTTCCCACAAGCGTCCGTTTTTAAACGGGCGTGGTTGACTCAAGTCACTACGTTGAAAAGTAGGTGTAGTCGCTAGTTGTTTAGCAAATGTGCAATTGTTATGAGCGCAAGAGTTTCGTACCAAGGTAATGTAATGCAACCAATTCTCTAGACGTTTATTTGGCAATTGATAATTTTGCTTGGAAAAGTTTTTTTGGTCTTGCGTGTTTATATCGGTGTAAAATTTTGAAATGCTTCCTAAGGTACTCATTTCAAGGATAACCCAGATAGGGAACTCATTTTCATAGTTGGATTGATAGTGAGTTGGATAAGTTTCTTGACGGTTGGCTGCTCTTTTCAACTCCGTCTGTACGTTTGACAACCAATTTTTCTGAAGCTGATTTTTTTTAAAAAAGGAAGGATCTAGATATCCAAGGGGCGATTTATTAAGGGCAATGTAGCTTCCAAACCGAGACTTCAATTGGGATTCTATGCGACTGATTAATGCAAAAATAAGGGTATGGAGTTCTTGATCAAAGATGTAAGCATGATAGATAGCGTCAAAAGTAGCCCCTGTTTGAAAGTGATTGGGGCGATCGTAAAAAGGTAAGCAGTATCCTTTAAATTTAAAATATCCAATGTTTTCTAATTGCTTGTGAATCATGTCTGTATCAGATGATAATTCTAGCCCACGGGATTTTAGTAAAACTAGTTGTTCGTCAACAGTTGTTGCCTTTTGAATATATCCAGTCATAGCTACCTCTGAGTACAAAAAGTCCCCACTTGGGCCACTTCAATTTGAGAGGTGTGTGGGGTGCAATCACCTAGTATATTACAGTGGTCTTGGCTAGGGTCTGTTTGAAAACGTCTCTTTTAGGTATAATCGTTGTAAAAACGAATTGAGGTCTTACCATGACAACGCCTAAACGTTATGAACTTGAAGATGACCAGTGGAAACGCATTGCTTCACTATTTCCACCATATCGAACTGGACGACCATCCAAAATTGATGACCGAACTGCCTTTAACGCCATTCTCTGGGTTATGCGCAGTGGTGCAGCATGGCGTGACTTACCAGAACGTTATGGTGCTTGGCAGACAGTCTATAGTCGTTT
>NZ_AZDP01000002.1 GCF_001435525.1 Levilactobacillus koreensis JCM 16448
GGCTTCAGTACTATGGCATTGGAAAGATGGCGACATTCGTCAAAGCTCTGGACCAGTGGTTACGGAGTAGAATTCGTCAGTACTTCTGGAAGCAATGGAAGAAAGTCAAGACCAAGGTAAATAATTTAAAGCGTCTGGGCCTCTCCCATAACGATGCCTATACCTTTGCCAATACCCGTAAGGGTGCGTGGCGAACTGCGCATAGTGCGACTTTGACCTACACGCTAACGAATAGAAAACTGGAGCGTCTCGGTCTAATAAATTTGACCAAAACACTCCAGCTTATTCAACATGCTTAAATTACTGAACCGCCGTATACGGAACCGTACGTACGGTGGTGTGAGAGGTCGGTAG
>NZ_AZDP01000025.1 GCF_001435525.1 Levilactobacillus koreensis JCM 16448
TCGCGTGGCAACGTCCTATCCTCGCAGGGGGCGATCCCCCAACTACTATCGGCGTGCTAAAGCTTAACTTCCGTGTTCGGCATGGGAACGGGTGTATCCTTTAGGCTATCGCCACCACACTATAAGAGAACTTCTTCCCTCAAAACTAGATATTATTCAATTATTTTCTCTTGAGAACACCACGTTTTACAACTTGGTTAAGTCCTCGACCGATTAGTACTGGTC
>NZ_AZDP01000108.1:0-19652 GCF_001435525.1 Levilactobacillus koreensis JCM 16448
GGTCCACAGCGGACTTTCACCGCCTAGTTAGCGCCCATGCCGGGCGCACACAAAAAGGACACCAAACCGCACATTAGCAGTCTGCTGTCCCAATTATGACGTTTTCATGACTAATCGTCAGTTACTTCTTCTGGTCCGCTTCCGTGCGCGCACGGTCCCGTTCCAGGACGGGCTTTAAGTACTTCCCGGTGTAACTATCCTTCACTTCAGCCAGTTCTTCCGGTGTTCCGGTCGCCACGACGTTACCGCCAGCTTCCCCACCTTCAGGGCCCAAGTCGATCAAATGATCCGCCGTCTTGACCACATCCAAGTTATGTTCGATGACCAGGACCGTGTTCCCTTTATCAACCAGTCGGTGCAAAACGACCAATAACCGTTTGATGTCATCTGCGTGCAATCCCGTGGTTGGTTCATCAAGAATATAGAAATTCTTACCGTTCTGCTGCTTGTGCAGTTCGGAAGCTAATTTCATCCGTTGGGCTTCCCCACCAGACAACGTTGTCGCGGGTTGACCTAATTTCACGTATCCCAGACCAACATCTTGAATCGTTTGAAGTTTCCGCGTGATCTTCGGAATAGCGTCAAAGAATTTCAAAGCTTCACTGACGGTCATGTCCAACACGTCAGCGATGTTCTTGCCCTTGTACTCAACTTCCAGCGTTTCGGAATTGTAACGGGTCCCATGACAAACCTCACACGGCACGTAAACATCGGGTAAAAAGTTCATTTCGATCTTTAAGATCCCATCCCCGTGGCAGGCCTCACAACGACCACCCTTGGTGTTGAAACTAAAGCGGCCCTTCTGATAGCCCCGCAGCTTGGCATCGTTGGTTTGGGCAAACAGCGTCCGGACGTCATCAAAGACTCCGGTATACGTTGCTGGATTACTCCGCGGCGTCCGTCCAATTGGACTCTGGTCAATATCAACTAGGCGCTCAATATTTTTGACACCGGCAATGCTCTTGTATTTCCCGGGTTTCTCTGAGTTGTGATTCAACTTTTGCGCCAGCGCTCGCTTTAAAATCGTGTTGACCAGCGTCGACTTACCAGAGCCGGAAACCCCAGTGACCACGACAAATTCACCCAAAGGAAAATCAACCGTAATATCCTTCAAGTTATTTTCGGCCGCACCAGTCACCCGAATCTCCTTACCATTCCCCTGACGTCGTTCCAACGGCACTGGAATGTATTTCTTGCCGGACAGGTACTGACCCGTCAACGATTTTCGTGAGCGCATGACTTGCTTAGGCGTCCCAGCGGCCATCACGTGGCCCCCGTTTTCACCGGCCCCCGGGCCAATATCCACAATATAATCTGCGGCCCGCATGGTGTCCTCATCATGTTCCACAACAATCAGTGTGTTTCCCAAATCGCGCATCTGCTTCAAAGACGCAATCAACCGATCATTATCCCGTTGATGGAGACCAATTGAAGGTTCATCCAGGATGTAAAGCACCCCAGACAGATTAGACCCAATTTGCGTGGCCAACCGGATCCGCTGGGCTTCCCCACCAGACAACGTCCGTGCCGATCGACTCAGTGTCAGGTAATCCAACCCCACGTTGCGTAAGAAGGTCAACCGATCACGAATTTCCTTCAAGATCGGTTGGGCAATGACTTGGTCCTGTTCGCCAAAACTCAAGTCGTTAAAGAAACTCAATTCCTTATCAACGGGCAGATTGGAGACCTCACCAATGTGTTGGTGATTGATTTTCACACTCAACGCTTGCCGATTCAGCCGGAAGCCGTGACAGGTCTGACAAGTCAGTTCGGTCATGTACTTGCGCATCACATCGCGAGTAAAATCACTGTTCGTTTCATGGTAGCGCCGGTCAATGTTCGGAATGACCCCTTCAAAGGCCACGTCAACGTCGCGCACACCACCAAAGTCATTTTCATAGTGGAAATGGAATTCCTTACCCTGTGAGCCATATAGAACCAGTGCCTGGTCGTTCTTCGACAAGTCTTTAAATGGCGTATCCATGTCGACGTCAAAGGCCGCACAAGCCTGTTCCAATAAGGCCGGGTAGTATTGTGAACTGATTGGGTTCCAGGGTTCTAAGGCCCCTTCACGCAATGTTTTCGTTGGGTCGGGCACGACTAGATCCATGTCGACTTCCAGCTTGACCCCTAACCCATCACAGTCGGGGCAAGCACCAAATGGCGCGTTAAAGGAGAAAAGTCGGGGTTCCAATTCACCCACGGTAAACCCACAGACAGGGCACGCATAGTGTTCGGAGAAGATCATTGGTTTGCCGTCGATCAGATCAGCGATGGCATAGCCACCACTCAGGCGTAAAGCCGCTTCAAACGAATCGAAGAGCCGGGAACGAATTCCCTTCTTCACAACGACCCGATCGATGACGATAGCGATGTCATGACTCTGGTTCTTATTCAGTTCAGGCACACTGTCGATATCTAAAATCTCACCGTCGACCCGTACCCGGACAAAGCCTTCCCGCTGGATCTTTTCAAAGATCTTCTTGTGTTGCCCCTTCTTGGCCCGGACAATGGGCGACAAAATCTGCAATTTCGTCCGTTCAGGCAGAGTCAACACCTGATCGACCATCTGCTCAACACTTTGACTGGTGATCTCGGTGCCATCATTCGGGCAGATCGGTGTCCCGACCCGTGCCCACAGCAGCCGCAGGTAATCGTTGATTTCCGTAACGGTTCCCACCGTGGACCGCGGGTTCTTCGAGGTCGTCTTCTGATCAATGGAGATGGCGGGACTTAGACCGTCAATGGAATCCACATCTGGCTTATCCATTTGCCCTAAGAATTGTCGTGCATACGACGACAGGCTTTCCACGTAGCGTCGCTGTCCTTCAGCATATAAGGTGTCAAAGGCCAACGAGCTCTTCCCAGAACCCGATAGACCACTGATGACGACCAGTTTATTCTTGGGAATTGTGACGTCGATATCCTTTAAATTGTGGGCCCGCGCCCCGTGAATCACGATTTTATCGTTTACCAATTGGCATTCTCCTAACTAACCTAGTCCCCGATTTCAGTCTTCATGTCCATGATTGTATCCCGCAAGGACGCCGCCTGTTCGAAGTCAAGCTTCTTAGCCGCGGCCCGCATTTCGTCTTCCAATCGGGAAATTAATTTCTCTTGATCTTCCTTGGTCATATCTTCAAAGTCACTCGCAACAAAGTCATCTTTTTCATCACTATTGTCGTTCTTCTTCGTAACGGCGATCAAATCACGAATTGGCTTAATAATCGTAGTTGGCGTGATGCCATGTTTCTTATTGTAATCGATCTGCACTTGACGCCGCCGCGCCGTTTCATCAATCGCGGCCTGCATGGACTCCGTCACGGAATCAGCATACATAATTACTGCCCCGTGGGAATTCCGCGCTGCCCGACCGATCGTTTGGATCAAGGATCGTTCGTTACGTAGGAAACCTTCCTTATCGGCATCCAAAATGGCCACCAAAGAAACTTCAGGAATATCGATACCTTCCCGCAACAGGTTGATACCAACTAACACGTCGTACTTCCCTAACCGCAGATCACGCATGATTTCCGTTCGTTCCAGAGTCTTGATATCTGAGTGAAGGTAAGCCACTTTGATCCCAAGATCCTTCAGATAGTCCGTCAAATCTTCCGCCATCTTCTTGGTTAGTGTCGTCACAAACGTCCGCTCGTTCTTGTCGACCCGCGCGTTGATTTCGCCAACTAGGTCATCCATTTGCCCCATAATTGGCCGCACCTCAATGGTTGGATCCAGCAATCCGGTTGGCCGAATGATCTGTTGCACGACGTGGTCCGTCTGCTCCGATTCGTATGGTCCCGGCGTCGCGGACATATAAATGACTTGATTAATGTGTTGTTCAACTTCATTGAGCTTTAATGGGCGGTTGTCCAGCGCACTTGGTAGGCGGAAGCCATAATCGACTAACTGTTGCTTCCGCGCACGGTCACCATTGTACATTCCCCGAACTTGCGGCATGGTCACGTGAGATTCATCGACGACCAGTAAAAAGTCCTTGGGGAAGAAATCGAGTAACGTGTACGGTGGCTCGCCGGCTTTACGGCCGTCCATCCACCGCGAGTAGTTTTCGATGCCGCTGGTGTAGCCCATTTCGCGCATCATTTCCAAATCGTAGGTGGTCCGTTGCTTGAGCCGTTGGGCCTCCAGCAACTTGCCCTGACCCTCTAATTCAGCGACCCGGTCTTTCAGTTCACCCTCGATGCCGGCCGTGGCCTTCGCCATCACGTCATCGTTGGTCATAAAGTGGGTCGCCGGGAAGATGGCCACGTGTTCACGGTCGCCAACAATTTCACCGGTCAAGGAGTCCACTTCACGAATTCGGTCGATCTCATCACCGAAGAATTCGACTCGTAACGCCCGGTCATCCCGTGAAGCCGGGAAGATTTCGACCACGTCGCCGTGAACCCGGAACCGGCCCCGCTGGAAGTCGTAGTCGTTTCGTTCAAATTGAATGTTGACCAACTTACGTAACAGCGCGTCACGTTCGATTTCTTGGCCAACACGCAGGGAGACCACGTGATTTTTATATTCAGTTGGGTCCCCTAACCCAAAGATGGAGGAAACGGAGGCCACCACAATGACATCGTTTCTTTCCAACAACGAACTCGTCGCCGAATGTCGTAACTTATCGATCTCGTCGTTGATTGATGAGTCCTTTTCAATATAAGTATCACTCGACGGCACATAGGCTTCCGGTTGGTAATAATCGTAGTAACTCACAAAATATTCCACCGCATTGTTCGGGAAGAATTGTTTGAACTCCCCGTAGAGTTGACCCGCCAAGGTCTTGTTGTGAGAGAGCACCAGCGTAGGCTTATTGACGTTCTTAATGACATTAGAAATGGTAAACGTCTTTCCAGTCCCGGTTGCCCCTAATAGAATCTGCGCCTTCTCACCATCGTTCAGACCCTTGGTCAACTGCGCAATGGCGTTCGGTTGGTCCCCGGTCGGCTGGTAATTCGACACTAGGTCAAATTTACGGTCCGTTTGTCGATCAATCATCAGTGAATAACCTCCTTACTCGTTTAAACTACTATTTATTTTACCGTACATTTACGTCGTTAGATACTTGTGTACCTGATTCGCACTATGGACGTCAGAAATGGGCTCAGGAACGGCCACACTGCTCCAGCCCATCTCTACTAGCCAATCAGCTAAAGGTTGAAAGTTCCAAAATGCCAGTCATGCCTGCTCTAGCAACAACAGTGAGACTAAAACTAGGCAACCTGGTGGGCCCTTCGCCTTACCGGCCGGCAGATATGGGCTGGATCGGGGCGAACACAACTTGAAGCCTCGAAAGAACCGAGTCTCCAAGCTTGGTTTTCTACTAAGCCGGCAAGAATCGCCAGCTAAGTAGAACGACGCGCCTGAGCCCATATCTGCCGACCTCCCGGCTTACATAGTGTTCTTAGGCAACGAGGATACTGACTGTAATAATCGCTATAGATTGGACCGAAAGCGCTAAGCCGCCATGTCTTCCGCCTGCTGTCGTTGTAAAGCACAGTCAGAGCTGGAGGAGGACAGGGATGCAGCCAGCCGTGGAGGTGGTGTTAGCTGGTGATTTTTTAGCCAGCTTACAGCACGGGCGACTTTGGAGACACGCGGTCTTCGTGGCTTCAAAGCGAGCGAGAAGACTGGTGATTTTCCAGTCTGAAGTGTCCCCACAGCAGGCGGAATCCCTGTCAGCCGGAGTGCGGCAATTTTACACTATCTTAACGGTGCGAATCCTTGCCAATACTGGGGCGAGACAGGTATCTCATCTTTCAACCTTTAGCCAATCAGGCGAAAGAACTACCCAGTTGCCAAATTCCCAACCTTTGTACGGTAATTTAACTTTTAATTTCAGCAGAAAAGATGGGAAACGGATCGTTTCCCATCACGTAAAATTATTCTACCATACCGAACATACTTTCGCTAGTTTGGCGTCCTACCGATCAAATTTGTCTTGGTAAATGGTCACGTTGGCGACCCGTTCACCCCGAACAACCGTGGTCGTCTGGACGGCAGTTAACCCCAGGTCGTCCCAGAACTCTTTCATCTTACGGTCACCCATGAAGACGCTGAGCTGTAATTGAACAGCGTCCGCGGTCCGTAACGTCTTGACCAGGCTCCAGTAGTAAGCTGCTGATTGCGCTGTGGCCAGGCTCTTGGCCGGTAGCCACATGCCCAACCAGACTAAGCTCGGCAACGGATAGTCGATAATCAGGTCCACCAAGACAACGAGTTCGTCGCCTTCAAAGACTCCCAGGTAGGCCTTCTGGTCTGCTTGCGCGTTCAAAGGAACGTCCGTCACGTCTTGAATGGCCTCTTGTCGGGTCACAGGGTGATCTTGAAAATGATCAAAATAATCCGGATGGGCCGCCTGAAATTGATAAATCAGGTCGTCATCCGCGTGAGTCAACGGTCGGACCGTTGCTCCCGTCAAGTTCTGGTTCCACACCTCGGCTAACTTCATGCCTGCGCCTCCTGCTGTTGTAAAAGTTCGTCCGTCAACTGTGCCAATTTTTGGCGATCACTAAAGTCTGCCGCCAACATTTCTGGGAGCACTTCGGCCAAGAAATACTTCACGCAATCTAGCCGCTTAAACGTTAAAATCGTGCTCAAACTTTCCCGGTAGATTTCTGTATAAACGGGTTCCGGATTACCCTTTTGAATTTCACCAAATGATTCGTAGAGTAAGTCGACCTTATCAGCCACGGAAAGAATCTGACCTTCCAAGGTATCGTCTTTGCCTTCACCTAGCCGCCGCGTATACGCCGCTTGAAACTGCTTAGGAATTTCGTTTTCAATGAAGTTCGCAGTCAGCGATGTCTCGACATCAGCCAACATATGGCGCAGCTGTGGCGTTGCGTACTTGACCGGCGTCTTGATGTCACCGATAAATCGCTCCGTATAGTCATGGTTCAACGCTTTTTCGTAGACCAAGCGCCAGTTGACCGCATGCCCAGCTTGTTCCTCCACGTCACCCAAGAACTGGGCAACCTCAGCGACCTTAAACGAATGGGCCGCCACGGAATGTTGCTCGAACTTAAAGTAGCCAGGTGCCCGATTGATCGTTTCCAAGTCACTCAAACTTTGTAAAAACTGATTCATCCCCATACTTCTGCCAACTCCCTTGATTTTTTTGAATTCACTTCCGGTTAAAAGCTCTCGGCTAGTTACCACCAGTATACTCGATTGGACTGGGTCGCACTACGGCTGCCAGGAATTCCACCTGCTATGGGGAACGCCTTCAGCCCATATCTGCCGGCCGGTAAAGCGGAATCCCCACTATGTTGCCTAATTCTAGTCACCATCTCACTGTTAGCTCAAGTATACCAGCTACCGAGGATTTTTACCGGTTAGAATTCGCGATTAAAACGAAAATCGACTTTAGCCAAAATTCATTTTAATACCAAACATTGTAGTCCCTTTTAGCGTAACAAAAAAGCGGAAACATCCCTGAATGGTTGTCTCCGCTAAGTTTAACATTTATTTCGTTGGCGCTGCCTGTGACTTCAAAGCTTCAATGTAACTGAAAGCTTCTTGGCCAGCAATTCCGCCGTCACCGACGGCCGTCGTAATTTGACGGAGCGTCTTTTCACGCACGTCACCAATGGCGAAAATGCCAGGAACAGACGTGTGCATCAATTCGTTCGTTGGAATCCAACCTGCATCGTTGGTGATGCCCAGGCCCTTGAAGGACTCGGTCATTGGTAAGTTCCCCACGTAAATGAAGACCCCACTAACGGCCTTTTCACCGGTCTCACCGGACTGATTGTTCTTGGTTGCCACGCCGGTCACCTTCATGTCGTCACCCAACACTTCGGTCACGCTCGTGTTCCAAACAAATTCAATCTTATCGTTGGCAAAGGCTCGGTCCTGGATAACTTTTTGTGCCCGCAGCTTATCGCGACGAACAAAAACGGTTACCTTGGATGCTAAACCAGCCAAGTAGATACTTTCTTCAACCGCAGAGTCGCCACCACCAATGACAGCAACTTCACGGTTCTTAAAGAACGCACCATCGCAGACCGCGCAGTAAGAGACACCTCGGCCACCAAATTGATCTTCACCGGGCACGCCCAGCTTCTTATATTCGGAACCCGTAGCCACGATAACTGCCTTGGCAGAATAGTCACCATCGTCGGTCTTCACAACCTTATGATCGCCCTGATCTTCGATAGATTCTACGTTACCATAGGCAAATTCGGCGCCAAATTGTGTCGAGCCATCGTACATATCCTTCGCCAAGTCTGGTCCTAAGACGGACTTGAACCCCGGATAATTTTCGATTGCTGCTGTGTTGTTCATTTGACCGCCATAGATTCCACGATCCAACATCAAAACGGATAAGTTGGCCCGTGAGGCGTACAGTGCCCCGGTCATACCGCCAGGACCCGCACCAATCACAATGACATCATAGTTTTTCAACGTTAACGCTCCCTTCTGCTCTTAAGCCATGGTGCTACTCTACTATTAAAAAGTAAGTTTGTCACCTACTTTGACTTGGGCGCCTTAGCTTTCTCGTCGTCCTTAGCCAAACGGGTGCTCAGTTCCTTAATGTAGGCCCGCAGTTGGTCCTTCGTTTCTGGATGGTTCAGTCCATATTCAATGTTCGTCTTGAGCCAGCCAAATTTGTTACCAACGTCGAACCGCTTGCCCGTGTATTCGTGGGCAAAGACCCGTTGCGTTTTGTTTAAGTTATCAATGGCGTCAGTCAATTGAAGTTCATTGCCCAACCCAATTGGTGTGTTTTCCAAAGCTTCAAAAATCTCTGGGGTAAATAAGTACCGACCGATGATGGCCAAGTCACTAGGTGCCTCATCAGGTTGTGGCTTTTCCACGAAGTTCGTCACGTTGTACAGACCCGGTGCAGTTTCTTCAGAAGGATTGATAACCCCATACTTGGCGGTATCCTTGTGTGGCACCCGCATTACGGCTAACGTTGACGCACCCGTTTCGTTGTATCGGTCAATCAACTGCTTGGTCAAAGGTACCTTGCTATCGGTCATGTCATCACCCAACATCACAACGAAGGGTTCGTCACCGATAAAGGCCTTGGCCGTCAAAACGGCGTCACCCAAGCCACGTGGGTAAGGTTGCCGAATAAAGTACAAGTTCATGCCCGTCGTCTCTTGGACCTGACGGAGCATTTCGTCCTTGTGCTTAGCCGCTAAGTTAGCTTCCAGTTCAGGGTTAGAGTCAAAGTGGTCTTCAATGGACCGCTTGGACTTCCCATCAACAATGACAATATCTTCGATTCCGGACTTGCGTGCTTCTTCAACGATAAATTGAATCGTTGGCTTGTCCACGATCGGTAACATTTCCTTAGCTAAGGCCTTAGTGGCTGGTAAAAATCGGGTACCCAGACCCGCGGCTGGAATGACTGCTTTTCTGACTTTTCTCATAATATAAATATCCTTTCCCGTATCCCCAGAGCTTTTTAGAATTCAGACCGACCCTCGCGTTGCATTAGGTCGGAGATTGCTTTACGAATGTCCTTACCCTCGTAAATCACTTGGTAAATAGCTTCCGTAATTGGCATGGAAACGCCCCGTTCTTGGGATAACTCGTAGGCGGCCTTGGTTGTGGCCAGTCCTTCGATTACCATTCCCATGTGGTTGATGACGTCATCTAAGGCCTCCCCACGACCTAATTCGTCACCAGCACGCCAATTACGTGAGTTGGAGCTGGTGGCCGTTACGATCACGTCCCCAACTCCAGATAACCCAATAAAGGTCATTGGGTCAGCACCAAACGAGGTCCCTAGCCGAGAAATTTCGGCTAAGCCCCGTGTCATCAGGGCGGCCTTGGCGTTGTCGCCGTAGCCTAACCCGTGTAAAGCACCGGCACCTAAAGCAATAATGTTCTTCAGTGCGGCACCAATTTCGACCCCGATAACGTCCGAGTTGGTGTAAACCCGGAAGTAAGGCGTCATGAACAATTTTTGCGTGTACTTTGCGGCGTCTGGGCTCTCACTAGCCGCCGTGATCAAAGTAATATCTTTACGCGCAACGTCCTCGGCGTGACTTGGCCCGGACAAAACAGTCACGGACTTTCGATTAGTTGCGGGAATCTCTTCCGCTAAGATCTGCGAAATTCGTTTGTAAGTCTTCTGTTCGATTCCCTTGCTGGCATGAATCAGTTGGGGTTGTAAGCCCGTCTTTTGCAAGATTTCACTGACTTGACCGGCAACGGCACGAACTGCCTTAGTTGGCACAACGAATAAAATAGCATCGACGTCAACCAACGCACTCGCTAAATCGGAGTAGGCCACTAACGAGGGAGAAAAGGTGAAATCCTTAATATAATGCGAATTCGTGTGCTGCGTGTTGAGTTCCTCAACTTGCTTAGGATTGTACGACCACAGCCGAACGTCGTGACCATTTTCATCCAAGACGCTCGCTAAGATTGATCCCCATGAACCGGCACCGAGTACTGCAATTTTCTCTGACATAGTAATGGATTCTCCTTATTTAGAAAGATTAGTTCGTTCCCGAAACGGGGTACCGTCCAGATAATCCGGTGGCGTCACGGCTGCCCGCCGCCGATAGATCCAGATGACCAACGCCCCAACAAACAAAACGACCGAAAGCAGTTGCGAGACGCGAATGATTCCCAATAACATCAAACTATCCGTCCGCATACCTTCGATGAAGAAACGCCCCAGTGAATACCAGAGCACATAACTCAAGAAGACCTCGCCCTGTTTAAAGAGGCCCGGGTAGTGTCGCAGACTCATCAATACGATGAAGCCTAACAGATCCCAAGTCGATTCATACAGGAACGTTGGTTGACGGTAGGCGCCATCAATAAACATCTGATTGAGGATAAATTGTGGGAGGTGTAGCCCTTGAAGAAAGGCCAGACTCGTGACCCGACCAAAGGCCTCCTGATTCATAAAGTTTCCCCAACGACCAATGGCTTGCCCCAGAATAACCGTGGGGGCCGCCACGTCAAGCATCAACCAAACCGGAATAAACCGTGACCGACAAAAGAAGAAGACGACCAGGCCGGCACCGATCAACGAGCCATATATCGCGATCCCCCCATCCCAGATGGCGATAATTTCGCCTGGGTGGTGCTGATAATACGACCATTGAAAGACCACATAATAGAGCCGTGCCGCAATCAAAGCCGCTGGCAAGGCCCATAAAATCATGTCATAGATGTCGTCGGGATCGATTCCTCGTCGACGACCCTCACGTACGGCCAAAGTGACCGCTAAAACTACGCCGGAGGCAATAATAATGCCATACCAGTGAACCGCGATGGGCCCTAAACGAAAGGCGATGGGATTCAACGCCGCAATAATTGGTGAAAAAATAACGCCCATCTCCTATTCTTTTTTCGAGTTTTGCTTGATTAGACGATTCAAGTTATCATCAAAGACCTTCGTCGCATCGTATCCCATGGAACGAGCTCGGAAGTTCATCGCGGCCGCTTCAATGATAATGGCTAAGTTACGACCCGTTTTTACCGGAATCGTAATCTTCGGTACCACCACGTCAAAGAACCGTTGGGACTCGGTGTTGTTGCCGAGACGATCGAAGTGGTTATCATCGTGCCAGAGTTCAAGGTGAACAATGAGATCGATGTCCGTTTCGCTACGGACCGCACCAGCCCCAAACAAGTTCATAACATCAATAATACCGATTCCACGGATTTCTAGCAAGTGGCTCAGGATAGCTGGGGCCGCCCCAACCAAAGTTTGCTCGTCCTGTTGATAGACTTCCACGCGGTCATCAGCAATCAACCGATGGCCCCGTTTAACCAGTTCTAGAGCGGTTTCACTTTTACCCACGCCGGAATCCCCAGTAATCATGACCCCGACCCCGTAGATATCGACCAAGACGCCGTGAACAGACTGGCGTTCGGCTAACTTACCTTCGAGGAAATTGGTCATATTACTGAGCACCCGTGACGTGGTCAGCTTCGTTCCTAGAATCGGAATACCAGCCTCCTGTGCGGACTGCTTCAGTTCTTCTGGTGGATCAAGTTGTGTAGACACCACAAAAGCCGGCGTTTCTGGCTGACACATTTTGCGCATAACGTCGAGCAATTGTTCATGGGACATGCCTTTAGCGAAAGACGTTTCCGTGATTCCTAAAAGTTGAATCCGTTTTGCTGGATAGTAGTTAAAATACCCGGTTAATTCCAAACCAGGCCGTGAAATATCGCTAGTGGTAATCTTGCGTTCCAAGTCATCTTCGCCGGAGTAGACATCTAACCGGTTAGCTTTGACAAGTTCGGCCACTGTGACGCTTTCTGGCATTGGGCGCTCCTCCTTACTGCATCGTAAAACTACCCTTAATTTTAGCACTTTAACGGGGGAACTCCTACCAAATTCCTTTGAGTTCGCTAGTTAATCGTGCGCATAGTGATCACTGATAATCGCATTAAAAATTGACATGACAATGGCAATGATCAGTGTGGTCCCAAATGAGGTGAATGTGAAGCTACTCCCCACAAACCAGGACGTTAATTCCAGCATGATGGCGTTGATCACCACGCTGAACAAACCCAGGGTCAGAATGGTGATTGGTAGTGAAAGCACGAATAGAATCGGCTTGACCACCGCGTTTAATAACGCCAGTACAAAACTGGCCAGCAGGGCGATGCCAATACTCGACACATAAAATGAGT
Source organism: Levilactobacillus koreensis JCM 16448 (assembly GCF_001435525.1). Taxonomy (GTDB): domain Bacteria; phylum Bacillota; class Bacilli; order Lactobacillales; family Lactobacillaceae; genus Levilactobacillus; species Levilactobacillus koreensis. Next base: position 12,631 of record NZ_AZDP01000108.1, read on the forward strand.
GCTGGAATGACCCGGCCAATGAGCTCTGGAAGAACCCAGCCAACGCCAGAAAGATCACTGCGTTTACTAAAATTCGGCTCCAAAAGCGCATGCTACTCACCATCCTTGTGCTGATCCTTCACGTCTTGTTCCGTGACGTCATGAATCACCTTACGGCCGGTATCCTGGGATTCAGATGACCCCCCGTTACGGAAAAGGTCGCCGATATTCGGCCCAGCTGGTCGCGAGTCATCCAACGGCATAAAGGACATCACAATCACGTAGAGCAAGAGTCCCAGTACACCATGCGTTGGTAATGCTAAGGAAACCAAGACGTAGATGATTCGTAAAAGATTCGCATTCCAACCAAAATATTCAGCAATACCGCCCAACACCCCACCGACTAAACGGTTAGTGCGTGAACGGACGAAACGTTTTTTGTTACCTGCCATCAGCGGACACTCCTTTTTTAAGACAGTTATTAAATATAGATTGATGAAACTTGGCCACACTGCGGCTGCCAGGGATTCCGCCTGCTGTGGGGACGCTTCAGACTGGAAAATCACCAGTCTTCTCGCTCGCTTTTGAGCCGTGCAGAACACACGTCTCAAAAGTCGCCCGTGCTGTAAGCTGGAAAATCACCAGCTAACACCACTTTCACGGCTGGCTACATCCCTGGCCTCCTCCGGCTCTGACTGATCATTGCCATCACAACTGTTAAAAATGTTGTCATGCCTGACCTTACTACGCTTTCAGCTCAGCACGTAGCAACGCAACAGATGTACTCGCTACTCCATACAAAACACCCATGTAAGCCGAGAGGTCGCTAGATATGGGCTCAGGCGCGTCGTTCTGCTTAGTTGGCGGTGATTTCCCGCCGGCTTAGCAGAAAACCAACCTTGGAGACTCGTGATTTTCGAGGCTTCAAGTTGCGTTCGCACCGTTCCAGCCCATATCTGGCGGCCGGCAAGGCGAGGAACAACGCCACTATCGCCACCCATTAGGGAAAGTTGCCACCCCTGTATCAGTTATTATATACGAAATTAGTTAACCTTGTCATGTAATGTCACGAGTCCCCTGACGCCCCCATGATTGACTGGCTTATGGCAAGAATAGCGAAGACGGCCACTGAAAGCAAGTCTCCAGTGGCCGTCTCGGCAAATCTTCAATTTAGATTAACGTTTAGCCTTCGCCATCTTGACTAGCCGAGTTCAATTCGATGATTTGGCCCGACTTCAGGTAAACGATCCATTCACAGACGTTCGTGACGTAATCGCCGATCCGGCTGAGATCCTGAGCAACGTTGAGGTAGATAGAGGCGCCCGTTTCAAAGGCTGGATCCAAGCGCATCTGCTCATAACTATCCGCTCGCACCTGATGGTTCATCTGATCTAGCTTCCGATCGACCGCTGCTAACTCCCGGGCTTCCTCTTCATCCTTATTCACGTAAGCGGTCAGGACATCCTTCACCATCTGCGTCGTTAACTGCCCCATTTGGCCCAACAGTTGCTCCAAGACCGGAATCTTTTGCTTACTGCCGAACTTGATGGTCGCGTGCGCAATGTTTCTGGCGTGGTCCCCGGCCCGTTCTAGTTCTGAGACGGCCTTTAAAATCGTGACGATTTCTCGTAGATCAGTCGTCACCGGTTGGTACAACGCAATCATTTCAAACGTCTTTTTCTCTAATGCAATTTCGCGTTCGTTGATTTGGTGGTCCTGGTCAATAATTCGCTGTGCGGCCACCGCGTCACGGTTCGTAAAGGAATCTGCGGCCTGTTGAATAACCTCGCTGACCAACATCCCCATTTCAGTGAAATCTGCATCTAACTCTGCTAATTCGTCATCAAATAATCTTCTCATAGCCTGCCTCCTTACCCAAATCGACCACTGATGTAGTCTTCCGTCTGTTTCTTCGCTGGATTCATGAAAATATTCTTGGTTTGGTCCACTTCCACCAGCTCGCCATTCATAAAGAAGGCGGTCCGATCCGCAATCCGCGATGCTTGCTGGAGGTTATGGGTCACAATAATAATCGTATAATCGTGCCGTAAATTCAAGAGGGTTGCTTCAATTTGGCTACTGGACACCGGATCCAACGCACTCGTTGGTTCATCTAACAGGATAATCTCTGGTGAAACGGCGAGGACCCGCGCGATGCAGACCCGCTGTTGTTGCCCCCCGGACAGAGCCAGGGCGCTTTCGTGCAGATGGTCTTTGACTTCATCCCACACAGCGGCTTGCCGCAACGACTTTTCAACCACCGCATCCAACTTTTCCTTGTCTTTTTCACCGGCAATTCGTAATCCATAGATCACATTGTCGTAGATTGAGAATGGAAACGGGTTGGGCTGTTGGAAAACCATCCCGATTTCCTTACGAATTTCCACGGTATCTGCGTTAGGGGCGTACAAGTTCTCCCCTTTAAACTTGATGGTCCCCGTAATCGTCACGTTAGGAATTAAATCGTTCATCCGGTTTAGCGTCCGTAAATACGTGGACTTTCCACACCCGGATGGTCCGATCAATGCCGTGATCCCCTTGGCGTCAAAATTCAAGTTGATGCCCTTCAAAGCTTCTTTTTCCCCATAGTACAGATGGAGATCCTGGGTCGTTAAAATTTCCTCACTCATTTGTTTTCTTCCTCCTCTTAGCCGAAGTTCCCCGAAACGTAATCACTGGTGACCTGAACCTGCGGATTCGTAAATATTTGGCTCGTGGTGTCATACTCCAACACCCGTCCCTGATTGAAAAATGCCGTATATTCACTGATCCGCGCGGCCTGTTGCATGTTGTGAGTCACAATGATAATCGTGTAATGCTGCTTAAGATCCAACAAAGTATCCTCTAACTGACCGGTCGACACGGGGTCCAGAGCACTCGCCGGTTCATCCAACAATAAAATGTCGGGTTTCACGGCGATCGCCCTGGCAATACATAACCGTTGTGCCTGTCCCCCAGACAGGGCTAACGCGCTCTTGTTCAGGTCGTCTTTGACTTGATCCCAGAGGGCTGCCTGTTTGAGCGACGTCTCCACAATTTCATCCAACTCGTGTTTGTCCGTAGTCCCCCGCAATCGCAAGGCAAACGCGATGTTGTCGTAGATGGATTTTGCAAATGGGTTTGGCCGCTGGAAGACCATCCCCACCCGCCGTCGCATCTCGTAGACGTCAATGGCGGGCTGGTTAATGTCCACGCCCCGGTACATAATTTTTCCGGTCACGGTGGCGATTCGATCATTCATTCGATTCAACGACCGTAAGTACGTGGACTTACCCGAACCAGAGGGGCCAATCAACGCGGTAATCTGATTGCTACCAAACTGTAAGTCGCCTTCGAACAACGCTTCTTTCTTACCATAGAAGACGTGTAGATCCTCCGTCGACAGAATAATTGGGTGGCCCGGATCGTTCGGTTGGACCACGTGCCGTTCTTGCATGACTGTTCCCTTCGTCACATCGTTATTGATAAACATAGCACCCCTCCTTTACGCCGACGTTAGGCGCTTGTATAGTCGCTTACCCACATAACGGGCAGCAAAGTTGAACAGTAAGATGGCAATAATCAGGACCGCCGAAGACCCAGAAGAAATGGCCTTGGCATCCGGCATGATGCCTTCAGAGTTGATCTTCCAAATGTGAACGGCCAACGTTTCTGCTGGACGCATTGGATTCAGTGGACTGGAGATGTTAAACGGATTCCAGTCGGCAAAGTTCAGTGCTGGGGCACTCTGACCGGCGGTATAGATCAAGGCGGCAGCTTCACCGAAGACCCGCCCAGCACTTAAAATAACCCCGGTCAAGATGCTGGGAACAGTCGCTGGTAAGATGACCCGCGTGATTGTTTCCCACCGTGACAGGCCTAATGCTAGACCCCCTTCACGCTGCTCAAGGTCGATCGTTCGTAACGAGTCTTCAATGCTCCGCGTGAGTAACGGGAGGTTGAAGAAGGTCAACGCAAACGCCCCGGAGAGGATGGAGAAACCCAACCGCAGCTTCACCACGAAGAACAGGAAGCCAAACAGTCCCACCACCACGGACGGGAGCGAACTGAGAATTTCAATCGCCGTACGAATCGTCGTGGTGACCCAGTTATCCCGTGCGTACTCATACAGGTAAATAGCCGCTCCCAACGCAATCGGAAAGGAAATTGCCATAGCCAGAATCAACAGGTAAAACGAATTGAAGAGTTGAACGCCGACCCCGCCGCCCTTAAGAAAGGCTTTGGCGGGTGCCGTTAAGAAGTGCCAACTCAGTTGTGGCAAACCACTCGCTAGAATGTAACCCAGTAAGGCCAGTAAGATCAGCACAACTAGTCCGGCGATCCCATACAGAGCGCCAATCGCAATTTTATTTTGTTTTTTGGAGTTCATTACTGTAAGCGCCCCTTTCGACCGATCAACCGGATAATTAAGTTAAAGACCAGTGACATCAGTAGTAAGACCAGTGCCAATGACCAGAGCGCATTATTTTGTAACGAGCCCATCACGGTGTTTCCGATACCCGTGGTCAGTACGGACGTTAAGGTCGAAGATGGTGATACCAGACTGTTCGGCATCAACGCGGCGTTCCCAATCACCATTTGAACGGCTAACGCCTCACCAAACGCCCGGGCCATGCCAAAGACAACGGCCGTCATCAAGCCCGGCGTCGCAGCCCGGAGCACGACTTTATAAATCGTTTGCCACTGGGTCGCCCCCAAGGCTAGTGAAGCTTCTCGGTAATAACGAGGCACGGATTTCAAGGCGTCCGCACTCATCGACGTGACCGTCGGCAAGATCATGACGAACAGGACACAGGTTCCGGAGAGAATCCCAAACCCACTACCGCCAAAGATTGCCCGGGTGGTTGGGACCACGACGGACAGACCAATAAACCCATAGACTACAGACGGAATCCCGACCAATAACTCGGTCACGGGCTGAAGAATCTTCGCTCCCCTGTTCGGTGAAATTTCATTCATAAAGACCGCCGTCCCAATGGCAAATGGAGTAGCCACGATGGCCGACAAAATCGTAATCAAAAACGAGCCGACAATCATCGGTAGTGCACCAACTTCCGGCTTACCATTGGCATCCGTGATGTTAGGATTCCAACTCTTTCCGGTCAAGAAGTCCCACAGATTCACGTGATTACTGGTAAACGTGGCAATTCCCTTTGAGGCCACAAACCCAATGATAGCCACAACAACGGCCACGATTAAGAGCAGGGCCGTCAAGCTAATGGTCCGCCCCCAGATTTCTAATTTAGCAGCCTTAGAATGACGCGTTAATTGTTGTTCAAGTTGCTGCGTGGTCTTGGTCTTCATCTAGGCGCCTCCCAATAAGGTAATTTTACCAGTTGCATCCCGCTCGACCGTCATCTGACTGGGAGATAGGTAACCCAACTGCCGGACTAACGTTTTTTGGACTGCCGGTGATTCAACGTACGCAATGAATTTCTTGGTTAAGCCCGTGGGCTGGCCCTTCGTATATAAATGCTCGTACGACCAGATTTTCCAACGGTTCGTGGTCACGTTGTCCTCAGTTGGCGACACGTTGTCTAAGGAAAGCTCCTGCACCGTTTTATCCACATAGGAAAACGCCACGTAGCTAATTGCTCCCGGCGTCGTGGAAACGATGGACCGGACCATCCCAGAGGAATCCTGTTCCTGCGCCGTCTTCGAACGGTGCTTGGCCAACCCAAACTGTTCAAAGGTTGCCCGGGTCCCGCTTCCTTGCGCCCGGTTGATCAAAACGACTGGTAAGTCTGCGCCACCCACCTGTTTCCAGTTGGTGACCTTACCCGTGAATACCCGAATCAATTGAGCCGTCGATAGGTTCGTTACCCCGACTTTACGGTTCACAATCGGCGTAATTCCCACGACCGCCACTCGGTGATCAACTAGGTCAGCCGCACGAATTCCCTTTTGTTCGCCAGCAAATAAGTCGGAATCACCGATTTGAACGGCTCCCTCCTGGATTTGACTGAGACCCGTTCCGGTTCCTCCACCTTGAACATTGATAAACGTTCCCAGGTGTTCTCCGGTATACTGTTCCCCAGCAGCTTCCACTAAGGGCTGTAACGCCGTTGAACCAACCGCCGTGATCGATTCGCCAGCATGACTGACCTGTCGCGTCTGGTAGGCATACACGCCCAGTACCACCACAATCAGCAAGCCTAGACCTTGCCACCAGCGTTTCTTCGACATACCGTTAACCTCCTAATAGTCGCGCATCACGCCCGACCTTTTCAAAAGTTAGTATAGCGAACGAATGTAAACATCATGTAGACGTATTGTAAAGGTTGTGTAAATATAACCCGATACTGATAATTTAACCGTTAAATCGGTGTCAACGGTCAAGGATTGTGGTTACTGGTCGCACTGCGGCTGCCAGGGATTCCGCCTGCTGTGGGGACGCTTCAGCCTGAGGAACGGGCTTCTCGCTCGTTTTGAAGCCGCGAAGAACACGCGTCTTCAAAAACGCCCGTGCTGTAAGCTGGCTTCAAACCCACCAGCTAACACCACCTCCACGGCTGGCTACATCCCTGGCCTCCTCCGGCTTAGACAGATTTTTCCAACTACAATCGGCTTTTCTCAATTACTGGCATTGACGCTTAGAACACACTGGCATAACAGTCCAGATTCAGCTGATAACTATCCAACATTCCACAAAAGAAGTCGCTATATGATTGAATAAAACTACTCTTCACATCTCCATAAATATTCACATGCACAAAAAGAGCCTGAGCAAGCTACTCAGACCCTTCATTATAAAACTTCAATTAACCATCTAAGGGTTAAAAGATGAAATACCTGTCTCGCTCCAGTATCGGTAAGGACTCGCACCATTAAAATAGTGCAAAACTGGCCGCACTCCGGCTCAGATTGAGTTCTATCGCAACAATGACTGGAAAACGCGTAAGTTTAGCACATTTAGTCCAATCAATAGCGACTGGTAAAGTCATTATCTCTGTCGTCTACTCACACTGTCTAAGCCGAGAGGTCGGTAGATATGGGCTCAGGCGCGTCGTTCTACTTAGCTGGCGATTCTTGCCGGCTTAGTA
>NZ_AZDP01000108.1:19662-27957 GCF_001435525.1 Levilactobacillus koreensis JCM 16448
TAGACTCGGATCTTTCGAGGCTTCAAGTTGTGTTCGCACCGTTCCAGCCCATATCTGCTGGCCGGTAAGGCGAAGGGACCACCAGATTGCCTATTTTTAGTCTCACTGTTGTTGCTAGAACAGGCGTGACTGGTATTTTAGAACTTTCAAACTTTAGTTAACCATGATAACTGCATTTCACTAATCTTGCGCCGGGAAGTCCTTCGGAAAGGTCATCGTGACCTTGGTCCCAACATCCAACGTACTTTGCAAATCGATCTTACCATTCAACGACTGGACGAGTTCTCTGACAATGGCCAATCCCAGGCCACTGCCGCTCACCAACTGATTGGAATGCGAAATTTCCGCACGGTAAAAGCGTTCGAAGACTCGTAGTTGATCCTGTGGTGAAATACCAACACCCGTATCCGCAATCGTCAGTGACCACTCACGTCCCATTTCCCGGGTTGTTAAAGTCACACTCCCCTGGGGTCGATTGTATTTAATCGCGTTGCTCAAGACATTTTTCAGGACCTGGTCAAATTTTCGTTGGTCGGTCACGGCCATCAAGTCTGTCGGCACCTGATTGTCCAGCGTCACCTGATTAACGGCCGCTAACGGCGTCAATAAGTGAACCTGATTGGCGATCACCTGACCCACTGGCACCTCACTGGCCTCGACCGAGTTACCCGACTCGATGTGTGAAATCGTTAACACGTCGTTGATCAGCTCAACTAGTCGTTCGCTCTGCTGATCAATAATTTCCAAGAATTCGACCAACTTCTCCGGGTCATCCTTGGCCCCCGCTAACAGGGTCTTCGCAAAGCCGGAAATGGCCGTCACCGGTGTCTTCAACTCATGTGACGCATTGGATACAAAGTCCATCTGCATCTGCTCGACTGCATAGACTTCGGTCACGTCATAGAGCAAGACCAACACCTGAAAGTAATCCTGAGAGGTCGCCGTGTAAATGGCGCGCGCGTCGACCGTCCGTTCATTGGGCGACCCGGGTAACTTCAAGGTATGGTGCTGCGTCTGCCGTTCATTTAGCGCCGAGTTGATCAGACTGGCTAACTCAAATTGCCGGACATCCTGCGTAAATGGATGCCGCCGTGGCGAGATTCGATGCTGCAAGAACTGTTCCATCGCCGGATTTGCCAGTTCTACCTTGCGATAGCGGTCAATCACCATGACTCCGATCGGCAAGTAGTCCAATAACGTCGCGAATTCCTGATTTTGCCCGGCCATTTGCCGCTGAACCTTGCGTTGATGGGTCTGCAGGTAATTGATCTGTAGCGCCAACTGGTAAAACGGGTCGTGCGGTGACAGCAAGACGTGCGCCGGCGTTTCTTCGTGCCGAATGCCCTCAACCTTTTTAGTTAAAATACTGATGCGCTGGTCCGCCCAGTGAAAGAGCAGACTGACGCCAGCTGCCTCGACCAATGCCCACGACCACGCGATAAGGGTCGCCAAAGCCAAATGTTGCGGCCGGACGACCCACACGAGTACCGTATTACCTAACCCAATCACGACCCAGGCGACCATTACGCGCCTGAGCGCAATCATGGTTGCCCCTCAAACGTGTACCCAAAGCCACGCACCGTCTTCAGTAACACCGGATGTTTCGGGTCCAACTCGATTTTTTCTCGTAAATGGGACACGTGAATATCCACCATCCGGGTCTGACCACTATAGTCGAATCCCCAAACGCCCTCCAGCAGTTGCTCACGACTCCACACCTTACCAGGACGCTTGGCAAAGAAGAGCAACAGCTCAAATTCCTTAGGTGTTAAATCAATCGACTGATCACCGCGTTTCACTTGGAACTTGTCCTGATCAATCGTCAGATCAGCCACCTGTAACCGATGATCCATCTTGGCCGCCATGCTCGTTGGCCCATCATCGTCGTGGTACCGCCGCATCACGGCCTTCATGCGCGCGATGACCTCTCGTGGACTGAACGGCTTCGTGATATAATCATCCGCACCAAGTTCCAGTCCAAAAACCGTATCAAACTCACTCGTTTTGGCGGTAATCATAATAATCGGCGTACTGATTTTTTCCTGGCGTAGTCGTTTGGTCACTTCAACGCCGTCCATTTTAGGCAACATTAGATCCAATAAAATTACGTCGAATTTCTCATGCAGGGCCAAATTCAGCGCCTGCTCACCATCGATTGCCGTCACAACTTGATAATCTGCCTGTTCCAAGTTGTACTGCAGTAAGGTGACGATGGCCGGTTCATCGTCGACGACTAGGACTCTACTCATAGGTTTACCCCTCCTGATCTCTGAATAGAACGATACCAATCTCGTGTGGTGCGCCGGAATAAATTGCGGTTTCGGTGACCTTCAACTCACCCGCCATATTCCGTACCCGCAAATGACAATACGTGGGATTGGTCAGTAAGGCTTCATAGAAGGCCGTTTCACTATTCACAGATTGATGATTGCACTCTAAAATAATATCGCCAGCGTTCAAATCTAATTTAACCGCCGGTGTCCGGGGCCGAATCCCCAAAACACGGACCCCGTCATCTACTTGAGAATACCAGAATTGTTGCCGATCATCATAACGTTTTGCTCGCCAAAGGATAAACCCATAACCAACTAACAGGACGATTAATCCGACCGGTAATATTTGTGGTTGGGCCGTTGACCAACCTAAGAAGGCCATGGCAATTACGGCTAACCAAATCATTTGTTTGCCTAACCGCTGGTAAACGTCCCTTGGCACCTGCCGAAAGACCGTAAACCGCAGCCCCACTAGGAGTGGGATCACCAATATGGCAAAGGATTGTCCCTGAATGTGAAAGACCGGCCAAAACGCTAAGTGACTGGTCAACCAGTCGCCGGGAACCAGTGTCACCATGGGCAATACTAAAAATTCTCGCCACGGATAACCCGCAATGCGTTTGCCCCGTTGCTTAGCGTAAATTTTAGGGCTAACAAACCGACCACCATAATTGGCCAGCCAGTGTCCCAGTAAAAGGAAAAACATGGCTACTAACCAGAAGTAATTTTGCACCGGCACACTCCCCCAATGGAGTCCCACCGTGGTTAAGTCCGGTTTATCCGTTATGTAAGAACTGCCCAAGACCGTAATCAACGTGGTGACCACGATCAAGAGGACGGGGAGCACCGTGGTCGGAATCAAGAGAAGTGTCGCAAACGCCAACGCCTCGTACACCATGATCCACAGTAAGGGTAGGCTAAATCCCATCAATAAATTGATGATGGACAATCCTAATCCCAAAACAACTCCCTGCGTTAGTAAATGCCGCAATTCAAAATGGTCGCTAAAGACCGCACTGCCAAAATCATGTCGTTCCCCTTTGATTCGAGAACGACTAGTCAGCCAGATTCGCAAAACAGCTAGCCAAACTAATGGTTGTAGTAAGAAACTACCACAAGCAATAAAAGTCCGCATGTCATCGACACCTTTCCTGAAAAGATAGTTGTCCCAAGTATAGCATGAAACAAAAAAGGGTAACACGACATTCGTGTTACCCTTGCAATCATTCGGCTGTTAAACCGGTCACTTTTTTAATCTGGATTCTTCTGACTGAGTTGCCATTGCAGATAAGCATCGATAAAGGGATCGAGGTCCCCGTCCATCACAGCCTGACCATTACCAGTCTCGTAGTTTGTTCGGTGATCCTTGACCATCGTGTAGGGATGGAAAACGTAAGACCGAATCTGCGACCCCCAGCCAATGTCCATCTGGTCGCCCTCAAGCTTGGCTTTCTCAGCGGCCTTCTTTTCTTCTTCACGTTCGTACAGCTTCGCCCGTAACATTCCCATAGCCGTCTGCCGGTTTTGCAATTGCGACCGTTGGGCCTGACTTTGCGTCACGATACCAGTTGGAATATGCGTGATTCGGACGGCCGAAGACGTCTTGTTAACGTGTTGTCCACCAGCACCGGAAGCCCGGTAAACATCGACCTTTAAGTCCGCTGGATTGATTTCAACGTCGACGGAATCATCCAATTCGGGCAAGACATCGACCGACGCAAACGACGTATGCCGCCGTCCGGCCGAGTCAAATGGCGAGATTCGAACCAGGCGGTGAACACCCTTTTCTGAACGCAGATAGCCATACGCATTGTGCCCAGCAATCAACAGCGTGGCACTACTCAGTCCAGCAACATCGCCGGGCTGGTAGTCCAAAATGGTGACCTTAAAGTCATGCTGCTCCGCCCAGCGTGTGTACATCCGCATCAGCATGTCGCCCCAGTCCTGGGATTCCGTGCCCCCAGCGCCGGGATGAATTTCTAAAATCGCATTGTTGTGATCGTACCGTTGATTCAGCAACATGTTCAGGCTATATTGCCGTAAGGCTGCTTGAGCCGTCGCAAAGTTTTTCTCAAACTCCGCTTGCATGTCCGCGTCCGGTTCCTCTTGTAGCAACTCGATAGCAACTTCAAGGTCGCCGATTTGATCAGCAAGGTGTTGAAATTCATCCACCTTTTTTTTCATTTCGTTAGTTTCATCAATTAACTTTTGGGCCGCCTGCGCATCGTCCCAGAAATCCGGTTGGGCCATTTGCGCTTCGTTAACACTGATGCTTTCGTTCAGTGCATCGAAGTCAAAGCGACCCCCTAAAGCCGGTTAGTTGTTCACGCATGGTCGCAATTTCGCGTTTGGCATCACTTAATTCCATGTTGATTGGCTCCTTTTAAATTATTTTTTATTTATCATTTGGCAAATTTGATGGTGAGCTTCGCCTTACCGGCAGATATGGGCTGAAACGGTGCGAACGATGCACCTGATTCCCATACCTGCCAACTTCTCGGCTAACGTAATCGTCCTACGACAGCTGGAGATAATTACCATTAAGCAAAAACGAGGCTGGAATAATCTCCCGCCTCGTCTACTCACCCATTAACGGGTAATGTTTTGTCGAATTTCAGACTTCATGAACAACCGCGTGGTGTCATAGTCGATGTCAGAGATCATTTCTTCAAACATCCGGAACCCGTCTTGTTGGTATTCAACCAGTGGGTTCAACTGACCATAGCCCCGCAACCCAATGGATTGACGCAATTGGTCCATGGTATCGATATGATCGGTCCAGTGTGAGTCCACGACCCGCAAGAGCACAACCTTTTCGAATTCCAACATTTGTGCTGGATCGTAGAGTTGCTTTTGTTTTTCTTCATAGACGTCAGTTGCCAGGCCCATAAAGTAAGTCTTGATCTCGTCGGCAGACTTGTCCTTCAAATCACTCAGACTAATCTTATCCGGTGAAACCATTGCGGAAATCCCAAAGTCGAGTAACGTATCCAAATCCCAATCAGCTTGGTCGCCCTGCGTGTGTAAGTTAACCACCCGATCGACAGTCCGCTTGATCATTGGCATCAAGACCCACTTCAGTGACTTATCTTGGTTAATGATCTGGTTACGTTCGCCATAAATAACGTCACGTTGTTGACGCATAACGTCATCGTATTGCAGCACGTTCTTCCGGGAATCATAGTTATTCCCTTCAACCCGCTTTTGCGCGGATTCCACTTGCTTCGTAATCATGCGACTCCGGATAACGGCATCTTCACCGTCAACGTTCATCCGTTCCAAGAATGCTTTAACTCGGTCGGAACCGAATCGCCGCATCAAGTCATCTTCAAGCGACAAGTAGAATTGGGTCATACCAGGGTCCCCTTGACGACCAGAACGTCCACGAAGTTGGTTATCGATTCGCCGTGATTCGTGACGTTCAGTCCCGATAACGGCTAACCCACCAATTTCAACCACGCCGGGTCCCAATTTAATATCGGTCCCCCGCCCAGCCATGTTGGTGGCAATGGTAACGGCGCCCCGTTGCCCAGCGTTTTGAATGATATCGGCTTCCTTCGCGTGGTTCTTGGCGTTCAAGACCACGTGCGGAATCTTCTCATCATCCAATCGTTGAGACAGGTATTCGGAAGTTTCCACGGCAACGGTCCCGATTAACATCGGTTGGCCCTTTTCGTGTAGCATCTTAATTTCCTTAACCACGGCATTAAACTTGGATTCCAAAGTTGGGTACAACAGGTCAGGTTCATCGACCCGGACAACCGGCTTGTTGGTTGGCACGGAGATAACTTCCATGTTGTAAATTTCCCGGAATTCTTCGGCTTCGGTCTTCGCCGTCCCAGTCATCCCGGCTAACTTAGTGTACATCCGGAACAAGTTTTGGTAGGTGATGTTGGCCATGGTCTTGGTTTCTTCTTGAATCTCGACGCCTTCCTTGGCTTCGATGGCTTGGTGCAGGCCGTCAGAGTAACGACGACCGTCCATAACCCGTCCAGTAAAGGAATCAACGATCAAGACTTCTCCATCTTGAACCACGTAATCTTTATCACGCAGCATGATGAAGTTCGCCCGCAACGCTTGGTCCATATGGTGGGTCAAGGCTGTGTTGTCAGTGTCATACAAGTTCTTCAAGTTGAAGTACTTTTCGGCCTTTTCGATTCCAGTATCGGTTAATGCAACCGTCTTGGATTCCAGGTCGATCTTAAAGTCTTCTTTTTCATGTAAAGTCTTAGCGAAACGGTCCACCCGTTGGTAAAGGGCACTCGTTCCTTCAGACTGGCCAGAAATAATCAGTGGCGTCCGGGCTTCATCAATTAAGATGGAGTCAACTTCATCGACAATCGCGAAGTTCAAAGGACGTTGAACCATGTCTTCTTTGTACACGACCATGTTGTCACGCAGGTAATCGAACCCGATTTCCCCGTTGGTTGAGTACGTAATGTCGGCTTGGTAAGCTTCCCGTTTTTCTTCAGGAGACTTGGCAGCTGAGTTCAACCCAACTGACAGCCCCATCCAGTTGTAAAGTTCACCCATTTCAGTGGCGTCACGTGCGGACAAGTATTCGTTGACCGTAACCACGTGCACCCCTTCGCCGGAGATGGCGTTTAAATAAACAGGCATCGTTGCAGTCAAGGTTTTCCCTTCACCAGTCTTCATTTCGGCAATGTTACCTTCATGAAGCACAATTCCCCCCATGATTTGAACATGGAATGGATAGAGGCCGAGAACCCGCTTAGCACCTTCACGAATAGCGGCGAAAGCTTCTGGTAATAAATCATCCAGGGTTTCGCCGTCTTGGTAACGTTGCTTAAATTCTGGCGTTTTAGCCTTCAGGTCTTCATCTGAAAGTTGTCCGTATTCATCAGCGTAAGCGCCAACTTCATCCGCTAATTTACTGAGGCGTCGTAAAGTTCTTCGATCACTTTCGACCCATCGTTTCAAAATATTTGCCATGTGAGAATTCCCTTCAGTACATTTAATAAGTCTATTTAAAGTTACCCATTTATTTGCGATAAATCAACCTACATTTTACCACTATCCAGGTTAAGATGAAACTTTTACCCTAAGTCCGGTCAGTTTAAAGCGTTTTCCGGTTCCAAAAGTAATCAACCTGTAACCTGTGGCGTGGAATGCTCGATTCCGCGCCAGTCACACTTATTTTAAATGGCAAAACACGAATCCGCCACTCTCAGGTACTGGGCAAGCCGTTGAAACGTCATTTCGATTAAATCGTTGTTAAGCTAACTTAACAGACGTGATTCGTCATTATACCATACCTACTCAACGATTAGAAAATTATCGTAACTAGTATCAGGATGACTTAATGGTTAATCGGTTTGGAGGTAGTGTTAACTGGTCGCACTGCGGCTGCCAGAGCTTCCGCCTGCTGTGGGAACGCGACCATTTTCAATCAAACTAACTAAAGGTTGAAAGATGAAATACCTGTCTCGCACCAGTATTGGCAAGGATTCGAACCATTAAGATAGTGTGAAATTGCCGCACTGCGGCTGCCAGGGATTCCGCCTGCTGTGGGGACGCTTCAGACTGGAAAATCACCAGTCTTCTCGCTCGCTTTGAAGCCACGAAGACCGCGTGTCTCCAAAGTCGCCCGTGCTGTAAGCTGGCTGATGAAGCGCCAGCCAACACCACCTCCACGGCCGGCTACATCCCTGTCCTCCTTCGGCTCTGATTGTGTTCTATCATGACAACGATTGGAAAACCTGGAGACTAGCGCTTTTGGTCCAATCGATAGTGACGGTTACAGTCATTATCTCCGTCGTCTCCGCACACTGTGTAAGCCGAGAGGTCGGCAGATATGGGCTCAGGCGCGTCGTTCTGCTTGGTCGGCGTTTCTTGCCGGCTTAGCAGAAAACCAACCTTGTAGACTCGGTTCTTTCGAGGCTTCAAGTTGTGTTCGCACCGCTCCAGCCCATATCTGCCGGCCGGTAAGGCGAAGGACCCACCAGATTGCCTAGTTTTAGTCTCACTGTTGTTGCTAGAACGGGCATGATTGGTGTTTTAG
>NZ_AZDP01000108.1:27967-38919 GCF_001435525.1 Levilactobacillus koreensis JCM 16448
CAAACTAAGTTTAAAAAGGGCCAAACTAAAAAGCACTACGGCATCGCAGTGCTTTATTAGCTTAATTAACATTAGTCTTCGTTAGCTTCAATCAAGCCATACCGACCGTCATTCCGGCGGTAGACGATGCTGATACCATTGGTTTCGGCATCTTCGTAGATAAAGAAGTCATGGCCTAACATGTCCATTTGCAGGACGGCCTCTTCGTTATCCATTGGCTTCAATGAAACCCGCTTAGTCCGGACAACCTCTAATTCGTTACCATCATTCGACTCTGGTTCCGCGGATTCAGGTGCGAAGTCGAGGTTCTTGTAACCCTTCTCCCGTGACTTACGGTTGACCTTAGTCTTGTACTTGCGAATTTGACGTTCCAGCTTGTCCGTAACTAAGTCAACACTTGCATATAAGTCTGGAGAGGTTTCCTCTGCCCGTAATGTCAAGTATGGGAGTGGGATTGTTACTTCAACCTTCGACGTCTTGTTTTGGTAGACCTTCAGGTTGATATGCGCAATTGCCTCAACTTTGTTGTCGAAATATTTCTCCAACTTGCTGATACGCTTTTCAACGTAATCCCGTATTGCGTCAGTAACTTCGATGTTTTCACCACGAATATTAAATGTGAGCATAAAACTTCTCTCCCTTCAACCAAGAAATTGCTTGGCTTGCTTAGCATTAGAAGGACCACTCTTCTAATATGCTTTGCTTACTAATATTATAATAGAAAGCCCTGTCATAAACAATTAATCTACGTGATTTTAAGCAGTCTTTAACGCGCTAAAGTCAAGCTAGTAACCGCTTTCGCACCTCCCAAATAAATTTGTGCGGCTGCATGACGCAGGGTGCGGCCGGTTGTATAGACGTCGTCGAGCAGCAAAATACGCCGATCTTTCAAGACGGTCGCCGCATTGGGAGCCAAGGAAAATGGCTGTTGCGTGAGCAGACGTTGTTGGCGGGTCTTGGCCGACTGGGGCTGATCTTTATGATCGGCCGTCACCAACAGCGCCTGCTGAAATGGTTGGTTCAGCAGCCACCCCGTCACTTGATTGAATCCCCGCGTTTGCCACGTCTCCTGATTGACCGGGATCGGTACCAACACATCGTAATCCTGCTGGGCCAAGGCTTGTTTCAGCGGTTCCATCATGACCTGCCGCAACGCATAGTCACCCTGAAATTTATACTGCTGCATGTACGCCTTCATCGCCTCATTATAGGTATATACCGCGTGATTTCGTAAAGGGACATCCCCCCACCGCTCACAGTCGTGACACACGGCTAGACTGGTTTGTTGGCGCCCACACTGGGGACAATGCATTGTCGTGATCCGCTCAAATTGCTGCTCACAGCGCGGACACACGACCGGCACCGGTAGCGGCTGCCATCGCCAAAATTGCGCCAACGTCATCTGCGGGTGTAATTCTTGGTGGCACAGTAAACAGTGGGTCATTGCTGTCGCCCTCCCAACCGTTTTCCCTGCCGATTCAACTGGGCGATCATTCTTTGGGCCAGCCGCACCCGGCGACTCTGACTATGACAGTAGACCGTCACCGCACCCGTCGGGAAGTCTCGATGCCGGCCCGCTCGTCCCGCAATCTGGACCAGTGCGGCCGTCGAAAAGACCGGATCATCCCCGCCTAAAACGATGACCGCAATATTCGGGAAGGTCACCCCACGTTCCAGAATCGTTGTGGTGATCAGAAAAGGAATCGTCCGGTCGCGCATCGCCTGAACCTTCGCCGCCCGGTCATTATCCGTAGCGTGAACGGTTAGCCCACCCACTATGCCTGCTTGCTGGAGTGCTTGTGCCACTGGTTTTAGATCGATCACGTGGGGCACGAACAATAGGAATCGTTGGCCACGTTGCTGATAGTTCTGAAGTTGCCTAATTAGTTTTGGGTCGAGTCGCCCCTTAGCCAGTCGTTCTCGCCACCGCCAAATCAGGCAAACACTGATCTGCGGTAAGAGAACCCCATGGTACCGTAACGGCAAGTATGTCACCGCCACTTTCTTTTGCCGTACCTGCCGCTGCAACTGTTCACCGGGCGTCGCCGTCAGGTAGAGATGACTGCCAGTTGGCTTCTGTGCTGTTGCAATCGCCGTTTTTAACAGTGGACTGGTCGCCAGCGGAAAGGCATCGACCTCATCCACAATGATCCAGTCAAACGCCGCGTGAAAGCGTAGCAACTGATGGGTCGTGCAGAGGGTCAGCTGACAATACTGGTAGGGCGCCTTCTGTTTGCCATGCAATAACGTTTGTGGCACGTGGCCAAAAGCCTGTTGCAACCGCGGCGCCAACTCCAGGCAAACATCCACGCGGGGTGATACCCACGCCACCCGCCAATTCTGCGCCAACGCCCAGGCAAGTGCCGGATAAACAATCTCCGTTTTCCCAGCCCCCGTGACCGCCCAGAGCAACTGATTCCGTCTCTGCCGGGCTAAGTCTAAGATTGCTGTCGCCGCCGCTCCCTGCGTTGGGCTTAGTTTTCCAGGCCACGTCAAGATTGGCCCCTTCATTCGCACAAACCGATTCGGCTCGGGAATAGTGTATAATTTATTTTGGGACGTCAACCGACCAAGTTGCAGACACTGTCGACAATACCACGCTCGATTTGGAAGCTGGTCCGTCGGCAAGAGCCACTGATGACACCGTTGACACTGCCTTCTCTGCCCAATCGTCACAATGGCTGGTCGAGAATTGCTGTTGGCTGGACCACTGGCTAATGGAAGCTGGCGGCCAAATAGATTCTGTTCATCACTCATTTCACGTCCCCCTATATCACTTAACTCCGTAAAAACTAACGAAAATTTTGTGGGAAAGGTGTTTTTTATGGAAACAGATTACCTTACGATTCAGCAAGCCGGTAACCACGAGCTTGAGATCAAAAAATCTCGGTTTATTGCCGACCTTGGTCGCGTCACGACCGAAGACGAGGCCAAAGCCTTCATCGCCGCCATCACCGCTCGAGAACCCAAGGCCAATCACCACTGCTGGGCCTACGTCTTGGGCGAGCACGACGAGATTCAACGCGAAAGCGACAACGGCGAACCCTCTGGCACAGCTGGTGTTCCGATTCTGACCGTGCTCCAACGCAATCAACTGCACAACACGATTGCCGTGGTCACCCGGTACTTCGGTGGCATCAAGCTAGGAGCTGGTGGGCTGATTCGCGCTTACAGTAACGCAACTTCGACCGGGATCGAAGCGGTCGGCGTCGTCAAACGCGTGCGCCAACGCGCTCTTGAACTAACCGTTGACTACGCCAACTACGACAAGCTCACCCACTACCTCACGGAAAATGACATCAGCGTCCTGGACACCGCCTACACCACGGCCGTTGTGGTGACAATCGCCGTGGACTTGGATGCTGTAGACGATACGCAACAAGCCATTGTCGATTTGCTCAGCAATCAATTAACTGTCAAATCTGGCGATGTGGATTATCACGAGGTGCCAGTCGAAATTCACGCCAGCACGCGTGACGAATAACCATTTCATTTTTTAACTAAAGGTTGAAAGTTCCAAAATACCAGTCATGCCTGCTCTAACAACAACCTCGGTCCCAAAACTAGGCAACCTAGTGGGTCCTTCGCCTTACCGGCCGGCAGATATGGGCTGGAGCGGTGCGAACACAACTTGAAGCCTCGAAAGAGCCGAGTCTACAAGGTTGGTTTTCTGCTAAGCCGGCAAGAAACGCCGACCAAGCAGAACGACGCGCCTGAGCCCATATCTGCCGACCTCTCGGCTTAAACAGTGTGCGTAGACAACGGAGATAGTGACTGAAATCGTCGTTATCGATTGGACCAAAAGCGCTAGTCTCCATGTCTTCCAATCGTTGTCATGATAGAACACAATCAGAGCCGAAGGAGGACAGGGATGCAGCCAGCCGCGGAGGTGGCGCTTCATCATCAGCCAGCTTACAGCACGGGCGATTTTGGAGACACATGGTCTTCGTGGCTTCAAAGCGAGCGAGAAGACTGGTGGTTTCCCAGTCTGAAGCGCCCCCACAGCAAGCGGAATCTCTGGCAGCCGCAGTGCGGTAATTTCACACTATTTAATGGTGCGAATCCTTACCGATACTGGGGCGAGACAGGTATTTCATCTTTCAACCTTTAGTTTTTTTACTTGTGCAAAAAAGGTTCCACGACAACTCGCCGTGGAACCTTTCTATTATCCATTAATCTGAATTTTTCGACGTTAATTTTTTAACGATATGATTGATCCAATGCAACAATGGCTGTCGGTCCGATCCGACCAGTCCAATCGCTTCAACGAAAAGCTCCAACCCAATCAGGATGGCAATCGTCAGCAGGACCGATCCCCAAATCGTGGACAACGGATACAGCAGTGAAATGAATGAGAAGATCAACGCAATCCCGTAGATGACCAAGACCGTTTGCCGGTGCGTCAATCCCAACTGCATCAAACGGTGGTGCAAGTGATGCTTGTCGGCATGCGAAATCGGCTGCTTATTTAGAATCCGCCGAATCATCGCGTAGACGGTATCCGTAATTGGTACCCCTAAGATAATGACGGGGATGATCACGGAAATAAACGTAACGTTCTTCAACCCGTACAGCGAGAAGCAGGCAATCATAAACCCGATGAATTGGGCTCCCGTGTCCCCCAGATAAATTCGCGCTGGAAAGAAATTATACGGTAAGAACCCAACCATGGCGGCAACCAACGCGAAGATCATAATGGCGACCCAAGTGTTGGCTACGTTTAAGAAGAACAGCCCGGTAATTCCGGTCGTGGTCAACGCGATAATCGAGACCCCCGTCGCCAGGCCATCCAGCCCGTCGATCAGGTTGATGGCGTTGACGATGGCCACGATCCATAGCAACGTGATGGGCAATGACAGCCAACCGAAGTGCCAGACGCCGAAAAATGGTAGCGTCAGGTAACGCATTCGGACCTCCGCCACGAAGTAAACTTCTAGGGCCGCTAGTAATTGTCCTAAAACTTTTTGCCTGGGACTTAATTCAAAAATATCGTCGATCATCCCTTCGGCAACAATGATACATTCACCACCGAACAGTCCCCACAACTGTTGCGTCGGCATTTGATCTCTTAAAAGGAACATAGTTGAAAATGTAAAGGCAATGAAGATGGCTAGGCCACCAATCGTCGGCATGGGGACCTTATTGACCCGCCGCTGATTAGGTTTATCCACCGCACCAATTTGAAACGCAAAGCGGCGCACAAACGGGGTTAGGACTGCGGAGATAATCATGGTAGCAAACAAGCTAACAATAATCTCAAATTTCATTAAAGAGTCCTCTTTCTTTTCTATCAGTTCTTTTGCTAATTATACAAATCTCCTAATTCAAACACAACCGCGATTTAATTTTAGGCTTAAATCTTAATGGTTAGTTTATTGACCTTTTCAAGTTCACAAAGTCAACCTGGTTAATATTGTGAATTAAATTCTATCTCCAATCGTTTAAGCAAGCGCTTTCACCATCAACTAAAACTAGTTTAGGTGCACAATCATACATGCAAATGCCCAAATACAGGAGATTTAACTTGTGCAAATCAACTAAAAGCCATATAATTATATTGTCCTATTGAGAAGGGTTTCACATTTATTTTTGCACCTGCTATCTATCCCATTTCCTTGTGAAATTTTTCTAGTTGATGGTCACATAACGCTTGTTTTTTGAAAGGAGATTTTTCTATTGGCTGCTAATGATAAGGTTACTAAAGCAGAAACAGCTAAGGAAGAACCAGCGTCACCAATCCTAATTCAAATGGGAATTTTCGCTGCAATTCTGTTTGTTTCAAGTTTGATTTCGCCGCTATTTCCGGCTAGTTTCCCAGTACCAACGCCCGTTATTGGTCTGGTTCTACTGTATGTCTTGCTGGCAACGCACATTGTCAAGCTCCGGAACGTCGAAAAGTTCGGTGACTTCATGATCAGCTTGATTGCCTTCTTGTTCGTTCCATCTGGAATTCAGTTGGCGGCAAGCTTGGATATTTTAAAGGCTCAGGGGGTTCAAATCGTTATTGTTGTGCTGATTGCAACGATTGTCTTACTGGTTGTCGTGGCCTACACAACTGCCGGCTTCATCTGGATCCGAAAGAACGTCTTCCATCGAGACGTCAACGTCGACGACTAGATTCGCGCAACTGCGCGCTACTTTCACAGAAAAGGATGAAAACTTATGATTATTCTAACTGAAACCGCCCCTCATATGGCAGTTTGGGGCAAGTGGCTGGGTGATGCTTTAGGCACCAACGCCGCTGGAGCCTCTGCCGGCAATGCGATATTTGGTATCTTTCTCTCACTACTAGTTTACTTGATTGGTCAATGGCTATTCAAGATTGGGAAGGGATTCTTCTTATTCCAACCCCTCTTCGTCGGGATGGTCTTGGGGATCTTTATCCTCTTCCTGCTGGCCAAGGCCTTCGGGACGGATACCGCGACCTTCTACAAATCGGCTTACCTGCCCGGAGGAAATATTATCTTCTGGTTCTTAAACCCCGCCACGATTGCGTTTGCAATTCCACTGTACCGTCGGAACGACGTGGTTAAGAAGTTCTGGCTGGAAATCGTGCTGTCGTTGATCGTTGGGTTGTTCGTTTCCCTCTTCGTCATCTACTTTGCCGCTAAACTGATTGGTTTGGACAAAGTCGGGATTGCTTCCATGCTGCCACAGGCTGCCACGACTGCGATTGCCATGCCAATTGCGACAGCTATCGGTGGGAACTCCGCCGTAACTGCCATGGCCTGCATCCTGAACGCCGTCATTATCTACGCATTGGGTGACTGGCTGGTCAAGTTCTTCCGGATCAACAACGATCCCGTTGGTGCTGGACTTGGTTTAGGGACTGCCGGTCACACGGTTGGCTCTGCTAAGGCCGTTCAACTCGGATCCATTCAAGGGTCCATGGCTTCCATCGCCGTCGTCGTTATCTCCATTGTCGTCGACATTGTGGTTCCTTCATTCGCAAAATTAATGGGACTCATGTAAGTTAACTACTGGCCTTCAGTTTTGCGGCTCGGCCAGCCGCAGACATAGCATCAGGTCACTTACAGGCTTTACCACATAACTCGATTATTCTATGGACCGCATTCGATTTGGATGCGGTCCTTTTTAGTTTGACCGGATTTGCTAAATTGGTCCGCACTCCGGCTCAGATTGTATACTACAGTGACTGCCGTTGGAACCATCTAAGAACACTAAGATTATTCCGCCAATCCGTGGCACTCCCGTTGGTATGTTCTGATTCATTATGTGTGCCAAAGATAATAAAGTACTGTATTTCTCACAATCATTAGAAGCTTGCGGTCAAGTCTACTTAGCGAGCTTACCCGTACCCGTATTTATAACAGCATCCCTTCACGTTACCCAATCGAACAAGCTGATTTAGCCCAAGTAATGACTAGCAACACGCCTCCAAATAGAATTGTCACGTCACTCAGTTGAAGATCAAGTGCTCTTTTGCATTCAACGTCTGTAACGTCCAAGCTCAATCAAGAGCCGGAGGCAGCCAGGGATGTAGCCAGCCGTTGAGGTGGTGTTTCTCCTCAGCCAGGTTACACCTGCCCTTCCCCGGCTTCAAAGCGAGCGAGAAGCCTGATTATCAGGCTAAAGTGTCCCCACAGCAGGCGAAATCCCTGGCCACCACAGTACGGCAATTTTACATCAATTTGTCCTTAGTCTCTTAGATTTCAGATTTTAGATATCAAAAAAGCCGCCTCGTCAATCGACAAGGTGGCTTAAGTAACTACTCTTTCAAGTGGTAATTATAAGTTGAAACGATGATGTTTTCCCGTGAGTTCAGGATGGCCCGTAAGCGTAACGCCGTCTGGTTATGCAGAACATTCTGCCAAGGATGACGTGGCACGAACTGTGGCACCAAGACCGTCGTCGTAAAGTTCCGTTCCGCTGCGCGCTTGGCAATGACATCACAGAACCGTAACGTTGGCGTCGCAATTGAGCGATAGGAGGAGTGAATGTCCACGAACCGAATGTCCGGGAACTCCTCTTTGAACTCCTGCGCCGTCTTGTGTTCCTTCTCCGGATTTTCATCGAAGGACACGTGCATCGCAATCACGTAATCCCCAATAGACCGCGCGTAGTTGATGGCACCAGAGGTCACTCGTGTGATGTTGCTGACCAAAACGATAACGGTCGCCCCATCATACTCATGAATATCCGCCCGTTCCTTTTCCGCTACCCGCAGTTGTTTAGCTACGTTATGGTAGTGACCATTGATCCGGTAAAACAGCAACAGAATTAATGGCATGATGATCAGGTAAGGCCAAACGTTACCAAAACGCAGCAACAGTAAGACGGTGACCAATCCCAGTGAAATCAAGGCCCCTAATAAGTTGATCAGGGACTTACCGACCCACCAGCCCTCACGTGTTCTGAACCAGTGAATGATCATCCCCGACTGTGACAGAACGAATGGCACGAAAACCCCAATCGCATAGAGTGGAATCAGCAGAGTCGTTTGACCATGGAAGATAATGATCAGGACGATCGCCCCAACGGCTAACGAGATGATCCCGTTGGAATATCCCAACCGGTCCCCCCGGTCAAGGTACGCGTGTGGCAAAAATTTATCCTTGGCTAAGTTGTACGCCAAGATTGGAAAGGCTGAGAACCCAGTGTTCGCCGCCACGGCTAAAATCATCGCCGTTGACAGTTGGAAAATGTAATACAGCACACCGTGACCAAAGACCGCCGTCCCAATTTGAGACAACACGGTCTGGCTGCTCTGTGGCCGAATTCCCATGTAGTAACTCAAGAACGTAATCCCAGCGAAGAAGACGGCCAGAATACCCGCCATAATGGCCAGCGTTGCCGCCGCATTATGCCGTTTAGGTTCCTTAAAGTTTGGCACCGCGTTACTAATGGCTTCGACCCCAGTCAATGAAGATGACCCAGATGAGAACGCCCGCAGGAACAGCAGCAGCGTCATCCCCTTTACGGGATCGCCTAATGGGGTTGCCGCAGCGTGATACGTAATCTGACCGCTCATGATATTATAGAGGCCGACACCGATCATCACAATGATCATCCCGATAAACAGGTAAACCGGCACCGTTAGAAATGACGCCGATTCCCTCATTCCCCGTAAGTTCAAGAGCATAATGCCAATAACGATTAATACGGACACCAAAACCGAGTACGGATACAACGCCGGGATTGCCGACGTAATCGCTTCGGTCCCAGACGTTGTTGATACCGCCACGGTCAGCATGTAATCAACCAGTAGAGAGCCCCCAGCGACTAATCCAGCCGATTGGCCCCAGTTGGTGCTGGCCACCACGTAGGCGCCACCACCGGAAGGATAGGCGTGAATGATCTGCTGGTAAGAAAGCGTGATCGCAAATAACAGAACTAAGACCAACGCAGCAACCCACAATTGGTACATTAAAGCCGCTGCGGATAAGGTGATTAAAACTGTGGTAATTTGCTCAGTACCATAAGCCACGGAGGATAGCGCATCGGATGACAGCAAAGCTAATGCCTTAAACTTTGTTATCGCTTGACCGCCCTCGTCCATGGTCTTGAGGGGCTTCCCAATTAAAACCCGCTTTAAATAATGCCACATGACTAGTTACTCCTTATCTCCATAAATAATGAAGACGGGTCGAGGCCCGCCGTGAAAGTTGCTTGATTTAATTCAAGTTTAAGTGCAGACGTAATTCTACTACAACTAGTTAAACATTACCACAATTACAGCAGTTAGCAACCGCGAAATAGTCAACGCCGAACTTCCCCATTATCCGACAAAGCTTGGGCTAAATAAAGCCTTGATTTTCAAATAGTTCTGTTGCTCCCCTAGTCGATCAGCATTGGTGGCGTTTTCCTTGCTACACAGTCCCCCACTTGTATTGCTGATTAACTTAGCCAATCAGTAGAAGCTTTCCAGTCAACCTTATTTGTTTCTAACTAGACCTGGTCATCAGCTACCCACTACTTCAGCCGATAGTTCTTCATCGAAAATATTAAATTATAGTATCTAACACCAAGTAGGTGATTTATACTGTTGATATATAGTATCATATAAAAAAGGGGAGTGAAGTTATGTCGACCACAATCAATGGGGTTACTTTCTTCCAAGATAACTTGGTGGCAACCCGCTCACATAAGAACCAATTATTACCCTACACAAGAGAGCTCGACCAGCTCCTAACGCAGCGACACATCTACACGCAACCACGTAGAGTCGCCAAGTCACGAATTCCAATTGGCCAAATGGTTTGCGTTCCAGTTACGCTTCAAGCCGAAGCCTACAGTATCTTTCTGGCCGGTCAACAATTTTTTAGCATGGGCGCATTCAGCTCCGCCAACAGTGCTCTACCAATAAATACTATCATTGGCCGCTATTCCTCGATTGCAAGTAACGTCAATCGAATGCAAGGTAGTCACCCGACCACGCGGTTCACCACATCAATGCTAACGTACAGCCGTTCAGTAGATGCCTTCAATGATTACTTGGCAGATACAGCCAATACCTTCGAGCGTGTGCCTAATCCCGTTCCCAATGGCGGGCAAATCATCATTGGGAATGATGTCTGGGTTGGCCAGGACGTGCGCTT
Organism: Levilactobacillus koreensis JCM 16448; assembly: GCF_001435525.1. Classification (GTDB taxonomy): domain Bacteria; phylum Bacillota; class Bacilli; order Lactobacillales; family Lactobacillaceae; genus Levilactobacillus; species Levilactobacillus koreensis. Next base: position 38,527 of record NZ_AZDP01000108.1, read on the forward strand.
CGCCCCCACGGGTATCACGGTGGGCGATGGCGCCGTAATTGCCGGTGGCGCCGTTGTCACCAAGGACGTTCCTCCTTATGCGATAATGGGTGGCGTTCCCGCGCGGATTCTCAAATTCCGCTTTCCCAGTCACATCATTGAACAATTAATGGATCTGAAATGGTGGCAGTACGGCTTCGGTGATTTCCACGACGTGTTGCCCGACGATGATATCGAAACCTTCATCGATAAGGTCGGTAATCTCGTGGCAACTGGCAGTCTTCAGCCCTTCACACCACCGGTAACGGCATTTGGCGATTTTACCGCAACCAGTGATCTGACTACTTAACTTACTGACCCAATCGAGTAGGAGGTAGCCGATTATTTCGGCTACCGACCTCTCACACCACCGTA
>NZ_AZDP01000109.1 GCF_001435525.1 Levilactobacillus koreensis JCM 16448
ACGTTGCCACGCGAACGAAAGAACCCAGTGATTGGGTTCTTTTTTTGTGCAAAAAAGAACGGGCGCATGACCGCAGCGACAGTGGACCTGGCGACCGGGTGGCGTCAGAAACAAAATGGACGTGCAGATTCGGACGATTCCATGCAAGTACTATTGTTGCCTATAAGGAGGGCCCCCGTAAGCACCCAATAATTGACCGTCTAGGATTGGCGGCAAATCCACGATATGATAGT
>NZ_AZDP01000110.1 GCF_001435525.1 Levilactobacillus koreensis JCM 16448
TACCCAGGGCTTATAGCCCTCGAGAAAACCACCCGTTCAACGGGTGGTTTTTATTGAGGTGTTCCCACGCACGGCGAAGTTCTAGCGAGTAGGCATTAAAGCCAATTTGTTTCAGATGACTATGGGCCACGGTTGGGGAAAAGAAGGCGGCCCGCTGAACCTCCGATCGTTGGAGGGTGAGGTTGTCTAGTGGGGTGGTCGTTTCAAACGCGAACCACGCTTCGATCCAGTGACTGTAGGGACGTAACCAATAATTATTCGCCGCGGTTACTGGCAGGTCCAGTCCCAACTCCTCGTGCATTTCGCGGTGCATCCCAGTTTCAATCGTCTCGCCAGCGAGGACGGACCCACCAACCGAGCAATCCCAACAACTAGGGAAGTTCAGCTTGTCCGCCGTTCGTTGCTGAAGGAGGACCTGACCATCTGGGTGAAAAATGAACGCGTTGACCACCAGGTGGTACTCGCCTGGATGCAACGTTTCCTTCCGTTGGCGGTGGCCCACCACCTGTAATTGCCGATTATAAATATCCCAATGTTCCGTTAACCGATCTGCAGCCATTATGGCCACCACCTTTCTTGAATTTAGTGTATCACTTTTGCAGTGAGTAGTTGTGGGAGGAAACCATTTTACGCCGCGTCATAGCGGGTGATCTCAAACTGATGATTTTCGTATTTTGCCATGTAAACGTCGCGAATGTTGGCCACGCCGTGTTGTTTGAGTTGGGCAAGTAGCCAGTCCTCGTCATGGTCCATGAGCTCTAGCACGTCGTAGTCGATTTGCCCGTCGACGACCACTGGGTAGCGAATGGAGCCCTCGCCTTGACGCAGAACGGTTAGACTTCCATTCTGTTCGACGATGGCCCGCTTGACCTCGTTGATTTGATAAACGCCGGCAGTTCGTAGTTTGAAATCGATCTCTTTAGCCGAAAGGTTGGCTTTAAGGCAGTTGTGCACCAACAGCTCACCGTTACGGATGACCGTGATGGGTCCACCGTCGATAAACTTACCGATCGTCCGCACGTGAATCTTCAAGTAACGGGTCACTAGAATTAGCAGCGACCAGATCAAGAGGACGATGACAAATTGAATTAGAGTGACGGCCGAGTTGTAGATAACTCCGCCGACAATGCCCCCTAAGACGTAGTTCTGGACCTGATCGATGGCCGAGGTGGGGGCGAGATTTCCCTTGCCGGAGAAGTTGATCAGCAAGGTCATAAAAATAAAACCGACGAGCAATTTAATGGCGACATCTGAATAGACAAACATATCTGCTACTCCTTTGTAAGCGTGACTTTCGGGTGATGTAAATTAACTTTCTCCAAGACGTAAGCTGACCCATCCGAGTTATAGTCCAGACGGTAGTAACCTTTAGGCGTCTTGAAAAGAAGGTTATTGTTGGTCGTGGTGGCGTTGACCGCTAAGTCGGCCGGCTTAACGGCAAGTTGCTTAGCGACCTGTTTCACGGTTGCCGTAATTTCGCCGGTCTGTTCCGTGGCCGAGCGCAATGAGACCAAGCTGTTAATTTGAAATCCCAGGGTTAGCAGGAGCAACGTGCCACTAATAATACTGAGGTCTTTATACTTCACGTTCCAGCGGTGCCGCAGATAGTAAACAAATAATCCGATAAAGATGATCAGTAGGGCGATGATTAAGCCAATTCGCGCGTACTGCCAGGTATTGTGATGTTGTGTCAGGTAACCATAAGTATAGAAAGTCATCGACTGCCCCCTAAAATAGTTTCTGAGGTTTATTTTATCACAATCGTCGTGTGAACTGTTTACACAACGATTGCTGGCAAGATGTGGTGGCAATCAGCGTCTGACTGATTACCGAATCTAGACTGAGACGGTGTAGCCGCAAGCTTGAAGCCGCAAAAGGCCCGAGGCTTTAAGCTTGGTTTTCTGCTAGACCGACGAGAAAATTACTGCCGACTTAGCGTAACGTCGCGCCTGAATTTATTTTTTCTCCAACGCAAGATGATACCTTTTCGCTTGTTGCTGCCATGAGGCTAGTATGGCACGGATCCCCGGGTCAATCGGTGCCACCTTTATCTGACGAAGCAAGCTTGCCTGCTTGTCCGCGGTCGATGGGTTGCCAAAGAACCAGGTCCAGATGCATAGACACAGCTGAAGCGTCAGATTGCCCTCACTAGTCAGCTGTTCCAGATGCCCGCTCATCATTTCGGCCTTGAAATCCCGCGCCTGGTCATAGTCGCCTTGACCGAGGAGCACTTGCAGGGCCACGAGGTCAAACGATAGTCGCAGGTCCATCACGTGAAAGGGGTCAGTCAGCTCGGACACGTAACGGTTACAGCTTTGGTGCATCTTCCGAATCGTTTCCGGGACGGCGGCATTCTTGAACCCAATCAACGCCATCAAAATTGGTCCCATCCGAATTTCCTGAAGCGTCCAGGACTTCGTGTACATAATCTGTTGCCACAGCCGCTCCATATCGGGGGTCAACGTGGCGTGGCGGTGACTATAGGCCGTCAGGAGGACCGCCGCAATCGTAGCCATCCGCCGCTCAGCGGGATTCTTACTCTGACCGTAACGTTGTGCCAAGTGACTAAGTTGAGGAAAGTTTTGCTGGTCGTACGCCGCCATGACCTGACTACGGAGAATCTCGCCGTCGTCGGGGCGGTAGTCATTTTGAATGAAGCGAAATTCATCTGCGGAGACACCCAGCCGCTCTAAAATATCGAAGAGTTTCGTCGCCGTGATGTCATGATCGCCGCTTTCTAGGCGAGTCGCAAACGACCGGGAGACGATGCCTGAATAGACTTCTTTTTGCGTCAGCCCCTTTGCCTGGCGGATTTGTTTGATAGTCGTGCCGAGTTCTTCCATGGAAAATAGCCCCCTAAGTGATGTGGCAAATTTGCCCCATATTATACGGAACTTTTGATGAGAAATCAATTAGAATTAGATTAATAACTTAGAGGGGGAACCGTCATGGAAGTTCAAATTACCAATCGGCAGTCCGTGATTCAAATCGTTCGGGCAGCCAGCAGCGATATCATTAGTACCTTAGGCGGTGACACCTTTGGCTTTGCCTTAGGTCTCATGCTTTTACACACCACTCATTCGGCATTGAGCTTTGGGCTGGGAGCGATCATCTACCCCATTGTGGGGCTTTTATTGATGATGCCCGTGGGCAACCTAATCGACCGTGGGCACCACAAACCACTGATTTTAACCAGTAAAGCCTTGGATATTGGCGCATACATTGTCTACGCCCTGTTAGCCGACCGGGTCGCCAATCAAATGTTACTTGCCATCTTGGTCTTAACGTTTATTGCTTGTTGCGACAAGGTCACCAATACCGGCTTCACCGCGTCAATTCACGAACTGGTCAATGATAACCATATCAAGACGTTGGCGACCATCGAGCAGGCCGCAACTGCCGGTATTCAATTGATCTCACCGGTGTTGGCTGCCGCGTTGTACGGCATGATCGGCTTTGACGGAATCGTTCGGGTTGAAATTGCCGCCGAAATTATTGTCTGGCTGATTACGTTGTCCATGCGGTTCCACCCGCTGAAGGCCGCCGAATCGGCAACCACCAGTCTGGTAGTTGATGCTGAGCAAACGGATCAACCAGCTCAGGCGCCGCAATCGGCAACTGCAGGAACCGACTCGCAACCGGCCCAGACCCAGTGGCAATTATTCAAGGTTGGCCTTCAATACATTTGGAATCGCTTTACGCTTCGTTCCGTGGTCGTCATTGGGGTCTTCTTGAACTTTCTGTTCAGCTCGGTCGATGTGGGCTTACCGTACGCCATCGTCCAGACTCGGCACATGAGTAATGCGAGCCTGAGTGTGGTCATGAGTGGATTTGCCGCCGGTATTTTAATCGGTAATCTCATTTTGTCGATGCTACCAACGTTCAAACGCGTTCTGCTGACGATTCTGCGCTTGTCGCTGGTGGTTGGCGGGGCAATCTTCGCCCTGGGAATCCTGTTCATGAGTACCTTACCCGACAACCAATTGGTCCTGATTTTAGTCATCTGGGCCCTGCTGGTCGGATTGACGCTAGCCTTCGTCAACACGCCAATGTCCGTCTACATGCAAATGACCGTCCCAACTGAGCTGCTTGGTCGGGTCGGCTCGACGTTTGGCACGCTGATGCAGCTGGCTGTTCCCGTGGGTACCGCGGTTTACAGCCTCCTCTTCCAGCACATTTCGTCTGGGCCCGTCTACGCCATGACTGGCCTTGTCGTGTTGGTCTACATCGGCTTTAACCTCCTGCGGGTGCAGCAAAAATTGGCAACTGGCAAACAAATTGACGATTGATTTGGCCTTTCCGTGCTAGAATCAAAGGCGTACTCAGTGAATGGATGATTGCGAATTGATGTACGCTACCCATTTCACACGGAAAGGAAGGGTCAATGTATGCAAGAGTTTGATATCGGCATTATCGGTGGGGGTCCCGGCGGTTTAGCGGCTGCTTACGGTCTCCACGCGCGGGGGATGAACGTGGCCGTGGTCGAAAAGGACCTCTGGGGCGGAACGTGTCCAAACCGTGGTTGTGATCCCAAGAAGATTCTGATGGCCGCTGTAGAGGCTCAGGGCCACAGTGAGGCATTGCAGGGCCATGGCTTGACAGGAGTTCCCCAAATCGATTGGTCGGCACTGATGGCCGCTAAGCGAGCTTACACGCAAAAGATTCCAAGTGGCACGCAAGGTGGGCTTGAAGCGGCCGGTATCGCTAACTTTCATGGCACCGCGAGCTTTAATGCCGATGGCACGCTGATCGTTGGGGATGAGCAACTGAATGCAGCCAATTGGATCATTGCGACTGGCCAAGAACCGCGTTTACCCAAGATCGATGGGCAAGAGTGGCTTCGGACCAGCAATGAGTTCCTTGATCTCGACAAACTTCCGCAAGACATTACTTTGATGGGAGCCGGCTTCGTGGGTGTTGAATTAGCGGCAATCGCTAACGCTGCGGGCAGTCGTGTCCACCTGGTCCACCACAATGCGCGGCCACTGCGGGCGTTTGACCAGGACTTGGTCGGTGATCTGCTTGACCGGCTACGGGAAAATGGCGTGGATGTCAAATTGGATACGGACATCACAGCCGTTGCCCCGGCCGATGACCAGTATCAAGTGACCACGGCAACCGGCGAGACGTGGACGACGGGCTTAGTCTTTGCGACGGCTGGTCGGACACCAGTCTTGGCGGACCTGCACTTGGACCGCGTCGACGTGGCAACGACCACCCATGGCATTACGGTCAACGGGCGTCTACAGTCCTCAAATCACCATATCTTTGCGGTGGGGGACGTGGTCGACCGGCCACAACCCAAGCTGACGCCGGTAGCCGGATTTGAAGGCCGCTACCTGACGGAAACGTTGACGACCTGCGATTCACCGGCCATTCAATATCCAGTGATTCCAGCGGTGGTCTATGGTAAGACCCAATTGGCTCAGCTAGGCGTCCCAACCGTTCAAGCGGAAGCGCAACCAGAAAAGTACAAGATCAACGACTTGGATTTGACGCATTGGTACAGCTACCAACGGATTCAGGACCCCCACGCCCGTATCAAGGTGGTCGTCGACAAGGCAACCAATAAGATCGTTGGGGCGGCAGTGCTGAGCAGTGAGGCGGAACAGGTGATCAATTACCTGGACTTCGTCATTAGTAACCAGCTTGGTATGGACGATATTAACGCCACCATCATGGCCTACCCAACCCTGGCCTCAGACCTCACTTACTTCAATTAGGAATGGTGAGGTCGTCTTCGGCAGACAGGAACTCCACCCGGTGGGGCAGACCTGGGGCCTGAGAAGCGGTCCTCAGGGCGACTTTGAACCTCAAAGCACGAGTTTCAAAGCTCGGCCAGTGCTCTAAGCCCGGCAAGTTCGGCCGGACTAAGAGCACCCACACGGGGTTCCGTCCCTGTCTGCCTACGACTGTGGTCCATTGGAGTTGAAGTGTTTAGACCGTGTGTTGGTAGTGGTCCAAGCAAACCAATCAATAAAGCTAGTGTCTTAATCTTTTTTTGAAAAGTGTCTGCCACCATCGCTTTATTGATGGTGGTCAGACACTTTTTCGTTGTTAAGGGAATTATGGGGGCACTTCAATTTTTACCACGACCGAGATTGTTAAGTCGCCCGTTCAATCCGCTTGAAAATGATTCTTGTACACGGACTCTTTACATACACGTGTTAAGTTGTAGCTGAACTGGCGGACACCGCGAATGGGGGGAGCGTTATGGGGATCAAATTCTGCAAGCATTTCTACGGCACGTTTTCATTTTGGCTGGGACTTTTTCTGTTTTTACCCGCGGCAAAGTGGCTGATGGTCTACCCGCATGAGGACTTGGGGGATTTCACGATTAATATTATCGCCATCGTTTGGGGATTGATCGCCATGCTCCGCGCACTAATTCAAGCGAAGGATGCGGACTAGGTAAGAGTTGATTGAAATTGGCTGAGTTCTGTAGTGACTAGGACACTGGGGGCAGTGGACTAGTCGCCTTTTTAATTGATAAATTAAAGGTTGAAAGTTCCAAAATACCAGTCATGCCTGCTCTAGCAACAACAGTGAGACTAAAACTAGGCAACCTGGTGGGCCCTTCGCCTTACCGGCCGGCAGATATGGGCTGGATCGGGGCGAACACAACTTGAAGCCTCGAAAGAACCGAGCCTTCAAGATTGGTTTTCTGCTAAGCCGGCAAGAATTCCTGGCAGCCGCAGTCGGTACTTCCCCAAACCCACTAGTGATTGTTTCCGGAATTTGGCGTATCATGGGCCTATTAATATTTTTTAAAGGAGGAGTCCGCGTGGCTTTTTTGGGAACACTCTGTTTAATTTTAGTACTGACGACGCTGGCGGGGAACTTTGCCAACCGGCTGGGCGTTCCGGCCGTGATCGGTGAGCTGCTGATCGGCATTATCATTGGGCCGGCCCTGCTCAATTGGGTTCAACTCAACAGTCTCGTCAGTCTGTTCGCCGACATTGGGGTCGTGATCCTGATGTTCTTGGGCGGGCTCGAAAGTAATTTACAACTCTTAATGAAGTACCTCAAACCGGCCATTGTGGTGGCGACTTCCGGGGTGATTTTCCCCATTGTCATGATGGGACTGGCCTCTTGGTGGTGGGGGTTCACGCCGCTCGAGGCGCTGTTTATCGGCGTCATCTTCTCGGCAACGTCGGTCTCCATTTCCGTGGCCGTCTTGAAGGAGTACCATGCGCTCTCCACGCGTGAGGGCGCGACGATTCTGGGCGCCGCGGTGGCCGACGACATCATGGGGGTCATCCTGTTGTCGCTGATGATCAGTTTGCTGGCGAGCCAAGGAATTCAGGCAGCGGGCAGTCAACCGGCACTGGGCCTGGTTTTACTCGAGCAGGTTGCGTTTTTTGGCGGAACCTACATCGTGGTCAAATGGATCGCACCGTACCTGATGCATTTGAGCGAACGGCTAGTCATGGCGTCCAGCGTGACCATCATGTCGATGGTTATCTGCCTGAGCATGGCGTGGCTGGCGGACATTGTCGGGCTGAGCGGGGCAATTGGCGCCTTCTTCGCCGGCATTGCCGTGGCGCACACGCCGTACAGAGCGGTCTTGGCCGACCACGTGGAGCCGTTGGGAAATGCCATCTTTATTCCCGTTTTCTTCGTGAGTGTCGGGCTGAACATGACGCTGGACCACTTGGCGGACAACCTCGGCATCATCGTGGGCTTAACGGTGCTGGCCTGCCTGGCGAAATTGCTGGGCTGTGGTCTGGGCGCGCGGTTGAGCGGCTTTGACCTGAAGAGTAGCACCGTCATCGGTACCGGGATGATTGCCCGGGGCGAGATGGGACTGATTACCGCGCAAATTGGTCATCAAGCTGGTCTGCTCGGTGGGGCGGACTATTCCGCCATGATTTTAGTCATCGTCTTGGCCACCATCATTGCGCCGTTGGTGTTGAAACAGGCGTTGAAGGCCATGCCCCAAACGGCTGCTGAATAACATTGAAGTTGAGAGAAGGTTCGCTAATTTGGCGAACCTTCTTTTTGTAAGGGCCTTCCATTGAATCTTATTACAAAAAAGTTAGAGTATAATCATTTAAATGAGAATACTATAATCGTTGTGGTATTTGAAATGAGAAAGTGTGGCGACAAGCGTGCGCAAATATATTTTTCAGCATCGCGGCGAAGTAGGAATCGTGATGTTTCTGTTAATGGTGATTGAGGCATTGACGGTCTTAGGGTCAGTCCTCAGCGCCAATCTGTTGAACGCGCTGATCAAAAGTCAATTAAATCCCTTCTTACTGGCGGTCGGTCTACTGATGCTGGATTGGATGGTGATTGCCGCCCTGAATTACGGGGCGTCCATCTATCAGGAAAAGGTCATTCAGAACATCGACATTTCCATTCGGCAAGATTTGGCCGATATTTTAATTGATAAGGACTACGAATCCTACAATTCACGGGGGACGGGGGTCTATGAGTCCTGGGTCAACAACGATATCCAGACCATCAACGTGCAGGGACTCCAGAACTTTTTCACTGTCGTTGAAGGCATCTTTGGAACGGTCTTTGCGTTGTTCACACTGATTGCCTACCATTGGAGCTTGGCGTTATCGGCACTGATTTTAGCCGGGCTGATCATCATGGCACCCAAGGTTTTCGATAAGCGCATCATGCGGGCCAACACACAGCTGACCCATCAAAATGAGGCCTTCGTCAACCGGACGCAGGACGTGATGGGCGTGTTCAATCTGCTTTACGCGTTTCAGGCGTTGCGGTTGCTGAAACAGGGCATCGTTTCGGCATCCCAAGCGCTTAAACAGTCCTACGTCAATCAACGGCGCGCACAGAGTAGTGTGCAGGTCGTGGGATTCCTGGGCAACGTTATTTCTCAGGTCATGCTGATGGGGTTGACGGGAATCCTAGCCATGATGAAATTGGTCTCGATTGGGACGCTGAGTGCCGTGAGCAGCCTGTCAGGGAATATTTTCAACAACCTCGGCAACATGAGTACCTATCTGGGAATGATTCGGGGCGTGGCACCCATCTTTGAAAAATTTGAGCTGGAACGCGAGAAGTTCCCAGCAACGGCCGAACCGACAGAGATGGCGGTTGCCACAACCGCCATAGTGCCAGACATGATTCGGGTCCGCGACTTGAGTTTTGGCTACCACGCCGACCAGCTCATTTTACGGCACGTGAACTACAACTTTGAGCAGGGCAAGAAGTATCTGATCTTGGGCGAAAGTGGCGGTGGCAAATCGACCTTTCTGAAGGTGCTGACCGGCTATCTGACCAACTATACCGGTGAGATTCGGCTGGCAGGCAAATCACTCAGGGACTACTCGGCGAATCAGTTGGGACAGCAGTTGCTGTATTTAGACCAACGACCGCAAGCGTTGACGACTACGGTGCGGGAAAACTTACAACTGGCCGATAGCTATAGTGATGACGAGCTCGTGGCGGTTTTGTTGGCCACCAAATTGTGTCCGGACCGAGAACGCGCTGAAGCCTTTCTGGACCAAAACGTCGGGGCTGGTGGCAGCGACTTGTCCGGGGGTCAGCTCCAACGGTTGGCGTTAGCCCGAGGCCTGCTCCGGCATGTGGGCGTGATCCTGCTGGACGAAGGGACATCGGCGGTCGACACCGCTAATGCCGTGAAGATTGAGCGTGACTTGCTGGAGAACCCGGCACTGACGCTGATTATGATTAGTCATACGCCGCATGCGGAGACTCAAGCGTTGTTTGATGAGACGATTCAGTTTGCAGAGCTTAATGGGAAATAGACCATAATCGGTGGCATCACCAACTAACCTGATAAAGGCGAGATGGAAATGTCACCGATTTTTTTATATCGACAGAAAAATTGGCCTTTGAAAATAAGTTTGAAATAATGAAAACCATAAATGAATACGTAAACGCTGTTGTCATCACTAGTCCAAGGGTTGAGATAGTTTTGAATGAGGGGGGTGGTCGACTACTTGCGGGATACAAGTGGCTAGTTAAATAGATTACGTATAATTCTGATAACTATATGGTTATTGAAACCGAGAAATAAGCGTTTTCATCCACGCTAAAATCCTGTACTATGGGATGTGAGGTTGTGTTTTGCGAGGGATAAGTGGCTGACGACTAGTGAACAACAGTAATAGTGTGGTTACTATGCTGTTTGAGAAGAAGGCGACAGTTACTAGGCCAGTTGCAAAATGCAAATTAGGTTGGAAAAGGTTGGAGGAAATTTGGATGAAGCAAATCAAGTTTAGTCATTGGTTAAGGACTAAAGCGGTGTTAGCAGCTGTGGTGGCCGCAACCATCGTGGGCGGCGCCATTACCGGTGTGAGCGCCAGTGAAACCAGTGTACATAGTACCAGTAGTCCTGCCACCATCACGACGACAGCCACGGCCAAGCCGTTAACGCTGTCGCAGTACGAACACGCCACAGCGACTCAGCTCGCGCAGATGGTGCGGGACGGCAAGGTCACCAGCCAACAGCTGATTCAGCTGGCGATGACCAAGGTCAAGCAGGATAATCCGCAACTGAACGCCGTGATCACCATGCGCGAGGATAAGGCGCTGGACGAGGCGGCGGCCATGAAGGATACCGGCCAGCCGTTCTATGGCGTGCCCATTTTGATTAAAGGTTTGGCGCAGGAGTTGAAGGGCGAGTCCGCGACGCAGGGTCTGCCATACTCTAGCACGCGCATCGCATCGTATACTAGACCGTTCGTGGCCCAGCTACAGAGTCTCGGCTTCGTCGTCATTGGGCAAACGAACTATCCCGAATTGGGACTGACCAACATCACGACCTCTAAGCTCTATGGCGCGGCCAGCAATCCATGGAACACCGCCGATAATCCTGGTGGCTCTTCCGGTGGTGCGGCGGCAAGTGTCGCCGACGATATGGTTCCTCTTGCTACCGGGAACGATGCCGGTGGGTCGTTGCGAATTCCAGCGTCCTGGTCCGGTGTGATCGGCCTGAAACCATCCGCGGGGATGATCAAGGGGGATAGTGCCACCAGCACCATGGCAAGTTTCGCCGAGACCAAGAGCATGGCGGACACCCAGACGTTATTTGACAATATGCTGAGCGGTAAAGTCACGGCCGAAGCCGCCCCAACGGACCTGAAGTCGGTGACCATCGCCTACTCGACCAAGTCGCCCGTGGGCACGCCGGTCAGTCAGGATGCTGTGAATGCGGTCACTCAGGCCGTGTCCTTCCTGAAGAGTCAGGGCTTCAACGTCAAGCAGGTCGACAGTCCGGTCGATGGCAAGGCCTTAATGCAGGCCTACTACAAGGGCGCAACGTCCAGCGGATTTTCCGCTAACTCTTTTGCCAGAGCTGCTTACAAACGTGACCTCTTGCCCGATGATGGTAGTATCATGACTTATGCCCTATTTAAAGCCAGCCAAAAACTGACCGCCCCGGACCGCGCCAGCTATGCTAGTGTGGTCGCAACGGCTAAGCAACAGATGGCGGACTTCCACCAGAAGTACGGGCTGTACCTCACGCCGACGACGGCCACTACGGCGCCAAGTAATGCCGATCCGGCCTATTTGCCAGAGTACGTTGAGAAGATGCGCAATATTGCGTCATTGGATAGCAAAGATCAGATGCAGTTGATTTACGATGCTTGGCTGCATGGGCTTAGCAAGACACCGTTTACCCAATTGGCCAACGTGACCGGCGAACCGGCAATCAGTTTGCCAACGTACGTGAGCGCCAGCCGGATGCCATTAGGGATTCAGCTGGAAGCCGCCAAGAACCAGGACCGCCTGTTGTTAGCGATGGGGAATCTCTTCGAAAGTAAGCACCAGTTGAAGTTCTTGGATAGTCAGTTGACAAATGGGAACACGACTGGCAATGAGACCGGGACCCCAACGGCGCCAGCAACACCCGAGACGTCAGCATCGAGTGAGTCGAAACCAGCAACCTCAGAGTCCAAGCCAACGAAACCGGTGACACCAGTCGTGGCGCAGGCGCCAAAGGTCGTTTACGCCAAGGGTGCGTTGAATCTGTATAAGGATGTCAATCTGACCCAGCGTGTTCACCATTACACGGCTAGGTCGCGGACCCATAGCCGAACGTTTAGGACGCTTGGTGTGGCCTTTGCCAAGAACGGCGCGCAACGTTACCGCGTTAAGGGCGGTTACATTACGGCCAATGCGAAGTTTGTGGCGTCACTCTACTACCTGCAGAACCCTAAGCGTGTCCGGGTCATCGGGCAACACGGTATCTACAGTTATAAGCAAATGACCTTTAAGTCCAGTCAACGGGTTCGTTTGATCAAGAAGGGGCAAGTCTTGAAAATCAAGGCCATTCGCTTCCACGGTCAAATCCCCCGGCTAGAGCTCACCAACGGCCAGTTCATCACAGCTAATAAGCAGTTCGTGATTCAAAGTAAAAAATAAGTTGTGTTAGCTGGTCGCACTGCAACGCTTACTCGTTTGATGAGCAGGCCGCGAAGCCTTATGTGCAGAATTTACAATAGACACTAAGTATGAAAAAGGCCCCAAGATTGGTATTTTTAGCCAATCTTGGGGCCTTGATAGTCGTTAAGAGATGATACCGAGAAACATTAGCCAAGTCCAGAGACCGATGATCAGCCAGATGCCGTAAAAAACAATCAAGCTACGGCGCAGAACCGACAATTGCCGCCAGCCGTGTTGCCGCCAACTAAAAGCGTAGATGGCCAGCATGACCAGACTTAGCCCGCCCATCAGTAGGCTCCCACCGAGAACTAGGACGTCGGGATGGGATGAATCGTGTTCGGCCATCCCGAAACCGCCCGCAATGAATAAGATGATGGGTAACAGCAATAAAAGCACATTGAGACTCCCCTCAATGATTAACTTGCGTTTCGTTATTTGCATAAGCGACCTCCCCAGGTAGTTTCAGCATAGCACGAAAGGCTCGAGGAAAATAGCGGAATTAAAACCGGTCATTCCTAATTTGACAGGAGTTACCAGTTCGTCTTGATTTCTGCGGCCAAGTCGCGTAACTTTAGGGGAGCAAGAAGAACACAGCATTTCCTGGGGAGGAAAATGATTTGAAGAAACCAATTTTTTTACTGAGCTTAGCGGCGATTACGTTGGGGCTAGGTGCGACTAGTCTGACGTCAGCACAGGCCGCAACCTGGCATCGGGGAACACCCAAAGCCTTGCGACGCACGTGGATCTATAACGGCCATGGGGATAACAAGGCGTACATCACATACGGCAAGTCAATTAGCACGGGCAACCTGTTTGCGCTGGATGAAGCCAGTCATCACTACTACCGGTTGCCCGGTTACGGCTTGAAAAAACTGAAATACCAATCGTTGGGCCACCACGTTTATCGGCTATCCGGTATTCAGTATTCGCCCAAGGACAGTCAGGTTCAGTTCGACGGACAGCGCTTGAGCTACAAGTTGAAATTGACGAAGAACCACCTGCATTTTTACAAAGGCTATCGGAATTACGACCGCCACGCAAAATTCGCGACGATGAAGACGCCTAAGGGATTGGAATAATAGTGTTAGAAAGGACTTACGACCAGTGTAGGTCCTTTTTGCATTCACGGAAGGTGTTCCCTGCTATACTGAGTAAAAATAGGAGATGATGACGAATGAAGGTCACACTAAAACCGTTGACCATGGCCGATGCACCGGCATTTTGGCAACTAGCTTATGGGGATGAAGCTGCCGCCTGGACGCAGTGGAATGGGCCGTACTTTCACGACCAACTGCCGAGTCGTGAGCAGTTTCTAACGAAGATTGCCCCAACGAAATTCATCGATCAACCAAACCAACGGGTCATCTGGGTCGACACGGAAATGGTCGGTAGCGTGTCTTACCATTACGCGGACGGCGACCTGCGGCGGTGGCTGGAAGTGGGCATCGTCATTTACCGCCAAGATAATTGGCAACAAGGTATTGGCAAGGACGCACTGACCCAATGGATCGCTCAGGTCTGGTCCCAAACGACGCTGCCCCATCTTGGACTGACGACTTGGTCGGGCAACACCCGCATGTGCCACCTGGCCGAAAGCATTGGCTGGCAGGAGGAGGGCCGCATTCGTCAAGTTCGTTATTGGCAAGACAAGTACTGGGATTCCGTCAAGTATGGCTGCTTGCGCGAGGAGTGGCGGGGATGATGAGAAGAAATTGTTGAGGCTTGCAATACATGGGCTTTCCGTATAAGCTCAAAAAAATAGCGTCGATGTCTATCTGTTAATTTGTCAGAGGGCATCGACGCTATTATTGTTATGGAGTTATCTTGGCTCTTTTAAAATACAATCAGAGCCGGAGGAGGCCAGAACGAAGCCAGCTGTGTCGGCGATGTTTGTCGGGGTTCTTTCCCGACTTACTTCGCGGGTCGACCTTGGAGACACGTGGGTTGTGTGGCTTCAAGTCGAGGTGGAAACCTGGTCTTTAGGTTGGAACCGACCCCATAGCAGGCGTAGTTCTGGCAGCCGCAGGCGGAGGTATGCTTTAATTCTGGAATTCGTGTTCGATCGTTAAATCGGCCTGGGGAATCTTGTCCGATGCAATCAGTGGGGAAGCCGCCCCGATGCTCAACAAGGTCAAGTGGTGCATGGCCCGCGACGCAATCGTGTAGAGTGTCCCGGTCAATTGGTCGTCCGGATAGTTTTCGGCGGAAACGTTGTAGGCAATGACGCTGTCGAATTCCAACCCCTTGGCCAGATAGATCGGCAAAACCACGATGCCCTTAGGCAGGGAACGGTCGGTGTCGGTCAGTCGGGTCAAATCGAACTCGGCGTGGAGCTCCTGGTAGACGTACTTGGCTTCGGCTGTACTCTTAGTGAGAATCGCCACGGTTCCGTTGGTGGCGAGCTCCAGCCGCAATTCGTGGGCGAGCGCCTTAAAGGCCGACTCGTTGTCGTAGCGAATGACCACCTTAGGCAGGTCACCCGGCCGATTGAAGGCCTCAATTTGATCACCATCGGGCAGAAGGGCCTTGGCAAACGTGGTGATGGGCAACGTGGAACGATAGGAGCGCCGCAACGTGATCAGCCGGGACCGTTTGACGTTTAACGCGGCATCCAACTTTTTCAGAATGGATTCCGGTGATTCTACCGCCTTGAAGAGGGCTTGTTCACTGTCGCCGAGAAGGGTCAGTTTGGCCCGCGGAAAGGCGTGTTGCAGGTAGATCAACTGGGCCATCGAGTAGTCCTGCATTTCGTCGACGAAGAGGTGTTGCATCCGGTGGTTCGCCCCGCCACCTGCGAGAATGTCGCGCAGGTACAGCAGGGGTGCGGCGTCGGTCAACGCGAGCTTATGGTATTCAATGTCGTGTTGGTAAGCGTCGATGACGGTTTGCCAATCGGTGGCCGACACGTCGTCGGGCAGGGGACACTGCTTGAGAAAGGCGGTGTATTGCGAGTAGGCGTCCAGAAAGTAGCCGTTGTAAATGGCATCGTCGACTTGCCGCAGTCGGCGCCGGACGATTTGACGGGCGATGAAGTCGATCTCATCGTCGAGCTGTTCAAACTTGCCCAGATGCTTTTCGCCTAACAGGTTGTGGTAATCTTCGTCACTGAGTTGATCGATGGTGTCGCGCACCCAGTCAGCCTTGGCTTCCTCGTGAATCCGGTGCTTGAGCCGTTTTTCCAATTCATTTTTTGTCCGAAGAAAGCGGTCGGCCGGTGCCGTGGCGGCTGGAAACTGGCTATAGATGTCGCGAATTTCTTCCTTATCAAAGAAGACGCGACCCTTGAACCGAATGTCCGTGAACTGTAGCTCGGCTGGCGAGACCTGGTGACAATAGTCATTGACGGCTGTCATCATTGCGGCACTCTCACGAAAGTTACGGAGCGGTAAGTTGACGGGCGTTTGCTGGTCTTCTTCGTAGCGTTCGAATTGCGTTTGCACGTTGAGGCCTTGGAACCGCTGCGTTAAAAATTCGGCCAACGTGACCTGCCGCATGTTTCGTTCCCCTAAGCTGGGGAGAACGTCACTGATGTAGTGGCTGAACAATCGGTTGGGCGAGAAGAGGACGATTTGGTCGGCTTCCAGGTCACGCCGACTGTGATAGAGCAGAAAGGCGATCCGCTGTAAAATGGCGGACGTCTTGCCGGAGCCCGCGACCCCCTGGACGACTAGCAAGTCACTTTTGGTGTCGCGAATAATGTCGTTTTGTTCGCGCTGAATGGTCGACACGATGTTTTGCATGGTCGCGTCATTTTGCTCACCCAGAGCGTGTTGCAGCATTTTATCGCCGACGGTCTCATTGGTGTCAAACATGCTTTCAATTTGGCCGTCTTGAATCAAAAATTGGCGTTTCTTTAAGAGGTTGGTTTCTTGGTCGCCAGCGGGCGTGCTGTAGGCAACTTCGCCGAGCACCCCGTTGTAATAAATACTGGAAACGGGCGCACGCCAGTCGTAGACCAGGAAATTCTGGTCCTCGTCAACGAATGAGGCGGTCCCAATGTAGAGGGATTCCGGTTGAGATTCACCGGGGTCTTGAATGTCGATGCGGCCGAAGTAAGGGGACTTTTGGAGTTCCTTATAGGTATCTAATTGGCCCTCGATGATGTTTTGGTTTTCAGTCAGCCGAGAAACCAAGGCCCGTTGTTGTTGCAGCTCGGCACTGGTTTCGATTCGGTCATCGACTTCAAACCAGTTGACCGAGGTGTTTTCACTATAGTTCTTTAACACGTTGCGCAGTTCTTTGTGGGCGGCCGTGTAGTCGGCGACGGTCTTGTCGATCCGCTCGCCAATCTGGTCGGCCACTTGGTCCACACGCTGTTGTTCCTCTGCTTGTTCGCTGGTGGTCAAATTGACCGCCTCCTTTTTTCAAATTCTGTTTAAGTTCAAATGGTGCGTTGATGGTTCACCTGCGGTTGCCAGACGCCACGCTGTGGGGACCGACCGAAGCCTGTGGGGCGGTCTTCGGTCTCGAGTTGAAGCCTCGAAAAGCGAGTCTTCAACTCGTCCCGTGATGTAACCTAGCGAAGGACACTAGCTAACATCACCGACACAGCGCTCTGTCTGGCATCCTCCGGCTTGGGTAGTGTGTAAATTTGACCGTTGGTGTGGTGCCGGTCAATTGTGAGTGCTGCCACGGGAGTTTTCGTTGACGCATAGCGGCCAGCATCCATCTGGTATCGACACGTTTTGATTAGCCTGACAGATTAAGACTCAAATGCTATGGCAATATGACATACTGCTTATAGAAATGCCACATTTACATCGCTTGATATGGTGAGAATCAGTCTGAGCAGGCGGAATCCAATCCCTGGCAGCCGGAGTGCGACCAGCCCCAGCAATTTTGCAGTCACTTCAAGTCCTAAATTGCTTAACAAGTTTAGTCATATTCGGGGGCAGTGTCAATCAATCCTACCGCTTTTGACCGAAATAAATCTTCTGGGGGCTGACAGTTTACATCGGACGCAAAAACCGCTAATATAAAGGAATAGGGACTCGAAAAAAGTAGGCCAATAGCAGAGAAAAACCGGCAGTGCTGAAACGGTTTTATGGTCGAAATGGGTCGAGTTAGTTTCATTTAACCGATAACTAATTTTATCGCGGCGTCTCCGTTAACGACAAAAGTGGTGGCTAAAATGGTCACAATTTAGGTGGTACCGCGCATAAGCGTCCTATTGGCATTGGCCAATGGGGCGCTTTTTCAGAAAGGATGAAAAATATTGAGTAAAAAACACGTTATTTTAACTGGGGACCGACCAACGGGTAAGTTGCACATTGGACACTACGTTGGCTCATTGAAGAACCGGGTCGCTTTGCAGAACACCGGTGACTACGACACGTACATCATGATTGCAGACACGCAAGCGCTGACCGACAATGCCCGGGACCCCGAAAAGATTCGCCACAGCCTGTTACAGGTCGCTTTAGACTACTTAGCCGTGGGCATCGATCCTGCCAAGTCAACGATTCTCGTTCAATCTCAGATTCCAGCTCTGAGCGAATTGACCATGGCTTACTTGAACTTGGTCAGTGTTTCGCGGTTGAACCGCAACCCAACGGTCAAGGCCGAAATCAAGCAGAAGGCCTTTGGCGAAAGTGTCCCAGCTGGTTTCTTCATTTACCCAGTTAGCCAAGCTGCCGACATCACGGCGTTCAAGGCCGACACGGTTCCCGTTGGTGAAGATCAAGAGCCAATGTTGGAACAAACCCGTGAAATCGTGCGGACCTTCAACAATGTTTACGGCCAAGAAATTCTGGTAGAACCCGAAGGCTACTTCCCACCAAAGGGTCAAGGCCGGATTCCTGGGTTGGATGGTAACGCCAAGATGAGTAAGTCCCTGGACAACGCCATCTACCTCGGTGACAGCGAAGACACGATCCAAAAGAAGGTCATGTCCATGTACACCGACCCCGAACACATCCACATAGAAGATCCTGGTCACATCGAGGGCAACACGGTCTTCACGTACCTCGACATTTTCGCTGAAGACAAGGAACACGTCGCCGACTTGAAGGCACAATACCAACATGGTGGCCTTGGAGATGTTAAGATCAAGCGATACTTGAATGAGGTCTTACAAGCCAAATTACAACCGATTCGCGAACGCCGCGAACAATTCGCTGCCGACGAGGGTGCCGTTTATGACATCTTGAAGCAGGGGAGCGAACGTGCGAACCAAGTGGCTACGCAAACCTTACACGAAGTACGCCACGCAATTGGTGTGGATTACTTCGGCTAAGTCGAAATGGGGGATAGACAATGCAAAATTTAGCCATTGTTGATTTGGGGTCAAATTCGGTCCGCATGGCCGTCAACGAGCTGCATGACGACGGCACCTACCGGGAAGTTAACCGGGTCAAGGTCGACAGTCGTCTATCAGAGGGCATGGGGCCCGAAAAGATTCTCCAACCGAATGCGATGGACCGCACGATTGCGGCCTTAAAGTCGTTTCGGCCCTATTATGAACAACTTCCCCATCTTATCGTCCGGGGGATTGCGACGGCGGCGGTGCGTCAAGCCCGCAACCGCGATGATTTTTTGCAGCGCGTGGCCGAAGCGACCGACATTCAGCTCGAGGTCCTGTCGGGCGACCAGGAAGCCTACTACGACTACCTAGGGGCCGTCAACCGGTTGAAAATTAAGGACTGTCTCCTTTTGGATACCGGTGGGGCTAGTTGTGAACTGGTCCACGTGAAAAATAGTCGTGACGCTAACCTGATCAGTGTGCCATTTGGTGCGGTCAATCTGTCCGAACAGTTTCATCTCGACGACCAGGTCACGGCCGTTGATCTCTTCTCCGCCCAAGTCTTTCTGCGCGAACGGCTCCAGGATATCTGGTGGCTAAATGATGCGAAGCACCTCCCGCTGGTCTTATTAGGGGGCGCGAACCGGACGTTGGCCCGAATGAACCGGCAACAACAGAAAATTCTGCACGTGGAAAATATCCACGGTTACCGACTGACGACTGGCCAAGTCATGAAGACCTTTGAACGGTTGTTGGAAGTACCATTGGCTGAACGGCGGCGGATCTCTGGTCTGGAGCCGGAGCGTGCGGATATTATTATTGGCGGGATGTTGCCGCTGGTGACGTTGTTACAGATGCTGGACTCGGATAGGGTCATCTTCTCCGAAAGCGGCGTCCGCGAAGGCATCATCTCGGAATACCTGAGTCAACGGTAACCTTGGTGTTGCCGTTAGTCGCCTGCGGATGCTAGGTACTCCATCCGTGGGGCAACCTCTGAAGCCTGGAAAGCGGTCTTCAGAGGCGCCTTGGAGCCTCGAAGTGCGAGTCTCCAAGCCGTCCCGTGGTGTAACCTAGCAGAAAACGCTAGCTAACACCACCGACACGGATTCCGTACCTAGCCTCCTCCGGCTCCGGCAACACCGGTTACCAGTGACTAGGTCTTCCGGTGGCCTTTCGCTACCTGGTGATGTGTGTGTTGGTTGGGGACTGGTTTAGTAACTGTGGGGTTTCGCCTGCGGCTGCCAGACGTCATACTGTGGGGACCGACCGAAGCCTGTGAAGCGGTCTTCGGTCTCGGTTTGAAGCCTCGCAAGACGAGTCTTCAAGCCGTCCCGTGCTGTAACCTAGCAAAAAACGCTAGCTAACAGCACCGACACAGCATTCTGTCTGGCCTCCTCCGGCTCCGGCAACACTGGTTACTGTTGGCTAGGTTTTCCAGTGGCCTTTCGCTACCTAGTGATTGTTGGTTGGGGGATTGGTTTAGTGACCGTGGGGTTCGCCTGTGGCTGCCAGACGCCCATGCTGTGGAGACCGACCGAAGCCTGGGAAGCGGTCTTCGGTCTCGGCTTGAAGCCTCACAAGACGAGTCTTCAAGCCGTCCCGTGCTGCAACCTAGCGGAAAACGCTAGCTAACAGCACCGACATAGCATTCTGTCTGGCCTCCTCTGGCTCCGGCAACATTGGTTACTGTTGGCTAGGTTTTCCAGTGGCCTTTCGCTACCTAGTGGTGTGTTGATTGCTAGAAGTCTCGTTAGTAACAGGGATGATCCTTACTATATTGATGGAATACCGATGTACAATCTGGACGATTCATCGTCAGACTCACTAGTCGGGAAACCTATACAGCGAGTCGACGAAACCAGTCACATTGTTTTAGAGCAAATGTTGCCAAGCCGGAGGAGGCCAGGGATGGAGCCAGCTGTGGAAATAGAGGTAGCTGTAAGCTACCTCTATGGGCGACTTTTAAGACACGTGTTTCTCGTGGCTTAAAAGCGAGCGAGAAGCCTGGTGTTCTTCCAGGCTGAAGCGTCCCCACAGCAGGCGGAATCCCTGGCAGCCGCAGGCGACACACACAACATTTCAGTAAACGAGAGGAGTCGATGGCCAATGACGGCTTTTTACCGGTTACCTTATGGGGTACGGCGCGACCAGCTTGCCCGTGCCAGCCACTTGACGGTGGCGCAGTTGGCATTGCTGGCGCAGCACCGGCAGGCCACCGATGAGGATTTAATTGAAAACTATTTAACGACTTACGGTTTACCCGAGGGTGTGGCCGTCAACCTACGCGTCAATGGGCGCGACGTTGTTGTGCCCATGGTGACCGAGGAGCCGTCAGTGATTGCCGCTGCCAGTAACGGTGGGCGGTTGTTGACCGGCGACACCGGCATCACCACTACGATTACTCGGCGGGAGTTGATGGGGCAGATCGTGTTTAGTCACGTTCAGGACCCACAGCGCTTGCAGGTGTGGCTGGCCAGTCATGAGCAGGAACTCCTGCAGGTGGCCGACGCCGCACATCCCACGTTACTCACGCATGGTGGGGGCGCGCGGTCCCTCCGTGTCCGCATTTTACCGCCTGATTGGGTCTCTTTAGACCTGTTTATCGACGTAGGTGAGGCGATGGGAGCCAATCTAGTCAATACGCTAACCGAGGCCGTGGCTGCTAAAATCAAGGCGTCCCTCGACGTGGATATTTTGATGAGCATTCTTAGCAATTACGCCACCCATAGTCTGGTTACGGCGAGTTGTGCCGTGCCAGTCGATCAACTAAAGACCAAGACGATTGCCGGTGCCGGCGTGGCTCAGCGCATCGCCGAAGCCAGTGACTATGCGCAGGTCGACCCGTATCGTGCCGTGACTCACAACAAGGGCATCATGAACGGCATTGACGCCGTGGTGCTCGCGATGGGGAACGACTGGCGGGCCGTCGAAAGTGGCGTGCACGCCTACGCTAGCCGCAATGGCAGCTATCAAGGCCTCAGCCGCTGGTGGGTCAGCGCCGGGATTCTCCACGGTGAGCTGACCATCCCACTAGCACTCGGCTTTGTTGGCGGGGCGACCAAGGTATTGCCGCTAGTCAAGATAAACCAGCAGCTCGCCCAGGTCGATAACGCCCGCGACCTCATGGGTATCACAGCCGCCGTGGGGTTAGCGCAAAATGTGGCGGCCCTGCGCGCACTGGTGACCGATGGAATTCAACGCGGCCACATGTCGTTGCAACGTAAGTCACTGGCGCTGTCCGTGGGGGCGACTCCCACGGAATTACCGGCCGTGACACAGCGATTGGCACAATTTAAGCAGCCGACCACGGCCCAAGCAACGGCGGCCCTGCGTGCTGTTCGTCAAGCAAATTTAAAGAAATAGGTGAACTTAAAATTATGCAAGCAAAAGATGTGCAATTAAACGATGAGGTCCAAGGCCTCTTAAACCAAGTTAACGCGCTCTATCCCGGCAAGGTTGAAGTTCAATTCATTGGTGAACTCCAGGCCGGTTTCGTCCGCCACGACCAAGCCCAACAGATTCAAGTGGGTAAGGACATCAACATTCAGGTTGCCGATTTGACGGCACCTAACTACACGGCCTCTCACGAACTGGTTCATTTACTGATGATTCTGTCCGGCTTCCCCCAAGTCTTCTTCTCATTGACGACTGGCCAACCTCAACTTGACGAACAGTTGATGATCATGGGCACCGAACTCTACGACATTGTGAGCCACATTGTGGTCGTCAGCGAACAACGTAAGCATGGGCTGATCACTGACGAGATTGAGGGACTATACTTAAATGGGGTCACGGCGACGATCAAGCCGGAACCAACCCCAGTCGATGATGAAATGACGCTGCGGACGCTGACGCTATTGGATGCTCTGGTCTTTTTTGGCCTCGACAACGACAAGGTCATCGCTCAGTTCAAGCGCGACTACCCCATTAGTTTTGCCGCCGCGCGGAAGCTGTACGACATCATCACCGAAAAACCCGTGGATTCGCCATTTACCTTACGGCGTAACGTGGTCAAATTGTTCAAGGCCTTCGATGCTCAACTGGAAGCCTGGCATTTACCAGCACTCCACAACACGGAATTTACAACGTTGACCAGTGTGCTGTCCAAGCGCCAACTGAGTTTGAACGTTAAGCAGATCTTCGAACTGTACCATTCAGACATGCACGAAAAAACGACCCAACGGCGCGGCTACGTCGGGTTTAACCGGTCTGATCAACAGAACGCTTTCGTTTTGCCATCACCAGCGCCGAAGGACGACACGCCGGATTACTACACTAAGATTTATGATATGACGGTGGAAGACCTCTTCAAGCAGTTGAAGATGCCGTACATCTTGCGTTAATTTTAGAAAGGATGATTGGGTATGGAAGCGAGCTTACAAGCAACCTTTGACGAGGCAAAGCACATTGTATTTTTAACTGGTGCGGGCGTCTCGACGCCTTCTGGAATTCCGGATTACCGGTCGAAAAATGGCCTGTACACCGGCCACCGCAACGCCGAGTATTATCTGAGTCACACCTGTTTAGTTCAGGAACCGGACGTTTTTTACGATTACGTTAGGCAGAACCTTTACTACCCGGATGCCAAACCCAACGTCATTCACGAGAAGCAAGCGGCCCTGACGCAACAGGACCGTGCGATGGTCATTACGCAAAATATCGATAACCTTTACAACGTGGCTCACACCAAGCACTTGGTGGAATTTCACGGCAACATGTACAAAGTTCACTGCCAGATCTGTGGTGCTAAGGTAGCGTGGCAGGACTACCTGAAAGACCCGCATCATGCGGTGGACGGCGGTTGGCTACGGCCAGACGTGGTGCTCTACGATGAGGGGCTAAACGAAATGAATATTCAACGGTCCGTAGCGGCCATGAATCAGGCAGACCTAGTAGTCATTGTCGGCACGTCGATGCGGGTTTATCCGTTTGCTGGTTTGCTGGACTACCGGAACAGTGCGGCCAAGGTGGTCGTGGTGAACCAAGAAAAATTGGATTTGGGCTTTGACTACGACATGGTCCAGGCCGACGCGACTGATTTCTTCGACGAACTCCAGGTCCGGGGGTAACGCGTATGAGCCATCAAGAAGTGATCCACCAACTTAAGCAGTTGGTCCGGCGATTACGCTGGCTCAGCTTTCTCCAACTGATTCCGGATACACTGGTCATCTACGGTATTTTGCAGGTGGCATTCAACGGCCAGCTGGTGACGCTGTTCAGTGCGACGTTTACCCGGCAACAGGCGATTCTGGTCACGGCGCTCTTTGCCTTGATCGACCTGTGTGTCACTGGGATTCGCTACAACGACCGGCTGGCGGGTAAGCGCTTGATCAGTCAGCTCAGCGGCCGCCTGACCACCCCCGAAGCCGAACTGATCAAGCAATTCGAACGGTTTAAATAGTGGCGGTCTGTCCGCCTTACCGGCCGGCAGATATGGGCTGGAACGGTGTGAGCACAACTTGAAGCCTCGAAAGTTCCGAGTCTTCAAGCTTGGCTTTCTACTAAGCCAGTGGGGAAGTTCACCCACTGACTAAGTAGAACGACGCGCCTGAGCCCATATCTGCCGACCTCTCGGCTTTGGTGGATGCTTTCTGGCTACTTTTGATAGTCGAGTTAATTTGGCTTGCTACAGTTTGCCGATAATTGTTGGTGATCGGTAGCATCAGAAAGTATGAGAAAAAGGGAGTGGCATCCGTCTCCGGCTGGCAGGAACGCTCCCGTTCAGTGAGGCAGACCTGGAGCCAAAAAGCGGTCTCCAGGGCGACTTGAAGCCTCCGAAGAGCGAGTCTTCAAGTGCAGCCGATTCTTTAAGCCTGAGAAAAACACTCAGACTAAGAGAATCGACACGGGGCTGCGTGTATCTGCCAGCCTGCGACTGTGGCGACGTTTAAAGGCGTTTGAAATTGGTTTGATTGGTTCCATGGTTGGACATTGTAGTTAGCGGGATGGCTGTGAAGTCAATCTGAATGTCGACAATTTTGTTGAGGAAAACAATAATGTAGTCAGTAGTTTTAGGCTACAGTAGTTTAGTCGGAGGCAGATAGGAACGGAACCCCGTGTCGGTGGTCTTGGTTCGGCCGGTTTTGCCGGACTTAGAGCACGGGACGAGCGTTGTGACTCATCCTATGAGGCACGACCTCGCCCTGGAGACCGTACCTCAGGCTCCAGGTCTGCCCCACGGGGTGGAGTTTCTATCTGCTGGAGACGATAACACCTATTTTAGAGGAGGGACTTTGCGGATGATTAGTATTGGATTGACCACTTGGACCGAACATCCAGCGCTGATTGGCGGCGAGGACCGTCCAGTGACCTTAACCGAATATGCGGGCCATTTCCCAGTGGTCGAGTTGGATACGCCGTTCTACGGGATTCCGCGACAGACCACGATTGGAAAATGGGCGGCGGCCGTACCAGATGGGTTTCAGTATATTTTGAAGGCTAATCAGGTCATGACCAAGCATGACCGTAAGGAACCAGCCGACGCAACGACGTTGGCAACGGCATTTGAGCAGTTTAAGGAAGCCATTCAGCCCTTAGTGGTCAGTGGTAAATTGCTCACGGTCCTGTTTCAATTCCCACCGTTTTTCAACCGGACGACGGCCAATATTGAATACTTGCGCGACGTACGTGTACAGATGGAAAATCTGCCGGTGGCCGTTGAATTTCGGAGCCCAAGCTGGTTTGCGACGCCGGGAATGACGGCGGATGTGCTGGCCTATTTGAAATCACTAAAACTGACCAACGTGACGACCGACGAACCGCATAATTTAAACGATGGGATTCCGTTGGTCGATACGGTGACGACGCCAGAATTGGCGGTGGTACGCTTGCACGGCCGCAACGCGCAGGGCTGGTTCAATCAGGGCGCTAACTGGCGCAAGACACGGACGCTGTATCGCTATTCGGAAGAAGAGTTACAGGGTTTTGCGGCACTGACCAAGCGATTAGACCAACAGGCGAAAAATGTCTGCGTCATCTTCAATAACAACTCTGGCCGGGATGCCGCCCCGAATGCTCAGCGACTGCAGGCAATTTTAGGTTTGCACTGGGAGAATTTGGCGCCGCAGCAGTTGGATTTGTTTTAAGTGAGATAAAGTTGGAGGGACCAACGGATTTTCCATCAGGAGAATTGTTGTTGGTGCCTTTTTTAGTGTCTCCGGTATTTTTTCACCGGACCTATGGCGTGTTTTTGCTGCAAGCGGTGATTAAGATAGCTAACGTTATAGTTTAGGTTCCACCAACATTCAAGTGTCAGCTAGTCATACTGTGCAGAACGCGTAAGGCTTTGAGCAACTGTTATGGTTAAGTAAAATCAGAGCCGGAGGAGGCCAGGGATGGAGCCAGCCGTGGAGGTGGTGTTAGCTGGTGATCTGACCAGCTTACAGCACGGGCGACTTTGGAGACACGGTTTTTCGTGGCTTCAAATCGAGTCGGAAGCCCGTTCTTTGGCTGGAGCGTTCCCACAGCAGGTGGAATCCCTGGCAACCGTAGTGCGGTCAATTTACATGAGTTTTATCTATTCATTTCGAGGATTGACCCCCTAAAATTAACAGATAAAACCCCGGTAAAGCGCTATGGCTGAACCGGGGTTTATGCTATACTTAATTAGAATTTACATTGAATTTTAACCCGAAAACAACGGAATAATTTAGAGCGAGGGAAGGCTTTTCTTTTATGGCAGACAAACCAACTTTTTACATTACAACGCCGATCTACTACCCATCTGGGCGGTTACACATCGGGAATTCTTACACGACGATTGCGTGTGACGTGGTTGCCCGTTACAAGCGGAGCAACGGTTACGACGTGTTCTTCTTGACGGGGACCGACGAACACGGTTTAAAAATTGAAGATAAGGCCCAATCTCAAGGCCAAACGCCCCAAGAATACGTGGATGGCATGGCTACGGGCATCAAGCAACTTTGGAAGACGCTGGAAATTTCCAACGATAAATTTATCCGGACGACCGACAAGGAACACGTTGCCGCCGTTCAGGAGGTCTTCGAACGCTTACTGAAGCAGGGGGACATTTACCTGGGTGAGTACGAAGGCTGGTACTCCGAAGACGACGAGGAATACTTTACGGAAACGCAACTCGCCGAAGTCTACCGTGACGACAACGGTAAGGTTATCGGTGGGAAGGCACCATCCGGCCACGAGGTTTCGTTGGTCAAGGAGCAGTCGTACTTCTTCAAGATGAGCAAGTACGCCGACTGGTTGCTGGACTTCTATCACAGCCATCCCCACTTCATCCAACCAGAATCACGGATGACGGAAATGATCAACAACTTCATCAAGCCTGGTCTGGAAGACCTTGCCGTTTCCCGGACGACCTTTACTTGGGGCGTGCCGGTCAAGAGTAATCCGAAGCACGTGGTCTACGTGTGGATCGACGCTTTACTCAACTATATCACGGCTTTAGGCTACACGAGTGACGACGAGAGTCTCTTCAAGAAGTTCTGGCCCGCTAACGTTCAAATGGTGGGTAAGGAAATCGTTCGGTTCCATTCCATCTACTGGCCAATCGTGTTGCACGCGTTAGGTGTTGAAGCACCCGATGAATTGTTTGCTCACGGCTGGTTACTGATGAAGGACGGCAAGATGTCCAAGTCCAAGGGAAACGTCATTTACCCCGAAACGTTGGTCGACCGTTACGGCCTCGATGCGCTACGGTACTACCTGATGCGCGCAATGCCTTACGGAAACGACGGGACATTTACGCCCGAAGACTTCGTGGACCGTTTGAACTACGACTTGGCTAACGACCTGGGGAACCTGTTGAACCGGACCGTTGCCATGATCAACAAGTACGAAGATGGCAAGCTGCCGGTCTACACGGCCGGCGTGACCGAATTTGACGGCGAGCTCGAAGCCGCTGCTGAGTCCGTCATTGCCAACTACCATGACTTGATGGACCAGATGCACTTCGCCGACGCCTTATCCGAAATTTGGAAACTGGTTTCGCGGAGTAACAAGTACATCGACGAGACTGAACCTTGGAACTTAGCCAAGGACGACAGTAAGTCTGCCGAATTGGCTGCCGTGATGGCACACCTGGCCGCTAGTTTGCGGGTGATCGCTGCACTGATCAGTCCAGTGATGACTCACGCGCCTAAGGAAATCTTTACCCAATTGGGCTTAGATCCAGCGACGTTGACCATGACGGACTTGAAGCTCGCCGACTTGCCAGCTGACAAGCAGGTCGTTGCCAAAGGAACACCAATTTTCCCACGGATCGATGTTCAAGAAGAAGTCGACTTTATTCAGGGTCAGATGACCAAGTCCGAAAAGACTAAGGGTCGTGCGGCCATGGCTGCCAAGGCGCAAGCCCAACAAGAAGCTGCTCAGGCAGACGATGCTGGCGACTTGACACTGAACAAGCCGGAGATTCGCTTCGATAAATTTGAAAAGATCGAACTCCGCGTGGCCGAAGTTAAGGCTGTCGACCACGTTGAGGGGGCTGACAAGCTCCTTAAATTTCAACTGGACGCGGGTGACCAAGGGACGCGGCAGATTCTGTCCGGAATCGCCCAATGGTATCCAGAACCACAAGAACTTGTGGGCAAGAAGGTCGTTATCGTGGCCAACTTGAAGCCACGGAAGATGCGCGGCCAAGTCAGCCAAGGGATGTTGCTCTCTGCCGAACATGACGGCAAGGTTCAACTCCTGACGCTGCCAAGTACCATGGTCAATGGGTCAGACGTTAGCTAGCAAATAAGATAAATCATAACCAAAACGTGGGCGGCGGGTCGATAAGACGCCAACCCACGTTTTGTTGGCTATGCGGCCTTGGAAACAGATAGATGGTTGATTCGCCTTACCGGCCGGCAAATATGGGCTGGAACGGTGCGAACACAACTTGAAGCCTCGCAAGTGCCGAGTCTTCAAGCTTGGTTTTCTACTAAGCTGGCAAGAAACGCCAACTAAGTAGAACGACGCGCCTGAGCCCATATTTGCCGACCTCTCGGCTAACGTGGTGGTTCTATGGCAGCAATGGATTCTGTGTGTGGGCATGCTATAGTCCTTGTTGCGGACAGCATGGTACTTGGTACTCGTCAGGATGGTGGTTTCGCCTTGCCGACCTCTCGGCTGACGCGGTGGTTCTGTGGCAACAATGGATTATGTGTGTTGGCGTGTTATGGTCCTTGTTGCGGAATACGTTGAACTTAAAGTTTGCTATGGCAGAGTTCAATCTAAGCCGGAGGCGGCCAGGGATGTAGCCAGCCGTGGTAATCTTATTGGCTGGCATAGCTAGCCAATAAGATGGGCGACTTTTAAGACGCACGAATTTTGCGGCTTAAAAGCGAGCGAGAAGCCTGGTGGTCTTCCAGGCTGAAGCGTCCCCACAGCAGGCGGAATCCCTGGCCACCGCAGTGCGACAAAGTTTAGTCAACTTAACTAATTTAAAATTAAAGAAGTCAAAATCAAAAGCAAGGAGGAATTCGATGAAGATATTTGATTCGCATACGCATTTGAACAGCGAAGAGTTTATTAACGACGTGCCCGGCTACCTGAAGCGGGCGGCCGACTTGGGTGTCGTCAAGATGACTAACATTGGCTCCAACACGCAGTTGAACGCCGACGCTATCAAGCTGGCTCATCAGTATCCGCAACTCTACGCGGCGGTCGGCTGGCATCCAGAGGACTCTAAGAATTACGATGCCGCCGCTGAGAAGCTATTGGAAGAACAACTGGCCGATGACCGGGTCGTGGCCTTGGGTGAAATTGGACTGGACTATCATTGGGATTCGTCACCGCAGGACGTGCAACGCAAGGTGTTTGCCCGGCAGATTGCAATCGCTAAAGAAGTTGGCAAGCCCATCGCTGTCCACAATCGTGATGCCTTCGAAGATACTTACCGCATCATCAAAGAGGCCGGTATCAGTGAAATCGGTGGGGTCATGCACAGTTTTAACGGCGATCCAGAATGGCTCAAGAAGTTCTTGGACCTGGGGATGCACATTTCCTATTCCGGAGTCGCTAGTTTTAAGAACGCCCATGAAGTCCACGATTCCGTGCGCGCTACGCCACTGGACGTCATGATGGTCGAGACCGATGCGCCATACCTGACGCCGGAACCGCACCGTGGCGAGCAGAACGAACCCGGATTTACGCGTTACACCGTTGAGGCGATTGCCAAGGAACGGGAAACGACGCCGGAAGAGATCGCTGCTGCCACGTTTAAAAACGCAGAGGAGTTTTACAAAATAAATGAAGAAGATTAAAGAGGTCCTCGTGGTCGAGGGCAAGGACGATACCAAGCAGATCAACCGGGCGGTCAACGCCGACACCATTGAGACGCGCGGTTCCGCCATTGATGACGATACGCTGGCCTTAATTGAAAAGTTAGCCGACCAACGGGGCATCATCATCTTTACCGACCCCGATTTCTCCGGTGAAAAGATTCGTAAAATTGTGGCCGAAGCCGTTCCCAACGCCAAGCATGCCTTCTTGCCCAAAGCGGAGGGGCGGCCGGACAAAGCCGGTGGGTCACTGGGTGTCGAACACGCCAGTCCTGAAGCCATTCGCGCGGCACTAGACCACGTGTATACGGAGACCACGGCCGCACCAACGTTGATCACCCACGAAGACCTAATGGCCGCTGGGCTGATCGGTGGGGCCGGTGCCAAGGCACGGCGGGAACAGCTCGGTGAACTCTTGCAGATCGGTTACGTCAACGGCAAACAGCTCGAGAAGCGCTTACGGATGTTCGGCATCCAGCCGGCAGATTTTGCCGCAGCGCTGGGACAGATTCGAGCAAAGGAGAATGCAAATGAATAACAGCGTACCAGAAATTGGCTCACCAGCCCGGACTAAAGCAATTCTTAACCGGTACCACTTGGTGGCGAAGAAGAGCTTGGGTCAGAACTTCTTGTCCGACCTAAATATTCTACGCAACATTGTGGCGGCCGGCGATGTGACCGAACACGATAACGTCATTGAAATTGGCCCCGGCATCGGTGCCTTGACCGAACAGATCGCCAAGCGGGCTCATCACGTGGTAGCGTTTGAAATCGACGAAAACCTCTTGCCAGTCTTGGACGAGACGCTGATGGATTACGACAACGTCACGGTCATTAACCAGGATATTTTAAAGGCAAACTTGCCGGAAGTGGTCAAGCACGATTTTGAACCCGGCCATCCGCTGAAATTAATTGCGAACTTGCCTTACTACATCACGACGCCAATCTTGATGGGGGTGCTCCAGAGTCAGGTGGACTTCGATACGATCGTGGTTATGATGCAGGCCGAAGTGGCGGATCGACTAGTGGCCGAACCCGGCACCAAGGCGTACGGGTCATTGTCGGTGGTCATGCAATACCGGGCCCACGTCGAAGTGGCGTTTGCGGTGCCCCGGACGGCATTTATTCCACAACCGAACGTTGACTCGGCAATTATTCGCTTGACTCGGCGCGACCCGTTGCCGGTTAAACCGTACGAAGACCAAGCCCTCTTCAAGTTTGTTAAGGGCTGCTTCGCTCACCGACGGAAATCACTGTGGAACAATTTACAGGGGATTTTCGGAAAACAACCGGAAGTTCGTGAACGAATTGAATCCGTTTTAAATCAGACGGGAATTTCGCGTCAGCTGCGACCAGAGCGGCTAACCCTGATAAATTTCATCGAATTAACCAACGCTTTTCACAATGAAGGACTTATGTAACCCTTACCAATTGTGGATTCTTGCGGTTTGAGGCCTGTTGTGGTATAATTTGCGTTTTTTGTGAAACGATGTTATAATTGTTTCACAGAGGTGAAGTGCATGCCAACAAGTTTAGCGAACATTAAGAACAAACTGGACGATCGCATCGGCGAAAAGTTGATGGTGATTGCACAGGCCGGGCGTAAGAAGACGACAGAGCGGCATGGAATTCTTCGGGAAACCTATCCAGCCGTTTTCGTAGTGGATCTAGACCAAGACGAAAACTCGTTTGAACGGGTTTCATACAGTTACACCGATATTTTAACCAAAAACATCGAAGTAGACTTTGATGAATAGATAATTGGGCCGATCAAGGCCTTTTTATTTTGCCCAAATTCTTTTGCAACACTGATGGTGTCATTCGCCTTACCGGCCGCCAGATATGGAGTTTTTATGGTAGTGATGGATGATGACTGTCAAAACGTTATGGCTAGACAGCAATGTAAATGTGTTGAGACATTATCAGTCAAGCCACTGGTCTAAAAGGAGCATCACTTGTCATCCTTTTACGATAACTAAAGGTTGAAAGATAAAATACCTGTCTCGCCCCAGTATTGGCAAGGATTTGCACCATTAAGATAGTGTGAAATTGCCGCACTCCGGCTGACAGGAATTCCGCCTGCTGTGGGGACGCTTCAGACTGGAAAATCACCAGTCTTCTCGCTCGCTTTGAAGCCACGAAGAACGCGTGTCTCCAAAGTCGCCCGTGCTGTAAGCTGGCTTCAGAATCGCCAGCTAACACCACCTCCACGGCTGGCTGCATCCCTGTCCTCCTCCGGCTTGACTGTGCGTTACCACGACAACAGTCGAAAACCTTGAGACTAGTGATTTCGGGCCAATCGATAGTGACTGCTACAGTCATTATCTTCGTCGTCTACGCACACTGTGTAAGCCGAGAGGTCGGCAGATATGGGCTCAGGCGCGTCGTTCTGCTTGGTCGGCGTTTCTGCTGGCTTAGCAGAAAACCAATCTTGAAGACTCGGTTCTTTCGAGGCTTCAAGTTGCGTTCGCACCGTTCCAGCCCATATCTGCCGGCCGGTAAGGCGAAGGACCCACCAGGTTGCCTAGTTTTAGATTCACGATTGTTTCTAGAGCAGGTATGGCTGGTATTTTGGAACTTTCAACCTTTAGTTACGATAAAACTCAATTTAAGCTGGAGGAGGGTTGTAGCCAGAAGCCTGTTCTTTGGCTAGATTGTTTCCGCCACAGTAGGTGGAATCCAGTGCGACTAGCCAGGCCCAATCCGGCTCTAACCATATATTTCCGTAAAGAATGCAATGCGCTTGGAGAACCCTTTTTCTTTTGGCAGGAAGCATAGTATAATAGGCTTAATCAGATTCACGAGAACGGTAGGCGGTGGCCTATTTAGAATTAAGGTGAGCTCATGCAACTGATTGAAAAGGCGCCTGCCAAGATAAACCTCGGGCTCGACACCCCCTATCACCACCAGGATGGGGCGGAGGAGTGGAACATGGTCATGACGTCCGTGGACTTGGCGGACTATGTCGAAATTCAAACACTAACCAAGCACAAGCGCATCCGGGTAGCCTCGGATAGTGGTTTTTTGCCCAATGACCAGCGAAATCTGGCCTTTCAGGCGGCACATTTACTCCAAACCAAATATCACGTTGATGAGGGCGTTAATATCCGCATCAAGAAAAATATTCCGGTAGCAGCCGGTCTCGGCGGTGGATCATCCGACGCCGCGGCGGTTCTGCGGGGACTTAATCAGTTGTGGCAACTCAATTTGAGCTGGCAAGAGTTGGCAGAATTGGGGTTACAGATTGACTCGGACGTGCCGTACTGCGTGTATGGTCGTACGGCCCACGTTCGCGGCAGAGGGGAACGGATTACCCCGTTATCCAAGTTGCCGGCGGCCTGGGTCGTTTTGGCTAAGCCTAAGGTCAGCGTTTCCACGCCCAGCATTTTACAGCAGATTCGCTATGATCAGCTGGAACATCCCGATATCGACGCCTTATTGCGCGCGGTTCGAAATCAGGATATCGAGGCGATGTGTGCGGTCATGGGCAATGCGCTGGAGCCGTTGACGTCCCACCGATATCCGGAAATTACTCAGTTGAAACAACAGATGATGAAGTTTGGTGCCGATGCCGCCCAGATGAGCGGGACCGGTCCGACCGTCTTCGGGTTGTGTGGCAAACAGTCACGCGCCCAACGGGTCTTTAATGGGATGAAAGGCTTCTGCCGGGAAGTTTATTTGGTACGGCCGTTACCGTAAAATGGGTCAAGTGAGGATGGCAGTGATGACGAAAGCAGACGATATTTTTCAAGCAATTCAGGATGATCCGCAAAACGCTGATTTTACAGCACAGGGTATTTTACCGCTGTATCACGTGGCGGCGGATGCGGAGATTCTATTGGTCAGTCAGGCGCCCAGTCGACAGGCCCAGGCGTCCATGACGTTTTGGGATGATGCCAGTGGAAATCGGCTCAGAGACTGGATGGGCGTGACCAAGGATCAATTTTATCACTCAGGCAAGCTGGCCGTGTTACCGTTGGACTTCTATTATCCTGGTAAGCACGAGCACGGTGGGGACCTGCCACCGCGGAAAGGCTTCGCCGAAAAATGGCACGCGCCGTTACTTGAGCTGATGCCCAACATCAAGTTGACGTTATTGATCGGCCAGTACGCACAGAAGGCCTACCTGACCCATCACGAAAAGACGTTAACAGCGACGGTCGAGCACTACGCGGATTACTTACCAGAATATTTTCCGTTGGTTCATCCATCGCCGTTAAATTATGGTTGGCAACACCAGCACCCGTGGTTCGTCGAGTCAGTGGTCCCGGAGCTCCAGCAGCGGGTTCATGAGATCATGGGCTAAGCGAACTTAGCAAAGTTACTTTGTTTAATGCAATAATTAGAAAAGAGCGATCTACCCGTTCCTCACGAGCAAGTGGGGCCGAGGAGACCGCTTTTTTAGTCAATTCCTGTCGTAAATCGCTTCAAATAGTCACTTCGGTAACTGAACTTTCCTTAGCTGTTAATAA
Organism: Levilactobacillus koreensis JCM 16448; assembly: GCF_001435525.1. Taxonomy (GTDB): domain Bacteria; phylum Bacillota; class Bacilli; order Lactobacillales; family Lactobacillaceae; genus Levilactobacillus; species Levilactobacillus koreensis. The sequence goes on from NZ_AZDP01000110.1 coordinate 34,344, forward strand.
TCGGTGGCTTGGTTTGGTTAGTAGATGTGTAAAGATGGTTGGAGTTTTGGCCGATGAGCCGCGCTAAGTGCCGGTTGTAGTAAGAAGTTTAGGGTCAAAGACTCGTTCACCGCAAAAAATGTTGAAGAGCAAGCCGATTGTCATGGTTATCGGCTAGAGAAGTAGTTAGCACGCGCCAACCACTTGTTGCCAGAATGCTCAATCGTAGCCGGAGGAGGCCAGGGATGAAGCCAGCCGTGTCGACGATGTTAGTCGAGGTACTTTCTCGGCTTACATCGTGGGACGACCTCGGAGACACGTGTTCTTCGTGGCTTTGAGGCGAGCTGGAAGTCCGCTCTTTGACTGGAGGCGTTCCCCACAGCAGGCGTAATCCCTGGCAGCCGCAGGCGGACACTCTAAATCAATCTCGACCCACCAAAAAAGGGGTCCACCAGCGACCAATCTCACTGGTGGACCCCAAATTAAAGTCAAAAAATAAATATGTAAACAACCAACTCGCTTTGATTTGGTCGACGTGGGCTGGACGCCAACACTACTCGGAGCGAAACCGAGCATAAAACAACTGAGACGGGGCTTCATGGCCGCGTCGATTCGGTAGTTCTAACAAACAACAACTGTGACAAGAAGTTTCGGAAATTGAATTTTTTAATCGTCACCAACAGTGTAGCCGAGTGACTATTAATTGTCAACGCTTTCATATAAATATTTCTATGAATTTTCAGTTAACGCTTGATATAGGTAGATTGTTCAAAAATAGCTATTGACAATTGGAAGCGGTTACAGTATGATTTGCATTGGAAATTGAATTTTTTATCACCGTCATACACTTACTTCTAAGAGGTGCTTCATATGAGTGAAAACGCTGCCAAATCTGAGGTAACCACGAAAAATATGGTTCCTTGGAATGAACGAATCGCTTATAGTTTTAGCGATTTCGCTTGCAACTTGTCCTTCCAAATGGTTGGGACGTACTTAATGATTTTCTACACTGATACTTTTGGTCTCAGTGCTGCTGCCGTTGGGACACTGTTCCTGGCTGCCCGGGTCGTGGATGCCTTTGATGGTCCATTCTGGGGTATCATGATTGACCACACACATACTAAGTGGGGGAAGAGTCGGCCGTACTGGTTATGGTTCTCAATTCCGTTTGCCGTGTTCTGTGTGCTGGTCTTCACCACGCCAAGCATGAGTTTAACGGGTAAGTTAGTTTGGGCTTACATTACTTATATTGGGGTCGATGTGCTGTATTCAGCCGTTAACATTCCAATTACTTCTATTTTGCCATCATTGACTAGTAACCCACAAGAACGGGTTACGTTGTCGACCATTCGTCAATTCATGGGAACTGCCGGTGCCACTATTATTACTGGTATCACGTTGACCATGGTTGCCTTCTTCGGTCACGGTTCAACGACTAGCGCACGTGGCTGGTTCATCTGGGCTTTGATCGTTGCCGTTATCGTTGTTATTATTTTCTACTTTGTCTTCAAGTACACGCATGAACGGGTACAAACTAAGAGCTCTCGTCAATCTATTCCAATTAAGGAATCTTTGAAAGCTTTGAAGCGTAACTGGCCATGGGCAATCATCATCTTCATCAACTTCATTTACTGGATGGGGATGCAAACGCGTTCACAAGTTACTGTTTACTTCTTCAAGTACAACATGCACGATGCAACGTTAGCTTCATTTGTTCTGAGTTTACAAATCGTCTCCTTGGTTGCCGTTGTCTTAACGCCAGCTACCTCTAAGTGGTTAGGTAAGCGGAACACCATGCTCGGTGGGATGATCTTGGCCGTTGTTGGTCAATTACTCTTGAGCTTAGGTGCTAATAACCTCAGTGTTCCAATGATTATCTTTGCGACTGTCGTTGGGTACATGGGTACTGGGTTCGTTTCTGGCTTGATCGCCGTTATGCTTGCCGACGCCGTTGATTACGGTGAATGGAAGAACGGTGTCCGTGCCGAAGGAATCGTGACCTCCTTCTCTAGTTTTAGTGCTAAATTAGGGATGGGGATTGGTGGTGTGATCACCGGTTGGATTTTGACTGGGACTGGTTACGTTGCCAACCATACACAATCTGCAGGTGCCTTACACGGTATCGAATTGAACTACATTTGGGTTCCACTGTTGGGCTTTGCGCTTTCAGGTATCGCGCTGATGTTCTACCACGTTGACGGCATCGAAAAGCAGATGCAAGGCGACTTGGCTGAAAAGCATGCACGTGAAAATGCTGAAGACGCTGATGACTCCAACAAAGACTAATCGGAAAAAGTGAGTGACGCGGATGATTATTAATAAGGACGTTATGCGGATTCACAACGAGCGTTCAGTGCTTCAAGCCATCGTCAATCATGGTCCGATTTCTAGAAATGCGGTCTCAAAACTTTTGGGATTAAATAAGGTGACGGTCTCCGATATTATCGGGTCCTTCATCGACCGGAAATTAGTGACCAGTCTTGGCGAGGCACGGGGGACCAGTACTGGTGGTCGCCGGCCGGAGTTAGCGGCATTCAACGCGACTTATGGCTATGTGATCAACTTCAGTATTTCTGGCGACGTCGTGGAATTGCTAGTCACCCAGATGGATGGCCGAGCATTAGCGTATAGCACAAGTCCCATTGATAATCAGTCGGTTGAAGATGTCGTGGCTAAAATGGAAGGGCTGATCAATCAGTTGCCACAGTTTGATGTGGTCAACGGGTTGCAGGCAATCTCCATCGCCATCTTCGGGGTCGTTTACCATAACAAGGTCATCACGTCACCGTTCGTGGATTATGCAGACTTTGATATTGTCGGTTATTTCCACGACCGGTACCAGGTGCCCATTGTGATGGAAAATGAAGCGAACCTGTCGGCGGTCTTCGAACAAGACTTTAGTAAGCAGGAACTCGAGCACATTGTGTCTGTCAGCATTCATGAGGGTGTTGGTGCGGGGATTATCCTCAACACGCAGCTCTATACGGGTAATTACGGTCAGGCCGGAGAAATCGGGCAGACCATCATCCAGGAGTCGCGTGATCATCACCGGCCGCTCTCGAAGCTCGCCAGTTTCGATGCGGAGTGGTCACAGACCGCTTTGCTAGAAAAGGCGCGGGTGCTGAAGAAGGCCAAAGACTATGACCTGAATCAATTAGTCAGCGACTATCAAGCCGAGGACGAAGCGATTATGGGCCTGCTCGAAGATTTCTGTTACTACCTGGCTTTGGTCACGAGTAACCTGATTTCTGCGTATGATCCGCAGATGGTGTTCTTCAACTCACCACTCATTGACCGGTTGCCCGAAATTTTAAAGAATATTCAGATGAAATTGGGGTTCATGCCGTTGGTGCCACCCCTAGTCATGTCAAAGGACGTGAAGTATGCCACCTTATTGGGTGGGGCGTCCCTTGCCATTCACCGGGTGCTGAACATGAACGGAACGCGACTGATCTTTCATCACTAACAGGCTTCACGAAAATACGATACAGGATGGCTCGCAATTGGGTCGGCCGGTATCGTATTTTTATCAGGAAATGGGATTGCGGAGTCTGGATCGCCTGCGGCTGGCAGGTACTCCGTCTGTGGGGCAAACCTCTGAAGCCAAAAAGCGGTCTTCAGAGGCGCCTTGAGCCCCCGCCAAAATCGCGATGTCTCAAGGACGGCCCGGGTGTAAGGCCGGAAAGAACCCGACCAAACACCCCGACACAGGCTCCGAACCTGCCATCCTCCGGCTAGAGACTCATCAATCACTTTACTGTTAATTGATTGTTTATTAATCTGTGGGGACTTCTTGTAGGCGTTATGCTGATATCATCAGATTGCCTGCGAGTAACAGGCGCCACGCTGTTGGGACCGACTGAAGTCAAAGGGCGGTCTTCGGTCTCGGTTTGAAGCCTCGAAAAGCGAGTCTTCGAACCGTCTCGTGGTGTAACCTAGCGAAGGACGCTAGCTAACACCACCGACACAGCGCTCTGCCTGAAACTCTCCGGCTTGAGATGGTTTCGGCTGATAAATAATGGTTGCCGGTCGGCGAATTGGCGACAATCTTGTAGCGTAATTGGAAATGTTAGATGGTTTAGCGTGTAATTTCAGTTGAACATTTATGACGAACATAGCCAGAAGGCGACAGACGTCACAAATGTTAGAAATAAAGTTACCGTCATATCTGATAACTATGAGTGTAGGTTAACAGGTGAAGTCTGCTAAACAATGAACAAGTTTAAGCCGGAGGAGGCCAGACAGAACGCTGTGACAGTGGTGTTGGTCGACGTTTTATGTCGACTTACAGCACGGGACGGCTTGAAGACTCGTTTTGTGAGGCTTCAGGCCGAGCCTACAGACCGCTCTTTGGCTATAGGCGGTCCCCATAGCGTGGCGCCTGGCAGCCGCAGGCGAAAAATTTAATCGGATTATTTTTAGGAGGAAATTGAATTGACTAAACATGGATTACCGAAGAACTTTTTATGGGGCGGTGCCGTTGCTGCGCACCAAGTTGAAGGCGCCTACAACGTTGGTGGCAAAGGCCTTAGTGTTGCCGATGTCATGACCGCCGCGGGGAGTCACGACGAGCGGAAAATCACGGACGGCGTGCAGGCGGGCGAATTTTACCCGAACCATGACGCCGTGGATTTCTACCACCAATACCCAGCAGACGTGAAGCTCTTTGCCGAAATGGGCTTTAAGAGCTTTCGGACGTCGATTGCCTGGTCACGAATCTTTCCGCAGGGTGATGAGATTGAGCCCAACGAAGAGGGACTGAAGTTTTACGACCGCTTATTCGATGAATGCCTGAAGTACAACATCGAACCCGTGGTCACGCTCTCCCACTTTGAAATGCCTTACCACTTGGTGACGAAATATGGTGGATTCCGTAGCCGTAAGACGATTACCTTCTTTACGCGTTTTGCCAAGGCCGTCTTCGAACGCTACCAAGACAAGGTCAAGTACTGGTTAACGTTTAACGAGATTAACAACCAGAGTAACTACGATCGGGCCTTCACGTTGTTTACCAACTCCGGAATTCAGGTGAAGCCGGGTGAAAACGCCGAAGAAGTCATGTATCAAGCCGGTCACTACGAGGTCGTGGCTAGTTCGCTGGCTGTTCAGATCGCTCACCAGATCAATCCTGATTTCCAAGTGGGGGCTATGGTGGCCTTCTCGCCGGTTTATCCAGCAACCGACAAGCCGAGTGACGTGTTGAAGGCGCAACGGGCCATGCAAGCCCGGTTCTGGTTCTCCGACGTCCAGTGTGAGGGGACTTATCCGACCTGGTTGACGCAGTATTTTGACGCTAAGGGGTACGACTTGGACATCACCAAGGCCGACCTGGCCAACCTGAAGCGCGGGACCGTCGACTACCTGGGCTTCAGCTACTACATGTCTTTTGCGACGCAGGCCAGCGACCACGAAGACAAGCAGTTCTCCTACAACGAGAGCCGCGACCTGGTCACGAATAAATACGTACCGCAATCCGACTGGGGGTGGCAAGTCGACCCAGAAGGCCTACGTTACGGGCTGAACTGGATGAATGACCGTTACCACTTACCACTATTTATCGTGGAAAACGGGATCGGGGCCATCGACAAATTGACCGCCGACCATGAAGTCCACGACCAATACCGGATCGACTACCTGCGTGACCACATTGTCCAAATGAAGTTGGCCATGGAGGAAGACGGCGTGCCGGTCATGGGCTACACACCGTGGAGTGCCATTGATATTGTGTCCGCCAGCACCGGTCAGCTGTCGAAGCGCTACGGGTTCATTTACGTTGACCGCAACGACGATGGTAGCGGTAGTTTAGCGCGTTACCGGAAGGATTCCTTCTACTGGTACCAGCGCGTGATCGCTACCAACGGCGAGGACCTTTCATTGGATGGTGAGCATGATGACGCAAAAGCCTGAACCGATCCTCGCCATTGATATTGGCGGGACAACCGTAAAGTATGGCGTCTGGGCGGCAGAAAATTTGACGCACAAAAACCGGTTCAATACGCCGAAAACGTGGCCGGAACTGTTGGATAAGCTGATTGCGGTCAAACGTGAGCTGGCCTTGCCGTTCGCGGGCGTCGCAGTTAGCCTGCCCGGGGGTGTCGACACGGTCGTGGGGAAAATCTCCGGGACCAGTGCCGTGGATTATCTGAACGAATTTCCCATCAAGGCCACGTTGCGCACGGCACTAGGCGTCCCCGTCAGCATTCAAAACGACGCCAACTGTGCGGCATTAGCTGAGGCTTGGTGGGGCAATGCCAAGGACGTCGACGATGCCATCTATATGATTATTGGAACGGGCATTGGCGGTGCCATGACGATTAACGGGCAGCTGATGGCCGGTCAGGATAATTTCACCGGCGAATTCGGCTACATGGTCATGAACCCAGCCGGCGAGACGTTTAGTCAGCTGGCAAGTCCGGTCAAAATGGCGGCGCGCTACCAACGACTGAAAGAGTTGTCCACGGCGTTTACGGCACAGGACGTGTTTGACCTCGCCAATAACGGCGACACCATTGCCCAGCAGTGTGTGGGTGAGATGCTGAATTGGCTGAGCATTGGGACGTTCAACCTCTACGTCAGCCTGAATCCGCAACGCCTGTTGATTGGCGGCGGCATCTCGGCGCGACCGGGATTCGTGGCCGACCTGCAACAGCGGATTCAACACCTGATGCACCAACACAAGGCTGCGTTGACGGCCGACGTGCGGGCCTGTCGTTTCTTGAATGACGCCAATCTAATTGGTGCTGTCCGGCAATTCTACGTGGAGAACGGGGATGAACCGGCAGCAGGGGCTGTGCGGATGGAAGTACGGTAATTAAGCTGTGACTGTTTTGAGGACCTTACTGGCTGAATGTTGGCTGGTGAGGTCCTTTTTGGACAGAAGATGAACGTGATGGATAGCCCTTTTACAGCAATATTTGTATAACGAAATTTATAAGGCGCTTCGGTTGTATTCCGAGTTGGATTCCGGCATTCTGTTACCAGAGGTGAGGGTCGTGGAAAGAGAACAACAACGCCTAGATACGGGACTAGCAGCTGAGTTGAACGCGGCATTGAAAACGAAGCGAACGCAGTTGGAGTTACTTCAGCTGCTATATGGTCAGACGGAAAAAGCACACCGGCAATGTTCGTCGGCATCAACTGAACAGGTGGCTCGGACGGATGCAGAATGAACTGATGGTTAAGCGTCGTTAGGGTTAGCAAGTTAACCTATAATGGCAATAATCAATCAGAAATGAGATGAACGTCATGGTACGATTAAGATGTTTTTTTCTGAAATTAGGATACACTTGCTGAAAATTCAAACTAATCCGGCTCCAAGTTATTCCCCAGGAAATAAGGATAAGACATAATGTAACGCAACCAGTTAAATGACGCGGTAAACTCGACGTAAATAGTGGCACTCCCCGCAGAATTTGGGTACAGTTAAGGTAGCAAACAAAAACGAAATGGGGTAGTGCAGATGAAGACTTGGCAAAAGTGGGTCACTGGTGCGGCGGTTGCGACCGTGGCTAGTGCAGTTGGCGTTTTAGGTGGGTCAGCGGTTGTCTATCAGGCAATCACGAAGTCCTTCTCACGGGGACGGCGGAAATCAAAGCTCCGGGCAATTGCGGAAAATGCGCCGGCGGATAATGCTTGGTATCTGCGGCAACATCCAGCCGAGTGGACCCAGACGAGCTTAGACGGTCTCATCTTACGGTCAAGTTTTCTAGCTGCCGACCACCCAACGACGAAGGTCGTCATTTTAGCGCACGGCTTGGGCCATGCCCGTGAGCAAATGATTCCTTGGGCGCGGACCTTTCACGACTGGGGCTACGATGTCTTAATGCCAGATGCCCGGGCACATGGTGAGAGCGAGGGCTGTACCATCGGTTATGGCTGGCCGGACCGCATTGACTATCAGGGCTGGATCCAGCAGGTCATCAATAGATGTGGTGAGGACAGTCAGATTGTTCTGCTCGGAATTTCCATGGGGGCTGCGACGGTGATGGCGACTGCTGGAGAAGAGCTTCCTAGCAACGTAAAAGCCATAATTGCTGATTCCGGATATGCCTCCGTCATGGCCGAAGCCCGGTTCCGCTTGCATCACAAGTACCATGTGCCAGCGACCCCAACACTGCCAATTGCCGATCAGTATTCCCGCTTAGCCGGCTACCGTTTGGCGGACGGTGACATTGCCGCGCAATTGCGGAAGACGCATTTGCCATTACTCCTGATTCAAGGTGCTAATGATGAGACGGTGCCAGTCACCAATCTCAACATTCTCTATCAAGCGGCGGCTGGGCCCAAGCAAAAGTATCGCGATCCGGTCGCAGGTCATATCGAGACCCGGAAGCTAGATCCCGAACGTTACGATCAGATGGTCGCGGGCTTCTTAAAGCCTTACGTGGAAGACTGAGTTATGGTTGACGAATAACCAACTTCGAACTTAAAAGAATTGAAAGATTTGCCTAAAAGGTAAGGGCCCCACGTGGGTTCTCACTTTTTTCGTCTGGACAGATTTGAGACTTGTTGACAAGCTTTCAATTTCTGGTAGAATACTAAATGGTAATCATTATCATTTACATAAAAGGTGGAAGAACATGCGGAAATGGTCACGGGTTTTAACGTTAATCATGAGTTTAGCGGCAATTTTAATACTGGCCGGGTGTCAGACAACGACGCCGAACCGGTCCGGTAAGATCAATGTGGTCGCCACGCTAGACTTTTATGGTGAAGCGGCGCGGACCATTTTAGGCCAGCAGGGGACGGTGACCACGGTCATCAATAGTCCTAGCATCGACGCCGAGAGCTACGAGCCAGACGTCAAGACGGCCAAACAGGTGGCGACGGCCGATGTCGTGATTGAAAACGGGCTGGGGTATGACAGCTGGATGGACCGCGTTGTTCAGGCCAATCGGGACTCCGGGACCAAGACGCTTAATATCGGTAAGCTAATGGGCAAGCAGACCGGGGACAATCCCCATCTGTGGTCGGACCCGAATGTGATGATCAAAGTTACCCGCCACTTGGTGACTCAGTTCAGTAAGCTTGACCCGGCCCACGCCAAGGCCTATCGCGAGCGAGGCGCAGCTTATGAAAAGCAGCTGACGGCCTTGCCACGCTTAGCCAAACAATTGGCCAAAAATGGTCGCGGGCAACGGGTAGCCGTCAGTGAGCCGGTTTTTGATCTGGCCCTGACGGCGATGGGCTACCGCATCAGCGACGGGCACTTTGCCCAGTCGATTGAAGAGGATAGTGACCCGACGCCGGCTGATATTACCCAATTACAGTCCCAACTAAAGCATCACCGCGTGGCATTTTTTGTGGAGAATACGCAAAATACCAGTAAAAACGTGACGAATATGGTTCGTTTGGCCAAAAAATACGGCATTCCCGTCGTCAAGGTGACCGAGACTATGCCGGCCAACCAAGACTACCGGACGTGGATGTTGAAGCAGTATGAACAAGTCCAACGGATCCAGCAGAAGGAGAAGTAACTATGACGGCAGCACCCATTTTAAAATTGGAACATCTCGGGGTCACCTTCCCGAATCATCCAGTCTTTAGCGACCTCAACCTGACGATTCGGCAGGGCGAATTCTGGAGTATCGTCGGTAAGAACGGGGTCGGGAAGACGACATTGATGCGGACCGTGTTGCATCAGTTGCGGCCCACCCACGGTCAAGTCGCTTACCTACCTGCTACCAATGAGGTCAAGATCGGCTACGTGCCACAATTTCGGAATATTGACGCGGACTATCCCCTAACCATTCGGGACTTTGTCGGGTTGAATCTGACCGGCTGGAAGTGGCCGTGGTTATCGCGGAAGGAACGGGAAAAGGTCCAGACGATTTTGCAGCGGACCGGACTGGAAGCCATTGCCAATCGACCGATCGGGCAGGCATCTGGTGGGGAAAAGCAGAAGGCCTACCTCGCCCAAGCGTTGGTGGAAGCGCCGAACCTGTTGATTCTCGATGAATCGACGGCCAGTTTGGACCCCGTGACCAAGACGGAACTTTTGGATCTCGTTATCGAGCTGAATGAGTCGCTACACTTGACCGTGTTATTTGTGACGCATGATATTCCGATGGCTCGTAAATACAGCTCGCAGTATTTGATGTTGACGCCAAATGGCGCGGAACAGGGACCCATCAGTGGTCTCACGCAGGAAAAGGTTTGGGAGGGCGAAAATGTTTAGTTATGAATTTATGCGCAACGCCTTCGCGGCCGGAACCATCATTGCCATTATCTGTGGCATCATGGGTGTCTTCGTGATTGCCAGAAATATGTCCTTCTTGACGCATACACTCTCCGAAATTGGATTTTCCGGTGCGGCCTTTGGGGTCTTTGCCGGATGGGCACCGTTGAACGGGATGCTCCTGTTTACGGTCGTCAGTTCGGTCATCGTGGGCCAGCTAAGTGCCCGCAGTGAACGCCGAGAAGCGGCTACCAGTGCCATTTCCGCACTCTTTATTGGGATGGGGATTCTATTCCTGTCATTGGCCAATAAGAATGCAAGCTATGCCACCAGCATCCTGTTTGGGAGTGTCATCGGTATCAGTGCCGGTGATGTGCAACAGATGCTGTGGCTGTCCTTGCTGGTATTGCTAGTCGTGTTCGTGATCTATCGGTTCTTGAAATTCGATTCGTTTGATCACACCGGGGCACGGGTCAAAGGGCTGTGGACCAACACGTTATCCGTGACCTTCTTAGTCCTGTTGGCGTTGAGTGTGAGTGTAGCGGCGCAAATCGTGGGGTCATTACTGATCTTCATCCTCTTGACGTTACCCGCAGCGACGGCGAAATACTTTGCCCACACGGTCGGCGGTATGATGGTTTTGGCCATCGTGCTAGCCTTGATTGGGGTTTGGAGCGGGTTAACGCTGAGTTACGTGACGAACTATCCGGTCTCCTTCTTCATCGCGGCCATTGAAGCCATCTTCTACTTCATCGCCCTCGGCTGGCAGAAACTTCAAACGGCTGAATAGGCAACATGGACGAGGTCTTCGCCTTACCGGCCGACAGATATGGGCTGGAACGGTGCGAACGCAACTTGAAGCCTCGCAAGTGCCGAGTCTTCAAGATTGGTTTTCTGTTAAGCCGGCATGAAACGCCGACCAAGCAGAACGACGCGCCTGAGCCCATATTTGCCGGCCTCTCGGCTTACACGGTGAATCTATGGCAGCAATGGTGATTGCTGGTAAGGTTGCTAAGCGTTTAGCATTGTTTAGTTGATGCTCAGAGCTTGTCAGCATAATCATATAGTCCGACCAATTTAAAAATAATCTAATAACTCCCAGCTCAAAGTGCATCTCATGAGCTGGGAGTTTTCTATGCGCCGAAAACTCTCGCTCACGACCGTTCGGAATTCACGTTTACGCGGGTTGCGTGGAAAATTGAAAGCACTGTAGGGGAAACCAGTAAATATTGATTTTCGATGGTCATTGCTTGAACTGACGTGACAGACCGGAGTAAGGTTGGATTGAAGTGTGAAGGGTGCGGGCACTGGTAGGAGGCGAAACGGTCACAGTCCGCCGAGGTGGCAGGCGTTTCTAGTCGCTGGCAGTGGGCCAATCCCCTCACATCCCCAAAATTGTAATAAACCAAGGTGATAGCCGGTGTTAACGGGTTTCATCCGCTTTCAGAAAATCAAGTTCCGTGAGTTTTTCCATTTCTCACGAAAATATCACGAAAAACCCGAACAATTATGCTAAAATTAGCTTTACAATTAACTCTAAAGAAATAGTTGAGGTGAAGAAGTTGAAAGTCAGAAGAAGTGACCGGTTAGTGGACATGACCCGGTATTTATTGGAACGGCCGCATCAATTGGTGTCATTGACCTTTTTTGCAGCTAGATATGAGTCGGCCAAGTCTTCCATCAGTGAAGACCTGACCATCTTGAAGCGAACCTTCCAAGCTCGGGGAACCGGTCTTCTGGAGACGGTTCCTGGTGCTGCTGGCGGTGCGCGGTTCATTCCGTATATTTTACGGGAAGAAGCCGAACAATTCGTCAGTGAAATGATTTCAGAATTATCTGAAGCCGACCGTTACCTCCCAGGGGGCTACGTGTACATGTCAGATATCCTTGGCCGACCAGCCGCTTTACGGCAAATCGGGCGGATTCTGGCGACCCAGTATCTGAACCAAAATGTCGACGTGGTCGTGACCGTGGCAACCAAGGGAATTCCGTTGGCTCAAAGCGTGGCCAACTACCTAAATGTGCCATTTGTCATCGTTCGTCACGATTCACAGATCACCGAAGGCTCGACCGTGAGTGTGAACTACGTCTCTGGCTCGACCAAGCGTATTGAACGCATGGCCCTGTCGAAGCGCAGTGTGAAGCCTAATTCACGGGTCCTGATCGTCGATGATTACATGAAGGGCGGCGGGACCGTTGGGGGCCTGCGCTCATTAGTCGACGAGTTTGATTCGCAATTGGCTGGTGTGGCGGTGTTCGCTGAAGGTGATTTTGCCGGTCAACGGACCGTTAGCAAGTACACGTCGTTACTGAAGATTCAGACGGCGGATGAACAGATTCGTGTGACACCGGGGAACTACCTCACGCAGATCTTTGGTGACGAAACTAAATAAAGCTAGGAGTATATTTGGAAATGACGACTAGAAATACCATTATCCTCGCAGCCGGCAAGGGCACCCGGATGAAGTCAAAGTTGTACAAAGTATTGCATCAGGTTTGTGGCAAGGCCATGGTCGACCATGTGTTGACGCAGGTTGAGCAAACCAGCATGGATAAGATCGTGACGGTCGTGGGCTACGGTGCCGACGACGTGAAGACCACACTTGGTGACCGGACACAATACGCCCTGCAAGCCAAGCAACTGGGGACGGGCCACGCCGTTTTACAGACGGAACCCATCTTAAAGGATGAACAAGGAACGACTTTAATCGTTAGTGGGGACACGCCATTGTTCCGTGCCGAAACGTTCGAAGACCTCTTTGCCTATCACGAAGCCAAGCACGCCGCCGCAACGATCTTAACCTCGATTGCCCCGGACCCAACCGGCTATGGCCGCATCGTCCGCAACAATATCGGTATCGTTGAAAAAATCGTTGAACAAAAGGACGCTAACTCCGAAGAACAAGAAATTCACGAAATCAACACTGGTGTTTACGTCTTTGACAACCAGAAGTTGTTTAAGGCCCTTCACGAAACGTCCAACGACAACGCGCAGGGCGAATACTACCTGACCGACGTCATTGAAATTTTGAAGCGCCAAGGGGACATCGTAGCGGCTTACCAAATGGCTAATTTCGATGAATCCATGGGGGTTAACGACCGGGTGGCCTTATCCGCCGCCACGAAGATCATGTGCGAACGAATCAACCGTCAGCACATGCAAGATGGGGTCACGTTGATTGATCCGGAAACGACTTACATCGATGCCGGCGTCAAGATCGGTGCCGACACCATCATCGAACCCGGCGTTCTGTTAAAGGGCGACACGGTCATCGGTGAAGATTGCTACATTGGCGCGCACTCCGAATTGCGGAACGCCAAGTTGGCCGATCACGTGACCGTCACGTCTTCTCTGCTAGAAGACTCCGACATGGCCACTGGCAGCAACATTGGTCCCAACAGCCATTTGCGTCCAGAATCACACATCGGGCCTAAGGTGCACCTCGGCAACTTTGTCGAAGTGAAGAAGGCGACAATCGGTGAAGGCACGAAGGTTGGCCACTTGACCTACGTGGGTAACGCTAAGCTCGGCAAGAATATCAACGTCGGTTGTGGGGTTGTCTTCGTCAACTACGACGGCAAGAACAAGCACGAGACGGTTGTGGGCGACGATGCCTTTATCGGTTCAAACTCAAACTTGGTCGCTCCCTTGGATGTGGCTGACCACAGTTTCATCGCGGCGGGGTCAACAATTACCGACGCTGTCAACAAATACGACATGGCAATTGCTCGGCAACGGCAAACGAACAAGCCTAATTACTATCAGAAACTACCATATCGTGGTGAAGATTAAGCTGAAGGTCTTGTGTTTCCGGGCCCGATAGCATAAAATTGTTGTAGTAAATTCAGGCAGACTAGTTGCTATTGGAGGAAATTATGGCTACGCAATATTTTGACCCTAAATTAAAGATTTTTGCGTTAAACTCCAACAAACCGTTGGCGCAAAAGATTGCTAACGAGGTTGGTGTCGAATTAGGGAAGACTTCGGTGGACCGTTTTAGTGACGGCGAAATCCGGATCAACATTGAACAAAGTGTCCGGGGCAGTCACGTCTATGTGATTCAGTCAACTTCAGCGCCCGTCAACGATAACTTGATGGAACTGCTGATCATGATCGATGCTTTACGGCGGGCAAGTGCGGCCACCATTAACGTGGTCATTCCGTACTATGGCTACGCGCGTCAAGATCGTAAAGCCCGGTCACGGGAACCAATTACGGCTAAATTAGTCGCAAACATGCTCCAAACGGCCGGCGTAACGCGGGTCGTGGCGTTGGACTTACATGCTGCGCAGATTCAAGGATTCTTCGATGTACCGGTCGACCATTTGATGGGCGCACCGTTACTGGCGGACTACTTCTTAAGCAACGGCTTAGCCGAAGACGCGGTCGTCGTTTCACCTGACCATGGTGGTGTGACGCGGGCCCGGGCGTTGGCCGAATTCCTCAAGGCCCCAATTGCCATTATCGACAAGCGGCGACCACGGGCGAACGTGGCGGAAATCATGAACATCATCGGGGATGTCAAGGGTAAACGTTGCATCATGATCGATGATATGATTGATACCGCTGGGACGATTACCTTGGGGTCCAAGGCTTTGATGGAAGCCGGCGCCAAGGAAGTCTACGCTAGCTGTACCCACCCAGTTCTGTCCGGTCCGGCAATTGAACGGATCAAGAATTCTCCAATTAAGAAATTAGTTGTGACGGATTCAATTCAATTAACGGCCGACAAGCAAATTGACAAGATCGAACAAATTTCGGTTGGTCCGCTGATTGGTCAAGCCATCAAGCGAATCAACGAAAACCGGCCAGTCAGCCCATTGTTTAAGAACCGTTTCCGGAGTCACGAACAATAAAAATGACAAAAACTTGAGTAGCGCTTTGCGTTGGCTCAAGTTTTTTCTTACCCTAATTACGAAGGAAGGTTAGGATGAGCTGATTGCGCTGTGGCCGTCAGAAATTTCGGCGGCTGTGAGAAACGTTGAAATATCCTACCGATGTCGTATAATTGGTTAATTAATCCGGCCATTGATGCGATTGTGGTTAATGAGTAGATGGTCAATATTGCTATCGAGAAAGTAGCTGACTATTACTGTGTAGTAGGTTATTGGCGATTAAAGTCTGTATAGATATAGCATGAGTAGAGCCAAGTGTAATGGGCGAATTTTTTCTTAGTGAGTATTAGGAGTGATTGGATGAATAGTTGGCAGAGATGGGCAACGGGAACCGTAGCGGCAGGATTACTGGTGGCTTTGGTGATGAAGCTGCTGGGACAGCCGCTGATGGTGATCGGCAATATTTTATTTTTAGTCGGTCTGGCCCTCATTGTGTTTGGTGCCATCTGTGTTCTGTTAAAAGGACATTTATTTACGGGGTGGCGGCACCTCTTCCGGCGACACAACCGGGCAGATAAGGAAGATCTCATGCCGGGGGAAAAGGTCGAAGTCCATCACGTGGCGAGTGCCAAAAACGCGCCAATCGTGGTTAATGCACCGGCTCGATTTGGGTTGATTTCTGGGGTGTGCTATCTGGTTTTGGGAATTGTGTTCACACTTTAAAACTGACTTGAGGATATTTTCCGCTGGCGAAGTGGGGGGTATCCTTTTTTGTTAACTGGCTTAACCGGAATGGACCGTAAAACGATTGTGGGGAGAGTTGCTGTTACTATTACAATAGCTCATGTAAGATGTTAAGTATCAATTGAGATTGAAAAAATTGATAACCAAAAAATATTTGGATGTACTTTCCGGAATTAACTATATCCCAATTCATTCATAAAAGGACTAGAATGTTTTGACTGTTCCTACATCTCAAGCCT
>NZ_AZDP01000111.1 GCF_001435525.1 Levilactobacillus koreensis JCM 16448
TTGGATTGTTTGTCTATCGGGGTTAAGCGGAGTTGACTGCCTTTTGGCGCACGTTTCAGCAATATACGTTCGGAGCGCACAAAGGGTCTGGGACTTTTGTCCCAGACCCAATTTTGAATGTAATAATGTTTCATGTGGAACATTTTTGGTTATTTTCCGCCGAAGGCAGCGACAATGGTGTTGTGCTTGGTTGACTGGAAAATAGTGTGCTTTTGTTTGTGATGGGTGTAAATGACAACGCGATTGTGTTTGAATGGGACAGTAGGGTACCAGATAAGCGCCGGCTGATGATGGTAGCTCGTTCGTTTGATCATACCGAACCCGTCAGCATCACTGATCAGTTTCTGAATGTGGTAGAAGTAACAGCCGTACTTGTCTTGGCGGAAATCGACTCGGGGTGAGGAACTGGAGGTCCGCCAATTTTGGGCGAGCTTAACGATATGATTTTTATGGTTTTTCCGGACGGTGAATGACTTCTTGTTAAGGGTCAAAGAAACATTACGCTTGTAGTCGGGAGCGTAGGCGTACCAGGTTCCACGCAATGATGCTGGCACTTGATGAACACTCTTGAATGTCAGAAATTTCCAAACGACCTTGGCCTGTCCCGTGACTGGCGGCGCAAAAACAAAGAGACTGATCATAGCAATAACTGCCAACAATAGAAATTTTAAACGGTGCATTATTGATTCCTTCCCAGGATAGATTATGTGCTCAACTAAACTGATACGTTCAGCTTAGCCATCTCCGAGGACGGCGTCTATGGTGGATTACAAGGCAGTCTGCACGAGAAAATGGGGATTAAAAAGGAGCCTGGGACACCCCCAGACTCCTGTGGAATGTGCGCCCGGCATGGGCGCTAACTAGGCGGTGAAAGTCCGCTGTGGACCGTAGT